>DASQLN010000008.1:0-66153 GCA_035629975.1 Allosphingosinicella sp. | reverse complement strand
GGAAGGCGTGGTCGTCCACGACGGCGACGATCCCTATTTCGTCGTCGCCGCCGACAAGGGCACGGCGACCTTCTCCGACGTCGCCAACGCCATCGCCACCGAGCGCGGCTTCTGGCTCGGCGACGCCTTCGCGTCCGGCGGCAGCTACGGCTACGACCACAAGGCGATGGGGATCACCGCCCGAGGCGCCTGGATCTCGGTCCAGCGCCATTTCCGCGAGATCGGGATCGACGTCCAGTCGCAGCCGATCCGGGTCGCCGGAGTGGGCGACATGTCGGGCGACGTGTTCGGCAACGGAATGCTGCTGTCGAAGGCGATCAAGCTCGTCGCCGCCTTAGACCACCGCCACATCTTCCTCGATCCCGATCCCGATCCGGCGAAAAGCTGGAAGGAGCGCAAGCGGATGTTCGGCCTCGCCCGCTCCTCCTGGGCCGATTTCGACAAGAGCCTGATCTCGAAGGGCGGCGGCGTCTTCCCTCGCAGCCAGAAGTCGATCCCGCTCTCCGCCCAGGTCCGCGAGATGCTCGGCATCGAGGCCGAGGCGATCGAGCCAGCGGCGCTGATCGGCGCCATCCTGCTGGCCGAGGTCGATCTCCTCTGGTTCGGGGGCATCGGCACCTACGTCAAGGCCAAGGGCGAGAGCCACGCCGAGGTCGGCGACCCCTCCAACGACGCGATCCGCGTCAACGCCGCCGACTTGCGCGTCAAGGCGATCGGCGAGGGCGCCAATCTCGGCATCACCCAGGCCGCCCGCATCGAGTTCAGCGGCCATGGCGGCCGCATCAACACCGACTTCATCGACAATTCGGCGGGCGTCGATTGCTCGGACAACGAGGTCAACATCAAGATCCCGCTGAACCGCGAGATGGCCGAAGGCAGGCTCGCGATCGAGGAGCGCAATAGTCTCCTCGCCGAGATGACCGAGGAGGTGGGCGAACTCGTGCTCGAGGACAACCGCCTGCAGACCCTGGCCTTGTCGATCGCCGAGCGGGGCGGCGCGCGGGCGCTGCCCCAACTCGTGCGGGTGATCGAGATCCTAGAGGAGAGCGGCAAGCTGAACCGCGCGGTCGAGGGGCTCGACGGCAACGAGGAGCTGCTCCGCCGCGCCCAGCAGAATCTCGGTCTGACCCGGCCCGAGCTGGCGGTTTTGCTCTCGACCGCCAAGATGCGCCTGCAGATGGCGGTCGAGATGGCGAAGTTCACCGACGATCCGACCCTCGTCCCCGAATTGTGCAACGCCTTCCCGGCGGCGATGCGCGAGCGGCACGGCGACGCGATCCGCGCGCACCGCCTCAAGAAGGAGATCATCGCCACCAAGGTCGCCAACCGCTTCGTCAACCGGCTCGGCATCATCGCTCCCTTCGCCTTGACCGAGGAGGAGGGCGCCGCCTTCGGCCAGGCCGCCGCCGCCTTCCTCGCCGCCGAGCGCCTGTTCCGGATGGACGCGCTCTGGGCCGAGCTCGACCAGGCCGACCTTCCCGAAGAGGTCCGGCTCGCTCTGTTCGAACAGGCCTCGACGGGCCTGCAGATGCACATCGCCGATCTCTTGCGCTGCACCTCGCCCGACATGGCGCCGGGCGAGATCGTCGCCCTGCTGACCCCGGGGCTGGAGAAACTGGAGGCGATGGTCGACGATCTGCTCAGGCCCGAGGCGCGGTCGGAGGCGTCGGGGCTGCGCGCCGAGCTGGACGCGATCGGCGCGCCTCCCGAAATCGCGCACAAGATCGTCCGCCTGTTCGAGCTCAATGGCGCGGTCGGGCTCGCGGTGCTCGGCCAGAAGCTCAAGGTCGACGAGATCCAGCTGACCCGGGCCTACACCAAATTGGGCGAGGCCCTGGGGCTCGACTGGGCGCAGCACGCCGCCAACAATTTCCAGGCGCGCGACCAGTGGGAGCGGCTCTTGACCGCGGGCCTGGCGCGCGATTTCGAGCAATTGCGGCTGGAGTTCCTGGAGCGGCGCAAGTCGGACGATCCCAAGGCCGTGGTCGACAAATGGGTGGCGAGCCAGGGACCGCGCATCGACCAGTTCCGGCGCACCGTCGAGCGCGCCCGCACCGCCTCGGCCACCACCGCGCCGATGCTGGCCCAGATCGCGACGCAGGCGCGGGTGCTGCTGGGGAGATAGAGCGGCTTTTGATTCGGATGACTCGTCATTCCAGCGAAAGCTGGAATCTCACTTCTTGAAGCGCGGGAAGGAAAAGGGATTCCAGCTTTCGCTGGAATGACGGAGTTTGAATTTCGAAGGCGAACGACTCTAGTCCGGGGCCCCGCTCCCGTAAGGCCGGGTGATCAGCTCGAGCAGATGCCCGTCCGGGTCCTCGAAATAGACTCCGCGGCCGCCGTCATGATCGTTGGTCTCGCCGGGCCTGGTCCGCGCCGGATCGGCCCAATAGGTGAGCCCCCGCGCCTCGATGCGCGCGAAGGCGGCGTCGAACTCCGCCTCGCCGACCAGGAAGGCGTAATGCTGGGGCGCGACCGGGCCGTCCTTCTGGTAGAAATCGAGCGACACCCGGTTGTCGAGATCGACGACCAGGAAATGGTGGAAGGCGCGCGCCGGCGGGAGGCCGAGAATATCGGTCATGAACGCGGACGAGCGCGCCTTGTCCGAGCACCAGATGATGCTGTGGTTGAGCTCAACCGCCATCGCCCCTCTCCCGTTCGAACAGCCAGACCCGGATCGCGCTGGCGAGGTTGGGCGGATCGGGCGCGGCGACGCGGCCGGCGTCAATCCGCGCGACCAGCGCGTTGAGCGGCAGCGCTTGGGCTTCGGCAGCGTCGCGCAGTGCCTCCCAGAAGACCGGCTCCAGGCTGATCGAGGTCGCATGGCCCGCGATCATGATCGAGCGCTTCACCGGTCCCATATTTCCTCGTCATTCCCGCGAAAGCGGGAATCCATTCTGAGTCCGTCTGGATCCCCGCTTTCGCGGGGATGACGGCCTGTCGGGGCCGTCAATACATATGCTGCCCGCCGTTGATCGACAGCGTGCTCCCGGTGATGAAGCCGCCATCCTCCGAGCAGAGGAAGGTGACGCCGCGGGCGATCTCCTCCGCCTTGCCGAGCCTTCCGACCGGGATCTTGGCGACGATCTTCTCGAGCACGTCCGGCGGCACCGCGGCGACCATCTCGGTGTCGATATAGCCGGGCGCGATCGCGTTGACGGTGATGCCGGCGCGGGCGCCTTCCTGGGCGAGCGCCTTGGTGAAGCCGTGAATGCCCGATTTGGCGGCGGCGTAATTGACCTGGCCATATTGGCCGGCCTGGCCGTTGATCGAGCCGATATTGACGATCCGGCCGAACTTGCGGCCGTTCATCCCGTCCCACACGGCCTTGGTCATGTTGAAGCAGCCGCCCAGATTGACGTCCATCACCTCGTCCCAGGATTCGCGCTGCATGCGCTTCATGGTGCCGTCGCGGGTGATGCCGGCATTGTTGACCACGATCTCGACGGGGCCCAGCTCGGCCTCGACCGCCGCCACGCCGGCGAGGCAGGCGTCGAGATCGGCGACGTCCCATTTATAGGCCTTGATCCCGGTCCGCTCGGTGAAGGCGCGCGCTTTCTCGTCATTGCCGGCATAATTGGCGGCGACGGTGACGCCCTGGTCCTTGAGCGCGATGCTGATCGCCTCGCCTATGCCTCGCGTGCCGCCGGTGACGATCGCAACCCGTGCCATATCTCTCTCCTTGGTTTCTTTTATGGAGAGGGCCTTATTGCGGCGGCACCCATCCTTCAAGCTCGCGGGCGATCAGCGCGCGAAGCATCGCCACGCCCGGCGCGCCGTCGTTGAGGCAGGGGAGATAGGCGAAGTCGGTTCCGCCCGCGCCCTTGAAGGTGTCGCGGCCGCGGATCGCCAGCTCTTCCAGCGTCTCCAGGCAATCGGCGGCAAAGCCCGGCGCGAGGATGGCGAGCCGGGTGACGCCCTCCCCGGGCAAAGCGGCCAGCATCCTGTCGGTCGCCGGCTCCAGCCATTTGGCGCGGCCGAAGCGCGACTGGAAGGCGACGACGAGATCGCGGCCGAGCGCCTCGCCGAGCAGCCGCGCGGTCTTGCGGCAATGGCAATGATAGGGATCGCCAAGTTCGAGCGTGCGCTGCGGCATGCCGTGGAAGCTGACCAGCAGCGCCTGCGGCTCGAAGGCGAGCGCGGCCAGCGACGCGCGCACCGATGTGGCGAGCGCCTCGATATAGAGCGGGTCGTCATGATAAGGCGGCAATGTGCGCACCGCCGGCTGCCAGCGCAGGCGGCGCAAATGGCGGAACGCCTCGTCGGTGGCGGTCGCAGTCGTCGCCGCGCAATATTGCGGATAGAGCGGCGCGATCAGGATGCGCTCGCAGCCCGCCGCCTTCAGCGCGTCGATCCGCTCGGCGATGGCCGGCCTGCCATAGCGCATGGCATGGTCGACGAGGACGCCGGGCCCGAAGGCGCCCTGGAGCGCCTTGGCCTGGCGCGCGGTGTAGACGGCGAGCGGCGAGCCTTCCTCCATCCACACCTGCTTGTAGGCATGGGCCGACTTCTTCGGCCGGGTGTTGAGGATGATGCCCCGCAGGATCGGCTGCCAGACCAGCTGCGGGATTTCGACGACGCGCGGGTCGGAGAGGAATTCGCGCAAGTAGCGCTTCACCGCCCCGGGCTCCGGCGCATCCGGAGTGCCGAGGTTGATCAGCAGCAGGCCGATCCTGGGCGGGGGGACGGCGGAATGATGGGGCGGCCTGCTCATGTCCTGGGGCCTCCGATCACGATCGGCAGGCTGCGCACGCGCTGGCCGCTCAGCGAGAAATAGGCGTTGGCGATGGCGGGCGCGGCCGGCGCGACGCCCAGTTCGGTGATCCCGCCCGGCGCCTCCTCGCTCTCGATCAGTTCGACGCTGACCTCGGGCGCGTCGCGCAATATGGGCAGGCCGAAGGCGCCGATCGACATGGCCGTGGGCATGCCGCCGGCGATCTCGACCGGCCGGCCGGTGGCCGCGGAGACGCCGTGGACGATGCCGCCCTCGATCTGCTGCTTGACGATCTCCGGATTGATCGCGCGTCCGCAATCGACCGCGGCGACCGCGCGCATCACTCTGAGGCGCTGGTCGCTCGCCACCTCGACCTCGACCAGGCAGGCGATGTGCGAGCCGAAGGCGCTGTGGCAGGCGAGCCCCATGCCGCTGCCGGGCGTGCCGCCGTCCCAGCCGCCGATCGAGGCGGCGGTGGCGAGGCAGCGGGCGAGCCGCGGATTGTTCTGCAGCAGGAAATTGCGGAAGGCGAGCGGCTCGAGCCCGGCGGCGCGGGCGAGCTCGTCGATGAAGCATTCGGTGAAATAGCAGGTGTAGCTGTGCGCGGCGCCGCGCCACAGGCCGGTCTCGATGCCGAGATCGGCGCTCGCATGATCGACGAAGACGTTGGGGATCGCATAAGGCGGCACCGCGCCGGAGACGGCGGCGCGCACGGCCGAGCCGCCCGCGCCGATCCTTGCCGCGACCAAAGCGGCCGTGGGCGGCGCCGCGATCCGCGCCCGCCAGGCCTCGATCCGGCCCTGCTTCATCCAGCCGGTCATCCGCGCCTGCGCCGCCGGCCGCCAGGATTCGCGCTGGATTTCCTGGAGCCGCGACCAGGTCAGCTGGACCGGCCGGCGCATCCGCACCGCGAGGATCGCCGCCTGCTCGATCGCCATCGTCTCGAGCTTGCGCCCATAGCCGCCGCCCGCGAGCGTCGGGAAGAAGGTCACCCGGTCCTCGGCGAAGCCGGCGGCGCGGGCGATGGCGGCGCGGGCGAGGCCCGGCGCCTGGCTCGGCGCATAGACCTCGATGCCGTCGCCGACGATGCGCGCGGTCGCGGTCAGGGGCTCGATCGCCGCGGCCGGGGCGAGACCGACTTCGTAGCGCGCCTCGACCGGGCTGGCGCCGGGAAAGCCATTGTCCATCGTGCCGGCCTCGAACACGCGGTCGTCATTGCCGGCGTCGAGCGCGGCGTTGAGGGCGGCGCCGATGCCGGCGTTGCTCGCCAGCGGCCGGCGCAGGTGGAAGCGCGGCCTGAGCGCCTCGACCGCCCGCCAGGCCGCCCACCAATTGGTGCCGACCGCCGCCACCCAATCTGGAAACTCGAAAATCCGCAGCGCGCCGACGACGGCGCGGGCGGCAGCGGTGTCGACCGGGCCGAGCCGGCTGCCCCAGGGGCCGCTGCGCACCGCCGCGAAGACCATGTCTGGAAAGCGCACGTCGGCCGCGAACAGGGCGCTACCGTCGATCTTGGCGGGGGCGTCGAGGCGCGGCAGAGGCTGGCCGGCCAGGCGGCCCTCGACATCGTCGCGCATCGGCAAGGGCGTCGGCGGGCGGTGGCCCGGCGCGGCCTCGGCGAGCTCGGCGAAGGGCAGGCGCGCCTGCTCGCGCCAGACGAAGCCCTCGCGCGTTTCGAGCTCCTCCCAATTGGCGCCCCAGCGCTCGGCGGCGGCCATGCAGAGCATCACCCGCGCCGCCGCGCCGGCCTCGCGCAGGCTCCGTTCGAAGGCCCTTACCGAGGTCGAGCCGCCGGTCAGCATCAGCGCGTTGCTTGTGGCGAAATCGCGCGCCAGCCAGCGGCCGGCGCCGCGCAGCGCCTCGGGCCAGCCGCCGTCGTCGGCCGCCTCCTCGGCGAGCATGATATTGGCGTAAAGCGGGCTGATCGGCGCCGGCTCGACCGCGACCGTGCGCCAGTCGGCGCCGAGCTCGTCGGCGAGGATCTGCGGCAGGCTGGTATAGACGCCCTGCCCCAGTTCGGTCTGCGGCACCGCCACCGAGACGCGGCCGTCGCGGCCGATCTTGAGGAAGGCGTTGAACAGCGTCTCGCCCTCGCGCGCGCGCAGGTTCGGCGCATAGCTGCGCGGCCAGAAGCGCCAGGCGACATACAGGCCGACGCCGGCGCCGCCGCCGATCAGCAGCTGCCGGCGGCTGATCCCGCGCCCTCGCTTCTCCCTCGCCATCGGAGAGCGTGATAATAGGGGCGGCGCCATGCGGCTAGGCTCTATCCTGCTTGATTCGGGGCCGCTTCTTGGACAAAGCGGAGGCCATGGCGGCACGGATCTACCAGCGCGAGAAGAACGCGATGCAATCTGGCCGGGCGCGCGCCGGAACGTGGGTGCTCGAGTTCGAATCCGCACGCCCGCAGCGGCCCGACCCGCTGACCGGCTGGGCCGGCGGCGCCGAAACCCAGGAGCAGGTCACGCTGACTTTCCCGACGCTGGAGGCGGCGCTTGGCTATGCGGTGCGCGAGGGCATAGACGCCCATGTCCTGCCCGCCCCGCCCGAGCCAAAGCTCAAGATCCAGGCCTACGCCGACAATTTCCGCTGATCCGTCATCCTGACGGAAGTCAGGACCCATGAACGCGGAGATGGCAAGTTTGCGCAGTCCGTGTTCATGGATGCTGAATCAAGTTCAGCATGACGCGTTGAGAATATCCCCCGCGAGCAGGAGCAGCATCTTCACATCGATCGCAAAGCCCTCCGCGCGCTTCGCGGCGACGAAGGCTGGGACGTCCGCCAGCTTCACCCGATGGACGACGATGCCCTCGCCCTCCACGCCGCCGCCTTCGCTCACCTTGGTCAACCCCTCGGCGCGGAGCAAGGTGAAGCCCTCCGAGACCATGCCGGGCGACGAATGGAAATGGCCGAGCTCGGTCATCCGCGCCGGGCGGTAGCCGGTCTCCTCCTCGAGCTCGCGCGCGGCGGCGTCCGCGGCCGCCTCGCCTTGCGTCTCGTCGCCGATCAGGCCGGCGGGGAGCTCGAGGCAGAGCTTGCCCAAAGGCACGCGATATTGCTCGACGAGGAGGACGTGGCCCTCATCCACGGCCAGGATCACCGCCGCGCCGACGCCCTCAGTGCGCGACACATATTCCCATTTGCCGCGCCTCTTGGCGACGATGTAGCGCCCTTCCCAGAGCGTCTCTTCGGGTTTGTCCGCGCTCGCCTTCACAGCGCGATCACCCGGTTGGGAAGCTCGTCGGGATTGTCGAGCGTCGGCGGCAGGATCGGCGCCAGCACCGCGCCGATCCGCTCGATCGCAAGCGCCAGGCCCGGCCCCGGCCGGCCCGCTTTCACTTCGTCGATCAGCACCTCCATCGCTTCGCCCCAGACTTCCGGTTCGACGAGGTCGTTAATCGCCTTGTCGGCGACGATCTCCGCCCTTTTCTCGTCGAGCGAGAGATAGAGGAGCACGCCGGTGCGGCCGCGCGTCTTCAATTCGCAGCTCGCTCGAAAAGTCTCGACCGCGCGGCGGTGGACTCGGCGGGACTTGGTCCGGCCCGGCGTCAGCGCCATGCGCAGCGGCCGCCAGGCGAGCAGGAAGCGGACCACGAGGAAGGTGCCGGCGAGCTTGGCGAACATGTAGAGCATCACCTGCCAGCGGGTCGGCTCGGCGTTCCAGCCGAGCAGCAAATTGGCAAACCAGTCGACCGTGCTTTGCGGCGCCACCGCCCACCAGACGGGCACGAGCAGCATGGCGAGCACCGCATAATGAAGCCCGACGTCGTGATAGGCGTCCGACCGTCGGGCAAGGACGGCGACGATCTCGCCGTCGCTCTCCCGCTCGGTCTTCGCCACCGCGGCGGCGATGAGAGCCCGATCCGCCTGGCTGAGCTGCATCACCATCCTCCCGAAGCCCCGCCGCCGCCGAACGAGCCGCCGCCGCCGGTGAAGCCTCCGCCACCGCCGCCGCCTCCCCCGCCTCCCCCGCCGCCCCAGCCGCCGCCTCCGCCGCCACGCCCGCCGAGGCCGCCGAGGAACATGCCGGCCATCATCCAGCCCAGGCCGCCGCCGCCGCGTCCGGCGCCCGGCCCCCAGACCGAGACGCGCCGGCCGTGGCGGCGGCCGGGCAGCCCCCTTCCGAGCAGGGGCAGCAGGACGAACAGCAGCATCGCGCCCCCGATGACGAGTCCGAAGAGCGAGCCGCCGCCGCCTCGGCGGCCCTCGCCTTCGCTGTCCGCCCGGGCCGCCTCGGCGGCGCGCTGCTCGGCCGCTTCGGGCGGGGCGCGCAATTGCTCGACGATCGAATCGACGCCGGCGTCGATGCCGCCGGCATAGTCATTGGCCTTGAAGCGCGGCGTGATCCGATCGCGGATGATCTGGCTCGTCAGGGCGTCGGTCAATATGCCCTCGAGGCCGTAGCCGACTTCGATCCTGATCTTCCTCTCGGTCCGCGCCACGATCAGGATCGAGCCGTTGTTCGCGCTCGCCTGCCCGATCCGCCAGGCGCGGCCGAGCCCCACCCCATATTCCTCGATTCCGCGGCCCTGCAGATCGGGGACGGTGGCGACGACCAGCTGGCGGCTCGATGCGCGCTGCAGCGCCTCGAGCTTTCCGGTCAGCCCGGCCTCCTGCGCCGGGGTGAGCAGATCGGCCGCGTCGACGACGCGCCCGCTCAGCCGCGGATATTGGACGTTTCCGCTCCCCTGCGGCGCGCCGCCGCAGCCGGCGAGCAGCATGGCCAGCAGCGCCAGAACGGCGATGGGCGCTTTCACGCCGCCCGCCGCCGCTTACTGGCCGTTGCCGAAGTCGACCGTCGGCGCGCGCTGGGCGGCCTGTTCGGCCTGGAACTGCGCCATCGGCTGGGCGCCGTAGATGATGCGCGCGGCAAGCAAAGTCGGGAAGGTCCGGATCGTCGTATTATATTGCCGGACCGACTCGTTATAGTCGCCCAGGGCGACGGCGATCCGGTTCTCGGTCCCCTCGATCTGCGACTGGAGCGTCAGGAAATTCTGGTTGGTGCGCAGCTCCGGATAGGCTTCCTGGAGGCGTTGCAGCGAGATGGTCAGCCGGCCCTGCGCCTCGGCGAAACGCGCCATGGCCTGGGGGTCGGTGAGCTGCTCGCCGGTGACGTTGATGCGGCTGGCGCCGGCGCGTGCCTCGGTGACCTCTCTCAGCACGTTGCGCTCCTGCGCGGCGGCGGCGCGCACCGTCGCGACCAGATTGGGGATGAGATTGGCGCGGCGCTGGTAAAGGCTCTGGACGTTGCCCCATTTGGCCTTGGCGCTCTCCTCGGCCGCGGGGATCTTGTTGACCCCGCAGGTGGTGAGGCCGGCGAGGAGCACGAAGATCACTCCGACGATGATGAGGATGCGGTTGCGGGTCATTTGGGGCCCCTCCCTTCAAATCTTGCTGCAAGGCAAGTAGGGTTTCGCTTTCGCGTCCGCAACGGGGAGGGGGCTGACATGCTTCGGGAGTTCAGGGAATTCGTGACGAGGGGCAACGTCCTCGATCTCGCCGTGGCGGTGATCATCGGCGCCGCCTTCGCCACCATCACCACCTCGCTGACCGAGGACATCATCATGCCCGTGATCGGCGCGATCTTCGGGGGGCTCGATTTCTCCTCGAAATATGTGCTGCTCGCACCGCTGCCGGAGGGCTATGACGGCCCGCTGACCTATGCGGCGCTGAAGGCCGCGGCCGTGCCGGTGCTCGGCTGGGGGCAGTTCCTCACCGTCGTGATCAACTTCCTGATCCTCGCCTTCATCATCTTCCTGATCGTCCGCTCGGCGAACCGGATGAAAAGGAAGGCGGAGGACGCGGCGCCCGCCGCCGAGGCCGCCGACCTGGTGCTGCTGCGCGAGATCAGGGACGCGCTCAGGAAGCAGGGCTGATCGGCCGGTCACTTCACATTAAGCCGTTGATCGCTATATAGGAGCTGCCGGCTACAGGGCCCCCATCAAAGTACTACTTTGATGGGACCCTCGGCCGGATATGGCGATAAATTGTGCCGTGTAATAGATGCAGCGGACCCGGGGGCAGTACCCGGCGGCTCCACCAAAAGCTGAGTCCGCACAGGCGGCACGCTTCATGCGTGTCGACTTTGCGGGTCTCGGAGTTCTGATGGGGCCGAACCAGGATCGACGTGTATTGAAAGACGGTATTTTTGCCCGGCCTGAATGCGCCGTAAAACCGTTCAAAACCACAAGTGCCAACGACAACGAGGCGCTCGCGATTGCCGCGTAACGAGGTCCTCACGGACTAAGTTACATTGGACAAAAGCGCGGTTCGGGCCGCACCGGGCAACAGAAGCGGACACCGGCGGTACGGGGAGCACCGAGCAACAGAAGCTCCCCACTTCCTCACTTCCCATTATTCCCAGCTCCTCGTCACTCCCGCGAAAGCGGGAGTCCAGACGACGCGGGTGCAAGACCCGGCCTCAGGCTGGATTCCCGCTTTCGCGGGAATGACGGGGAGGATAGGACGGTGGAGATGAAGCGCGTCGCCCCCCTCCCCCTCCTCGCCCTCAGCGCCGCGCTCGCCGCCTGCGGGCCGGGGCGCGAGCGCTCGGTCAACGAGATTTACGACGAGACCAACCGCGCGATCGTCAACACAGCCGCCGACTATGAGGGCCGCGTCGAGAACGACCTCCAGGCGCGCGAGCAGGCGCTCGACGCCCAGGCCAACGAGCAATTGCGCCGCTTCGAAGCCAATGCGGCCAATGCCGCCAACGCGGCGGCGGGCAATGAAATGACCGGCAACGGACAATAGCCTCGATATGACCGCCGCGATTGGCGGCGTTTCCCAACTCTTGGCGCAAGGCGGCCGGACCGCCGCGCGGCCGGCGACGCTTCATCCGGCCGCTTCCCCGGAAAACCGCGACATCCTCCATCTGGCACGGCTCATGCTTAACGCTGTGCATCAAGCGGACGCGACGCTCCGCTACGCCGATGGAGTGAAGAGATGCAAAGCTATCAGCCCGCGATTTTCTGGCGCGAGGACACATTGTTCGGGGTCTGCGAGGCGCTGGGCGAGGATTTCCGCTTCAACCCTTTGTGGCTGCGCATCGCGCTCGCCATCGGCCTGCTCTGGGACCCGCTCGCCATGATCTACGCCTATCTGGGCCTGGCGGTCGTGGTCCTCATCTCCCGCCTGCTCGCCCCCAACCCGCGTCCGGCCGCCCGGCCCGAGGCGGAGGCGGAGGCGGAGCGGGGGGCGGCGGCCAACGAGGTGGAGCAATATCCACTGCCCATCGCCGCCTGAGCGGGGATCGGCTCGACGCCCGATCGGGCCGCGGCCCGGCCGTTTTCGGGAATGCCATCTGCTCCGCGCTGGGCTAAGGCTGCGGCTTCGACGCCGCCGGGGGGTAATCTCGACGTGACACGCCTCGCGATCTTCATGGCCCTGATCCTCCAGGGCCTGTTGCTCGCGCCGCCCGCCCGCGGCCAGACGGTGGCGGAGATCGCGCGGACCTGCCGGAAGGTCGGCGACGTGCCGAGCCGCACGGGCATGGCGCGGTTCATCCGGATCGATCCCGCCGCCGCAGCGCAGCTGGCTGAGATCGGCCTCGACCGCGCCGCGATCTTCGAGCGCATGGCCGAGACCTCGATCCCGGAGACGATTGGCTGCTGGGCGATGCCGGTCGGCAATTTCGACAGCCAGCTCATCTCGGTCGGCATGTCGCAATGGAATTACGGCACCGGCAGCCTGCAGCCGGTGCTGAAGCAATGGCGGGCGGGCTTCGGCTCGCGCCGCCGCTTCCGCCGGGCGCTCGCCGCGCTCGCCCCGACCTATGGCAGGCTCCTGTTCTCGCGGGACTGCCTGAAGGTGCCGGTGCGCGAGCGATGCCGGGCCGGGATCCTGGCGGCGCACGATGGTGAGGGGCGGCTCCATCCGGTGCTGGCGGCCGAGCTGACCGCGATCTTCGAAAGCGATGATATGCTGCAGGTGCAGGCGGACGCCTATGTCCGGCTGCTGCTGGGCGTGCGGGCCGAGCTGATGCGGGTGTTTCCCGCGGGGCCGATCACCATGCGCAAGGTGCGCTGGGCGATCGACACGATCGTGCAGCAGGCGCGGCTCCCGGGCGACGAGGACATCGCGCGCCTGCGCCGCAAGCTCGCGGCGATGCCGCAGGCGGAGCGCTGGCCGCGGCTGCGCGCGATCTTCGCCTGGTACGAGGCGCTCTCCCAAACCATCGACCAGGACGGAATCGCGCGCGATTATGCCTGGAACGTCGAGCAATGGGGGTGCCTGATCGACAGGGGTCTGATCGACCCGGAGCAATATGAGCTGCTGCACCTCACCTTCCTGAGGAGCCGCACCGCCACCGGCAATGGCGGGCGCTGGCAGGCGCTGACCTTCTCCCGGCGGGGGAAGATCATCTTAGGCGTCGGCAGCGTCAGCGGCAGGCGGGATGGGGAATGTGCGGACGAGGAACCAGTGCGAGCGAATGGCGCGGGCGGGGCCGATTGAGGCCCGGGCACGCTCAGCCGCCGCGCCGCGCGCCCGGCCATTTGCCGAGCCCGATCGCGCGGCGCTGGTGGACCGAGACCACTGTGATCGCCTGATCGACGCTCATCGGCCCCAGCGCCTCGGGCGGCTCGACCTCGGGGTCGAACAGGGCGATCGCGCCCCAGACGAGCGCGGCATCGACATTCTTCCACCCCGCCGGGATCGCCGCGTCCCAGCGCGCCGCGAAGTCGGGCCAGCGCTCGCGATGCTTGTAGACGGAAGCGTAGCTCAGCCCCGCCTCCCGGCACGCCATCTTGACGTTGCAGGTCGCGGTCAGCGCCCGGACGAACCGCTCCTCCAGCCGGGGCGTCCATTGCCGCAGCCGCGCCCGCGCGATCTGCACCCGCTTCCCCCGCCCGCCGCGCAGGACGAGCTCCTCGCCATCCTGCGAACCCCATCTGGCGGGCGGCTTGCCGGACGCCGCCCCCGAAAGCCGCACCTTCGCCTCGGCCACCGCGGCGGCGACCTCCGCCTTGAACTCCGGATCGGTGGACCGCTGCAATTGCACCCACGACCGCGACACGCGGGCGCGCTCGGCGGCGATGGTCTGGTTGCCGGTTTCGCGCAGCGCGGCGAAGAAGGCGGCGCGGCGGGCCGCGGACGTTTTGTGAGACATGACCTCCTCCTTGCTTCTCTCCCGCTCATCCTGAGCAGCGGTGAGCCAATCGAACCGCGTGTCGAAGGGCGGATTCGAATGGAGGCAATTGAGATATGGCGGAGCGGGGGCTGTAGGAAAGCCCTTATTTGGATGCGTTCTGGAAAAGATATGAGGCCTCGCGGTCCTAGGGATCGCGGCAGCTTCTTGTCAGAGGTTGGAGAGCAAGGACTCCACCGAGATTTGCCAACTGTGACGCGCCCCAAGAGTATCGCGAAGTTCCGCAGCATCGCGAAAAGCTGCCTCGCGGTTGCGCAGGATGCCGTCGATGGCCCGCTCCCACTCCTGCACATCTTCCTCTGGCCTGATCTCACCGCCGGTGGTTTCGACAATTACGCGGGCGGCTTGCTCGGAATTCAGCATCTCCCTCAGCATCTGCGCAAGACCGCTGCTGCTGCTGACAAGCACGGGCGCTCCCGCGACTATGGCCTCGAGCCCAACCAGCCCGAAGCCCTCCCGACGCGAGGGCATCAGGACCAGGCTAGATGTGCCTATATCATGATCGAGTGTCTCTTCGTCAGCGTTGTAGGCTCGAACCACAATCTGGAGGTGCGGCGAATCGGCCCAGCCCAAAAGCTGCTGACGGAAGCCGTCTGCATCCTCCGGCTTGGCGCCGCGCACGACGAACTCGATCTCTGGCCAGTCCCTGTGGCGCGCTTGCGCCACGCCGCCCAGCGCCTGTGCAGCGAGGTCAATGCCTTTCAACCGATAGTCTTCTGCACGACCTAGCAGCAGCACTTTCCACGGCCCACGCGGCGGAGGGCCCACTGCTCGGCTCTCCTTCGGATCAAAGCCCGGATCGAATCTAATCGGGGTAGGCGCGCCAGAGGGAAACAGGTCGCGAGAATAGCGGTCATGGAGGCGGGGTCCGACCGCGACGACGCGGTACGCGCTTCGCCCGAGCTCAAGCTCTTGGCGAGTTCGATCTTCCGCCCGCAAGCCGGCAGGGGTCTCGCGGTCGAGCTTGTGCCATTCGATCTCGTCGGGGGCCATGTGGACGAAATGCAGACGCTTCGCGCTTGGGAAACAATCCTCAGCCAGCCGGAGTGCAGCAGGGCCGGTGATCCGCCCGTGCCCGATGATGAAGTCGGGGGCATAGTCTGCGCCCAACTCGGTCGGGCGCCGTGCCAGCCATTCTCGTTCATCGACCCCTGTCGTGCGCTTGGCGGGAACGAGGCGCACACCTGATCGGCCCGCGCGGTCGATTTCGTCGGCGTTCGCATTGATGACAACGCAGGCAACGTCCAAACCGGCATCCGCAAGCGCCGAGCAGAGCTGGCGATTTAACGTACTGAGGCCGCCCTGCCCGGAGGCCCACTCGGTGCCGATTGCCAGTATGCGCAATCGGTCGACTGTGGTTTGTTCCACCGGCCTCGCCGCAGCCGAATCCTGTGGCAGCACTGGTGGTCCGTGCTGGGGCCGGAAAAGTGGCGTAGCGAGGCCGGCGAGGCTCGGCGGCAGAATCGGAAAAATCAGAGCCGGATTGGCCTCGCCAAGGGTTCGCACCCGCGTGTCCCATTCCCGCAGAAGCATTCGTTCTATCGCAGCGAGGGATGCAGGCGCCGGACCGCCCAGATAAATCCCAGCCAACTCCCGCGAGCGCTTCGTTTCGCCATTGCCGAGCGCGACGAGAGCAGCAAGCCAACTAGGAGCGTCCCGAACATTGTATCTGACCCCGCCGGGGAACCGGTCGAGCGCATGTTGCGCTTCGTCCGGCATATTGGCGCCGAGCCAGCAGATGCCCTCATGCAGCGCCAGATGCAGGTAGGTGGGATGCTGCCGACGAGCGATCCGCGCCCGCTCTGCTCCACCTCGCCAGTCGCCGCCATACTCGTCGAGGAGCACGTTAGCCAACGCTGTCACGGGCCCGAATTCCTCTCGCTTTCGCGCCCAGTCGCGGACGCTCTTAAGCGTCATATTCGTTGACATTGGAGCTGCAGCGGCAATCGCCTCTTCGACTAGGCGGGCTGCGCCACCGCCAAGAGAACGCTCGGCGCCCTCAAGAGCGAGTGCCACTGCCTCACTGTCCCGCCCTGCGTGATGTAAAGCGACGGAGAGTATCTGATAAACGGCAAACAAACCCTTCGCTGGGCTCACCGCTTCCGTCGCCTCATGTCTGAAGGCGTCCGGAGCCTCGGGTCCATGCACCCAATACTCGAGCCGAAGCCGCAAGATCCAAGGATCAGAAAAGTCCTGACCGACCGAAGCGCGCTCAGCATGCACGAGCGCTCGAGTCAAATCATCGCCTAGCCCGCGCATTTGAAGCAGTCGCGCCAGATGATATTCGACGCTCGGCGCTCCCGGCTTTTTCAGGAAGATCTCGAGAAGTGAGACTTGCGCATCCCGCTCCCCCTCGCTCGACGGAGACCGCCCGCCCCAGCCAAAACGGCGTTCGATGTATGGCCGGATCAGGTCGAGAGCGGCGTGGAGGTCGGCGTGCGCACCGGCTGCCAGAAGATGGTAGCGCGCACCGGCGAGGTCCCAGGCCAGTGAGGCCTCGTCGTAGGCAGAGTGACCCGCCGCTGCGACTCGGGCAGCGTACCACCTCCCGGCTTTAAGGTTGGCACTGCGGTAGAGTTTGCCATCGCGTAAGAGGCTCGGCAGCTCGACCTCGCGCACGACCGGATGGACCTGTCGTAGCCCCTTCCGTTGTTCGACGAGGAATCGCTCCTGCATTTCGCGAAGTAAGGGCTCAACGTCGCCCAGGTGGTCGCCGAGTGCCTGGATCAGCTCCATCGGCGCGAATTCCGTGAGGACCGCCAATCCTCGCAGCAGTTCGTGCGCTGCGTTCGACAATCCCTCCCGCGCCTTCGCAAGAAGACTGCGCTCGATATTATTGGCTAGTTCCTCCTGACTCAAGCCTTCCGGGATCGCACGTGGCGGCCCGATCAACTCGTCGATGTCGTACAGGCGCAACATGTTGCCGAGCAGCCGGAGCGCGCGAGGATTCCCCCCAAAGCGACGGACAACCTCCTCGTGACGCGTCTCAAGCAGGCGATCTTTCGCATCTCCGGTGGCAATCGAATCGATGACAATGCGGATTGCGTCCCGTGTGTCGGTCGGTGCTTCGAGAATCGCGACATGAAACGGTTCCGTCCACACCGGGTCGACCGTTCGGTTCGAGACAAGCCAAAGGCATCCTCCGTCACGCGCCCGTTGCGCGAGCTTTCCAAGCTGATCGGAAAATGGCTCAATGGGCGCAGCCGACCTAGGCTGGACGAGGCGTTGAAACTCATCGATGACGACAAGGCCTCCGTGGCTCAGAACAAGACGCAGTCCAGACCCAAGGTTTGGAGCGGCCACCACATTTTCGGCGAGACCCTTCGCGCTCGTGTCCAGCAGAGCCTCGCTCACGCGCGAGAGCAGCTCGCGCTCAAGATCCGTGGGTTGTGCGGGTACATCGATATGGATCGCGACTATTTTCTGCTCGCGCGCGCGGGCGACGAGCGGTTCGATCACGCGCTCGGTCTTGCCGACGCCGGAAAACCCGGTGAGGATCGAAGCTCCGCGACCGTCGTGGCGCCATGCGCGCCAGAGGCTCTTCGCAACGAATTGGCGTCTTTCGCCGTCAAGTCCCGACAACCCGGTCAACACCAACCCCCTCGGCTTGATGAGTTAGTTCCAGATAGGCACGACTTAAGCAAGAGAAGAGAGGAGACGTGACGGCTACAAACGAATGGCCCCGCGACTAATCGCGAGGCCATCCCTATTCCGGATCAAGAAGCTGACGCCTCTGGAGGGTTAGTCATCATCCCGCGTCAGAAACGCCGGCGCGAATTCGGGCGCTGGCCCGTCCTCGCTGCTGCGCTCGGGGCGCGGGGCGCGGTCGCCGGTGGGGCGATCGCCGCCGCCTTCGCGGCGAGGCCCGCGGTCGCGGTCCCTGCCGCCACCACCGCCGCCGCCATCACGCCTCGGCCCACGGCCACGGTCGCCGCCGCCGTCCCGCCTCGGTCCGCGATCGCCACGGCCTTCGCCGCGCGGCCCACGATCACGATCGCCGCCTTCGCGCGGCGGCCTCGTGTCCTCCAGCTCGGCGCCGGTTTCCTGGTCGACCACCCGCATCGACAGGCGGACCTTGCCGCGCGGGTCGATCTCGAGGACCTTGACCTTGACTTCCTGGCCCTCGGCCAGCGCGTCGCGGACGTTCTCGACGCGCTCGGCCTTGATCTCCGAGACGTGGACGAGGCCGTCCTTGCCGCCCATGAAGTTCACGAAGGCGCCGAAATCGACGATGTTGACGACCTTGCCCTGATAGACCTTGCCGACCTCGGGCTCCTCGACGATGCCGGAGATCCACTGGCGCGCGGCCTCGATCTGGCTGAGATCGGACGAGCTGATCTTGATCACGCCCTCGTCGTCTATGTCGACCTTGGCGCCGGTGGTGGCGACGATCTCGCGGATGATCTTGCCGCCCGTGCCGATGATGTCGCGGATCTTCGCCTTGTCGATCTGCATGGTCTCGATCCTCGGCGCGTGGGCGCTGAGCTCCTCGCGGGTGTGATCGAGCGCCCTGGCCATCTCCTCCAGGATATGGGCGCGGCCCTCATTCGCCTGGGCGAGCGCGACCTTCATGATCTCCTCGGTGATGCCGGCGATCTTGATGTCCATCTGCAGCGAGGTGATGCCCTCCGACGTGCCGGCGACCTTGAAGTCCATGTCGCCGAGATGGTCCTCGTCGCCCAGGATGTCGCTGAGCACGGCGAAATCCTTGCCTTCGAGGATCAGGCCCATGGCGATGCCCGAAACCGGACGCTTCAGCGGAACGCCCGCGTCCATCATCGAGAGCGAGCCGCCGCAGACCGTCGCCATCGAGGACGAGCCGTTCGACTCGGTGATGTCGGAGAGGACTCGGATCGTATAGGGGAATTCCTCGTGGGTCGGGAGCACGCCCTTGAGCGCGCGCCACGCGAGTTTGCCATGGCCCACGTCGCGGCGCGACGGCGCCCCGAAGCGGCCGACTTCGCCGACCGAATAAGGCGGGAAGTTGTAGTGGAGCATGAAGCGCTCGTAGGAGAGGCCGGTCAGGCCGTCGATCATCTGCTCGGATTCCTTGGTGCCGAGCGTGGTCGTGCAGATCGCCTGGGTCTCGCCCCGGGTGAACAGCGCCGAACCATGGGTGCGCGGCAGGAAGCCGACGATCGCCTCGATCGGGCGGACCGTCCTGGTGTCGCGGCCGTCGATGCGCTTGCCGGTCTTGAGGATCGCGCCGCGGACGATCTCCGCCTCGAGCTTCTTAACGAGCTTCAGGCTGGCGAGATATTCCTCGGGATTGTCGTGCTTGATGTCCTCGAAGGCCTCGCGCGCCTTGGTGCGGGCGTCGGCGATCGCGTTCTGGCGCTCGGACTTGTTGGTCAGCTTGTAGGCCGCCTCGATGTCCTTGCCGATGATCGACTTGAGCTTGGCCTTGACCGCCGAGGTATCGACCGCCTCGGGCAGCTCCCAGGGGTCCTTGGCGGACTTTTCGGCGAGCTTGATGATCAGCTGGATCACCTTCTGCAGCTCACGATGGGCGAACATGACGGCGCCGAGCATGACCTCTTCGGAAAGCTCCTTGGCTTCGGATTCGACCATCATCACCGCGTCGTGGGTGCCGGCGACGATCAGGTCGAGCTCGCCTTCCCTGACCTGGTCCATGCTCGGGTTGAGCTGATACTCGCCATCGCTGTAGCCGACGCGGGCGGCGGCGATCGGGCCCATGAAGGGGACGCCGGAAATGGTCAGAGCGGCGGAAGCGGCGATCATCGCCAGGATGTCGCCCTCGGTCTCGCCGTCATAGCTCAGCACCTGGGCGATGACATTGATTTCATTTGCAAAACCGTCCGGGAACAAGGGGCGGATGGGCCGGTCGATGAGGCGGCTCGTCAGAGTCTCCTTCTCGGTGGCGCCGCGCTCGCGCTTGAAGAAGCCGCCCGGGATGCGCCCGGCGGCCGAGAATTTTTCCTGATAGTGGACGGTCAGCGGGAAGAAATCCTGCCCCTCCTTGACCGAGCGCGCGGCGGTGACCGCGCAGAGGACGACGGTTTCGCCATAGGTGGCGAGCACCGCGCCGTCGGCCTGGCGGGCGACGCGGCCCGTTTCGAGGGTCAGCGTCTTGCCGCCCCACTCGATTTCGACTTTCTTCATGTTGAACATTGGTTTTCCTTCAAACTCCCGCGGCCATATGCGGCGGGGGCCTCATGCGAGCCCCCATGAAAGTGGTACTTTCATGGGGTCCCTGGTGTGCGGGCTTCATCGCCCGCCTTTTCGGACCGGTCTTGGTCCGTGCCAGCTTCGCCGGATTGCTCCGCCGGCTTTTTGTGCTCCTGCGAAAGCAGGAGCCCAGATCTGGTTTCCTGCTTTCGCAGGAAAACAAAAGAGCCCCGCGGACGGGGCTCCTGGGTTATTTCCGAAGGCCGAGCTTCGCGATCAGGGCTGCGTAGCGCGCATTGTCCTCGCGCTTCAGATAATCGAGCAGCGAACGGCGCTTGTTGACCAGCATCAAGAGGCCGCGCCGCGAGTGATTGTCCTTGGCGTGGGTCTTGAAATGCTCGGTGAGGTTGACGATCCGCTCGGTCAGGATCGCGACCTGCACCTCGGGCGAACCGGTATCGCCCTTGGCCTGGGCATTGTCGTTGATAATCTCTTGCTTGCGCTCGGCGGTTACCGACATCGTTTCACTCCTTCATAAAGTCACAGGTTGAAGCCGCGTACCACTCGAAGACCTTCTTCGCCGACTTCCACGAGCGCGACCGGAACATCGTCGTCCGTCGCAAGGTGGAGGCCTGGCTGTGCGGCGATCCCGATCAACATACGCCCCTGTCGGAGCGCTCCTGCCTGATCGGGGGTGACGGGTAGAGCCGGGATGTCGTCCAGCCCCGCCGCCAGTGGCAGGAGGTGTTCTTCAAGGGTGCGGCGCTTAGCGGCTTCCCCCAATTTGTCCAGCGAAATCGCGGCATCGAGCGTGAACGGCCCGGCCTTCGTCCGCCGCAGTATGGCGACGTGGCCGACCGTGCCGAGCGCGCGGGCGATGTCGCGAGCGAGGGAGCGGATGTAGGTGCCCTTGGAGACGCGAGCGGCGAGGGTCGCTTCCCCTATCGTTCGCCCTGAGCCTGTCGAAGGGCCTTTCTTGTCCTTTGAGGACGAGGAGAAGGAGGGGGCTTCGACAGGCTCAGCCCGAACGGTGAGGGCGTGGACGACCACCTTCCGGCTCTTCAGCGCAACCTCCTCCCCGGCCCGCGCCCGATCGTAGGCGCGCTTCCCATCGACCTTCAGCGCGGAAAAGGCAGGCGGGACCTGCTCGATCTCGCCGGTAAAGCGGGGCAGGATGGCATCGATCGCGGCGCGCGTGGGCCGCTTGTCCGAGGTCTCGATCACCGCGCCTTCGAGATCGAGCGTATCGGTCTCGCTCCCGAACCTGATCGTGAACTCATAGGCCTTGTCGGCGTCGAGCATTCGCCCCGAGAGCTTGGTTGCTTCGCCGAGCGCGATCGGCAGCACCCCCGACGCGAGCGGATCGAGCGTGCCGCCATGGCCGACCCTGACCTTCGGGTAGCCGCCCTCGCGCAACGCCCTTTTGACCGCGCCGACGATCCGAGTCGAGGTCGGCCCGACGGGCTTGTCGATGATCAGCCAGCCATGCACGCGCCGCGTCTAGCGTCGAGGCTTCAGCCTGTCTGCGTCCTCATCGTCCAAGTCGTCGCGGATATAGGCCCGGATCTGCGGCACCGGCACCGGCTGGGCGGGCGGCGGCGGCACTTCGACGCGGCCGGCGGCGATGAGGGCAAAAGCGGTGAAAAGTGGGCTGACCATGTGAATACCCTCCGGACCTGATCCGGATATGGGGTGCGGTTTCGGACGTTCAACGGGCTCAGCCCGCTCAGCCCGCTCAGCGCGCCGCCGCCGCCCGGGTCAGGCTGAACCGGAGCTGCTCGCCGTCCACTTCGGCGATCCGCTCCATGAAATGGCGGCGGCAGAGCGAGATGTAACGGTCGTTGCCGCCAATCTCGATCGAGGCGCCGTGCTTGACCGCGCGGCCGTCCGCGTCGACGCGCAGGTTCATCGTCGCCTTGCGCCCGCAATCGCAGACCGCCTTCAATTCGACCAACGTGTCGGCGAGCGCGAGAAGGTGCGCGCTGCCCTCGAACAGATTGGCCTGGAAATCGGTCCTGAGGCCGTAGGCGAGCACCGGTATGTCGAGCTCGTCGCAGATCGAGGCGAGCTGGACGACCTGGGCGCGGGTCAGGAATTGCGCCTCGTCGAGGAGGATGCAGTGCAGCTTGCGCTTCTTCAGCTCCTCCTCGACCTCGTGGCGGATGTCGGTGCGGGCGTCGTAGAGATTGCCGCCGGTCTTGAGCCCGATGCGCGAGGCGATCACGCCTTGCGCGACGCGGTCGTCGATCGCGGCGGTATAGAGCATCGTCTCCATGCCGCGCTCGCGATAATTGAAGTCGGCCTGCAGGAGCGTGGTCGACTTCCCCGCATTCATCGAGGCGTAGTAGAAATAGAGCTTGGCCATTGCGGGGAGTTTAGCGTCCCGGCGAGGCTTGGGAAGGGCGTCGCGTCAGCGCCGCGGCGGCCCGTCCGATTGGATCACGCTCGCGACCATGCAGCGCCAGCCGTCGGCGCGGATCGAGCTGTGGCGGTCGAAATCCCCGCCCGGCGAGGCGTTGAAGCGCAGCGAGGCGCCGCGGGTCAGGCGCGGGCAATTGCCGCGCACGCGCGCATAATACCATTGGCCGGTATAGCCGCGGATGTAGACGCCGCGCTGCGGATCGGCGACCGCTTCGAGATAATCGGCCATGTTGCGGATGCGGGCTTCGGGAGTCACGACGGTAAGGGGGGTCGCGACATGGACCGGTGTCCTGTTGATCGGCTCCTCAGCTGCAAAGCCGGGCGCGCCACCGAGCAGGGTCGCGGCGAGCATAGTCCATCCGATCATTTCGAGCCTCCCGTCGATTTGCCCGAGCCTGGAGCATCAGCGATTAATAGCAGATGAGCGTTCCCATTCCGACGCCAATATCGAAAAGAGCACGGTGTCGCGGACATGGCCGGTCCAGGTGATCCGGTCGGCGCGGATCACTCCCTCGCGGACCGCGCCGATCTTGGCCATCGCCGCCTGGCTGCGGGCATTGCGGCTGTCGACCTTGAACTCGATCCGGCGCATGCCGCAATCGATCGCGCGGCCGATCATCAGGTCCTTGACGGTCCGATTGAGCCCGGTCCCGCGCATGTCCGGGA
Organism: Allosphingosinicella sp.; assembly: GCA_035629975.1. Taxonomy (GTDB): domain Bacteria; phylum Pseudomonadota; class Alphaproteobacteria; order Sphingomonadales; family Sphingomonadaceae; genus Allosphingosinicella. Next base: position 43,078 of record DASQLN010000008.1, on the reverse strand, counting down.
CATAATAGGTATTGCCGATTTCCAGCGCCCCACGTTCTTCGTCGATGTTGATGTAGCAGCTGATCCCGGCCAGGCGGGGGCCGGCGAAGATCGCGAAGCGGCGCCATCGCCTGAGCGACATGATGAGATCGAAGCTCGCGTCGAAATGGCCGGGATCGAAGGAGGTCGCGTAGATCGTCCAGATTTCGAGATCCTCCGCGCAGGCGGCCTTGAGCGCCGCGCGGTGGGCTTCGGCGAGCGGCTCGAGGCGAACGTCGCCCTCGGCCATCGGGTCACCGAGGCCGGCGGCCATCAGCTGATCCAGATATCCGCGACCGCCACGACCTCCCAGCGGCCTTCGCGGCGCTGCAGGGCGTAGAGGCTGCCATTGCCGCAGGTCGTGCCGCAGGCATAAGCGGTCTCGACGAAGGCGGCGTCGCCGGCAAAGGCCGGCGCGGACAAAGTGAGCGGGCCGCAGTCGCGGGCACCGTCGCGCAGGCGAAGGGGGGCGGGCACCAGGGCCGCGTCGATCTCCGCAAGCGTCGCGGACGGGGCGCGCGCGGCCTCCGCGCGAAGCGCGTCGAGGCGCTGGGCGAGGTCCGGCGCCAGCGCCGCGGGCAAGGGCACTTCCGGCCGCCGCTCGCGATTGAGCCGCCGCCCATCGGGACGATATTGGGGCGGCGGCCGGACGATCGGCGGCGCCTCGGGGGCGTGCCACTGGAAACCGATCCGCACCGCATGGTTCGGCACCATGGGATCGTCCGCGCCCGGCGCCGCCGGCGGCCCGGCGAGCGGGCGCTCCACGCAGGTCCCCGCCGCGCTCTCCGCGCCCCGCATGCTGGCCTGGTGCGCGAGCACCGCGGCGATCGCGGCGCGCGCGTCCGCCGTCTCGGGCGCATTCTGGGCATGGAGCGGCGCGGCGGCCAGGGCGGCGGCGAGACTCAAGACGCTAAACTTCATTCCCGCCCTCCAGGTCCTGCGCCACCTTGGGCGCGCGCAGCAGCTTGTCGATGTGGCTGCCTTCGTCGAAGCTCTCGTCGAGCAGGAATTTCAATTTGGCGGCATATTTGGTGTTCACCCGCCGCGCCGCCTCGCTCTGCAGATAAGCGGTGTTTGTCCTCAGCGCCTTGAGCACGGCCTGCGCATTGGCGCCGAGCAGCGGGATGACGAACGCGGTGGCATGGCGCAGGTCCGGCGACATGCGGACCTCGGTCACCGACACCATATGGCTGGCGAGCGTCTCGTCATGGACGTCGCCGCGCATCAGGATGTCCGAGAGCGCATGGCGCACCTGCTCGCCGACGCGGAGCAGACGGACGGAGCGGCCCTCGGTTGTTTCGGCTGGTTTCGCCATTACTTCCTCAACTCGTCATTCCGGCGAGGCCGGAATCTCGTTGAGATAAAGTCACGGCTCTTCTCCCCGAGATCCCGGCCTTCGCCGGGATGACGTTATAGGGTGCGTTCGCGCTCCTCGACTTCGTAGGTTTCGAGATAGTCGCCAGCCTTGATGTCGGTATGGCCTTCGAAGGTGACGCCGCATTCGAGGCCGGCGCGGACTTCCGCGACGTCGTCCTTGAAGCGCCGCAGCGAGGCGATCGTGCCGTTGTAGACGATGACGTCCTCGCGGGTGATGCGCGCCTTCAGGGCCTTGCGGATGAAGCCTTCGGTGACCAGCAGGCCCGCCGCCTTGCCGTGCTTGCCGGCCGAGAAGACCTCGCGGACCTCGGCGCGGCCGACCACGGTCTCGACGATCAATGGGCCGAGCTCGCCGGCCATCGCCGCCTTCACCGCGTCGGTGAGGTCGTAGATCACGTCATAATATTGCATCGCGACCTGGTCGCGTTCGGCGATCTCGCGCGCCTTGGCGTTGGCGCGGACGTTGAAGCCGATGATCGGCGCGCCCGAGGCCTTGGCGAGCGTCACGTCGCTCTCGGTGATGCCGCCGACGCCGGCGTGGAGCACGCGCGCCTTGATGTCGTCGTTGGAGATGCGGTTGACCGCCGACACGATCGCCTCGACCGAGCCCTGGACGTCGCCCTTGATGACCAGCGGGAACTCGACCGCCTGCTTTTCCTTCAGCGCCGAGAACATCGTGTCGAGGCTCGCAGGCGCGTTGGTGGTGCGCTTGGTGTCGATCACGCTTTGGCGATAGGAGGCGACCTCGCGGGCGCGGGCCTCGTTCTCGACCACGCTCAGCGTGTCGCCGGCCGAGGGCACACCGGAGAGGCCGAGCACCTCGACGGGCAGGCTCGGCCCGGCTTCCTTCACCTGGCGGCCCTTGTCGTCGATCATCGCGCGGACCTTGCCCGAGATCGGTCCGGCGACGAAGATGTCGCCGACCCGAAGCGTGCCGCGCTGGACGAGCACGGTGGCGAGCGGGCCGCGGCCCTTGTCGAGCCTGGCCTCGACCACGGCGCCTTCGGCCGGGCGTTCGGGATTGGCCTTCAATTCGAGCAATTCCGCCTGCAGCGCGATCGCTTCCAGCAATTTGTCGAGACCGGTCTTCTTGAGCGCGGAGACCTCGACGTCCTGGACCTCGCCGGACATCGCCTCGACCATGACCTCGTGCTGGAGCAGCTCCTCGCGGACCTTCTGCGCATTGGCGCCGGGCTTGTCGATCTTGTTGATCGCAACGATCATCGGCACGCCGGCCGCCTTGGTATGGTTGATCGCCTCGATCGTCTGCGGTTTCAGCCCGTCGTCGGCCGCCACCACCAGGATGACGATGTCGGTGACGTTGGCGCCGCGAGCGCGCATCTCGGTGAAGGCCTCGTGGCCCGGCGTGTCGAGGAAGGTGACCCTCGACTTGTCGGGCAGGGCAACCTGATAGGCGCCGATATGCTGGGTGATGCCGCCGGCCTCGCCGGAAACGACGTTGGCGCCGCGGATCGCGTCGAGCAGGCTGGTCTTGCCGTGATCGACATGGCCCATGATCGTGACCACGGGCGGGCGCGGGCGCAGCGTCTCGGCGGCGTCGACGTCCTCCTCGGACTGGATGTCGGCATCGGCATCGCTGACGCGCTTGATGTTGTGGCCGAACTCGGTGACCAGCAATTCCGCCGTGTCCTGGTCGATCACCTCGTTGACGGTGACCGGCATGCCCATCTTGAACAAGGATTTGACGAGGTCGGCGGCGCGCTCGGCCATGCGGTTGGCGAGCTCGGCGACGGTGATCGCCTCGGGGACGACGACGTCGCGGACCTGCTTGGCGCTGGGCCCGGCCTGCTGATGGGCGCGCTTTTCCTTCTCGCGCGAGCGGCGCAGGGCGGCGAGCGAGCGTGCGCGCGCGTCGCCATCCTCGCCCAGCGCGCGGCTGACGGTGAGCTTGCCGCGCTCGCGGCGATGCTCCTCGCGGCCGCGGCTCGGGCGCGCGGGCTCGGGACGGCGGGCGGCGGGCTGGCCGTGGCGGGGGCGGGGGCGCTCCTCGTCATCCTCGACGACGGGAACGGCGGCCGGCGAGGGAGCGGCGGCGGGCGGCGGCTCGGCGGCGCGGCGGGCTTCCTCCTCGGCGGCGAGACTGGCCGCGGCGACGGCCTCCTCTTCGGCACGCTTATTGTCGTCGGCGCGGCGCTTTTCGTCCTCGGTCTGGGCCTTGGCCTGCGTATCCTCGCGGCGGCGCGCATCCTCGAGCGCCTGCATCCGCTGCTCCTCGGCGTCCCGCATCAGGCGGGCCGAGCGCTCCTGCGCCGTCTCGGTGCTGGCGGGACGTGGGGCCGGCTTCGGCGCGGGCGCCGGTGCGGGCGCGGCGACGACCGGCTCCGGGATGGGGCGGGCCGGCTCAGGCTTCGGCGCCTCGGCCTCGCCCGGGCGGCCGAGGATGCGGCGCTTCTTCACCTCCACGACGACGGTGTTCGACCGGCCGTGGCTGAAGCTCTGCTTCACCTTGCCGGTTTCGACCGTGCGCTTGATGCCCAGAGGCGCGCGCGTGCCCAGCTTCGGCTTGTCAGTCGTCTCGCTCACTCAAAATCCTTTAAAATCAAATCGAATCACTCAGCCGAAGCGCCCGGCGTTTCCGCCGTGGCGGCGCTTAGCTCATTCTCGCGTCCGATAAAAGCGCGCCACCGCCCGAGCGCGTGGCTCACACGCGCGGCCGCGGCACGATCGATGATGGCGACATGTACCACATTCTCGCGGCCGAGCGCCAACGACAATATGGCCCTCCCCTCCGGGAAAACCAAGCCTTGCGCGCCGCTTCCCTCCGCCTCGCGGCCGACCCGCCAGGCCTGGTCGAGCTTGCGGCGGCCCTCGGCGCTGGCGTCGGCGGCGTGGATCAGCATCGCCACCTGGCCGCGCCGGGCGGCATTTTCGATCTTCTCGGAGCCGAGCAGGAGGTTCGAGGCCTTGGCCTCGAGCCCGAGCCGGTCGAGCACGGACCGGCGCAGCGCGTCCTCAATCCGCGCGCCGAGATCGGCGGGGATGGCGAGGTCAGCCGTCTTGAACGCCCGCGCCAGCGCGCCCTTCAGCTTGCCCTTGACCTGCGCCGCCTCGAGCGCCGCCCGGTCGACGCCGATCCAGGCGCCCCGCCCGGGGGCGCGGGCCCTGACGTCCGGGGCGATCTCGCCTTCGGGGCCAAGCGCGAGGCGGATGAGGTCGTCCTTCGGGGCGGTGCGCCTCGTCAGGATACAGGTCCGCTCCGGCACGTGGGCACCGCCACCACCTCGTTCGTCCCGAGCGTAGTCGAGGGGCGTATGGGATGAATCCGTGCCAGCGCCCCTCGACTTCGCTCGGGACGAACGGACCTTGGCGGTTCCTGTAAGGCTGCTTTCAGGCCTTAGCGTCTCATTGGGAAGGTTCCGCATTCGCGTCCTCCCCCGGCTTGTCCTCGTCCTCGAACCAGTGGGCGCGGGCGGCCATGATGATCTCGTTGCCCTGCTCGTCGGAGAGGCCGTAATCGGCGAGCAGCCCGCCTTTGTCCTCGGCCCGGTTCGATTCGCGCTGGCGGCGCTGCTCGGGGCGCTTCTTCTGGACGAGCTCGTCGGTGGCGAGATCGGCGAGGTCGTCGAGCGTCTTGATCCCGGCCTTGCCGAGCGTCACCAGCATCGCCTCGGTGAGATAGGGCATTTCGGCAAGGCTGTCCTCGACTCCCATTGAGCGGCGCTCCTCGCGGGCGGCCTCTTCCTGGCGCTGCAGCGCCTCGGCGGCGCGGTTCTGCAGCTCGGTGGCGAGCTCGTCGTCGAAGCCCTCGATCGAGGCGAGCTCGTCCAGTTCGACATAGGCGACCTCCTCGAGCGCGCCGAAGCCTTCGGCGACGAGCAGCTGGGCGAGCGTCTCGTCGACGTCCAGTTCGCTCTGGAACAATTCGGAGCGCTCGACGAACTCGCGCTGGCGCTTCTCCGACGCGTCGGCCTCGGTCATGATGTCGATCGCCGAGCCGGTCAGCTGGCTGGCGAGGCGGACGTTCTGGCCGCGGCGGCCGATGGCGAGGCTGAGCTGGTCGTCGGGAACGACCACCTCGATCCGGCTCTCCTCCTCGTCGATGACGACGCGGCTGACGGTCGCCGGCTGGAGGCCGTTGACGACGAAGGTGGCGAGATCCTCGGACCAGGGGATGATGTCGATCTTCTCGCCCTGAAGTTCTTGCACCACGGCCTGGACCCGCGAGCCCTTCATGCCGACGCAGGCGCCGACCGGGTCGATCGAGCTGTCGTGGGAGAGGACGCCGATCTTGGCGCGGCTGCCCGGATCGCGGGCGGCGGCCTTGATCTCGATGATGCCGTCGTAGATTTCGGGCACTTCCTGCGCGAACAATTTCTTCATGAAATCGGGGTGCGCGCGGGAGAGGAAGATCTGCGGCCCGCGATTTTCGCGGCGGACGTTGGAGATGATCGAGCGGGTGCGGTCGCCGACCCGCAAAATCTCGCGCGGGATCTGCTGGTCGCGGCGGATGACGCCCTCGGCGCGGCCGAGATCGACGACGACATGGCCGAATTCGACGCGCTTGACGACCCCGGTGATGATCTCGCCGGTGCGGTCCTTGAACTCCTCGAACTGGCGTTCGCGCTCGGCATCGCGGACCTTCTGGAAGATGACCTGCTTGGCGGCCTGGGCGGCGATCCGGCCGAACTCGATCGGCGGCAGCGGATCGACGATGAAGTCGCCGAGCGCGGCGCCCGGCTGCAGCTTTCCCGCATCCTCGAGGTTCACCTGCTTGAAATAATCGTCGACCTCCTCGACCACCTCGACGACGCGCCACAGCCTGAGGTCGCCCGAAACCGGATCGAGCTTGGCGCGGATGTCGTTCTCGGCGCCGTAGCGGGCGCGGGCGGCGCGCTGGATCGCATCCTCCATCGCCTCGATCACGATCATCCGGTCGATCAGTTTCTCGCGCGCGACGGCGTCGGCGATCGCGATCAGCTCCGCCTTGTTGGCGGAGACGGCGCCTGGCGCGGCGGGGTTTGCGCCGGGCGCGGAGGTGGCTTCGGTGGCCATGGTCAATCCTGTCCTTCTAAGTTCCCCGGCGAAGGCGGGGGTCCAGTTTCTTCTTCAACTAGGTCGGCGCCCTCGCTCGAAAGCGGCGCGGTCGCCTTGATCAGCCGGTCGGTCATCAGCAATTTGGCGTTGCGGATCGACGCGAACGGGATCGCGGTTTCGCCCAGGCCCTTGACGTCGATGCGCACGGTCTCGCCGTCCACCCCGATGAGGTCGCCCGAAAGCTGCTTGCGGCCATTATAGGGCTCGTGCGGGTGGATGCGCGCCTCGTGCCCCTTCCAGTCGTCATAATCCGAAAGCCGGGTCAGCGGCCGGTCGATGCCGGGCGAGCTGACTTCGAGCCGGTAGCTCTCCTCGATCGGGTCGCGCCCTTCCGCCTCGAGCGCGTCGAGCCGGTCCGACAGCCGCCGCGACAGCCGCGCGCAATCCTCGAGCGTCAATTGCCGCGTGTCCGGTCGCTCGGCCATCACCTGCAGCGTCGGATCGGACGTCCCGCCGGTCATCTTGACGCGCACCAGCGCCAGCCCTTCGGCTTTGGCCTCGGGCTCGATCAATCGGGTCAGCTCGGCGATGTCCGCCATCTCGTCTCCATGAAACATGGGCCTCCGGCGCCGGCCCCGTCCCCGGGACCAGCCTCGACATGTTTGACGATGTAGAGGAGGTGAGGGCTATATAGGTGCGCGGCCGGGCGCGGGCAAGCGCTTTGGTGGGGTGCCTGATGGGCCTTGGCGGCGGGCCCGCCTCGGCGCGGTCAGGCGGCGCTGCCGCCGCCGACCCAGGGTCGCAGCTTGTCGAGCCATCCGCCGATCTTCTCCGCAAGCTCGGGCGACAGTGCCGCCTTGCCGAACCCATCCTTGCCGTAGCTGCTTGTGGCCGAGAAGATCACCATCGACAGCGCCGCGCCGATCGCCAGCACCTCGAGCGCGAACTGCCTGGTGTCGCTGCTTTCGTCGAGCACCTTGGCGAGCACGGGCGCGGTCGTTTCGTCCTCCGCCGCGGCCAGCAGCATCGCCCGGGCGAGCTGCACCGAAACTTCGGGCGGGAGGGCGATGTCATAGCCCATGTCGAGGCCCTCCTTGAGCGCCGACGGGTCGAAACGCCCGATCAGCTCTGGCGGGAGCTCGTCCACGGCATCGGCGAGCGCCACGCCCGAGCGCGCGGCGAGCGCGGTGGCCAGATCCTGGCAGGCGGCGACCGCGGCGAAATCGGACAATGCGGCAATCCGGTCGGCAAGTTCCATCGTCTACCTCCAATCGCCGGTCAGCGAGAATGCGGCCCAATCATATTCGGGGCCGCCCTCGGGATCCTTAAGGGTTGCCGCGGCGGCCTCCTGCCAGGCGTCGATGCGGCGTTTTCCGTCCACGAGCCAGGCCTCGCAGAAGCGGCGGCAGAACGCGCCCGCCGTACGATAATCGACATTCCAGTGGCTGGCGAGCACGGCGTCCGCGCCGCGGACGAGGAATGCCCATTCGAGGCCGAGCGCGTCGCCGCCGCGCCCTTCCTTGGCCAGGCCCGAGACGCAGCCCTGCAGGACCACCGTGGCACCCTGCACGTCGAGCCCGGGCGATTCGAGGACGACGGCCGGGGAGAGGCGATGCGGCCAGCTTGCCGAGCGTGGCGGCAGCCGGCCGTCATGGGCCAAGACCATGCCGGCGGAGCGGTAGGGATTGGGGTCCATGAACGCGGCGAAGCGCTCTTCGGGGAAGATGCCGTGGGCGTTGACATAGAGCAGCGCGCCGCCCGCCCCGAGCGCCGTGAAGCGCTCCTCGTCCGCCGCTTCGGGCGGGATCGATTCCGGATCGGGCAGCGCCGACAGGGTTTGCGCCATGGCCGCCGCTTTTTCCGCGACCAGCTCTTCGTCGTCGGCCAGAATGTGGGCCGTGATCGAGCGCTTCGGCCGGCGCGGCGCCGATGCCGCCACCCGGCGGAGCGTATCGATGCCGTGGACCCGCGAAATGCCGACCTGCAAACCGAGCGGCCCCGCCGGCGTGGCGGCCATCTGGAGCGGCCACATGTGGAGCTCGCCATCGGGACTGAAGACGAGATGCCCGCCCTCGGGCAGCGTGGGGAGCAGGGGCAGGAGCCAGTCGGTGAGCGGCGCCAGCTTGGCGCCCCAGTCGAACCCGGCCGGCTGGGTCCGCCGCGCCCGGCTTGCCGGGTCCTGCAGCCTGGCAAGATCGCGGCGCGCGGCCTCGTCGAGATCGATCCGCGTGCTGTGCCAGCCGCCGTCGGGCCAGACGGCCACGGCGAACACGGCGACGTCTATGGCGAGGAAGCTGGCGTAGCCGACGCCGAGCCGGGCAACCAGATCCTCGACCTCTTGCGGCGCGGCGTGCAGGGCCGCCTCGTCGAAGGCGCGCGCATCGCGCTTCGTTTGCAGATCGGCGAGCGCGCGTCCCTTCGCGGCCTCGATCGCGGCCAGCATCCGGCGCGGATCGCCCAGCATGTGGGCGCATTCCACCCGCGCCGCCGGCAGCAAGGGGAAGGGATCGCTTGCCCGGCGCAGGGGATCGGCGATCGCCGCCCGATCCTCCTCCAGCCGCGCGGCCAGCTCTTCGAGCAGGTCGAGCGCCGCGCCGGGGCGGCCGAGCCTCCGCTCGGCGATGTAGGCGCACCAGCGCGCATGATATCCATCCTCGCGCTGGCCGTTCGCATCGTACCAGGCGATGGCGGCGCGGAAGGTCTCCAGCGCCGGGCCGAGGAGCGCGGGGTCGGTGCCGCCATTGTCGTTGAACGCTTTTGATGACGTACGGACCCGGCCGTGCCAGCGATGGAGCTCGGTCTCCTCGACCCCGACCAGTCCGGCCATCCGGTTGATCTGGGTCGTCGCCCGCTCGAACACCTCCCAGCTGGTCGTCGGCGCGCCTTCGCCCTTGCGCGCCTGATCCACCAGCTGGGCGGCGAGAGCGGCCATTTCAGGCTGGTCTTTCATCAGCGCCGCCATCGCCTCCGCGGCCGCGATATTGGCATCCCGATATTGGTCCAGCACTCTTTTTTCCGGCGAACGGCTATCGGCAAGGTCCCTGGCATCCTGCAGGCGCTCCGTCAGCTTCTTGCGCACCATCGGCAGGGACGGGTTGAAGCCCGCGCGGGCCTCGAGCTCGGTCAGCCAGGCTTCCGCCTCCTCCAGCCGCCCGAGCGCGATCAGGGCGTCGACCGCGGCCAGGCGCAACATGCCGAGCCTGATGCCGTCGCTGCGGCCCCAGAGCACCCTCTCCAGCTCGGTCGACAGCGCGACGATGTCCTCGTGCTCCCCGTCGAGCGAAAGCGCATTGGCGAGGCTTGTCGCGGCCTGCGCCGCGCTCTCGGCGATCAGCGCCGGCGCGAGATCGGGATCGTCGAGATGGCCGAGGCTCACCTTAAGAACCGCGCCGGCGAGGTGGGCGCCCTCCAGCGGGGCCTTCCCGCGCGCCAGCTCGTCCGCGATGATGTTGAGCCCGCTGAGCCGCGATTGGAGATCGTCGCCCAAGGCGAGCGTGCGCGCCACGGAAGCGAGGTTGGTTGCCGGTAGTGCATCGAGCAAGGCCGCAAGTTCCGGCACAGCAGCGCTCTCGATCAATTCGGCAAGGCGCTCTGAATTGAGCATGGCGATTCCTCCGCGGATGCGCACTAGAGCATGAAAAGAGATATTTCGCGAGCGTTACGATGAAGTCGCACGAAATCGAAGCATCGCGACGGAAACGCTTCCCGTCCCGACCCGAAAGTAACGGTCCCCATCGGCGGTCCGCGGCGCTAGGGTCCGGCCATGGACTTTGACGACCAGCTGCGCCGCTATTTCGGCACCACCGATTTGCCGTCACTGCGCGCCGAGGCGCTCGCCGCCGGGATAGAGCGGATGCAGGTCGATCTCGGGCTGGAAAAGGACCGGAGCCGCCGGTTCGCGCTCTGGGCGCTGATGCACATGCTCGGAGCCGCGCCCGACCTCGGTGTCGCGTTCAAGGACGAGCAGGATCGCGAGGCCGCGCGCAATTTCATGGATCTGGCGGCGCGGGCAGACGAGGATTAGGGTCGCCGGCCATGAAGATCATCGGCAGCTACGTCTCGCCCTATGTCCGCAAGGTGCTCGCCTGCATGGCGCTGAAGGGGCTCGATTACGAGATCGATCCTATCACGCCTTTCTACGGCGACGAGGAGTTCGCGCGGCTGTCGCCGCTCAGGCGGATTCCGGTGCTGGTCCAGGGCGACCTCGTGCTCACCGACAGCTCGGTGATCTGCGCCTGGCTGGACGAGGCTTATCCGGCGCGGCCGCTGCTGCCCGCCACGCCCGCCGACCGGGCCCGCGCGCGATGGCTCGAGGAATATGCCGATACGCGGCTGGGCGACGTCTTCATCTGGGGGCTGTTCTACCAGAAGCGGGTCCACCCGGCGGTGTGGGGCGAGGCCGGCGATCTCGCGCGGGTCGAGAAGACGCTGGCTGAAGACGCACCGGCGGTGCTCGACTATCTGGAAGGCGAGCTGCCGGCATCCGGCTTCCTGTTCGGCGAAATCGGTCTCGCGGACATCGCCATCGCCAGCTTCTTCCGCAACGCCTTCTACGCCGGCTTCGCGGTCGATGCCGGGCGCTGGCCGAAGACCGCTGCCTTTGTCGAGCGTGCGCTCGCCCACGACTGCTTCGAGCGCTTCAGGCCGTTCGAGGACGTGCAGATGAGCACCGATCCGCAGGGCCGCCGCGCCGCGCTGCTCGCCGCCGGCGCGCCCCTTGCCGCGACGACATTGGGGACTGGCCAGCCGAAAAAAGGTGTCATGGCGCTCTGACGGCCACCGGCGATTGTTGGATACATGTAGGTTTTGGCCTGCCACGCTGACGCCATGCCCGCGCGAATCGCCTCGGTCCCGACCCCGTTTATCCTGCAATCAGGCGCTCGACGCGGGAGGAGACCCCCCGCGAATCCATGTGACTCTCGTGCCATTCGTGCCATTCGCACGCCCGGCGGGAGGCGAAGTGTCGGAGTCGTCAGGTTTACGCGGTACGGGTCGCCCGGCGGTTCAGCGCGCGCCCCAGGCCGGGGGCGGCGGCGCCACCCGCCGGGTCAGGTCGAACTCCACCCTGAAATGGCGCCCCTCGCGGTCGAGCGCATAAGCGAAGCTTCGGCCCGGCACGATCTCGACCGCCCAGACATTGGCGGCCGAGGCGGGGATGTTCTCGCGCACGAACAGGGCGCGCGAAAAACGGTCGGCGGGGAATTCCTGCCTCCGCGCGCTCCCGCTCGAGACGGTGTCGCCGCCATATTGGCTGCGCGCGTCCTCGCTGCCGTCGCGATGGCGGTGGTCGTGCTTGAGCCTGAGGCCGGTGGCGGTGCGGCTGATCACCCAGGTGCGCGAGCGGTCGGCGCCGACGTGGAAGGCGATGCGCACCGCCTGGGGCGTGCAGGTGGAGACGTGCATGACGAGCCGGCTCGCCGCCATCTCGCGGTCGGCGGGGTCGTCCGAAACCACCCTGCCCGCATAGCTTTGTCCGCACAGCGCCCAGAGCCGCTGCCAGAACAATATCTGCGGCCCGTCCGAGCGAGGCACTATCGCGCAGGCGGAAAGCAGCAGGGCGGCGAGCAAGGCGAGGCGCGTCATGACCTTCATCCTAGGCCCGCCAGCCCGCCCTGCCAACGCGGCTTGACGGCACCGTGCACGTCTGGGAACGTCGAGCGGGGGCTGAAGGAGGCTAGATGATGCGCCGGCTCCGTCCGCTTTTCCTCGCCGCCCTGATCTTCGGCTGCGCCGCCTGCGGGGGCGGCGGCGCGGCGGCGCAGGACCGCCCGTTCCAGGTCGAGGCGGTCGGCCAGTTCGCAGAGCCCTGGGCTATGGTCTTCCTGCCCGGCGGGCGCCGGGCGCTGGTCACCGAGCGGCGCGGCGCGCTCAAATTGTGGACAAGGGGCGGCGGCGCGATCGACGTCACGGGCGTGCCGGCGGTCGATTATGGCGGGCAGGGCGGCCTCGGCGACGTCGTCCTCCACCCGGATTTCGCCAATAACGGCCTGGTCTATCTGAGCTTCGCCGAAGCCGGCGAGGGCCGCCTGCGGGGCGCCGCGGTCGGCCGCGGGCGGCTTGTCCTGGCTGGCGGCGGCGCGCGGCTCGACGGCTTTGCGGTGATCTGGCGGCAGGTGCCCAAATTCTCCGGCCGCGGCCATTATGGGCACCGCATCGCTTTCTCCCCCGACGGCCGCTACCTCTTCATCAGTTCGGGCGAGCGGCAGGAATTCACGCCCGCGCAGGACATGGCGTCCAATGCCGGCAAGGTGCTGCGGCTCAACCCGGACGGCAGCGTGCCCGCCGACAATCCGTTCGCGGCGCGGGGCGGAGTCACCGCGCAGATCTGGAGCCTCGGCCACCGCAATCCGCTCGGCATCGCCTTCGCCCCCGACGGCCGGCTCTGGCTGGTCGAGATGGGCCCGCGCGGCGGCGACGAATTGAACCTGATCGAGCGAGGCGGCAATTACGGCTATCCGCGCGTCTCCAACGGCGACCATTATGACGGCCGCGACATCCCCGACCACAGCCCCGGCGACGGCTTCGTCGCGCCCAAGGTCACCTGGACGCCGGTCATCTCACCCGGCGACATGATCGTCTATTCGGGCGGTCTGTTCCCCGGCTGGCGGGGCGATGCGCTGGTCGCGGGCCTCTCCGGCCAGGCGCTGGTCCATGTCGACCTCGACGGCGTCAATGCCCGCGAGGCGGGGCGCTGGGAGATGGACGCGCGCATCCGCGAGATCGAGCAGGCGCCCGACGGCTCGATCTATCTGCTCGAGGACCAGCAGGGCGGCTCGGGCGGGCGGCTGCTGCGGCTGACGCCGAGGCCCGCGCGTCCCTCCTAATAGGTCCGGTAAACCCGCGGCGGCTCGTCTTCCTTCGCGCTGCGGATGCCGACGAAAGAGAGGATGATCAGCGCCGCCGCGAGGCCGAGCGTGACGATCACGAAGACCTTGCTCTGCCGGCGGGTGACCAGCATGAAGATTCCGTTCGCGATCGCGACCAGCCCGAACACGAACACCGCCGCGAAGATGGTGAGGAAGAGGCGCGCCTGCTCGGCCGTGCCGGTGAACGAGGAGCCGTCGGCGTCCTCCACGCCCGGATTGTGCATCGAGGGCCCGATGTTGAGATAGATCACCGCCATCCCGATCGCCAGCAGCAGGCCGCAGATCAGCAGCACGATCGCCCGCACCGGGGATTCTCCCACGCTGCGCATGGGACCGCCGCATTTCGGGCAGATGCTGACCCGGCCTTCCACCACGGTCGCGCAGGTTGGCTCGTTGCAGGCGCTGTGGGACATGCTCTTCTCCCCCGGTTTCGCCCGACATTAGCCGCAAAGGCGGGCGGCGGCGATAGTGGAAGCTAGAAGCGCCGCCGCAGCCTTATCGCGGCGGCGACGGCGTCGCGGAAGCCGGCGTTGGTCAGCATCGGCGCGCTGCACGAGCTGGAGATGCGGTAGCGGATGGCGGGCGGGCGCGCCCCGGTCCGCGGCGGATAGAGGACGAGGATCGTCCGCCTGCCGCGCTGGAACTCCACGTCGCAAGACGCGCTGCTTGGCGTGTAGGGACGTTCGACCTCGAAGGAGGGACGCGCGCCGCCGGCCAATGTCCGGCGGATCCGCAGCTGCTCGCCGCGGCCGCGCCGTTCGTCATAGGGCGCGACGAGCTCCACCTCGACCAGGGCGATGGCGTCGCGGGCGACCTCGCGGGCGAGGGCGGCGCGAACGGCCGGATCGGTCGGCGTCATCATGCACGAGCAGGCGAGCGCGGCGCCCTCGCCGCCGAGGAGCAGGAGCAAGGCGAGAAGGAAGCGCGACATCACACCCTCCTATAGCGGAAATACCAGACTTCGCGACCCTCCCGCTTCGCCTTGGCTTCGTAGCGTGTCTGGGGCCAACCGCCCGGACGGGTGAGGAAGTCGCGTGGCGTCTCGGCCAGCCATTCGAAGTCGGAACGGCCGCCCATCACCATCATCGCCCAGCGGCAATAGACCGGGTCGTCGGTGCCCAGGCGGAATTCGCCGCCCGGCGCCAGCTTGGCGGCGATCAGGTCGAGCGGACCGGGATTGATCATCCGGCGCTTGGCGTGGCGCGCCTTGGGCCAGGGATCGGGGTGGAGCAGATAGACGAAGCGCAAGGCGGCGTCGGGCAGCCGCTCGAGCACCTGGAGCGCGTCGCCATGATGCAGGCGGACATTGGCGAGATGCCGGTCGCGGATATGGCCGAGCGCGGCGGCGACTCCGTTGAGGAAGGGCTCGGCGCCGATGAAGCCGTGATCGGGCAAAAGGTCGGCGCGGAAGGCGAGATGCTCGCCCGCGCCGAAGCCGATCTCGAAATGCAAAGGCCTGTCGCCGCCGAACAAGGCGCGGGAATCGAGCGGGCCGGCTTCGGCGACGCTCAGCGCCGGCAGCAGCTCCTCGATCAGCACGGCCTGGCCCAGGCGCAACGGGCGGCCCTTGGAGCGCCCGTAGAGGCGCCGGATGGTGGTCGGATCGTTCATGGCGGCGCAGGCCCGGTGCTGCTATCCTCCTTCGCATGAGAACCGCAAGCCTGCTCGCCGCCGCGGCCGGCCTCGTCGCCGCCAGCCCGGCTCTCGCCACCAGCACGATCCACTGCCGGTCGCCGGAACGGGGCGCGCCGCGGCTCGACCTCAGCGTCGGCACCGGCCCGTCGGCGATCACCCAGGCGCGGCTGACCGATGGAGCGCGGGAGTTGCTCACGGGGCAGGACGCCGCGAGCCCGCGCATCACGCAGAGCTGGCTCGACCGGCAGCTGCTGAAGCTCGACCTGGCCGACTCCAATGTCGAACATTTCATCGCCCGGCTGGACACGCGCAAGGGCCGCGGCGTCTCGTTCCACGGCACGCTGCGCTATCGCGACCGGACCTGGCGGATCAGCTGCCGCTGGGACGAGGACCAGTGAACAGGTCCCTGTAGAGCTCGCGCAGCGCCGCTTTCTGGACCTTGCCCATGGCGTTTCTCGGCAGCGCGTCGGCGAAAAGGATTCGGCGCGGCTGCTTGAAGCGGGCGAGATCGGCGAGGCCGGCGAGGATCGCCGCTTCGTCGAGCGCGGCGTCGGTGCGGACCACCACCGCCGCCGCGGCCTCGCCGAGATCGTCGTGCGGCAGGCCGATCACCGCGCTTTCCACCACCCCGGGCATCGCATCGAGGACGAGCTCGATCTCCCGGGGATAGATATTGAGCCCGCCGGCGATGATCAGGTCCTTCGCCCGTCCGACGATGGCGACGCGGCCGTCCCCGTCCATCGTCGCGACGTCGCCGGTGATGAAATAGCCGTCCGGGCGCATCTCCTGCGCCGTCTTCCCGGGCTGGCGCCAATAGCCCTTGAACAGGTTCGGCCCGCGTATCTCCAGCACCTCGTCGCGGATCCGCGCCTCCACGCCGGGCAGCGGGAAGCCGACCGTGCCGGGCACGCGCTCGCCCTCATAGGGGTTGGAGCAGATCATCCCGGCCTCGGTCATGCCGTAGCGTTCGAGGATGCGATGGCCGGTCTTCGCCTCGAACGCCGCGAAGGTCGCTTCGAGCAGCGGCGCCGAGCCGCTGACGAAGAGGCGCATGTTGGCGGCCGCATCGCGGGTCAGCCCCGGATGGGCGGCGAGGCGGACATAAAAAGTCGGCACGCCCATCAGGATGGTGGCGCCGGCCATGTCCGCGATCACCGCGTCGGCGTCGAAGCCGGCGTGCCAGAGCATGGTCGAACCGTTGAGCAGGGCGCCGTGCAGCGCCACGAACAGGCCGTGGACATGATGGATGGGAAGCGCGTGGATCAGCACGTCGCCCGCCTGCCAGCGCCAATAGTCCTTCAGCACCAGCGCGTTGGAGGCGAGATTGTCGTGGCTCAGCATCGCGCCCTTGGAGCGGCCGGTCGTGCCCGACGTGTAGAGGATGGCGGCGAGATCGTCGGGGCCCCGCGGAACGGTCGTGAAGTCCGCGGGCTCGGGTGCCAGGTCGCCTAAGCTCAAATGACCGTCGGCGACGACGATCGCAGGCTCCGCATCCTCGATGAAATAGGCAAGTTCCGCCGGCGTGTAAGCGGGGTTGAGCGGCACGTAGACCAGGCCGGCGCGCAGCGCGGCGAGATAGACCAGGGCGCTCTCGACCGATTTCCCGGCCTGGACCAGGATGCGGTCGCCGGGCCGCGCGCCCAGGCGGGTGAGCGCGGCCGCCCAGGCGGCGACGGCGCCATCGAGCTCGGAATAGAGGAGCCGGACCGCGCCGTCCTCGACGAAGGCCGGCGTCTCGCCCGCCTGAGCGGCGGCGGCCGCGAACAGACGGTAGAGGTTCGCGCTCAGACGGCCGCCTTCAGCGAATCGATCAGGTCGGTCTTCTCCCAGCTGAACAGATCGCCTTCCGGCTTGCGCCCGAAATGGCCGTAGGCGGCGGTGGGCGAATAGATCGGCTTGTTGAGACCAAGATGGGTGCGGATCCCTTTGGGAGTCAGGCGGACGAGCTGCGGCAGCACCTCCTCGAGCTTCGCCGCGCTCGCGCCCCCCGCCTCGGTGCCGTGCAGGTCGACATAGAGCGAGAGCGGCTCGGCGACTCCGATCGCATAAGAAAGCTGGATCGTGCAGCGGCGGGCGAGGCCCGCGGCGACGATGTTCTTGGCGAGGTAGCGCGACACATAAGCGGCCGAGCGGTCGACCTTGGTCGGGTCCTTGCCGCTGAACGCGCCGCCGCCATGCGGGGCCGCGCCGCCATAGGTGTCGACGATGATTTTGCGTCCCGTGAGGCCCGCATCGCCGTCCGGCCCGCCAATCTCGAACAGGCCGGTCGGGTTGACGAAGATGGCGTCGTCGTCGTTCGGCATCCAGCCCGTGGGCATGACGTCGGCGAAAACGCCCTTCACATAGTCGCGCAGCTTGGCCTGGTCGTAGCCCTTGGCATGCTGGGTGGAGACGACCAGCTTGACCGCGCGCACCGGTTTGCCGTCCTCGTAGGCCAGGGTGACCTGGCTCTTGCTGTCGGGCTCGAGGAAATCGGCCGCGCCCGAATGGCGGTGCCCGGCGAGCGTCTCGAGGATGCGGTGCGAATAATGGATCGTCGCCGGCATAAGGTCCGGAGTCTCGTCGCAGGCATAGCCGAACATGATGCCCTGGTCGCCGGCGCCCTCGTCCTTGTTGCCGGCTTCGTCGACGCCCTGGGCGATGTCGGCGGACTGGCCGTGGAGATGGCAGGCGAAATCGGCATATTGCCAGTGGAAGCCGTGCTGCTCGTAGCCGATCTTCTTGACGATCCCGCGCGCGGCTTCTTCGATCTCGGCGAGCGTCGGGGTCACGCCCTCGCGGCAGCGGACCTCGCCGGCGAGGATGATGCGGTTGGTGGTGACCATGGTCTCGCAGGCGACACGGGCTTCGGGATCGCGGCTCAGGAAGAGATCGACGACCGCGTCGGAAATCTGGTCGGCGACCTTGTCGGGATGGCCTTCGGATACCGATTCGGACGTGAAGAGATAATTGCTGCGCATCTTGGGAGGCCGTCCTTCCAGGGAGGGGAAAGCGGATATAAAGATATCCTTATGTGCCGCGCCCGCTAGCGCGTTTTGCGACGCACTGCAATCGCCGCGGCGATGAGCAGCAGGGCGAAAGCGAAGCAGAGGATGTTGCCGAACCGCGCGAACAAAGTCGGCGGCTGGGGCAGCGGCAGCCGGGCGTCGATCACGCCGGCTTCGTGCTGGGGCAGGCTGGCGACGATCCGGCCGCGGGCGTCGACGATCGCCGAGATGCCGGTCGGGGTCGCGCGAACGATCGGGATGCCCTCCTCGAGCGCGCGCAGCCGCGCCTGCGCGAAATGCTGCGGCGGGCCCCAGGCGCCGAACCAGGCGTCGTTCGACGGATTGAACAGGAAATCGGGCCGGCTGGCGCGATCGACGACCTCGCCCGAAAAGACGATCTCGTAGCAGATCTGCCCGCCCATCCGGCCGAAGCCGGGCAGATCGAGCGTGCGCGGCCCGGGCCCGGCGAGGATGTCGCCCGCGCCGGGCGCGAGCCGGGAGAGGCCGATCGCCGACAATAAAGGCCGCATCGGCAGATATTCGCCATAAGGGACGAGGTGGGCCTTGTCGTAGCGCCCCAGGATGCGGGCGCCGGGGCCGAGCAGATAGAGGCTGTTATATTCCGCCGGCATGCCGTCCACTGGCGGTGCCGTTTCGATTCCGCCGGTCAGCAGGAGGTCGCGCGGGCCGATCAACCGGGCGAGGTGGCGCGGCGCGTCGCCATCGTGAAGGCTGTAGGGCACCGCGGCCTCAGGCCAGAAGATCAGCCGCGGCGTCCCGTCCGGCGCGCCGGTCATGCGCAGGATCTTGAAGAAATTGTCCTCGTCCTTGACCGGATCCCAGCGCTCCTCCTGCGGGATGTTAGGCTGGACGATGCGGATGGCGGGCCGCGACGCCAAGGCCGCCGGATCGTCCGGGCGCCACCAGAAGGTGGGGATCTGGCTCAAGGCGGCGAGCAGCAGCACGCCGGGGATGAACCGCCAGCGGCGCATCGCCAGAATCGGCAGGATCAGCCCCCCGACGAGCACGACGATCCCCGACATCGCATAGGTGCCGATCAGTGGCGCCGGCAGGACCAGTGGCGAATCGATCAGCACGACGCCGACCGGGTTCCAGGCGAAGCCGGTGAACATGGTCCCGCGCAGCCATTCGGTGACGATCCAGGCGGCTGCCAGGACGAGCGTCAGCGTGATCCGGCTTCCCCGGCCCCAGCGCCAGGCCAGCCCGGCGGCGGCGGCGGGATAGAGTGCGAGATAGAAAGAGAGCAGCACCACCGCGACCCAGCCGAGCCAGGCCGGCATCGCCGCCTGGTAGGTGAAGGCGGTTGCGATCCAGTTCAGCCCGAGCACGAACTGCCCCATGCCGAACCACCAGCCCCGGGCGAGCGCCGAGCGCAAAGTCGGCGCGGTCTCGATCAGCACGATCAGCAAGGCGAAGGCGGCCAATGTCGCAAGCACCAGGCCGAGCGGCGCGAAGCCGAGCGCGGAGACCAGTCCGGCGAGGAAGGAAAGGCCGAGGAACTTCATCCGCTCGTGCTATGGGGAGGCGAAGGGTGAGGTCAATGGCACAGCGGGTACGGCTCAAGGGCACCGGCAGCGGCGCCCATGCGATCTGGTATGACGACGCCGGGAAGCTGGTCGCCGAATGGCATGATTTCGGCGAGGGCGCGCCCTATGAATCGGCCAACAGGATCCGCTTCGATGCGGCCTCGCAAGACGCGCTCGGGGGAGCGCTGGACAGCGCCGCGCCGCCCGCCGGGGAGGCCCTGCTCCATGCGCTGGCCGCCCGCTTCCGCTCCTATTTCGAGATCCGCGCCTTCGCGGACGGACAGGCGATACCGTTCGAAGCCGAGGTCGATTTCCGCCCCTGACGGCCGCTTATTCGTCCGGCTTTTCCGGTTCTTCCTCGGGCGGCGGGTCGTCGTCGGGCGGTGGGTCGTAGGGCTCCGGACGAGGGGTGGGCCGCACGACCGGCGGCACCACGCGCACCGGCTCCGGGGCCGGCTCGGCCTCGGGTTCGGGCCGCAGCTGCGGCGGGGGGCGCAAATTGTTTTCGGGCCGCTCGGCATTGGCGGCGACCAGCGCGTTTTCGTCGACCGGCAACTGGGCGTTCGCGGCCACCGCCGTATCGGCCGTTTCGCGCGGGGCCGGCCGGATCAGCGTCCAGCCGAAATAAAGGCTGACCGACAAGGCGACGCCGGCCGCCATGCCGATCCCGAACGCTTGCCAATTGGTGCCTTGCATGATTCAAACCCCCTTCGCGGCTTTCCCGCAGCCTACCGACTTCCAGCCGCCTGTCGAGATGGCGCGAGGCCGCTTTGCGCGGGGCCATGGTTGACCGTCAAGCCGCCGCCCCCTAGGGCGCCGGCTTTCCCGCCAGCGAAAGCCCAGGAATGACCGCCGACACCCGACTCGACGTTCTCGCCATCGGCAATGCGATCGTCGACATCATCGCCGATTGCGACGATGCCTTCCTCGAGCGCGAGGGCCTGACCAAGGGCATGATGCGCCTGATCGACGCCGAGGAGGCGACCCGGCTCTACGACCATATGGGCCCCGCGCGCGAGATCAGCGGCGGCTCGGCGGGCAACACCGCGGCGGGCGTCGCGGCCCTGGGGGGACGCGCCGGCTTCATCGGCCAGGTCGCGCCCGACCAGCTCGGCGACTTCTACCGGCACGATTTGACCGCGACCGGCGTCGAGTTCACCACCCCGTCGGCCGATTACGGCGTGCCGACCGCGCGCTCGATGGTGCTGGTCACGCCCGACGCCCACCGGACCATGAACACCTTCCTGGGCGCCGCTCAGCTGCTCCCCGCTTCTGCGCTCGACGAGGGCCAGATCGAAAGCGCGGCGATCCTCTATCTGGAAGGCTATCTGTGGGATCCGGAGACGCCGCGCTACGCGATGGTGAAGGCGATCGACATCGCCCGCCGCGCGGGCCGCAAAATCGCCTTCACCCTCTCCGACAGCTTCTGCATCGACCGCCACCGCGACGGCTTCAACCAGCTGATCGACAGGGGGAAGATCGACATCCTCTTCGCCAACGAGGCGGAGATCGTGATGCTCGCGGGCGAGGCGGATTTCGACGCCGCGGTGGCGGCGGTCGAGACCAGGGTCGAGACTTTGGTCGTCACCCGCAGCGAGCGGGGCGCGATCGCCGTTCAGCGCGGCGAGCGCGCGCAAGTGGCGGCCGAGCCTGTCGGCAAGGTCGTCGACACGACCGGCGCCGGCGATCTGTTCGCGGCCGGCTTCCTCGCCGGCCAGGCGCAGGGGCGAAGCCTCGAGCAGAGCCTGCGCATCGGCGCGATCGCCGCGGCGGAAGTCATCTCCCATTATGGCGCGCGGCCCGAGGCGGACCTCAAGGCGCTGGTCGCCGAGCGGCTCGGCTGATCGCGTCATCCAGCGAAAGCTCGAGTCCGAGTTACGGGGACACTATACTTAATTCAACCCGCGTGGCGCGTTGGGCGTGGCGCCGCCGCAACCGTGGGCGCGCCGAATTAAGTATAGTGTCCCCGTAATTGGCGCTGATCGCCGAGCTGCTCCGCTCAGCCCGTATTGGGTGGCGGCACCGCCTCTGGCGAAGGCACGTCGATGTCGGGCGCGGGCGGGAATGCCTCCGGCGGCGGCGGCGTGGGCTGCGGGGGCTGGCTCGGCTGCGGCGGCTGTTCGGGCTGGGGCTGAGTGGCCATGATCTCTCCTTTGGAGGATCAACGAGCCGGGCGCGCACCGGTTTCTCCAAAAAAGAAAGGGGAGGCCGAAGCCTCCCCTTCCCTTCACCCCGCTGATATCGCCTAACGCGGCTCGTCGATGCCCGGAGTGGGCGGCTCGAGGTCGTGAACCTCGGGCTCATGCACCTCCACCAGGCCCTGGCCGAGATGCGACTTCCTGCGGGAATAGGCGTAATAGACGACGAGCCCGACAGCGGTCCAGATCGGCAGGACCAGCATCGCCGCTGTCGGCAGGTTGAGGAACAGGAACAGGCAGCCCGCGATGGTGAGCGGCCCGATCAGCCAGAGCGCCGGCACGCGGAACCTGCGCAGCCGGCCAGGCTCGGTCTTCCTGAGCATCATCACGGCGACGCCGACCATCAGGAAGGCGTAGAGCGTGCCCGCATTGGCGATGTCCGCGAGCTGGCCGACCGGCAGGAACGCCGCCGCCACTGCGACCACGACCCCGGTGATCGCGGTGACCACATAGGGCGTCTTCCACTTCGGATGCACCTTGGAGAGCTTCTCCGGCAGCAGGCCGTCGCGCGACATCACGAAGAAGATGCGGGTCTGGCCGAACAGCAGGATGAGGATGACCGAAGGCAGCGCCAGGAAAGCGGCGATGCCGAGCGCGTTGCCTACCGCGCTGTAGCCGATGTTCCTGAGCACATGGGCCAGCGCCTCGTTCGAGCAGACCAGCATGTCCGCGAACTGCGGAAGCGCGCACTGGCGGGCGAGTTCCTCCGAACCGGCCGGGAAGGGGAGGCCATTGGGGCCCATGATCGGCTGGCCGCCCATCGTCCCGATCGCGCCCGCGGCTACGAGGATGTAGAAAACGGTGCAGATGAGCAGCGAGCCGATCAGGCCGATCGGCACGTTGCGTTGTGGATTCTTCGTCTCCTCGGCCGCGGTCGAAACCGCGTCGAAGCCGACATAGGCGAAGAAGATGGTGGCCGCGGCGCCCACCGCGCCGACGCCGGAGCCGAACCCGCCGAAGACGCCGGCCGGCAGGAATGGATTGAACTTGGCCGCTTCCGCCACCGGCAGCGTCAGCACGATGAAGGCCGTGAGCGCCGTGATCTTGATGGCCACCAGGATCGAGTTGAAGATCGCCGATTCCCTGGTGCCGATCATCAGCAGCCAGGTGATGAGCAGCGCGATGACCAGCGCCGGCAGGTTGATGAGGCCGCCCTCCGCGCCGCCGAACGCCAGCGGGCCCGCCGCCAGCCAGGCTGGTAATTCCACCCCCATGAACTGATTCAATATCGTGCCCGTGAAATAGCCCGACCAGCCGACCGAGACGGCGCTCGCGGCGATCGCATATTCGAGGACGAGCGCCCAGCCGACCGTCCAGGCGAGCAATTCGCCCATCACCGAATAGGTGTAGGTATAGGCGGAGCCCGCCACGGGCATCATCGTCGCGATCTCGGCATAGCAGAGCGCCGCCACGACGCAGACCGCGCCGGCGATGACGAAGGCGAGCATGAGGCCGGGGCCGGCCTTTTGCGCGCCGGCGGCGGTCAGCACGAAGATGCCCGTGCCGATGATGCAGCCGATGCCGAAGAGGGTGAGTTGGACTGCGCCCAGCGTACGGTGCAGCGACTTCTTTTCCGCCGTCGCGAGGATCGCGTCGATCGGCTTTACGCGCCCGAATTTCATAGAGCTTCCCCTTGACCGGTGCCTTTGCGGCGCCCGCTTTGTTTGGCCCGGAACCTAGCCGCTAAATCGGGCGGGGCAAGCCGTAATCGGCGGATGTCCGCGCTGTCGCGCCGGTATTGCCCAAGCCCGCCGCCGATCCGGAGCCCTCGCGGGTCACCGGTCGAACCGTCCCGCCGCCGCGCGCGGCCCCAGGTCGTAGAGAAGGCATTCATAGGTGATGGCATCGTGACCGGTGCGCGTTTCCGCCGGCGTCGTGCGCCGTCCATTCTCGCGGCTGCACTGCGCGGCGCGGCGCGCATTCTCCTGCGCGGTCCGCTGTCGCAGGGGGCTGCCGCTCAACAGCGGGCCGGGCAGATAGATGCGGGCGGGGAGCCCGTAGAGGGCGCGGAAAGCATCCAGCGCCCCGCCGTGATAGATGCTGGCGTGGGTTTCGGTGTCGCCCTGGGGAACGTAAAGCCATTGGAGGTGGCGGGGCGCGGCCGCCTCGAGCCCGGCCACGAGCAGGTCCACGCCCTCTTGGTGGCGATAGCCCTCGTCGGCGAGAGTGAGGTACAGGCGGCGCTGCCCTGCTGGAAGCCGGCGCAGGCGGTCCGCGGCCTCGCGGCCATATTTCATGTTCTCCCACCACAAAGACGGGCTGACGGCGATATAGTCGTCGAAGAGGTCGGGTTGCTCGAACAGGGTCTCGACGACGAAAAGCCCCGCAAGCGATTCCCCGATCACCGCGTCCCGACCGCTCGTTCGATAGCGGCCCTCGATCCAGGGCCTGATCTCCTCGGCGATGAACCGCCGGAACTGTGCCGAACCTCCCGGCCTGGCGCCGAGCTCGGCCTCGTACAGGGCCACATCGGTCGCCGGCGGAGTGATCTCGGATCGCCGCCGAACGGTCTCGATGCCGACCAGAATGAGCGGCTCGAACGTTCCGTTCACCTCCGCGCTTTGAGCAAGGCCGGCCAGGTGGGGAAAATCCTGTTCGGGACCGCCGTCGATTACATAGACGACGTTGTACCGGCGCGCCGTGTCGGACGCATAGCCGGCGGGCAGCCGCACGACGACGCGGCGGTCCGAGCCCATCACGCGGGAATTGATCGTGTGTATCTCGCCCATGATCAAGGGCTGGACCCGCTCGCCGGCCGGCTGCGCCGGGTTTGAAGCCGCCTGTGGGGCGGCGGCCGCGGTGGTTGGGGCGCCGAGAGCGAGCAAAAGCGCGCCGAGACAATCGATACGGAGCATCCGGCCGCTATATCGGCCCGGTTCGCGCTGGCAAGTCAGCGGCTCAGCATCGGCCCGATCGCCCGCCCGCCGAAAATGTGGACGTGGAGATGGGGGACTTCCTGGCCGCCATGGCCGCCGACATTTGCGAGCAGGCGGTAGCCCGGCGCGGCCAGCCCGCGGTCGCGCGCGACCGTGCCGACGGCGCGCACGAAGCCGGCGATCTCGGAGTCGCTCGCCCGCTCCGAGAAATCGTCCCAGGAGACGTAGGCGCCCTTGGGGATGACGAGGATATGGGTCGGCGCGAGCGGGTTGATGTCGTGGAAGGCGAGCGCATGCTCGTCTTCGTAGACGCGGTTCGACGGTATCTCGCCGCGCAGGATGCGGGCGAAGATGTTGCCGTCGTCATAGGGCGAGGTGGCGTCGATCGGCATGGGCGGCTCCTTATCTTTCGGATAGAGTGCCTTGACCGCTTTATCCACAGCGCTACCACCTGAAAACATGAGCGACGAGGCGCCCGACAGTCTGATTCCCTATGACGAGATCGTGCAGGAGGCCCTGCGCGCGGTCGTCGGGCGGGTGCTGGGCGAGGTCGAGGCGACCGGCCGGCTGCCCGGCGAGCATCATTTCTTCATCACCTTCAAGACCGGCGCCGCGGGCGTCGACATTCCCCGCCACCTCAGCGAGAAATTTCCGGACGAGATGACCATCGTCATCCAGAACCGCTTCTGGGATCTGAAGGTGCGGGCCGACGGCTTCGAGGTGGGGCTCAGCTTCAACCAGGCTCCGGCCAAGCTCGCCATCCCCTTTTCCGCGATCACCGGCTTCGTCGATCCGGCGGTCGATTTCGCGCTCCAGTTCCACGCGCGCTCGGAGGAAGGCGCGCTCGACGAGCCCGAGCGGGCGGAGAACGACCCGCCCGCGCCGGCGCCGGTCGAGGATGGCTCCAACGTGGTCTCGGTCGATTTCAGCCGGAAGAAGTGACGGCATGAGCCGGCACTCCAGGGTATAGAGCGGGCCGACCGAAAGAGGGGGTCGAGATGAACGCCAGCACGCGCACCGAAACCGACAGCTTCGGGCCGCTCGAAGTTCCGGGCGATTGCTATTGGGGGGCGCAGACCCAGCGCTCGACCGAGAATTTCCCGTTCGGCGCTCGCGAGCGGATGCCGGCCGAGATCGTCCACGCGCTCGGCTTCGTCAAGCAGGCGGCGGCGCGGGTCAATGCGCGCGACGGCCATCTCGACCCGCAACTCGGCGAGGCGATCCAGCAGGCCGCGGGCGAGGTCGCGCGGGGCGAGCATGACGACCAGTTCCCGCTCGTCATCTGGCAGACCGGCTCCGGCACGCAATCCAACATGAACGCCAATGAGGTGATTGCCGGCCGCGCCAACGAGATCCTCACCGGCAAGCGCGGCGGCAAATCGCCGGTCCATCCCAACGACCATGTCAACAAGGGCCAATCGTCGAACGACAGCTTCCCGACCGCGATGCACGTGGCCGCGGCGCGCGCGGTCGGCCAGCGGCTGGTGCCGGCGCTGCACGTCATTCACCGCCGCCTCGCCGCCCAGGCCGAGAGCTGGGACCGGATCGTCAAGATCGGCCGCACCCATTTGCAGGACGCGACGCCGCTGACCCTCGGCCAGGAATTTTCCGGCTACGCCTTCCAGATCGAATCGGGGATCGCGCGGGTCGAGGCGGTGATGCCCAGGCTCTACCAGCTCGCCCAGGGCGGAACCGCGGTCGGCACCGGCCTCAATGCGCCCAAGGGCTTCGCCGAGCGGTTCGCGGCCGAGATCGCGCAGCTCACCCGGCTGCCGTTCGAGACCGCGCCCAACAAGTTCGAGGCGCTCGCCGCGCACGACACTTTGGTCGAGCTGTCGGGCGTGCTCAACGTCATCGCCGTCAGCCTCACCAAGATCGCCAACGACATCCGCCTGCTCGGCTCGGGGCCGCGCTGCGGCCTCGGCGAGCTGAGACTGCCGGAAAACGAGCCGGGCAGCTCGATCATGCCCGGCAAGGTCAATCCGACCCAGTGCGAGAGCCTGACCATGGTCGCGGCGCAAGTGATGGGCAATCATGTCGCGGTGACGATCGGCGGCCTGCAGGGCCATATGGAATTGAACGTGTTCAAGCCGCTGATCGGGGCGGCGGTGCTGCGCTCGATCGAATTGCTCAGCATCGGCATGGAGAGCTTCACCGCGCGTTGCCTCGACGAGATGGAGCCGGACGAGGCGCGGATCGCCGATCTCATGAACCGCTCGCTGATGCTGGTCACCGCGCTCGCGCCCGAAATCGGCTACGACAATGCCGCCAAGATCGCGAAGAACGCGCATGAAAAGGGCCTGACGCTCAAGCAATCGGGCATCGCGCTCGGCCTGGTCGACGAAGCGACGTTCGACCGGGTGGTGAAGCCGGAGAACATGCTGGGGCGCTAGGCGAAGGGCACGGCCAAAAGACGCCGTCGCTCATTCCAAACGTCCGTTCGTCCCGAGCCCTTCGGCTGCCTGCCAAGGCAGGCGCTCAGGATAGACTTCGGTCCGAAGGACCGAAGTCGAGGGGCGCTGGCACAGAGTCATCACACCCCCCCTCGACTACGCTCGGGACGAACGAGGTCGGGGTCCCGGTTCACCCGCCCCCCTGCCACGCCCGGATCGCGTCGCTGGGGGCGACCAGCATCAGCACGTTCAGCGTCAGATTGTCGCGGATGACGAGCAGAGTGCCGAGCTCGAAGGCGATCGCCAGCGCCACCGTCGCCCAGACCGGCAGCCGCCGGGCGAGGCCGAAGCCGAGCATCATCCAGCCGACGTCCGAGATCGAGTTGATCACGCTGTCGCCGGCATAGCCCAAAGCGATCGTCGCCTCGCGATAGCGGTCGATGATCTGCGGGCTGTTCTCCGCCACCTCCCAGACCGCCTCGATCGCCACCGCGAGGATCAGGCGGTGGCCGGGCTCGGTGCGGCGGCGCAGTACCATCCAGCCTGCGAGGTAGAAGAGGAAGCCGTGGATGATGTGCGAGGGCACGTACCAGTCGGCGATATGCTGGCTATTGTCGGGCCCGTAGGCCTCGCCGATCCAGAGCCGGATCGTGCCGCAGGGGCAGATCGGGTTGCGGCCCATGATCAGCAGGACCGCCGCCATCGCGGCGACGATCGCAAGCGCGACATACCAATAGCGAAGCGGGATCAGCTTCGCCGTCACGCCCGCAGCGTTTCGAGGAGGGTGGCCACGGTGCGATAATTGCGTGCGGTGCCGGGCGAGCCGACGGCGCGGTCGATCAGCGAGGGGGTGAGCTTCGAGGTGCCGGCGCCGTCCGGATAGTGGAACCAGAGCGCGTCGCCTGCGCGAGCGACTCGCTCGCCCGCAACCGCCCGCGCCTGGATCACGTCTTCCGCGCCCTCGGCCGGCGGCTTCTTGGAAAGCAGCAGCATCAGCCGGTTGGGCTCGTCCCGCGCGGCCTCGGGAAAGGGATTGCCGGGCGGATATTGTGCCCATTGCGCAGCGGTGCGGACGATCACGGGCGAGTCGAAGCCGAAGCGCTTGGCGACGGCGTCTTCGAGTGCCTTCTCGAGCGCGTCGGGCTTGCCGTCGGAGGAGAAGACGACATTGCCGCTCTGGATGTAGGTGGCGACATCCTCCCAGCCGAGCTCGCCGCAAAGCGCGCGCAGCTCCGCCATGGGCAGCTTGCGCCCTCCGACATTCACCGCCCTGAGCAACGCCACCATCCGCACCATGGCCTGCGATCTTAGCGAATATTTGACTCCTGTCTGCCCAACCAAGATCGTTTCAGGCTGCGCCTGAAACGTGAATCTTGGTTGCGATATATGCGAGGGCCTGATTCACGCCATCAGCCGAAGCGCGAAGCGCTTCGACTTCTGACGATCAGGCCCTTGACGCCCGCATGGTCGCTCCGCCACTAGCCCCCATGGAAATCGCAAGCGCAATCCAGCGGCGGGGCCTCCTGTTCGTGCTGTCGAGCCCTTCGGGCGCGGGCAAATCGACGATCGCGCGGATGCTGATGGCGACGGACGACGGCGTCGCCATGTCGGTTTCCGCCACCACCCGTCCGATCCGCCCCGGCGAGGGAGACGGCGAGGATTATCATTTCGTCACCGACGCAAGGTTCGACGAGATGGTCGCACAGGGCGAGTTCCTCGAATGGGCGCACGTCTTCGGCCATCGCTACGGCACGCTGAAAAGCGAGGTGATGAAAGTGATCGAGGGCGGCCGCGACGTCCTCCTCGACATCGACTGGCAGGGCACGCAGCAATTGAAGCAGGTCGATCCCGACATCGTCCGCGTGTTCATCCTGCCGCCCTCGATGGACGAGCTGGAGCGGCGGCTGCGCGCGCGCGGCACCGATTCGGACGAGGTCATCCACCGCCGCATGGACCGCGCCGAAGCCGAGATCAGCCACTGGGCCGAATATGATTATGTGCTGATCAACAACGACGCCGAAAAATGCCGCGAGCTGGTCCACAACATCCTGAAGGCCGAACGGCTCAAGGCGACCCGCCGCGTCTTCCTCCACGATTTCGTCCGCGAGCTGATCGGCTAGCCGGGCACTTTGCAAGCCACCCGGCGTTGCACTAGGCAATCCGCGTCCCCCGCTTTCCGGAGCCTGGCATATGCGTCTGCCTTTCCTTGCCGCGACCCTGTTCGTTGCCGCCTGCGCCATGACGAACGCCGGCGGCCCGCCGGCGTCGCGGCAGGTGGCGCCGATCCTGACCGGCGAGGCGGCGCGCGACACGGCTAGCTATGCCCGCCCCGAGATTGCCCGCGTCACCCATGTCGCGCTCGATCTCGACGCCGATTTCGAGGCCCGCCGCATGGCCGGCACCGCGACCCTCGACATCGTGGCGGCGCCGGGCGCCGCGGAGATCATCCTCGATTCCAGGGGGCTGGAGATCGAACGGATCACCGACGCGGGCGGCAACGCTTTGCCCTTCGCGCTTGGCCAGAACGACACGACGCGTGGCCAGCCGCTCACAGTCCGGATCGGCGCGGCGCGGCGCATCGCGATCCGCTATCGCAGCGGCGCCGACGCCGCCGCCTTGCAATGGCTGACGCCCGAGCAGACGGCGGGCAAGGCCCATCCCTATCTGCTGAGCCAGGGCCAGGCGATCCTCAACCGGACCTGGATCCCGACCCAGGACAGCCCCGGCATCCGCCAGACGTGGGAGGCGAGGATCACCGCGCCGGCGCCCTTGAAGGTGGTGATGTCCGGCGAGCGGCTCACCCCCGACGGCGAGGCCGCCGCGCCCGGCCCCAATGGACCCAGGCGCGCATTTCGCTTCCGCATGACCCATCCGGTCGCTCCCTATCTGATCGCGATCGCCGCCGGCGACATCGTTTTCCGGCCGCTGGGGCGGCGCACCGGGGTTTGGACCGAGCCCGCCATGATCGATTCCGCCGCCGCCGAGCTCGCCGACACCGAGGCGATGGTGGAGGCGGCGGAGCGGCTGTACGGCCCCTATCGCTGGGGCCGCTACGACATGATCGTGCTGCCGCCGAGCTTCCCTTATGGCGGCATGGAAAATCCGACGCTCACCTTCCTGACGCCGACCTTCATCGCCGGAGACCGCAGCCTGGTCGGGCTGGTCGCGCACGAGCTGGCGCACAGCTGGTCGGGCAATCTCGTCACCAACGCGACCTGGTCCGACAGCTGGCTCAACGAGGGCTTCACCTCCTATTTCGAGAACAGGATCATGGAGGCGGTCTACGGGCGGGCACGGGCGGGCCAGGAAGAATCGCTGGCCTGGGACGACATGCAGGCGGCGCTTCGCGAGCTTGGGGCCACCGCGCCGGGGACGGCGCTCCACAACGATTCCGACGGGCCCGACGGCGGCAGCAGCGGCATCGTCTACGACAAGGGCGCGATCTTCCTCAGAACGATCGAACGGATCGTCGGCCGCGAGCGGTTCGATGCCTGGCTGCGCTCCTATTTCGACCGCCACGCCTTCCAGCCGATGACCTCCGAATTGTTCCTCGCCGACCTGCGCGCCAACCTCGTTCGCGGCGACGCGGCGCTCGAGGCGCGGCTCCAGCTCGACGCCTGGGTCTACCGGCCGGGCTTGCCGGACAATGCGTCGCGGCCCGACCCGGCCGCCTTCGCCGCGGTCGACGCCGCGGCTGTGGCCTTCAACGCCGGCGGCGCGGCGGGCGCGGTGCCTTATGCCGGGTGGAACTGGGCCGAGCGGGTCCGCTTCCTGAAAGCCCTGCCGGCGCGGATGCCGCGCGCGAGGCTCGATGAGATCGACGGCGCCTTCGGGCTCTCGCGAAGCGGCAATTCGGAAGTGCTGTTCGTCTGGCTCAGGCTCGCGCTCGGCAATCGTTACGAACCCGCCGCGCCGGTCGCCGAACGCTTCTTGTTGTCGATGGGCCGCCGCAAGTTCGTGCAGCCTCTTTTCCAGACCCTGATCGAGCAGGGCGAATGGGGCCGGCCGATCGCCGAGCGGCTCTATGCCCGCGCCCGCGCCGGCTATCACAATGTGACGGCCGCCGCGGTCGATCGGCTTTTGCGTCCGACTCCCTGACAACAATCACTTTTCCGGGATTTGGGAGCGCAAGCGGGAGGACGAATTGCGGCCGGAATTTAACGTTCCATCAAAGTCTTGCGGATAGGGAAAAGGCTCACCACCGAGGCCGCACGACTCTCGATGTTTCATTCGCCTGTTCCCATTGACGACCGGCAGGACGCCGAACGGGCCGCGGCGTCGTCGGAGCCGATGGATTTCGATGCCGGCAACGAGCGCCTGCGCGCCGCCCATCTGCACAACGGCCAGGTCGAGGCGCGCGCGCTCTTTGCCCCCTTCTTCGCGATCGCCGCGGTCGCCGCCGCACTGATCGTCGGCTGGGCCATGTACGGCTCGGTCGACAGCAAGTTCGTGGTCGCCTGGATTTCGCTGGTCGCCTTCGCCAATTGGGTGTCGTGCCGCAGCGCGATGGTCGCAGCGGCCCGCGCCGGAAGCCGCACCGCCCGCCCCCGCGCCCGATGGTTCGCGGTGATCGAGTCGGTCGGCCTTGCCGGCCTCTGGTCGGTGCTTCCCACCTGGGCCTTCGCCACCCAGCCGCCGCACGTGCAGGTCGTGATCGGCGGGGCGATGGCGGCGATGATCTCGACCGCGATCGCGCTCGCCGCCATCCCGTCGGCCGCGGTCGCCTGGATCGCGACGCTGACGGGCAGCTTCTGCCTCGCTTATTATTATGGCGGCGCCGCGCTCGACCCCAAGCTCGCGCTCACCTTCGTCCTGCTCGCCGGGGTCGGCGGGTTCAGCGTGGCGCGGCTGACCCGCTGGATCTTCGACCAGCTGAAGGTCCTTGCCCGGACCCGGGCCGAGGCCGAGTCAATCCGCCAGCTGCTGAACGAATATGAGCATCGCGGCGTCGGCTGGCTGTGGCAGGTCGATAGCGAGAATCGCGTCGTCTACATCTCCTCGCGGATGACCGCTTTGCTCGGGCGTTCGACCACCCAGCTCGCCGGCCATTCGCTGCCCGCGGCGCTGGGCGGCACCAGCGCGCTCGGCCGCATCCTGTTGTCGCGCCAGCCCTTCGCCAATCTCGAAATGGAGCTGTCGACGCGGCGCGGCGCGCGCTGGATCAGCCTGTCGGGCGATCCGATCATCGACATGGCCGGTCAGTTCCAGGGCTTTCGCGGCGTCGGCCAGGACGTGACCGACGTCCGCCGTACCCAGGAGCGGCTCACCAACCTTGCCAATATGGACGTGCTCTCCGGCCTGCCCAATCGCGGCCGAGTCCGCCAATTGCTCGGCGAGGCCCTGTCCAATTCGGCCGGCGGCGACACGCCGTGCGCGATCCTGTTCCTCGACCTCGACGGCTTCAAGCCGGTCAACGACACGTTCGGCCACCCCAAAGGCGATGCGGTACTGAAGAGCGTCGCCCAGCGTCTGGTCAAGGAAGTCGGCCCGTTTGGCCATGTCGGCCGGATGGGCGGCGACGAATTCGCCATCGTCATCAAGGATGCGCAGAGCCGGCGCATGGTCGAGACGCTCGCGGAGCGGCTGATTGCCGCGATCGCCGAGCCCTTCCACATCGACAAGGTCGAGATAAGGATCGGCGTCTCGATCGGCTGCGCCTTCGGCCCCGTCGACGGCCAGAGCGTCGACGACCTCATCCAGAAGGCGGACCTCGCGCTCTACCAGGCGAAGAATCAGGGCCGCGGCACCTGCTGCTTCTTCAACGCCGACATGCAGAACGAGGCCGAGGACCGCCTCCGCCTCGAGCAGGACATGCGGATCGGCATCAAGGCCAAGCAATTCCATCTGCTCTACCAGCCGTTGATCAATGCCGGCGACCAGAGCCTGGTCGGCTTCGAGGCGCTGATCCGCTGGAATCACCCGACGCGCGGCATCGTGCCGCCC
Source organism: Allosphingosinicella sp. (assembly GCA_035629975.1). Taxonomy (GTDB): domain Bacteria; phylum Pseudomonadota; class Alphaproteobacteria; order Sphingomonadales; family Sphingomonadaceae; genus Allosphingosinicella. The sequence continues at coordinate 10,243 of DASQLN010000008.1, read as the reverse complement.
AACGATTTCATTCCGCTTGCCGAGGAATCGGGGCTGATCATGGAATTGGGCGAATGGGTGATCGAGGAGGCCTGCCGCGCCGCCGCCTGCTGGCCCGAGCACATCTCGGTCGCGGTGAACGTCTCGGCCAAGCAGCTCATCTTCCCGGCGCTGCCGAACACGATCAACGAGGCGATCCGCAAGCATCGCCTGCAGCCCAACCGGCTCGAGCTCGAAGTGACCGAATCGGTGTTCATGGGCGACAGCGCCAATGCGATCGACGTGCTGAAGCGGCTCCGGGCGCTCGGCGTTTCGATGGCGCTCGACGATTTCGGCACCGGCTATTCGTCGCTCGGCTATCTGAACAAGGCCGTCTTCCACAAGCTCAAGATCGACGGCAGCTTCGTGCGCGAGGCGGGCAACAACAAGGAGACGGTGGCGATCATCCAGTCGATCGTCCAGCTCGCCAAGAGCTTCCGGATGACGGTCACGGCCGAGGGCGTCGAGACCGCCGACGATTTCACCCGGATGCGCGACCTTGGCTGCCACCAGATCCAGGGCTATCTGTTCGGCCGGCCGATGAGCTTCGAAAAGGCGAGCGAGCTGGTCGGCGTGCAGCGCCGGCTTAGCGCCTGACCGTTGGTTCGCTGAGCCGCATGGTCTAGGCTCGGGCGTTCAATGGGGACGCCGATGACCTGGATCCTGCTCGCCTCGCTCGCCGGCGCCGCCCAGGCGCCCGCTTATGCCAGCACCTATACGCCGCTCGACCTCGATTCCTGCCGCGTCCTCGGGCGGGCGGCCGAGGGGGAGGGCGACTGGATCAACTGGCGGTGCCCTGGCCTGAGGGGCATCCCGCTCCTGGTTCATGCCGACGATGGCCGCTTCGATATCGACGCGGGCGTGGACAATGGTGAATGGGAAGCGCTTGGCGGCCTCCACACGCTCGGGCCGCGGGTCGAATGGCGGCTGCGGCGGGGGCGGCCGATCGCGATCATCTTCCGCTACATCCAGGCCGGGCCGGATCAGCCGCCGGGCACCCGGCTCGCCGTCGAGACCATCGGCAGGCCCGGGCGCCCCGGCTGCCTCATCTCGATGATCGACGGCGCCTACCCCGAAGCCAATGCGCTCGCCCGCGAACGGGCCGACCGGCGCGCGGAGGGCTTTCGCTGCGGAGTCGATACGCCGGAGCGCGGCGCGGAATAGGTCTCTATCCCCCGCGCGCGACCGCGAAGCCGGCGAAGCTCTGGTTTACCGGCATCAGCTCGAGCGTGTTGACGTTGACGTGGGGCGGCAGCGAGGCGACCCAATAGATGGTGTCGGCGATATCCTCGGCGGTCAGCGGATTGACGCCGGCGTAGAGCGCGTCGGATGCCGCCTGGTCGCCGCCGGTGCGGACCAATGTGAATTCGGTTTCGACCATGCCGGGCTCGATCGAGGTGACGCGCACGCCGGTGCCGTGCAGGTCGCAGCGCAGGTCCAGCGAGAATTGGCGGACGAAGGCCTTGCTCGCGCCATAGACGGCGCCGCCGCGATAGGGATAACTCGCCGCGACCGAGCTCAAATTGATGATCGCGCCGCGCTGCGCAATGATTCCCGGCAGCAGCGCCCGGGTCAGCGCGACCAGACCGGTGATATTGGTCGAGATCACCGTCTCCAGCGGCGCCCATTCGGCGTCCTGGAGCGTATCCATCGGCGGCGGGAGACCGGCATTGTTGAGCAGAAGGTCGACCGGGCCGGCGCCTGCCGCCGCCGCCTCGACCGCCGCTGTATCGCGCATGTCGAGCGCGACCGCGCGAACCTTGTCGTCGCCGAGCTCGGCGACGAGCGCATCGAGCCGCGCGCGGCGCCGGCCCGTCGCGATGACGGTCCAGCCCGCCGCCACGAAGCGGCGCGCCGCGGCCATGCCGATGCCCGCGGTCGCGCCCGTGATGAAAACCGTTTCGCTCATCGCCGCACCCTTTCCTCGGGCGCGGCCATGTCCGCTGCCGCGCGTTTTTGCAACGGCGGCAGCGGCGGAAACCGGCTTCAGCGCGGCTGGGCCGGATTGGCTCCCCGGCTAGCAAGCCTCGTGTCGAGCGGCGGGTTCCAGGTCGCGGTCAGCACGCGCCCGTCGGCGCCGGCCGTGCATTCGAAGCTGTAGCGCCGGTCGGTCGTGACGAACATGTTGATCCGGGTGCGCCGCGAATTGCCGGAAATCTCGGCGATGCGCTGCGAGCGGATCTGCTCTCGCGGGAAAATGCGGAGCATTTCGGCCCGGCACTGGGCAACGGCCCGCCCCTCGGCCTCGGACGCCGCGGCTGCGGGGGAAGCGGTCCACAGCGCGGTGCCGATCAGGGCGGGCGCGAGGAGCAATGCAATGTTACGAACGCTTGTCATGGTCACCTCCATCTGCTATTTATGTACCTTACGGTATAGTACAGAAATACGGATGGCAAGAGTTTTTTAACACATGGTACAAAAAAATTCATCCTCCCCGAGCGCGCCCCGTGGCCGCCCGCGCAGCTTCGACACCGATGAGGTGCTGGACCGGGTGCGCGACACATTCTGGCGCTACGGCTATGCGGGCACGTCGATGGACCAGCTCTCGGCGGCCACCGGTCTGCACAAGCCGAGCCTCTACGGCGCCTTCGGCGACAAGAAGAAGCTCTACCTCGCCGCGCTCGACAATTATCTCGCCGACGTTCGCGCCGAGTTCGCCGAGGCGTTCGCCATTCCAGACCTGTTCGAATCGCTCGAGGCGATGACCGAATGGTCGATCGACAAGTTCATGGGCAAGGACGAGCTCGGCACCGGCTGCTTCATGATGCACACGGCCATGCCCGAGGCGAGCGAAGATCCGGATATCTCGCGGGCCGTGCGGGAATCGATGGATTCGCTCGATCGGGCCCTCGTCCGCCGGTTCGAGAAGGCGATCGAGGCCGGACAGGTTTCGGCCGAGGCCGACCCGCATGCGCTGGCGATGGTGATGGTCGCCAACCATTACGAGATTTCCGGCCGCGCGCGGGCAGGCTATGCGCGCGCCGAGCTGCGCGCGCTGGCCGACCGGGCGATCAAACTGGTCAAGGCGATGGCCGGCGCGCCGGCCTGACAAGCAAACTCCCCTCCCGTGCGGAGCGGGAGGGGAGAGCGTTCGCCCCGGACTGCTGGAGGGGGCGAAGGGGGGCCCGTCGATCAGCGCTCGAGGTCGGTGTCGTTCGCTTCCCGCCACTGGCGCGCGGTCCGGCAGACGCGGCGGATGATACGCGATTCGCTGGGCCTTTCGTTGACGCAGATCCGGCGCTGGTCGTCATCGGCATCGCGAGCGCGCGTCTGCGCCGCCTGCTCGGCCTGGGCGTTGGAATTGCCGCCTTCGGAGGCGGCGGCGGGAACAGCCGAGGCGCACAAAGCGGCGGCGGCGGCGGAAATCAAGAATCTGCGCATGGGGACATTCCTCTACTCGCGTTGAACTTCACGCGGTCTCGCCCCCTTCACGGCCGCGCAGTCACCGTCTTACACCGCTAAGACAGCCAGTCCATTGACCGACCTTGCTAAATTTGTAGCACCCCGCCTTATCGTTGATTTCGCTTGGTTCTCAGCGTCGGATCGGCGGTGGCTGGGTCGTCGGGCCAGGGGTGTTTGGGATAGCGGCCGCGCATTTCCCGGGCGACGTCCGCCCAGCTGCCTTTCCAGAAGCCGGGCAGATCGCGGGTCGTCTGGATCGGCCGGCCGGCGGGCGAGGTCAGGCTCAGCACCAGCGGCACCCTGCCTCCGGCCAGCGCCGGATGGTCGGTAAGCCCGAACAGGGTCTGGACCCGCGCGGTGACAGCGGGTCCGCCCTCGGCCTGATAGTCGATCTCATGGCGGCTGCCGGCGGGCGTCTCGAAATGGCTCGGCGCCAGCCGGTCGACCGCCTTGCGTCCCGCCCAGCCGAGCATCGCGTCGAGCGTGGCCGACAAGGCGCCCGCATCGACATCCCCAAGGCGGCGCTTGCCCGCCAGCAGCGGCGGCAGCCAATCGTCGAGCGCGGCCGCGAGCGCGTCGTCGGAAAAATTGGCGACGGCGGGATCGAAGGCGCGGGCGAAGGCTGCGCGGATCCGCAGCCCCTTCGCTCCCTCGCTCCACGGCAGCAAGCCGATGCCGTGCAGGCGCACGCCTTCGAGCAGCGCCGTCTCGACCGCGGCCGGATCGGCGCGGCTGTCCTGGCCGCCCGAAAGCCGGACGGCGCCCAAAGTGCGGCCGTGCGACGCCCGCACCGCGCCGGTCGCGGGATCGAAGGCGACCGTCGTGGCGGTTTCGATCGAGTCGGAGAACAGGCTCTCGACCATCTCCTGGCCGATCGGCGCGGCCGCGAGCATGCGCGCACCCGCGGCGGCACCGCCGACCTCGGCCACCGCCAGCCACGCCTCGCGCGCCAGCGGCGAGGCCGGATCGAGCCGAAAGCCGCGCCCGCCGACGCTGAGCCAGTCGGCGCCGGACGCATCGCGGCGTTTGGCGACGCGATCGGGGAAGGCCAATGCGACGCACCCGCCGACAATGGGTTCCTGCGAAAGCAGGAACCCAGCAGGACGGGCGGTCTGGGCTCCTGCTTTTGCAGGAACACGCGAGAGGCCGCGCCATCTCTTCGCCAATCCCCGTGCCGCCTCCGCGCGCTTGCCCTTTTCCCCGCGCCACCGCCTGAGGCGCAGTTCAAGGTCCGTGTCGCTCCCCCCAAGCCCGCGCTCCGACAGCAGCACCGCGACCTGTGCGGCGGTCTCGCCCCAGCCCCGCGCTTCCGCCTCGATCAGCATATGGGCGAGCCGCGGCGGCAGCGGCAGCGCGGCGACGGCGCGCCCATGCGGCGTCGGCCGGCCGCCCGCGTCGATCGCCCCCAATCCCAGCAGCCGGGCCCGCGCCTCGTCGATCGCGGCGGCCGGCGGCGGATCGAGCCAGCGCAAAGTCCCTGGGTCGGTGACGCCCCAGATCGCGCAGTCGAGCAGCAGATGCGAGAGATCGGCCTCGAGGATTTCGGGCGGGTCGAAGCGCGGCAGGCTCTGGGTCGCCGCTTCCTCCCAGAGCCGGTAGACGCGGCCGGGCGCCTGCCGCCCGGCGCGGCCCGCGCGCTGCGCCACCCCCGCCTGGCTCGCCCGCTCTGTGACCAGACGGGTCAGCCCCGCGGCGCGATCATAGCGCGGGCGCCGCGCCAGCCCCGAATCGACCACGATCCGAACGCCATCGAGGGTCAGGCTGGTCTCCGCGATCGAGGTGGCGAGGACGAGCTTGCGCCGGCCGGAGGGCGCGGGCGCGATGGCGGCGCGCTGCAGAGCGGGATCGAGGCTGCCGTGCAGGCGGTGCAGGTCGACGTCGGCGGGCAGGCCGCCGAGCCGTTCGGCGGTGCGCTCGATCTCGGCGACGCCGGGCAGGAAGGCGAGCAGGCCCCCGTCGCTCTCGCCGAGCGCCCGCCGGATCGCCCCGGCCATTTCGTCCTCGATCCTCCTCTCCGCGGCGCGGCCGAGATGGACCAGGTCGACAGGGTGCGCACGCCCTTCGCTCTCGATCAGCGGCGCGCCGCCCATCAACGCCGAGAATCGGCCGCCGTCGAGCGTCGCCGACATCGCCAGCAGCCTGAGCTCGGGCCGAAGCGCCGCCTGTGCGTCGAGCGCCAGCGCCAGGCCGAAATCGCTGTCCAGGCTGCGCTCGTGCACTTCGTCGAAGAGGACGGCGGAGACGCCGCCAAGCTCGGCGTCGGACTGGATGCGCTTTCGGAAAATGCCCTCGGTCAGCACCGTGATCCGCGTCACCGCCGACCTCTTGCTGTCGAGCCGCGTCGCATAGCCGATCGTCCCGCCGACCGGTTCGCCGGCGAGCTCCGCCATCCGCTCCGCCGCCGCCCGCGCGGCCAGGCGGCGCGGCGAGAGCAGGAGGATTTCGCCGGTGCACCAAGGCTCGCCAAGCAAGGCCGGCGCCACCGCGGTGGTCTTGCCCGCGCCCGGCGGTGCGACCAGCACCGCGTTCGGCCCCGCGCTCAAGGCGGCGAGCAGGTCCGGCAGCACGGCGTGGATGGGAAGCCCGGTCACCGGGGCCTCCTATCCGGCCCGGTTGCAATTGGCCAAGCACGGATCATAGTCGCGGCAAGGGGAATGCCGCCATGGTTCGAATTCTGCTGATGTTGCTGGCCCTGATGGCGGCGCCGACGCCGGCCCTGGCAGACATCACCGCCACCTACCACAATCAGGAGGTCGGCGGCTCATTTACGATCTGGGTCGCCGACAATGGCGATGCGCGCCTGCAATTCTCCCATCAGGAATGGTGGATGCAGATCGTCGGCGGCGAAGCCTATGCCGTCCATCCGCGCGCGGGCACGCCGCGGGTGAGCAGCTTCGCCAATCTGGAGCGACTGGTTACCGAACTCCGGCCGGGCGTCCCGCCGGCACCGGCACAGGAGCATTCCGGCTTGATGCGGCAAGGAGAACTAACGATCGCCGGCTATCGCGGCATCGCTTATTACCGGAACCTGCCGCCGCCGCCCGCCGGTTTTACTCCTCCTCCTGCACTGGTGGTCAGCCGGGACCCGGCTTTGGCTGCGCTGGGCCCTGTCCTGCTCCGGCGGATCGAGTTTGCAGCCGCAACCAACCGCCTCATGGGCTTGACGATCCCGCCGACTTTCGCCGGGATCCGAGCTTTGATCGGCGACGGAGCGGCGCTCTCGTTCATCGGCTTCGACCTGGTGTCGATCGATCGCAGCCCGATCGACCCGGCGCTGCTTCGGCTGCCCGCGCCGCCGGTGACGCTGGAGGAGTTGCGCGCCGGCGGGATGCCGAACATCAGCTAGCCGGGCGCGATCAATAGGCCCGCGCGACCGCGAATTCGACCGCTTCGACCAAAGCCGCCTTGGCCCGCCCGGCGGGGAAGGGCCCCAGCGCGTCGATTGCGCGCTGGCCGAACAGCCGCGCCCGCGCGATCGTGTCGTCGAGCGCGGAGGAATTGCGCAGCAGGCGGATCGCGCGGCCCAGATCCTCGTCGGCGGCGCGGCGGCCGGCCATGGCGTCGAGCCAGAACGTCCGGTCCTCGTCGTCGGCCCGGGCATAAGCGAGGATGACTGGCAAGGTGACCTTGCCGTCGCGGAAATCGTCGCCGACGCCCTTGCCCATGGTCGCCGCGTCGGAGCTGTAATCGATCGCGTCGTCGACCAGCTGGAAGGCGATGCCGAGGTTGCGGCCGTAGGCGTCGAGCGCCAGCTCCGCCTCCTCGCCGCGCTCGGCGACCACCGCCGCGATCCGGCAGGCGGCGGCGAACAGGGCCGCGGTCTTGGCCGAGATGATCTGCAGATACTGGTCCTCGCTGGTCTCGACCCGGCGCTGGGCGGTGAGCTGGTCGACCTCTCCCTCGGCGATCACGCTCGACGCGCGCGACAATATCTTGAGCACCTTGAGGCTGCCGTCCTCGACCATCAGCTCGAAGCTGCGCGAGAACAGGAAGTCGCCGACCAAGACGCTCGCCGGATTGCCCCAGATGGTGTTGGCGGTGCGCTTCCCGCGCCTCAACGCCGAGCCGTCGACGACGTCGTCGTGGAGCAGGGTGGCGGTGTGGATGAACTCGACCGCGGCCGAGAGCTTGTGGTGCCTGGTCCCCGAATAATCGAGCAAGGCGGCCGAGGCGAGCGTCAGCATCGGCCGCATGCGCTTGCCGCCGCCCGCGATCAGGTGCCCGGCGAGCTCCGGGATCAGCGCGATGTCGCTCTGCATCCGCTCGAGGATCACCGCGTTGACGTGATTGAGGTCGGACGCGACCAGCTGCACCATCGGCTCGAGCGAGGGCGCGCGGTTGGGCACCAGCGGATGGACGGTGGCGGTCATTTCGTGGGCGATGTGCGCCGGGCGCGGGGCAAAGGCAAGAGCCTCACCCGGCCAGCGGCAGCTTGAGCCGCGCCAGCAGGCCGCCCAGGTCCTCGCTCTCTTCGAGCACGATCGAGCCGCCGTAGATCTGGGCGACGTCGCGGACGATGGCGAGGCCAAGGCCGGTGCCGGGCTTGCCGGTGTCGAGCCTGGCGCCGCGGTCGAAGATCGAGACGCGCTCCTCCTCGGGGATGCCGCGGCCATCATCCTCGACCTCGATCTCGACGCAATCGGGCTTGACGTACACGGTGACGAAGACGCGGCCGCCGCCATATTTGGCGGCATTCTCGATGAGGTTGCCGAGCATCTCGTCGAGGTCCTGCCGTTCGACCCGGACCGCCGCCTTGCGGTCGCCGGCGGCATCGACCGTGACATTCTCGTAGAGGCGCGAGACGGCGCGCTCGACCGCCTCCAGCGAGGGCCAGACCGGAGCGCGCGCGTGCGCCGAGGAGCGGCGGCCGAGGGCGCGGGCGCGGGCGAGGTGATGATCGACCTGGCGGCGCATCGTCGTCGCCTCGCGGATCACCGTGGGCCCCAGATCGTCGGCCTTGGCGGTGGCGGCGTTGGTGATCACGGTGAGCGGCGTCTTGAGCGCGTGGGCGAGGTTGCCGGCATGGCGCCGCGCCTCCTCCGCCTGGACCTCATTATGCTCGAGCAAGGCGTTCAATTCCTCGACCAGCGGCTCGATCTCGCGGGGCAGCTTCTCGTCGATCCGCGAGGTGCGGCCCGAGCGGATCGCGGCGATCGCGCGGCGCACGCGCCTCAGGGGCCACAGGCCGTAGACCGCCTGCAGCACGGCGAGGATGATGAGCCCCAGGGCCAATATGCCGAAGGAGCGAACCACCGTGCGGCGGAGCACGCCGACCTGCTCGTCGAGCTCGTCGCGCCGCTGGGCGATCTGGAAGCGCCAGCGCACCGTCGAATTGGGCAGCCGCACGTCCCGCTCGGCGATCCGCAGCTGCTCGGCCGGGTTGGAGAATTCGTCGGCGTTGTAATAATGGACGTCGCTGTCGGCATGACCCCAGTCGACGTTCAGACGCCGGTCCAACCACAGGGAGCGCGACGGGAACGGCTCCGAACCCTGGCCCGAAATCTGGTAATAGAGACCCGAATAGGGCTCGAGGAATCGCTGGTCGGCGAGCTCGCGGTTGAACAGCACCTCGCCGTCGGGGCCGATTTCGGCCGACGCGATCATCGCGGTCAGCACGTAATTGAGCTGGGAATCGAAATTGCTGGTGATCGCCGAGGTCAGGAAGCGGTCGAGCGCATAGCCGCCGCCGCCGAGCAGCAGCGCGATCCAGATCGCCGAAATGCCGATCATGCGCCGGGTCAGCGAGCCGCTGCGGCGCTTGCCGGCGCCGCGGCGGCCGATGCGCGGGAATTTCAGCTTGGGCAACTTCATTTCGCTGCGTCACTCCCGCGAAGGCGGGAGTCCGGACGGACGTGGATCGAGGATCGAATGCCGCCTGGATTCCCGCTTTCGCGGGAATGACGGAGAATGGCTGAACGCCGCCTGATGGGTCCCGTTCAGGCCTTCGGCTCTTCGAGGCTGTAGCCCAGGCCGCGGATGGTGGTGATGACGTCGGCGCCGAGCTTCTTGCGGATGCGGGTGACGAAAACCTCGATCGTATTGGAGTCGCGGTCGAAATCCTGGTCGTAAATATGCTCGATCAGCTCGGTACGGCTGACCACCTTGCCCTTGTGGTGCATCAAGTAGGAGAGCAATTTATATTCCTGCGCGGTCAATTTGACCGGCTCGCCGTCGAGCGTGACCTTGCCCGATCGCGTGTCGAGGCGGACATCGCCGGCGATGAGCTCGGAGGAGGCATTGCCCGAGGCACGGCGGATCAGGGCGCGCAGGCGGGCGATCAGCTCCTCGGTCTGGAAGGGCTTGGCCAGATAGTCGTCGGCGCCGGCGTCGAGCCCCGCCACCTTGTCCGACCAGCTGTCGCGCGCGGTGAGAACGAGAACGGGGACCTTGATCCCCTCCTTGCGCCAGCGGTCGAGCACGGTCAGCCCGTCCACCTCGGGCAGGCCGAGATCGAGGATGATCGCGTCATAGGTCTCGGTGGAGCCCAGATAATGGCCGTCCTCGCCGTCGGTGGCGAGATCGATCGCATAGCCGGCGCCTTCCAGCGTCGCGCGCAGCTGCCGGCCCAGATTGGGCTCGTCCTCGACGATCAGGACCCGCATGTTCTTTCCCTTCGCCTCTCGGTCGTCCGTCGCCAATCGGCGCGGCCGGCCATATGTTCCGTTGCGAGGGGGAATAGCAGCGCCGCCGCGCCAGCGCCACGCCTGTCGAGATGGGACTATTGGCGGCCGACGATTCGGCCGGTGCGCGCGTCGATGTCGATCCAGATCACGTCGGCGCCGCGCATGAACTTGAGCCGGTAGACTCGGCCGTCGAACTCGGC
>DASQLN010000007.1:0-85575 GCA_035629975.1 Allosphingosinicella sp. | reverse complement strand
CGCCGCTATTGTCGACATAATAGATGTCGTCGCCGGCAAAGCCGACCATCGAATCCGCGCCGCCGCCGCCGTTGAGCGAATTGGCGCCGGCATTGCCGAAGAGAGCCTGGGCAAAAGCGTTGCCCGTCAGGTTGATCGCCGCAGTGCCCCCATTGGAGTCGGTGGTGAAGAGCTCGACCTCGGCTCCCGCGGCAAGCGTGTAGCTGACGCTCGCGAATACCCGGTCGGTGCCTTCGCCGGCGGCCTCCTGCACGACGTCGGCGGCATTGTCGACAAAGTGCCAATCATCGCCGATTCCGCCCTGTGTGGTATCGATGCCGGCACCGCCGTCCAGGACGTCATTGCCCGCCCGGCCGACCAGGACATCCGCGCCGCCGCCGCCGCTCAGCGTGTTGACGCCGTCATTGCCGAAGATCGTGTTCGCCAGCTCGTTGCCGGCGAAATTGATGGCGCCCGTGCCGCCATGGAAATTCGTGGTCATCAACTCGATCGAGGCACCCGCCTCCAGCGCGAAGCTGACGCTCGCGAACACCCGGTCATTGCCCTCGCCGGAATTTTCCACCGCCCGGTCGCCGATATTGTCGACATAATAGATGTCGTCGCCGGCAAAGCCGATCATCGCATCCGCGCCGCCGCCGCCGTCGAGCGAATTGGCGCCGGCATTGCCATAGAGAGACTGGGCAAAAGCGTTGCCCGTCAGGTTGATCGCCGAAGTGCCCGCGTTGAAGTCGGTGGTGAAGAGCTCGACCTCGACGCCGGCCGCGAGCGTGTAGCTGACGCTCGCGAACACCCGGTCGGTGCCTCCGCCGACCGCCTCCTGAACGACGTCGGCGGCATTGTCGACAAAGTGCCAGTCGTCCCCGGCACCGCCGTCCGTGGTGTCGATGCCGGCGCCGCCGTCGAGGACGTCGTTGCCCGCGCGGCCGATCAGCGCGTCGGCGCCGCCGCCGCCGTTGAGAGCGTTGGCCCCGTCATTGCCGTAAATGGCCTGGGCGAGCGCGTTGCCGGTGAGATTGATCGCCGCCGTGCCGGCATGGAAGTCGGTGGACATGATCTCGGCTTCGGCGCCAGCGCCGAGCGTGTAGCTGACGCTGGCGAACACCCGATCGGTGCCTTCGCCGACGGCCTCCTGGACGACGTCGCCGGCATTGTCGACATAATGCCAGTCATCCCCGCCACCGCCCTCCGTAATGTCGATGCCGGCGCCGCCGTCGAGGATGTCGTTGCCCTCCAGCCCCTGGAGCAAATCATCGCCGGCCGTTCCGAACAACGTGTCATTACCGCTGGTGCCGGTGACGGTGATCTGGTTGCGGCCCGGTTTCTTCATGATTCTTGCATCTCATTTCCGTTACGCCTGCGGCAAGAGCTGGTAGCACCAAAGCCATGAAATACCAGTCCTTTCTGCAAACTCCGCTGCCCATTCCCGCCTGTTCCGGCCGCTCCCCGGGCTGCCCGGATGATCGAATATCTCGACTAAGCCGTTGATCTGGCGATGGTCGGAGCCCGCCGCGACCTCGCCCCATCATAACCCGCGTGGGCGGCAATCCCGTGCATGGCCTTCGAAGCCGCGCCTCTTCATCGGCGCCGGCGCGGCGCCGGCCGGGCGGGCTCGAACGGCGCACGCCGAGGACCGCGACGCCGCCGGCCGACCGCGCGGCCCTGGGTGAGCCCCTCCTCGCCGCCTGGCCGCGCAGCCGCGGCAATCGACCTCGATCGGATCATCTGGGCGCCGCTCGCCGCAACGCGCTTGGCTCCGCGCACCTTGTCGTCCCGGGCGGGGGAAATTAGAGCGGAGGACTATGGCGGCACATCCTCTTCGCGCGATACCGGTCGACAGGGTCTGGGGCCGGCATGACCTTCCGCCGGGCTTTGCCCGCCCGCCGGGCGATGCGCCGATCGGCGAAATCTGGTTTGAGGCGCCGGACGGCGCGGCGCTCCTGGTCAAATATCTGTTCACCTCCGATCGCCTGTCGATCCAGGTCCATCCCGACGACGAGGCCGCCCGGGCGCGCGGCCTTCCGTTCGGCAAGGACGAGGCCTGGTTCGTGGTCGATGCCGAGCCGGGCGCGGCGATCGGGCTCGGCCTGACCCATGAGGTATCGCGCGAGGCGTTGCGCCTGGCCGCGCTCGACGGCGGCATCGAGGCGCTGCTCGACTGGCGGCCGGTGGCGAAGGGGGATTTCTTCTATTCGCCAGCCGGCACGATCCACGCCATTGGCGGCGGCATCGCGCTGATCGAGATCCAGCAGAATCTCGACCTTACCTACCGGCTCTACGATTATGGGAGGCCGCGCGCTCTCCATGTTGACGAAGCGGTCGCGGTCGCAACGCCTGGGCCGTGGTCGCCCCCCTGTGCCCCGGCCCGCGCCGGCCCCGGCCGGCAGATCCTCGCAACGGGCGGCGCCTTCGCGCTGGAGCGCTGGACCGCGGGCGGCGAATTAAGCGGAGAAGCGGTCGTCGTTCCCATTATCTCGGGCGGGACGATCGACGGGGAGAGCCTCGCCTCAGGCTCGGCCTGGTCGGTCGAAGGCAGCTCCGTTATCGCCGGCGACTGCATCGACCTGCTCGTCGCGTTTCCGTCCTAGGTCCCCGGCGAAGCCGCGGTCCAGCCCTTTGGAGCAGGCCCGCCGGCCCCAGCCTGGGCCGCGCAATCCTGGGAGGACCGGTTTACCGATTCGATCATTTCCAATGCCGAGATGCGGTCGGGACGGGTCCTTCAGATCACCTGGAAGTCGGTCGCGGTCAGCGACAGTCCGGGGCTCAGGGTCGCGAACTGGATCGCGACACCGGCGCCTGAGCCGTCGGCGTCGAAGAGGAGCTGCCCCGTCGCGCTGTTGTAGATGATCCTGTCGTCGAGGTCGTGGGCGGCCGCGCCGACGTGGAAGGCATTGGCGTTGAACGCGCCGACGCCGCCGATCCCGGCACCGAAGATCGCGTCGTCGAGCGCGATCTTGTCGATCCCCAGCTCGAACCCGAAGACGAGGTCCACATTGCCTGCGCCGAGTGCGGTCGTGAAGGCGAACGTGTCGGCGCCGCCGAGCCCGACCAGCGAGTCGTTCCCGTCCTTGCCATCGAGGATGTTGGCGCCCGCATTGCCGTAGATCGTGTTGGCAAGGTCGTTGCCGGTGAGGTTGAGCGCGGTCGTCGCCGAGTAATTGTCCGCCGACAGGAATTCGATCTCCTGGCCCGCGCCGAGCGTGTAGCTGGCCGAGGAATAGACGGCGTCATTGCCGTTGCCGCTGCTCTCGAATACCTGCTCGCCTGGCGAGGCAACATAATAAGTATCGTTGCCGGCGAAACCGTACATGGAGTCCGCGCCGCCGCCGCCGGTCAGGATATTGGCGCCGGCATTGCCGAAGATGGTGTTGGCCAGTTCGTTGCCAGTGAGGTTGATCGCCGCCGTGCCGGCATGGAAGTCGGTGGACATCAGCTCGACCTCGGCGCCGGCCGCCAGCGTGTAGCTCACGCTCGCGAACACCCGGTCACTGCCCTCGCCCGCCGCTTCGAAGATGTAATCGCCGGCATTGTCGACGAAGAACCAGTCATTGCCCGCCCGGCCGACCAGCGCGTCCGCGCCGGTGCCGCCGTTCAGGATATTGTCGCCGTCATTGCCGAAGATCGTGTTGGCAAGGTTGTTGCCGGTGAGGTTGATCGCCGCCGTTCCGGTATGGAAGTCCGTGGTCATCAGCTCGACCGCGGCGCCGGTCGCCAGCGTGTAGCTCACGCTTGCGAACACCCGGTCACTGCCCTCGCCGGCATTCTCCACGATCCCGTCGCCGGCATTGTCGACGAAGAACCAGTCATTGCCCGCCCGGCCGACCAGCGTGTCCGCGCCGGCGCCGCCGTCCAGCTTGTTGTCGCCGTCATTGCCATGAATAGCCTGGGCCAGCGCGTTGCCGGTGAGGTCGATCGCCGCCGTTCCGGTATGGAAGTCGGTGGTGAGAAGCTCGACCTCGGCACCGGCCGTCAGCGTGTAGCTCACGCTCGCGAACACCCGGTCACTGCCCTGGCCGACGCCTTCGACCACCTGGTCCGTGGCGTTCTCGACGAAATACCAGTCGTTGCCGTTGCCGCCCATCAGGATGTCGGCGCCGGCGGTGCCGCGCAGGGTGTCGTCCGTGTCGAGGCCGGTCAGCGTGATGCTGACCGCCACCGTGTTGCCGCCGGCCAATGTGTAGGTGAAGCCGTCATGGGCCGGCGTGTTCGAAGCGCCCGAGCCCGCGGTCGGGGTCCGCAGGAAGGCGCCGTTCGGATCGTAATTGAACGTGCCGTTGGAGTTGACCGTCAGCAGCGCGCCGGAGGCCAGGGCGATCTGCGTGTTCACATTGCCGGCCGAGCCGTTCACCGCCGAGATGGCGAGCGGCGGCCCGTCCGGGTCGCCGTCCACGCCCGAGCCGTTGTCGGCGAACAGATTGCCGCCGACGATGGTGCCCGATTCGGTGATCGTGAAGGCGTCGCCCTGCGCCACCGCCGCATCGTCGACCGCGGTGACGTTCACCGTCGTCGTCGCTACCGCGCTCGAGATCGTGCCGTCATTGACCGTGACCGTGATCGTCCGCGCAAGATCGGTGCCGCCGACGGTCGGATCCTGGCTGGTGGTCGCATATTGGATCGACTGGATCAGCGCCTGATACTGGGCGCCGGTGCCGGGGCCGGTGATCTGGATGGTGATCGCGCCGGCCGAGGGCGTGGTGACCGCGGTGATGCCCGCGGGCAAGGCTCCGGTGATCGTCAGCGAATCGCCCGCCACCCGGTCGGTCAGCGTGATCGTCGCGCTCTCGATCATGTCGCCGAGGCCCGAATCCGGATCCGAGACGATGACGCCGCTGCCGATCGCGACCGCGGCGCCGTCCTCGACGAAGGTGGTCGTGTGATTGACGCCGCCGGCGGCGCCGTCGAGGTCGACGACCGGCGGCTGGTTGTCCGGCGCGATGTTGATCGTCATCGTGTTGGGGGATTGGTCGAGGTCGACGCCGCCCATAAGGACGCCGCCATTGTCCTGCACCTGGAAGGTGAAGCTCGCATAATTGTTGCCGAACTGGTCCGCCACCGGATGGAAGGTGAACTGCCCGGAATTGATCTGGGCGACCGGGATGAAGTCGCCGGCATTGACCGCGACCCCATTCAGCCTCAGCTGGCCGACGCCCGGCAGGGTGGTGATCCTCACCGCCAGCAAGGTGTTGCCGTCGGCGGGATCGCTGAAGCCGAAATCGGCCGCGGTGAACACCAGGGGATCGTCCTCGCTGCCGGTCAGCGTATTGTTCGCGCCCGACGGGGCGTCGTTCACCGAATTGATGGTGATGGTGACGGTATCGATGTCGACCTGGTTGCCGCCACTGCCGGTGTTGCCGTTGTCTTCGGTGGTGATGGTCAGCGTGAACGAGCCGTTCGCATTGGCCGCGGGCTGGTACATCAACGTGCTGATAGCGCCGTTGATCTGCCCCAGCGTGCCGCTCATCACAACATGGTTGGTGCCGGCGCCGGTCACGGTCGCGCCGCTGGCGGGCAAGGGGAAAAGCGATCCGCTGGCGATGTCGAGGGTGACGGTCAAAGTGCCGCCGCCGGCGTCGACGTCGCTCACATTGATGCCGGAGATCATGACCACCGAATCTTCATTGCCGCTCGCGGAGGCCGGCGCCGTGGTCACCGGGGCGTCGTTCACCGCGCCGATGGTGACGGTGATCGTGTCGGCGCCGACGAAGCCGTTCGGGCCGCCGCCCTGGCCGCCGCCGGGCGAGCCGTCGAGCAGGGCCAGGATGAGATCGACCGAGGCCGGCGGCGTGTTGCTGCTGTTCGTATATTGGATGGCGCGGGCGACCGCATTGGCCAAAGCCGTCGTCGCCGCCGTTTGCGCGCTGGTGAAATTGACCCGGAACAGGCCCGGGCTGACGGTCTCGATCGTTGCGAATTCGAGGCCGCCCGAGAGCAGCTGGTTGCCGCTGACGGTGAACCCGGCTCCGCCGGTGATGGCGAACAGGTCCTGGGCGTCGGCGCCGCTCTGGCGCTGGATGGTCATCAGCGCGCCGCCATAATCGCCATTGCCGCCGTTGCGCGCGTCGAGATCGATGTCGCTGACGGTGGCGGCCGCGTCGAGCGTCACAGCGGTCTGCTCGACCGCCGCGACGGTTGTGGCGATGGCGACCACCGGCGTGTCGTTCTGCGCGGTAATGTTGATCGTGACGGTGTCGATGTCCTGCTGGGCAGGACCGCCGCTATTGCCGTTGTCGCTGGTGGTGACGGTGAGCGTGCGGCTTCCATTGGCGTGGGCGGGCGGCGTATAGACGAGCCCCTCCAGCGCCGCGTTGACCTGCGCCAGCGTGCCGGTGATGGTGACGTTGTTGGTTCCCGAATTGCCGATTACGGCGCCGCCGCCCGAGACCGGGACCAGCGAGCCGTCGGCGATCGAGAGCGTGACGGTGACATTGCCCGGGGCGAGATCGGCGTCGCTCACGGTGATCGGGTTGCCGCCGCCGCTGCTGAAGGTGACCGAGGCGTCCTCGTCGATCGTCTGCGCCGTCGGCACCGCGTTGACCGGCGCGTCGTTGACCGGATTGACGTTCACCGTTGAGATGATGCCGAGCGTCGTCGTGTTGTCGTCGGGCGACACGTTTGAGCCCGAATCGGTCACCTGGGTGATGGTGACGACCCGGTCGACATCGGTCGGGTTCTGGCCGGCGTTGCCGTAAGTGAGATTGTCGATCAGCGTCTGCAGCTCGGCCGGCGTCACGCCGGCGCTCGTGAAGGTCACCGTCGCGGTGCCGAGGGCCACGGTGACGTTCACCGTGCCATGCGTGCTGACCACGCTGTTGCCGTTGGTCAGCGCGATCGAGGTGCCGTCGATGCCGAGGATCTCGTCCGCCCCGTCGGTGACGTTGCTGACCGTCAGGGTCAGCGAAGTGAAGCTCTGGCCGGCTTCGATGGTCGAGGCCGAGACGGTGCTGAACAAATCGGCCCCCGCGCCGCCTTCGGTGAACGTCGGGCTCACGCCGGTCGCGGTCAGCGTCGGCTCGTCGTTGATCTGGGTGATGTTGATCGTGGTGACGGCCGCATTGCTGTTCGCGGTGCCGTCGGTCACGGTGGTGGTGATCGTGCGGCTGGCGCCCGGATCCTCGCTGCTGGTCGAGAAGGTGATCTGCTCCAGCATCGCCTCATATTGGGCTGCGGTGCCCGTGCCGGCGATGGTGATCGTGGCCGTCCCCGAGCCGGTGATGACGAAGCCGCCCTGCGCACCCAGGACGAGCTGATCGCCCGCCACCGCGCTGTTGATGGCGATCGTCGCGCCCTCGATCACGTCGCCGGCATCGACGTCGGCGATGGCGACGTCGGCGTCGGTGATCAGCACCGCGGCGCCGCCCTCGGTAAAGGCGGCGGTATAGCCGGTCCCGATCGCGCCGCTGCTGTCATCGGCGTCGAGATCGAGCGTTGGCGCCTGGTTTTCGGGCGTGTCGGTGATGTTGATGGTGATCGTGTCGGTTCCGGTCGGCGAGCCGCCGCCGCCCTGACCGGCATTGCCGGGGGCGCCGTCGTCAAAGGTATAGACCATCTGGATCGACGCCGGCGGGGTGTCGCTGGTGTTGGTGTATTGCAGCGACTGGACGACGGCGTTGACCAAAGCCTGGGTGGCGGGCGTGCCGCTGCCGGTGAAGGTGATGACCAGCGCGGTGCCGTTGCCGCCGGCGAAGGTGGCGAAGACGAGCCCGCCGGGCGCCTCGAGATTGCCGCCGTTGACGGTGAAGGCGCCGCTGGCGCCGAAGCCGAGCACATCCTGCGCCACCGCGCCGCCCATGCGGGCGACGGTGAGCGTGGAGCCGGCATAATTGTTGAGCGCGCCGAGCTCGATGTCGGTGATCGTCGCGGTCGCGTCGATCGTTCCGGCGACCTGCTCGGTCGACGAAGCGGTCGGGGCGACGGCGACGACCGGCGTGTCGTTGACGGCCGCGATGTTGATCGTGACCGTGTCGATGTCCTGGAGGGCGCCCGGCGTGCCGGTATTGCCGTTGTCGTTGGTGGTAACGGTGAGCGTGCGGCTTCCGCTGGCCTGGGCCGGCGGCGCGTAGGTAAGGCCGTTCAGCGCCGTATTGATGTCCGTAGCGGTGCCGGTCAGGGTCACCAGATTGCTCATATTGCCGCTGACGACCAGGCCGGCCGTGCCCGACAGGGTCAGCACGCCATCGGCGATCGACAGGGTGACGGTGAGATTGCCGGCGCCGACGTCGACGTCGCTTACCGAAATGGCGTTGGCGCCGCCGTTGCTGAAGGTGACCGATCCGTCCTCGTTGATGTTCTGGGCGGCGAGAGGCACGACGTTAGCCGGCGCGTCGTTGACCGCGGTGACGTCGAAGGTGATCGTGTCGGGATTGGGATCGGTGTTCGAGCCCCCCCCATTGTCCCGCACCTGGAAGGTGAAGCTGGTGTAGCCTACGCCATTGGCATTTGGGTCGGGGCGGAAGGTCAGCAGGTTGCTGTTGATGTCGGCGATGGTGACGAAGGTTCCGGCGACGGTGATCAGAACGTTGTTCAGATAGAGGTCGCCATTGGCCGGGAGAGTGGTGATCACGACGCCCGCGAAGGCGTGCCCTTCGGCCGGATCGGTGAAGCCGAAATCGGCGGCCGCGAGGATTTGGGTGCCGTCCTCGTTCATCAGGATCGTCTTGTCGGCCCCCGAAGGCGGATCGTTGACGGGCACCACGGTGACGATGGTCGTCGCGGTTCCGGTCGGATCGCCGCCATTGGCGGTGCCGTCGCCGTCGTCGAGCGTGAGCTCGATCGTTCGCCCGCCTGCGGTCGGGTTGTTGTTGTCGGTATTGAAATAGGTGAGGCGCGAGATCAAGGCCGCGACGGCGGCCGGCGTCGCGTCGGCATCGAACAGGATCGTCAGCGGAGCGCCGTTCTTGCCGTCCGAAGTGTAGGTGCCGATGACGGTCCCGTTATAGCTGACGGTGTTGCCGACCGCGACCGGATCGGTGGTGATGAGCCCGCCCGCCGAGACGCCGAGCTCGTCCTCGGCCGGGTCGCCGCCCGCGGTGATCGCGACGGTGAGGCTGCCGCCGTCGAAATTGCTGCTGTCCACGTCGGTGACGAGGGCTGCGTTCGGAACGATGTCGAGCAGCCTGGGGGCGTCCCCTTCGAAATGATTCTGGAAGTCGCCGGTGAAGTTGGCGATGACCGGCGCGTCGTTGACGGGCGTGACGGCTTGGCTGAGGGTGACCGTGCCGCTGGAATAGCGGGTGATGCCGCCGGTCGCGCCGGTGAGGTTGAAGACCTCGCCCCCGGGAGCGATCGCCCCGCCGGAGCTGTCGACGAGGTGGACGGTGAGCGCCGGCGCCGTCCCGTTGAAATTCAGCGCCGGATTGAAGCGGATCGCCGTCCCGGCGGGGAGGTGGAAAGCCGACGCGGTCGAAGCCCCCGGAATGTCGAGCCAGGAGCCGTTGAAATACTGCCACCGGCCGGTTGTTCCGCTGACGTCGATGCCCACGATCGCGATGCCGGCCAGGGTGTTGGCGACGGAGCCGGTCGGGTTGGTGACCGGGACCTGCTGCTGGTCGAGCGCGTCGCTGAAGCTTCCGGTGAACAGGCTCGCGATCGTCTCGCCGCCGGGCGACGGTGTATCCTCGAGGATCGTCGCCGCCGACTGCGTGGCGTCGATCACCGTCGGCGCGTCGTTGACGTTGGTGATGTTTATGATCTTGGTGTCGGAATCCGATTCGGAGGTGCCGGTCCCGCTAATCCCCGGGTCGTTGCCGTTGAAGCCCTGGTCGTTGGTGGTGATGGTGAGCGTGGTCGCGCCGTTGAAATCGGCGGGCGGCGTGTAGACGAGGCCGTTGGCCCCGGCGACGTTGTTGACCGCCGCAAGGGTCGCGTTGATCTGGTTCTGCGTGCCGGTGAGGACGAGCGTGCCGGTGCCGTTGCCCGTCACTTCGCCCGCGGTCAGGCCGCCGACCACGTCGGTGCGGATGCTGAGCGTGCCGAGGGCGACGCTGAGCGTCACGACGATGTCCTGGGTCGCAGGATTGGCGTCGACGTCGAACACGGAGATGCCGGTGATCGCGTTCCTCGGCACTGGCGGCGGCGCAGGAGCGCCCGCGGTTCCAGTCGAATCCTCCAAAATGCCGCTGCTGGCCGCGCCGGGCGTGATCACCGGAGCGTCGTTGATTCCGACGACGGTGAGGGTGGCGGTCGCGGGATCGCTGTTGATCAGGCCGTCGAACACGGTGAAGCTGATCGTGCGCGACGTGTTGGCGCCGTAATTGGTCGGGTTGTCGCCGGCATTGGTGAAACGCACCGAATCGAGCACCGTCTGATAGGCGGCGAAGCTGGCGTTTCCGGTGAAGGTGATGACGCCGGTGGTGGCGTTGTAGGTGCCGGTGATTCCGCCCGAATTGGTGAAGGTCAGCTGGTCGCCCGTGACGAAGCCGGTGGTGATGGCGACGGTGGCGCCCTGGATGATCGCCTGGTCGACGTCGTTGACCGCGGGGCTGGTCGCCACGTCGACGGTCGGGCCGGCCGGCGAGGCGGGCAGGTTGGTGGATTCGGTATAGGTCGATCCGGCGCTGCCGACGGTCAGCGTCGGCGCATAGTCGATCTCCATGCCGGCGCCGGCGCCGTTGGCGGTATTCTCGAACACCGAGGCGAAGAAGGTCGGCGCGGTGCCGATCGGGGAGGTCAGCGAGCCGGACCAGATCCGCGAGCCGTTCTCGTCGGTGGCGGTGCCGTCATGGCCGATCGGCGTGTCGGTGCTGTTGAGCGAGGTGACGTAATAGCGGCCGCCGATCGAATCGACCTCGATGTCCACCAGGAGCGTGGTCGGGAAGGACTGCGGCGTGTTGTGCGCATTGTTCGACGGCTGCTGCCAGATTTCGGTGTAGACGCCGGTGGTGAGGTTGAGCGTGAAGATGCCCCCTGTGCCGCCGGCGCCGAGCCGGCCGGTCACGAACCAGAGCGTGTTGGTCGCGGCGTGATAGTCCATGCCGCGGATCGAGCCCTCGGCGTCGGGCAGGCGGCCGGCCGCATAACCCGCAGGCGGCGGCCCGGCATTGGTGATATTGACGATGGCGTAATTCTCGACGGCCGGATTGGGGGCGGCGGCGTTCAGCGGCGCCGTAAGCCGGACGACGTAATTCTGCAGCACCTGGCCGGCGCCGGCATTGACCAGCACGTAGCTGAAATATGCGGTGTTGTTGGCGGTATCGACGACCAGATCCTCGATGCCGCCGGCGAAGCCGAATGTGGGATCGATGACGAGGTCGATCAGCCCCCAGTTGCGCGAGTTGCCGCCGTTATAGTCGACCGACCGCAATTCGTGGCCGAAGCTGATGTCGCCCAGGCCGAAGAATATCCGGTTGGCGACCGTGTCGATCTCGATGCCCTGGATGAACTTGTCGTCGTTCGGATCGGCGCCGTTGTTGACATAATCGAAGACCACCGTGATCGTCGGATTGGGGTTGCCGTTGAAAAGGTCCGCGATATTGCCCTTGAGGATCCGGGTGATGTCGGTGCCCTCGTTGTCGGCGGCGAACCAGACGCCGTCCTCGATGTCGAAGGTGATGTCCTCGAGCCGGGTGAACATCGGGTTGTCGCGGAACAGCCGGGTCAGGTTGGTGCCGATATTGGCGGCTTCGTCATTGTCGATGCGGACGATCGCGTCGGATTGGCCGCCGCCATTGTTGACGACGAAGAGCTGCATGTCGGGGTTGGTGAGCGGGCCGCTCAGCGATGTGTCGGCGCGGTCGTCGTAGATGGTCCCGCCGATATCGTTGCCGCTGTGGCCGTGCCACTGGGCGTTGTTGCTGATCGCGGCGGTCTGGGTCTGCGCGATCTGGGTGCTCGGGCCGGCATAGGAGGCCTGGTCGTGGCCGACGGCAACGGCGTTGGTGCCGACGGTCAGCCCGGTGTTGACCAGCGATCCGTTGAACGTCGTGTTCTCGTCGGCGATGTCGATGGCGTAGAGGAAGGCGGTCGGGGTGTTGGCGTCGGTCCCCTGGTAGACGTAGATCGTCTCGCCGGCTACGTCCGCCAGGTTCATGCCGGCGGTGACCAGCTGGGCCGAGGTGATGGTGATCACGGTCCCGGCCGCAAGGTCGGCGCCGGCGGTGTAGGTGAAAGTGCCCTCGCCGCCGCCGGCGGCGGCGAACGCGGTGCCGTTCCACAGGCGGTCGGTGAAGAATATCTGGGTTCCCGTTCCGATCGGCGCGAGCAGCACGAAGCGGATGATGTCGTCGTCGTCGGTGCCGCCGACCGCGTCGGTGGCATAAGCGACGATGGCGACGCCGCGGCCCGCTATGAGGTTGGTCGGGACCTGGATGAAGCCGCCGGGATCGGGGGCACGCTCGTTGGTGCCGGGTTCGTCGAGGGTGTGGGCCTGGCTCGTCTCAGCGGGACGCAGCGGCCGCACCATGAAGTCGAACGCGGCGTGCGTTGGCTCGCCGAAGGAATCCATCCGAGACCAGGAGAGGAAGTTCTCGCTCTCGATTGAGGAATTGAACTTTCCCTGATTGCGGACTGCGCGCGACGAGATCGGCATGATTTAACCCCACCCTTTTGATATGAAGCGAGTGGTCCCCCGAGGACGCCGCTCCGAATTTCCCACGCCATAATGGCACAGCCGAAGGCCCATCGCTAGAGGCTTAAGCGGCGGGGAAGCAATTGAATTCGGTGGCGAAAGAAAATGCCGTTTGCGCGGCTTGTTGCGCTGCCGTAACTTGTCAAAATCGGTCGATCCGTTCCCATAATGAACGTTTATCGCAAGTATCCAGTCGGCATTTGACAGCACGTCCGAACGCGCACAAAGTGCTCGCTTCGCCGGGGGGGCTTGGCGGGCAGTTTTCGACGCCGTCATCCTCCCGCAAGGCTGTTCAGGGAGGAACCGATGTCGAACCCTTATATCGGCGAGATCCGGATGTTCGGGGGCAGTTTCGCTCCCGCCGGCTGGGCCTTTTGCGACGGCCAGCTCATGCCCATCGCCGAGAATGATGCCTTGTTCACTTTGCTCGGCACCACTTATGGCGGCGACGGCCAGGAGACGTTCGGCATTCCCGATCTGCGCGGCCGTGTGCCGATCCACCAGGGCACCGCGAGCAGCGGCACCACCTATGTGCTGGGCGAGAATGGCGGCGTCGAAAGCGTGACGTTGTCGACGCAGCAGATGCCGACCCATAACCACCCCGCTTTGGCGGCGAGCACCGGGCAGGTCGCCTCCCCTGCGGGCGCCGTCCTGGCGACCGCGGCGAGCTCGCAGGCCGGCATGAAGATCTACTCGACGGCGGCGCCCACCACCGCCCTCAATGCGAATTCGATCTCGGCCAGCGGCGGCAGCCAGCCGCACGACAATATCCAGCAGACCCTCTGCGTCAGCTTCATCATCTCGCTGTTCGGGATTTTTCCGACCCAGACATAGCGCCCTTACGCTTCCGCTCCTTCCACCATCCTGGAGTAAGCACATGTCCTCTCCCTTCGTCGCCGAGATCCGCATGTTTGGATGCAATTTCGCCCCCACCGGCTGGGCGCAGTGCAACGGGCAATTGCTGCCCATCTCTCAGAACACCGCGCTCTTCTCGCTGCTCGGCACCTTTTACGGCGGCGACGGCAAGTCGACCTTCGCTTTGCCCAATCTTCAGGCGTCGCTGGCGACCCATCAGGGCCAGGGGCAGGGCCTCCAGGAATGGTTCCTGGGCCAGTATCAAGGGTCCGAAACTGTCACCCTGCATCAGACCGAGATGCCGGCGCACAACCACTCGCTCATGGCCCGGGTAGGCGCCGGGACCGGCTTCAATCCCTCCAATGCCGTACTCTCCAGCGCGACATGGACAGCCGGCGCGTCGTTCGGCGCGATCACCGCTTACTCGACCGATACGTCCAGCCTGTCGCAGATGAACCCGCTGACGCTGGGCGTCGCCGGCGCCGATCAGCCGCATAACAATCTGATGCCTTATTGCGTGGTCGAATATTGCATCGCCCTGCAGGGCGTGTTCCCGCCGCGGCAATAGGCCAATGAAGGAGTAGGATCATGGGCACGCCCTATATGTCGGAAATCAAGATCTGCGCCTTCGGCTTCGCGCCCAAGGGGTGGGCGCAGTGCAACGGTCAGCAGCTGCCGATCAACCAGAACCAGGCCTTGTTCTCGCTGCTCGGCACCACTTATGGCGGCAACGGCCAGACCACCTTCGCCTTGCCCAATCTGCGCGGGCGCGCCTCGATGCATGTCGGCCCGGGGCAGCAACAGGGCGTGTCCGCCGGTTCGGAAACGGTGACCCTGACCCAGGCGCAGATGCCCGCGCACGTCCACTTTCCTCAGGCGAAGAACGCGCAGGGGACGGGCGGGGCGCCATCCACCAGCGTGGTGCTGGCGCAGGCGGTCGCGGTCCAGTCGGATCAGAGCACCGTGCCGGTCAGCATGTACAGCATCAACGCGCCGACCGACCTTGTGCTCAACGCCGCCGCCATCAGCAACACCGGAGGCAGCCAGCCGCACGAGAACCGGCAGCCCTATCTGACGCTGAATCTGTGCATCGCCTTGCTGGGCGTCTTCCCCTCGCGCAACTGAGGCGCGCTGCCTGGAATCGCGTCCGCGGCCCGAGGCTCAGCCGAGGTCGCGCCGGAAATCCACCGCTCCGATCGGGCTTGCGAGATCGGCCGAATGGGGACCGGACCTGCCCGCCCCGGTCGCGCGCCATGTCGCGACCTCGACTTCGGCGAAGGCGTCCGGCGTCAGCGTCACGATCTCGAACCAGACCAGGGCCTCGCCATAGAAGCGCTCGCAGATTTGCGCGGGCCGGAACAGGTGGCCATCCCGGCGCAGCGGCCGGCCCCCGGGCCGGGCGCCTCGGCAGTCGGACTTGATCGGGTTCAGCCGGTGCGGCTCCCACGGCCCCCGAATCCCCGGCGCGTGCCAGGCATAGAGCTCGTCCCACGACGAGCCTCCATTGTCGCCGATCCGGCCGGCGAACAGCCAGAGCCGCCCGTCATGCTCGAAGAATGTCGCGTCGACGAGCCGCAAATCCTCGAACAATCGCTGCTCCAGCACCCATTGGTCGGGAAAATCCGTGGCGCGGTGCAGCTCGATCCCGCCTTTGGCCGCGCTTTCGGGCACCAGCCAGATCTCGCCGCCATCGCGGAAGACGAAGGGGTAAGAGAGGTGCCAGGGCTGCTCCAGCACGGTCCGGAACGGGCCCGCCTCGCCCTCGGCGCCGAGCGGCGCGCGGACGATCACGCCCTTGCCGGTCGCATAGGCGCATGCCTCGGCGAACAGCCAAGCCTGGCCCTCTTCCTCGAAGACGAAGGGATCGGCGTAGAAAATCTCGGGGTCGATGGGCAGCGGCCGCCAGTCGCCAAGATCGAAGCGGGAGAGATTTGCGGCGCCAGTCTCGCGCCGCAGCGCGATATTCCAATGGCCGTGGCGCCCGCTCGACTTACGGAACCGCGACAGCAGCCGGCCCGCCAGCCGCCGGGCCGCGGCCTCCAGCGCCCTGCGCCGGCTGTAGCGCGCCGCCGGCCGTTCGGGCCGCGGCGGGACCGGGCTCCTCTCCCCGGCCAGGACGCGCAGCAGCAGTGCCTCGACGCGGGCGAAGGCCTGGTCGGCGGCGCGCGCCAGATCGCCTTTGTCCTCGATCGCCGCATAAGAGGCGGCGAGCGTCGCGCCCGTCTCGTCGATCACCTCCAGATAGGGACATTCGCGCCGCTGCAGCCGGCCGAGCAACGCGGCGGCGTCGGGCGAGCCGTCGTAGAGCGGGCGCAGCACGCGCCCGGCGGGGGCGGCGGTGCCGCCTTCCGAAAGGTCGATCACGACATGGCTGTCCAGCGTCCCGAGCGCCGCCGCCAGCCGGTCGTGCCAGGCGCGGCGCCGCTCCGGCAGCAGGACGGAGACGCTCATCCGGCTTCCGCGCGGCGCCGCAGATCCTCGACGCAGCGCCCGGCGGTTCGGCCGTCCCAATATTCGGGGCGGCGCGGCGCGGGCCGCCCGGCCGCCAGCGACGCCTCGACCAGCCCGGGCAGCGTCCGGGGCGTCGCCAGAGCGTTGGTGCCCTCATCGATCGTGATCGGCCGCTCGGTATTCTCGCGCAAGGTGAAGCAGGGGATGCCGAGATAGGTCGTTTCTTCCTGCAGGCCGCCTGAATCGGTGATCACCGCGCCGGCGCCGAGCACAAGGCTCATGAAGCGGATATAGGGGATGGGCGCGATCAGCCGCACGCCCGCCTGCTCGAGCCCAGCGGAGAGGCCGGTCGCGGCGAGGCGGGCGGCGGTGCGCGGGTGGACGGGGAAGACGAGCGGCAGCCGGGCCTGGATCGCGATCAGCGCATCGGCGAGCCGGCTAAGCTGGGCCTCGTCGTCTACGTTCGAGGGACGGTGCAGCGTGACCAGGCCATAGCACCCCCGCGCCAGCCCCAGTTCCTCGGGCAAAGCGGCCGCCTCGATCGCCGGGCGGCTCATCTCGAAGCTGTCGAGCATGATGTTGCCGACGCGGCTGATCCGGCTCGGCGGGATCCCCTCGGCGGCGAGGTTGCGGTCGGCGTCGGGCGAGGGCGTCCACAGCACGTCGCAGAGCGCGTCGGTGGCGAGCCGGTTGAGCTCCTCCGGCATGCGCCGGTCGCGTGAGCGCAGGCCGGCTTCGAGATGGACGGTCGGGATGCAAAGCTTGGTGCCGACCAAAGCGCAGGCGATCGTCGAATTGACGTCGCCGACGACGACCAGCCAGTCCGGCCGGTGCGCCTGCGCGACCTCGCCATAAGCGATCATCACCCGGCCGGTCTGCTCGGCATGGCCTCCCGAGCCCACGCCCAGGTGGAAACCCGGCTCGGGCAGGCCGAGATCGGCGAGGAAATCGGCGGACATGTTGTCGTCGTAATGCTGGCCGGTATGGACGAGCACCGGCGCATGGTCGCCGCTCGCCTTCAGCGCGTGCCAGAGCGGGGCCACCTTCATGAAATTGGGCCGCGCCGCGGCGACGAGGTGAACGGTCCGAACGGGCAAATCTGCCTCCTCCAGCTGCGGCTGTCGTCAAGAATGCGGCGCGGGTCAACCGCGCCCGCCCCGCGCCTGTTACCCACTAAAGGAAAAGGAAGCTTTGACAGCCATGACCGCCCGCCCTCTTTCGACGAACGCAAGCTCGAGTGCGGCTCGGCCCGATCGCCCGGAGCGGCGCCGCCTAAAGCTTGGTCCGCAAGGTCCACAGCTCCGGGAAGGCCCGCTTGCTCAAGGTCGACTGGAGATAGGGCACGCCGGCTGTGCCGCCGGTGCCGCGCTTCAAGCCGATCACCCGCTCGACCGTCACCACATGCTTGTGGCGCCACACGGCGAAACTGTCGTCGATGTCGACCAGCTTCTCGGCGAACTGGTAGAAGGCCCAGTATCTTTCCGCTTCGCGATAGACCTGCGCCCAGGCGTCCTCGACCCCATCGCTCGGCTCGTATTTCTGGGTCCAGTCCCGGTCCAGGGCCTGTGCCGGCACCGGGAAGCCGCCGCGGGCGAGCGCGGCATTGGCCTCGTCCCACAGGCTCGGGCGGGCCAGAGCATCGGCAAGCGCCGCATGCTGCGCCGACCCCTCCTCATGAAATTTGAGATGGCCGCCGTCCTTGAACCCGAGCAGATATTCGACCTGGCGGAACTGAGCCGACTGGAAGCCGCTCGAAGTGCCGAGCACCGAGCGGAAGGTCATGTAGTCGGTCGGCGTCAGCGTCGCGAGCACGTCCCAGGAAAGCGTCATCACCGCCTGGATGCGCGACACGCGCGAGAGGTTCTTGTGGACTTCTATCAGCCGGTCGCGGCGGACCAGGTCGAGAGCCAGGCGGAGCTCGTGGATGATCTGCTTGAGCCACAGCTCCTTGGTCTGGTGGATGACGATGAACAGCAATTCGTCATGATGGTCCGACACCGGATGCTGCGCGGATAGCAGGGGCTCCAGCGTCAGATATTGGGCATAGGTCATGCCTTCGGGCTTGGTCATGGCGGCCGCCTCTATCACGGGCGCGCCATGCATCAAATCACCGTTTCGCGCGTTAAACGATCCGAAACCCTCCTGGCGAGAGCATGGGGCCATGATGCGGGGCGTCGAGTCGCTTATCCGAAGGCCGGCCATGATGCTCGGCGCGCTCGCCTTGGCGGGTTGCGGCGGCGGTGGAGGAGGTGGCGGAGGCGGCCCTGCCCCGCCGGCGAACCGCGCGCCCGCTTTCACCTCGGCCGCCACCGCCAGCGCCCCGGAGAACGGCGCCGGCGCCGTCTATACCGCCACTGCCACCGACCCGGACGGCAACCCGCTGACCTTCTCTTTGTCGGGCGGCGCCGATCGGGCCGCCTTCTCGATCACCGCGGGCGGCGTCCTCAGCTTTGCCCAGCCG
Source organism: Allosphingosinicella sp. (assembly GCA_035629975.1). Classification (GTDB taxonomy): domain Bacteria; phylum Pseudomonadota; class Alphaproteobacteria; order Sphingomonadales; family Sphingomonadaceae; genus Allosphingosinicella. Next base: position 67,249 of record DASQLN010000007.1, on the reverse strand, counting down.
CCCGACTTCGAGGCGCCCACCGACGCCGACGCGAACAATGTCTATCTCATCCAGCTCGCGGTCAGCGACGGCACCACCAGCGCCACCCTCGACCTTGCCGTCACCGTCACCAATGTCGGCCCCGACGCCTTCCGCACCCGCCGCGTCGGCACCGGCTTCGCGCAGCCGCTCTACCTCACCGGCATTCCCGACGGTTCGGGCCGGGTCCTGGTCGTCCAGCAGGGCGGGCTGATCCGCATTCTCGATCCGGTCGCGGGAACGGTCGCGGCGACGCCCTTCCTCAACGTCTCGGCGCAGATCGCGACCGACGGCGAACGCGGCCTGCTCGGCCTCGCGCTGGCCCCCGATTTCAACGCCACCGGCACCTTCTACGTCTTCCTGACCGACACGGCCGGCCGCATCCAGATCCGCCGCTACCGCACCTTTGCCGGCAATCGCGACCAGGCCGATCCGGCCAGCGCCGACATCATTCTCGATTTCGCCCACCCCGCCAGCAACCACAATGGCGGCTGGCTCGAATTCGGCCCGGACGGCCTGCTCTACGCCGGCACCGGCGACGGCGGCGGCGGCGGCGACCCGGCCAACAACGCACAGAATGTGAACGTCTATCACGGCAAGATCCTGAGGGTCGATCCGCGCACCGACGCCTTCCCGGCCGATCCGCTGCGCGATTTCGCGATCCCCGCCGGCAACCCCTTCGCGGGCGGCGGCGGCCTGCCCGAAATCTGGGCCTATGGCCTCAGGAACCCGTTCCGCTCCAGCTTCGATCCGCTCACCCAGAATTTGTGGATCGGCGATGTCGGCGAGGGCGCGCGCGAAGAGATCGACCTGATGCGGCCGGCCGATGGCGGCGCCAATTTCGGCTGGCGGATCATGGAGGGGACGGCCGTCTTCATCGGCCCGGCCATATCCGGGCTGGTCCCGCCCGTCGCCGAATATTCGCACGGCACCGGCCCGCGCGAGGGCCGATCGGTGACCGGCGGCCATGTCTATCGCGGGCCGGTCGAGGCGCTGCGCGGCAATTATTTCTTCGGCGATTTCAGCAGCGGCAACCTCTGGTCGATCCCTATCGCACGCATCGCCTTGGGCTCGACCGTGCCGAGCAGCCAGTTCGTCCTGCGCCGGGCCGATTTCACCCCCAATGCGGGCGTCATCAACAACGTCGCGAGCTTCGGCGTCGACCAGGCCGGCAACCTCTACATCGTCGATTTCGACGGCGAGATTTTCCGGGTGGAGCCTGCTTAGGAGTTCCGACCGCAGCGAACATCCCACGTCATCCTGACGCATCCCACGTCATCCTGACGAAAGTCAGGACCCATGAACACAGCGGTCGCGAACTTTCATATTCCGTGTTCATGGGTCCCGGATCAAGTCCGGGATGACGTGGAATAATCGCAAGCGCAGCGCCACGCTGCGAAGCTATAGCCGCTCCGCCGTCGAGACCACCTCGGTCGCCCTCAGGGCCGCCAGGATCCGCATCAGATGCTGGACGTCGTGGACCTCGACATCGAGGTGGAAGGTGTGGAAGCTTCCGTCGCGCGCGGTCTGGTCCATCGACACGATGTTGGCGCCGTGGCTTCCCAATATGCCGGCGATGACGGCCAGCGAGCCGGGCTGGTTCTTGATGACGATGGCGAGCTTGGCGGCGCCGCCGTCGGACTGGTCGCCCCAGGCGAGGTCGACCCAGTCGGCGTCGACGCCGTCGGCGAGGCTCTCGCAGCCGATCATGTGGACCTCGATCCCCTCGCCCTCGCGCCTGAGGCCGACGATGCGGTCGCCGGGTATGGGATGGCAGCAATCGGCCAGCTGGAAGGCGACTCCCGGGGTCAGGCCCTTGATCGAAATGGCCGTGCGCTGCGGCGGCGGTTTGACGCCGTCCTTGGTCGCCGAGCCCGGCATCAAGGCTTCCATGACGGCGACGTCGTCGATCCGCTTCAGGGCGATCGCCTCCATCAGCGCCTCGTCATTGGGAAGGTGCAGCCGGCGCAATGCCTCGGCGATCGATTCCCAGCCGATCTTGGCCGGCATGCGCTCGATGATCTCGTCGAGGATCTTGCGGCCCAGCGCCACCGTCTCCTCGCGCTCCTTGGATTTCACCCAGCGCCTGATCTTGGCGCGCGCCTTGCCGGTGACGACGTAGGAGAGCCAGGCCGGCTGCGGATGCTGCGCCTTGGAAACGAGGATCTCGACCTGGTCGCCATTGTCGAGCGGGGTCCGCAGGGGCATCACCCGGCCGTTGATCTTCGAGCCCACCGTCTGGTCGCCGAGATCGGTATGCACCGCATAAGCGAAATCGACGGGGGTGGCGCCCTTGGGCAGCTGGATCAGCTCGCCCTTCGGAGTGAAGGCGAAGATCCGGTCCTGGTACATCGCCATCCTGGTATGTTCGAGCAGCTCCTCGGCGCTGCCCGCATGCTCCAGAATCTCGACCAGGTCGTTGATCCAGGGATGGTCCGATTGGGCCTCGACCTGGCCTTTCTCCTTATAGGCCCAGTGGGCGGCAAGGCCGTGCTCGGCCTGGGCGTGCATCTCCCGGGTGCGGATCTGGATTTCGATCCGCATCTGCTCGTCATGGATGATCGTGGTGTGGATCGACCGGTAGCCGTTTCGCTTCGGGGTCGAGACGAAATCCTTGAACCGTCCCGGCACGACCGGCCAGCGCTGGTGGATCAGGCCCAAGGTGCGATACGCCTCCTCGACCGAGCCGACCACGGCGCGGAAAGCCATGACGTCGGACAATTGTTCGAAGCTGACATGCTGCTCGGCCATCTTGCGCCAGATCGAATAGGGATGCTTCTCGCGGCCGTGGACGTCGGCCTCGATGCCGTGCGCCTCGAGATGGGCCTTGATGCCGCGGCCGATGCGCTGGATGAGGTCGCCTCCGCCGCTCTTGTGGAGCCGCTCGAGCCGCTTGGTGATCGATTCGTAGGCGTCGGGCTCCAGCTCCTTGAACGCCAGGGTCTGCATCTCGGTCATGAACTCGTACATGCCGATCCGCTCGGCGAGCGGGGCGTAGATGTCCATCGTCTCGCGGGCGATGCGCCGCCGCTTGTCCGGATCCTTGAGATGGTGGAGGGTGCGCATATTGTGCAGCCGGTCGGCGAGCTTGACCAGGAGGACGCGGATGTCGTCCGACATCGCGAGCAGGAACTTCCTGAGATTCTCGGCGGCGCGCTGGCTTTCGGTCTGCGCCTCGATCTTGGAGAGCTTGGTGACGCCGTCGACCAGGCGGGCGACGTTCTTGCCGAACAATTTCCTGATCTCGGCCGGGGTCGCCAACGTGTCCTCGATCGTGTCGTGGAGGATGGCGGTGACGATGGTCTCGTCGTCGAGACGCAAGTCGGTGAGGATGCCCGCCACCTCGATCGGGTGGCTGTAATAGGGATCGCCCGAGGCGCGGGTCTGCGAGCCGTGCGCCTTCATCGAGAAGACGTAGGCGCGATTGATCAGCGCCTCGTCGGCGTCGGGATCGTAGCCCCGGACCTTCTCGACCAGTTCATATTGCCTGAGCACCCCGGCAAAATGGGGTCACGGGCCCCCGGGAGCAACCGAAATCGGCGCCGGCCTTCGAAACGGCGATTTCCGGGCGGCCGGGCAGCCGCCCGGATCGAAATCGCCCAGCGGGCGCGCGCGTCGCAATTCGCCGCCTGGCGGGCATCGATCGGCCGGGCATCGGCGGCGAAGCCGCGCAACGCGCCGGCCTGCCGGACCAGAGCCGGGCAGACGATCGCCGGGCGGGTCGAGGTGCGGGTCGAGACGCACCGGGCGTCGGCGCAGCGCCAGATGCCGTCGCGCGCGACGAAGCGCGCCGGCGCCGAGAGGGCGGATGACAATGTTTGAAATTGGCGTAAGTAGACGGCCATGCTCCGCCCCGATCATCGCAAGGCCGTGTTGGGCCAGTGCGCGCTGCCGGCGGCGCTGGAGGCTGTGGGCGAGCGCTGGTCCTTCCTGATCCTGCGCGCCGCCTTCAACGGCCTCGCCCATTTCGAGGAATTCCAGTCCACGCTCGGCATCGCCCGCAACATATTGTCGAATCGGCTCGGCCGGCTGGTCGAGAACGAGATCCTCGAGCGCGAGCCCGATCCGGCCGACCGGCGCAAGATCGCCTACCGGTTGACCGACAAGGGCCGCGACCTGCTGCCGGCGCTGATCGCGCTCAGGCAGTGGGGCGACAAGTGGATTTCGGGAATGCCCAGCAATCCGGTGCTGGTCGATCGCATGAGCCGCCATCCGGTGGCCACCATGGCTGTGCGCGCGGCCGACGGCCGCGCGCTGGGGCTCAGCGAGCTGGAATGGCTGGACCGGACGGAATTGCCCCCGGCGGCGCGACGCTAGGACGCCGCGCGCGCCAACGCCTAGGGCGAGACCGGCTTGTTATTGCCCGAGATCGCCGCGATGCCGATCAGCACGACCAGGACAACGCCGAGAATGACCGCGGTCGAGCCGCCGTCGTCATCGTCGTCCGCCGTATCCTGGAAAAAGCTGAAGCTGCTCATCGGCGCCCCGGCGCGGCTCAGGCTCAACGCATCGGCCGCGCCGGCATTCGCCGCCACGGGTGAAAGCGCCATGCCGGCCGCGGCCAGCCCTGTCAGTAATTTTCTCACTCTTTTGCCTCCCTGACTTCGGGCTTTTTGCCCCATTGCTCGAATCACTCTGCCAAGAAACGGCAACGCCGGAACTTTGGGCCAAGTTCCGGCGCGGGTCCATCGCAAAATTTTCTGCCACTGCCGAGCGCTGGCTCAGCCGTCATAATCGGCGCCTGCATTATTGTTGCGCTGCGGGGCTGCGGCGGTCAGGCGCAGCGCCTCCGCCGAGGCCGAGAGCGAGCCGACCTCGTCGGCGACGTCGTCCTCGTCGACCTGGACCCGCTGCAGGCTGCCAACGAGCGCTTCCTCCAGCTCCTTGGGCTTGACCGTCTGCTCGGCGACCTCGCGCAGGGCGACGACCGGATTCTTGTCGCGGTCGCGGTCGATGGTGAGCTCGGCGCCGCCGGAAATCTGCCGCGCCCGCTGCGCGGAGAGCAGGACGAGGTCGAAACGGTTCGGGACTTTGTCGACGCAATCTTCGACGGTTACGCGCGCCATGCGGCAGCTCCACTCAAATTCGGGTGTCCGGGAAAGGGCGGTGACGTAGGTCCATCACCGCCAAAAGTCAACGATAGGGCGGGCCCGCTCAGACCCGCATCGGCATCAGCACGTAGAGCGCCGGCGCCTTGTCGTTCTCGCGCAGCAGCGTCGGGGCGGCCGTGTCGGCGAGATGGACCTCCATCACGTCGCCCTCGATCTGGCCCAATATGTCGAGCAGATAGCGGGCGTTGAAACCGATCTCGATGCCGTCGGCGCCGTAGTCGGCGGAAATCTCCTCCGATGCGGTGCCGTTTTCGGGGGAGGTGACCGACAAAGTCACCCGGTCGCGGTCCAGCGACATCTTGACGGCGCGGGTGCGCTCGCTGGCGATGGTCGAGACGCGGTCGACCGCCTCTTCGAGCGCGCGCGGATCGAGCTTGAGCAATTTGTCGTTCGCGGTCGGGATGACGCGGCTGTAATCGGGGAAGGTCCCGTCGATCAGCTTTGAGGTCAGCACCGCATTGCCGAGCCCGAAGCGGATCTTGGTCTCGCTCAGGCTCGCCTGGACCGTGCCGTCGACCTCGTCGAGCAGCTTTCGCAATTCGGCCACGCATTTGCGCGGGATGATCACGCCCGGCATGCCCTGCGCGCCCTCGGGCCGCGCCACCGTCACGCGTGCCAGCCGGTGGCCGTCGGTCGCCGCCGCCTTCAGCACCGGCTGGTTCACCCCACCAGCCAAAGGTTCACCGTCGGAGACGTGGAGGTAGATGCCGTTCAGATAATAGCGCGTCTCCTCGGTCGAGATGGCGAAGCGGGTCTTGTCGATGATCTGGCGCAGCGTCGCCGCCGGCAGCTCGAAGGCGGTCGGCAAATCGCCCTCGGCGATCACCGGGAAATCGTCGCGCGGAAGGGTAGACAGAGTGAACCGAGCGCGGCCGGCATTGACCTGCATCCGCCCCTCGGCGGCGATCAGTTCGACCTGGCTCCCCTCGGGGAGCTTGCGGACGATGTCGAACAGGGTGTGGGCGGGAACCGTGGTCGCGCCGGGCTCGGTGACATTGGCCTCGACCCGCTCGTTGATCTGCAGATCGAGATCGGTCGCCATCAGCCTGAGGCCGGCGCCGCCGCCGCCGGCGTCGCCCTCCTCGGCCTCGATCAGCACGTTCGAGAGGATCGGAATCGTGTTCCGCCGCTCGACCACCGAGTGGACGTGGCCCAGGCCCTTCAGAAGCGTGGCCCGCTCGATCGTCGCCTTCATCGATTACCCCTGCCTGCGCATTTCACGGATGTTTGGACCGGAGACTATAGCGATGGTTGCAAAGCCCGCCAGTGGTTAGTGCCAAGAAAAAGGGCCGGACGCAGCGCGCCCGGCCCTTCCTCATTCGAATGCGCCTCGGGTCAGAAGCGGAAGCCGAAGCCGCCGACGACCTGGTGGCGGTCGACGCCGTCCTGATAGTTGGAATAGCGATATTCCGTCTTCAGATAGGCGTTGGTGCCGATCGCGAACTGGGCGCCGGCGCCGGCGCGGACGCCGTCGAGGTTGGTGCGGTCGGTGAAATCGTTGACCGTGCCGGCGGTGCCGTCCTCATAATCGATGCGGACGCGGGCATTGGTATAGCCCGCTTTGGCGTAGAGCAAAGTGCCGCCGCCCACGACCGCGCCGACGCGGCCGCCGACATAAAGGTCGCGCCCGGCCCGCACGCGCAGCTCGTCGCCGGGGAGGAAGGCGCCCGCGACGCGCTCGTTGGCGGTCGAATCGGTCGCCTCGGCCTCGATGCCGAACAGTGTATTGCCCGACTGGAAGTCGTAGCCGACGCCCATGCCGTAGAGCACGCCGTCGGCATTCTCGTCGGCGATGCTCGGCCGGTCGTAGCCGACCAGGCCTTCGACGCGGAAGCCCGACAGACTTCCCTGATCCTGGGCGAAGGCGGGGGTGGCGAGGGTGCCGGCGCAGAGCGCGGCCAACAGGTATTTACGCATAACTCAACTCCAATTCACAGGTCCCGGCAATGGAACGGCGGGACAGCGTCCAGCGGTGACCGAGGTTGCATGAACCTCAGCTAAACGGGATTTCCGTGGCCGATCTGCCACAAAATGGGGGCCGCGCACCGCCGGGAGCGGCCCTTCCCCGTCGATCAGAAGCGGAAGCCGAAGGCGCCCAGAAGCGCGCCGCGGTCGGAACCCCCTTCATAATTGGAATAGCGCGCCTCGGTCCGGAAATAAGCGTTGCGGCCGACACCGAACTGGGCGCCGGCGCCGACCCTGATGCCGTCGAGATTGTGGCCGATGCGGTCGCTGATCCCCGCATTCGGGTCTTCATATTCGGTGACGTAGCGGGCGTTGGTGTAGCCGGCCTTGCCGAACAGCAGCACGTCGCGGCCGACCAGGAAGCCGGCGCGGGCGCCGACATAGAGGTCGCGCCCCGTAGTGACGCACAAGCGGTCGTTGGCGGCGGAGAGATTGGTGATGCAGCCGTTATTTGTTGAATCATTGGCTTCGGCTTCGATGCTGAAGACGCCGCGGCCGATCTGGAAATCGTAGCCGATGCCGACGCCGTAGAGGAGGCCGCCGTCGTCGTCGTCGAGAATCTCGGTATGATCCCAGCCGGCCAGCGCCTCGACGCGGAAGCCCGAATGGGGCGAAGGCGGCGGCGCGTCCTGCGCGAAAGCAGGGGTGGCGAGGGCGCCGGCAAGCAGCAAGGCGAGGCAATGGATTCGCATGGCAGGCTCCGTTCCTAGTCCCGCCTGCTTGTTCGGTACGATCCGATACGCCCGAAAGCCTCCCGGATCCGCGAACCCCCACCCGGCAATTAAGCGGCGATTTGTGTTGCTAATGCGGCACAAGCGAGGCGATGCTCGCCCCAATGAGCCCGAAGCGGACCCTGTTTTTTTGCGCCCTCGCCGGCGTCGCGCCGCCCGCACTGGCGCAGCCGCAGCCGCTCGGCGTGTTCGGCGGCTGGGGCGCGTTCCGCGATGGCGGGCGCTGTTATGCGATCACCCAGCCTCGGGAGGCGCAGGAAGCGCAAGACGGGCAGCCCTTCGCCTCGGTCGGCATATGGCCAGGGCGGCGCGGCGGCCAGCTCCATATCCGCCTCAGCCGGGAAAAGCGCCAGGGCTCGGCGGTGCTGCTGAGGATCGACGGCCGCGCCTTCCAGCTGGTCGGCGGCGGCCGCGACGCCTGGGCGCCCGACCCCCGCGCCGACGCCGAGATCCAGGCGGCGATGCGCACCGGCCTCGCTTTGGTCGTCGAGACCCGATCGGCGCAGGGCCTGATCGTGCGCGACCTCTACGGGCTGCGCGGCTCCGCCACGGCCATCGACGCCGCCGCCCTGGCCTGCGCGCGCCGGCCGTGAGCGCCCGTTTCTTTATCTGCCGCCATGGAGAAACGGCCTTCAACGCGGCGGCACGGATGCAGGGCGATGTGCTCCATACGCCGCTGACCCGCGCGGGCTTTGCCCAGGCGGACGAGATGGGCGCCCTCCTGCGCGTCCACCTCGGCCCCGGGCCCAAGCTCGATTTGTGGGCGTCGCCAACGGGCCGGGCGCTGCAGACCCTTGCCGTGATCGCCGAGCATCTGGAGCTCGACTGGCACGGCGCCCGGACGGACGCGCGGCTGCGCGAGATCGACATCGGCGCGTGGAGCGGGCGCTTCTATCGGGACGTGGCCGCCGAGAGCGGGCCGCCGATCGACCCGGCCACGGGCCTGTTCAGCGGCCGGCCTCCGGGCGGGGAAACCTACGAGGAAGTCGCCCAACGCCTGCAGGCCTGGCTCGATGACAATGCCGACGAAGCGGCCGACCGGCTGGTCGTGATGCACGGCATGTCGTCGCGGGTGCTGCGGGGCATGCTGGCGGGCGCCGGCCAGATCGCCGGCAATCTGCCGCAGGGAAGCCTGGTCGAGATCCGGGCGGGGGTAGAGACCTTGCTCGCCTCGGGGGACGCCTTCGATCCATTCTGACGCCGGGATGGAAATTCCCCCGCATCCGCCCTAGATAGCAGCGCTCATGACAGCCGCCATGTCCATCCCCGGTCATATCGATCCGGTCACCGTTCCGCGCCCCGCGACTGCGGCGGCCGAGGGCGCGCGCGTCAATCTGATCGGGCTTTCCAAAGCCAAGATCCGCGCGGCGCTGGAGGAGGCGGGGCTCGACGAGCGCCAGGCCAGGCTGCGCGCCAAGCAGCTCTGGCACCAGGTCTACAATCGCGGCGCCACCCGTTTCGAGACGATGAGCGACATCGCCAAGCCCCAGCGCCTGTGGCTCGGCGAGCGGTTCGAGATCGCCCGGCCCGAAGTGGTGGTCGAGCAGGTCTCCACCGACGGCACCCGCAAATGGCTGCTGCGCACGAGCGACGGCCACGATTTCGAGATGGTGTTCATCCCGGACGCCGACCGCGGCACGCTGTGCGTCTCGAGCCAGGTCGGCTGCACCCTGAATTGCCGCTTCTGCTTCACCGGCACGATGCGCCTGGTGCGCAACCTGACCGCCGGCGAGATCGTCGGCCAGGTCATGCTGGCGCGCGACGCGCTCGAGGAATGGCCGTCCCTGCCGGAGGGGAGGATGCTCTCCAACATCGTCATGATGGGGATGGGCGAGCCCTTGTACAATTTCGACAATGTCCGGGACGCGCTGAAGATCGTCATGGACGGCGACGGGCTCGGCCTGTCGCGGCGACGGATCACGCTGTCGACCTCGGGCGTGGTGCCGATGATGGCGCGCGCCGGCGCCGAGATCGGGGTCAATCTCGCCGTATCGCTGCACGCGGTGACCAAGGAAGTGCGCGACGAGATCGTCCCCCTGAACCGCAAATATGGCATCGAGCAATTGCTGGAGGCCTGCGCCGCCTATCCCGGCGCCAACAATGCCCGGCGCATCACCTTCGAATATGTGATGCTCAAGGACTTGAACGACAGCGACGCGGACGCCCGCGAGCTCGTCCGGCTGATCCGCAAGTACAAGCTTCCCGCCAAGGTCAACCTGATCCCGTTCAACCCCTGGCCGGGCTCGATCTACGAATGTTCGGATGAGGAGCGGATCCGCCGCTTCTCCGACCTCGTCTTCGAGGCGGGCATCTCGGCGCCGATCCGGCGCCCGCGGGGCCGCGACATCATGGCCGCCTGCGGCCAGCTGAAGTCGGCCGCGCAGAAGAAGAGCCGCGCAGAGCTGGACCGCATCGCGGAGGAAAAGCAGGCGGCGCTCGGGTGAGCGAAAAGCCGGGCATGGCCTTGGCGCGATACCGGCGCCGCTTCATGCTCGGCGCGCTGCCCGGCGAGGTCGCCGTCACCGTGCGCACGACCGGCATGGAGAGCGCCCTCATCCTTGGCGCCGGCCTGATCGCCGAAGACCGCACGCCGCTCGGCGGGCCCGAGGCCACCCGCAACCACCGGCTCGCAGCCACCCTGCCCGACGGCCGCGCGATCGACGTCGAGATGGGCTATGTGAACTGGTGGACGGTCGGCATCGCGGTCCGCCTCGACGGCGTCCTGGTCCACGAAAGCCATCCCGGCCGCCGCATCGCCTATCCCGAGCGCGCGGCGCGGATGGCGGCGCGCTCGTCGGCCAAGGGCCTGCCCGACGGCTTCGACCCCGGCCAGATCCGCCGCAACAAGGTGCCGATCATGGTCGACATCGCGCTCGGCCTGCTCTTCTTCGTCGTCGCCAAGCTGACCGACCTCTCCACCGCCGCCCTGGTCGGCGCGGGCGCGGGCCTCGCGCTCGTCGTCGCCCAGCGCTTCGTCAAGGCCGACCTGCTGGGCGGGCTCGCTTTGTTCGGCATCGTCATGCTGCTGATCTCGGCGGGCCTCGCTTTGGCCTTCCAGGACGACATGATGGTCAAGATGCGCTCGACCATCGTGGGTCTGATCAGCGCCGCCTTGTTCCTCGGCGACGGGCTGCTCGGCGGCAACCGGCTCGGCCGCGGCCTCGCCCGCTATCTGCCTTATTCCGACATCGACCCGGGCCGGCTTGCGCTCGGCATCGGCCTGCTCGGCCTCGTCATGGCCGGGCTCAACTATGTCGTGGCAAAACTGACCAGCACCGATTTCTGGCTGTTCTACACCACCTTCGTCGATTTCTTCCTGGTGATGCTGATGGTCCTCGTCGTGTTCGCTTACGCCCGCGGCCGGCTGCTGCCGCGCGGCTACAGGAGACCGCCGCCGGCCTAGAAGCCCGCGAAGGTCGCGAAGCTTTCCACCGGCTCACGCACCGTCCGCCAGCCATTGATCGGATGCGCCTGGTCGGCAAAGCCGAGCGCCATGCCGCAGTAGAAGAGGCGGTCCTCCGGCAGGCCGAGCACCTTCCCGATGGTCTTGTGGACGAGCGCCCAGGCTTCCTGCGCGCAGGTGGCGAGGCCGCGTTCCTCAGCCAGCAGCATGAACGTCTGCATGAACATGCCGAGATGCGCCCATTGCGGCGGCCCGAAGCTCTTGGGGATCGAGAAGAACAGGCCGACCGGCGCGCCGAACAGGTCGAAATTGTTGGCGAACTGGGCGAGGCGCGCGGCCCGGTTCCCGCGCGGGATGCCGATCGCCGCGTAGAGCTGCTCGCCCGAGGCGAAGCGGCGGCTCCGCCACGGCTCGCCGAGCCCCGGCGGATAGACCGGGAACGGGGTTCCTTCTCCCGACGGATCGGCGGCGAGGCTGGCGCGGACGCGCGCCTTGAGCGCGTCCAGCGCCGCACCCGCCAGAATGTCGACGTGCCAGGGCTGCAGATTGCCGCCCGACGGGGCGCGGCTGGCGGTCGCCAGCATGTCCGCGACCGTGGCGCGATCGACGGGCCGGTCCAGGAAGGCCCGCACCGACCGCCGCGCCAGCACCGCTTGTGCGACCGTCGCCATTTCTCGTCTCCCTCCGCCGGGCTTGACCCGCGCCCGCCTTCTGCGATGAATGCGGCACAACTGGGGAAATGCCTAATCTATGTGGCTCTTGGACAAATTGCTCGCCAAGCTCATCACCAAGGGTGAGCTGATCGTCATCAATCATGACGGCAAGGAATATCGCTACGGCGCCCCCGACCCGCATCACGGCCCGATCCGCGTCCGGCTGACCGACAAGGGCGCGGCCTGGCACATCGCCAAGGATCCGCGCGTCGGCGCCGGCGAGGCCTATATGGCGGAGCGCCTGATCGTCGAGCCGCCGAGCGACATACGCGACCTCGCTTTGTTGATCCGCTACAACGCGCCGTTCGAGACGCCGGACGCGCTGAAGCCCAAGGGGCCGGTCACCCGCAGCTTCAACTTCATCACCGGCAAGCTCGACCAGATCAACTGGAAGAGCCGCTCGCGCCGCAACGCCGAGCATACCTACAACCTCACCCGGCGGCTCTACGAGCTCTTCCTCGACGAGGACCGCCAATATACCTGCGCTTATTACCGCCATCCCGACGACACGCTCGAACAGGCCCAGCTCGACAAGAAGGCGCATATCGCCGCCAAGCTGAATTTGAAGCCCGGCATGAAGGTGCTCGACATCGGCTGCGGCTGGGGCGGGCTCGCGCTCTACCTCCACCGCCATTACGATGTCGATGTGCTCGGCATCGCGCTGGCGCCCGACCAGATCGAATTCTGCAACGAGCGGGCGAAGGAGCTGGGCGTTTCCGACCGGGTGAAGTTCGAATTGCTCGATTATCGCGACGTCGAGGGGCAGTTCGACCGGATCACCAGCGTCGGCCTGATCGAGCATCTCGGCACCCCGCATTATCCGGGCTTCTTCGCGAAGACCTATGAGCTGCTGAAGCCCGACGGAGTGATGTTCTCGCATTGCTGCGGCCGGATGGGCCCGCCGGGCCTGACCGACAAATGGACGCGCAAGTACATCTTCCCGGGCGGCTACATCCCCGCGCTGTCCGAACTGGTCAGCCAGGCCGAGCAGCACCGGCTGATCGTCAGCGACGTCGAGGCGGTGCGCTACCATTATGCGCTGACGCTTGAGGAATGGTATTATCGGACGATGGCGCACCAGGAGGAGATCACCGCCCTCTACGACGGGCGCTTCTTCCGCATGTGGCAATTCTATCTGGCCGGGGCCGAGGCCGCGTTCCGCTATGGCGGCCTGGTCAACTGGCAGCTGCAATATGTGAAGCGCCGCGACGCCATCCCGATGACCTGGGACTATATGTACGAGGAAGAGCGGCGCCTGCACGCGCTCGAGGACGCGCCAGAATGGCACCTCAGCCGTGCCGCGGAGTGATGGACGGATGCGACAAGCGGCACGGGTAAGTCTATGAGGTGCGCGCGCATGCCATGATCGGGGGCATGGCGGAGTAAGTAGCGGGGGCATGCAGGAAGGACATTTTCCGAAGCGGGACGACGGCGCGTCCAGGCCCTTCTGGGAGCGCAAGAGCTTTGTCTTCGCGCTTATCCTTCTCTCGGCCGTGCCATTGCTGTGGCCGGACGTGCCGCCCTTGCTCGATCTGCCCGGCCACATGGGCCGCTATCGGGTGCAGCTCGAACTGGAGACGTCGGCGGAGCTTCGCCAATATTACAGCTTCCAGTGGGCGGTGATCGGCAATCTCGGCGTCGACCTGCTGGTCCAGTGGCTGGCGCCCTTGATCGGGCTGGAGCCGGCGGTGAAGCTGATCATCCTGACGATCCCGCCTCTGGCGGTCGGCGGTCTGCTCTGGGTCGCCTACGAAGTGCACGGCCGGGTGACGCCGAGCGCCTTGTTCGCATTGCCCTTCGCCTACAATTTCCCCTTCCTGTTCGGCTTCGTCAATTTCGCCCTGGCGATGGGATTAGCGCTGATCGCCTTCGCCTTCTGGCTGAGGCTGGGGCGGCTCAACCGGGTGTGGCTGCGCGCCGCCTTGTTCGTGCCGATCTCGCTCGCTTTGTGGCTGGTCCACGCCTTCGGCTGGGGGACTTTGGGCCTGCTCGCCTTTTCCGCCGAGCTGGTCCGCCAGCACGACCGAGGCCGCTCCTACCCGATGGCCGCCTTCCAGTCCGGCCTCCACTGCCTGGCGCTGGTGCCGCCGGTCGCGCTGATGCTGGCCTGGCGGAGCAACGCGGCGGGCCAGACCGGGGACTTCTTCAACTGGCTGAGCAAATATGACTGGCTGGTCATGGCGTTGCGCGACCGCTGGGAATTGTGGGACCGGGCCTCGCTGACCTTTTGCGTGCTGATCATGCTCTGGTCGATCTTCGACAAGCGAATGACCTGGTCGCGCAACCTCGCCGCCTCCTTCCTCTTCCTGAGCCTGGTGTTCGTGCTGTTGCCGAGGGTGGTGTTCGGCTCGGCTTATGCGGACATGCGGCTCGCGCCCTATCTCTTCGCGATCGGGCTCGTCGCCATCCGCTTCAGGGAGCAGGCGACGCCCGCCTTCCAGCGCACCATCGCGGTCACCGCTCTGGTCTTCGTGCTGCTGCGCACCGGCGCCACCACTTATTCGAACTGGCTCTACGACGAGAGCTTCGACCGCGAGCTCCAGGCGCTGGACCATGTCCCGCGCGGGGCGCGGATGGTGAGCTTCATCGGCCGGCCGTGCATCGAGCCCTGGAGGATGTCGCGCCTGCTCCATCTGTCGGCGCTCGCCATGGTCCGCAACCATGCTTTCTCCAACGACCAGTGGACGATGGAAGGCGCACAACTGCTCACCGTGCGCTATCGCGACGGCTGGCCCTTCCTGCGGGACGCCACCCAGATCGTCACCTCCACACGCTGCCGCGGCGAGGTCTGGCGGACGATCGATATGGCGCTCACCCATTTTCCGCGCGACGGCTTCGATTATGTCTGGCTGATCACCCCGCCGCCCCACGCCGCCTCCCTCACCCACGGTCTCGAACCGGTCTGGCGCAGCGGCTCGAGCGTCCTCTATAGGGTCGCGGACCGGAACCCGTCCGCATCGTCCAAGGACCCTCGATGACTTCTCCCTCGCTTTCGATCGTCGTCCCCTGTTTCAACGAGGAAGCCTGCCTTGCCGAGCTGCACGCCCGCCTGACCAAAGCGGCGGCCGGGGCGGCCGGGGAGGATTACGAGATCGTGCTGGTCAATGACGGTTCTCGCGACCGCAGCTGGGCGATGATGCAGGCGCTTGCACAGAGCGACCCGCGGCTGGTGGCGATCAACCTGTCGCGCAATCACGGCCACCAGCTCGCGCTGACCGCCGGGCTCGATCTGTGCGCCGGAGCGCGCATCCTGATCATAGATGCAGATCTCCAGGATCCGCCCGAACTGCTTCCCGAGATGATCGCCGAGATGGAAAGGCGGGACGCCGACGTCGTCTATGCGGTGCGCCGCGCCCGCGCCGGCGAGACGCGCTTCAAGCGCGGCACCGCCAAGCTCTTCTATCGCGTGCTCTCCAAGCTGGCGGAGATCGATATCCCGCTCGACACCGGCGATTTCCGGCTGATGAGCCGCCGGGCGCTCGATGCCCTGCTTGCCTTGCCCGAACAGTCGCGCTTCATCCGCGGCATGGTCGCCTGGGTCGGCTTCCGGCAGGTGCCGATCGTCTACGACCGCGCCGAGCGCCATGCCGGCGAGACCAAATATCCGCTCGGCCGGATGATGCGCTTCGCACTCGACGCGGTGACCGGCTTCTCCACCGCGCCGCTGCGCATGGCGAGCCACGTCGGCATGTGGCTGGTGCTCGCCTCGATCCTGCTCCTCATCTACATCGCCATCGGCTTCTTCACCGGCACCGCCATCCAGGGCTGGACCTCTTTGATGCTGGTCGTGGTCGTGCTCGGAGCGGTGCAGATGTTCGTGCTCGGCATGATCGGCGAATATCTCGGCCGGCTCTATGTCGAGGCAAAGAAAAGGCCGCTCTACATCGTCTCCGACATTGCCGGCCGCTCAGGCGGGACCGCGAGCCTGGGCCATGTCGCTCACCTTGCGGAACCCCCCTCCGGCACCGAGACGATCGCGGCCAGCGAGACGCCCGGCGGCAAGGGCAAGCGGCCGATCGCATAGCGTTCGAGCCCGAAGATCCAGCGGAACAGAGCGTTGACCGGCCTCGCCGGCACCTTGTCGTCGCCGCCCTTGAGCCCGAGCAGCCGGCTGCCCAGCCGCGCCGAGGCGGCGACCGGGAATAACAGGCTGTTGAACCAGCGCAGCATGTCGAGCCTGAGGCCCGCCGCGGCGACGTCCTTGCTGAGCGTCGCTTTGGTGTAGCGCAGCTTGTGGTGGTTCACCTCGTCATGGCCGCTCCACATGAAGGGAAAGGCCGGGACCGTGATCAGGATCCGGCCGCCGGGCCTAAGCTTGCGCGCCAGATTGGCGAGCGCGCCGCGGCGGTCGTCGAGGTGCTCGAGCACGTCGAGCATGGCGATCAGGTCGTAGGCGCCGTCCTCGACCCCCTCCAGCTCCGGAAGCGGCGCGTTCATCACGGGACGGCCCAACCTGGTGCTCGCCATGTCGCGCGCGGCTTCGTCCACCTCGATCGCGTCGACCGTGCCGAAGCGCTTCAGCATGTCGAGGTTGTGCCCCGTGCCGCAGCCCACTTCGAGGATGCGGGCATCGCGGGGCGGCTTGATCCGGCGCCCGATCAGCGTCGCCAGCACGTCGCGCCGCGCCACATACCACCAGTGCACCTGGTCGATCCGCGCCATCTGGTCGTAGACTTCGCGCTCCATCAGGAGGTCCAATCAGGAGCTGCGCCGGCCCGCACGAGAGAAAGCGAGATCAAGACCCGAACACCCAGTGGCGGTTGAGCGAGAAGGTGACGAGCGGCGTCACGAACACCATCGGGATGACCGGCCACCAGGTCGGCCCCCCGAGCGGCCCGGTCAGCACGCCGACGAACAGGCTGTTGAGGCCGAGGCTGACCAAAGAGACGATCAGGAAGCGGAAGGTGCGCTGCGCGGGATTGTCGCGGCTGCCATGGCCGCGAAAGCTGATCCGGCTATGCATGATATAGCCCAAAGCGGCCGCGACGGCATAGCCGAACAAATTGGCGAGCAGCGGCGCGAAGCCCAGATAGGTCGCCGGCACATAATAAGCGGCGACGCCGAGCAGGGTCACGAACCCGCCGACCATGCCGAACCGGAGGAACTGTCCCGCGAGCGATTTCAGCGCGCCTGCCTCATTCATGATTTGCGCGCCACCTTCGTTTTCGCCCGCTTGCCCTTTGGCGGGCAGCGACTAATGCCGATCGCTGGGGTTGAAAAGAAAAGAAACGTCTATGCCGGCTCAAGCGGGGGCGCCCTTCGGTCTTCTGGACCGGCATTGGCGCTGGTGGGTAATCCTGTTCTGGCTCGGCTACGCGGCCTGGCTGGTGTTCAATCGCGATCGCTGGATGCTGATCCAGGGTTTCTCGCTCGGCGACACCGACGACAATATGCGGATGATGCAGGTCCGCGGCCTGCTTCAAGGCCAGGGCTGGTACGATCTCCAGCAGCACCGCATGGCCGGCTCCAACATCCACTGGTCGCGCCTTGTCGACCTGCCGATCGCGGGGCTGAAGCTCCTCTTCACCCCCTTTTTCGGTGGCAAGACGGCCGAGACGATCGCGGTCACGATCGCCCCGCTGCTGCCGATGCTGGCTGCGATGTGGGCGGTGGCCCTGATGGCGCGGCGGCTGATCTCGCCTTACGCCTCCCTGCTCGCCATCACGCTGCTCGCCTGCGGGGGTTCGGTGGTCGGCATGTGGGTCCCGTTGCGGCTCGATCATCACGGCTGGCAGCTCGCCTTCCTCGCCTGGGCGGCCGCCGCGCTGACCGATCCGAAGCCTCTGCGCGCCGGCATCACGCTCGGCGCGGCGACCGCGCTGTCGCTGGTCATCGGGTTGGAGATGCTGCTCTATCTCGCCGCCGCCGGAGCGATCGCGGTGCTGATGTGGATCCGCGACGGGGAGCCGCGGCGCCTCTTCGCTTATGGCGTTACATTGGCCGGGGGCTGTGCCTTCGGCTTCCTCGTCTTCGCTTCGGAGGCGAACCGGCTGCCGATGTGCGATGCGCTTTCCCCGGTCTGGCTCTCCGCCATGGTCGCGGCGGGCGCGGTCGCGGCGATCCTTGCCTGGACCTCGCCGAAGAGCTGGCAAAGGCGGCTCGGCGCCGCATTCGTGGGCGGGGCGGTCATCGCCGGCGCCTTCGCCTGGACCTGGCCGCATTGTCTGGGGCGGCTCGAGCAGAGCTCCCCGGAGCTGGAGCGGCTGTGGCTTTCCAAGGTGCGCGAGGCGATGCCGATCTGGCGGCATGGCTGGGACACGGCGGCGGTCACGCTCACCTTGCCCATTGCCGGCGTGATCGGCGGAGTGGCGATGCTCCACGTCGCCCACCGGGAGCGGGACTGGCAGAGCTTCGCCGGCTGGGCGGCGATCAGCCTGCTCACGCTGATGGCGGCCGCCTTGCTCTTCTGGCAGACCCGGGCGGGACCCGCGGCCCAGCTGCTCGGCGCGACGGGCGCCGCCGCCTTCGCCTGGATCATCCTCTCCCTGGTGATGAGCCTCAGATATATGGTCCTGCGCGTCGGCGGCGTCGCGCTGATCACGCTGATCATCACCGGCCTCGCCCGGGGCTGGTTCGTCCCGAGCAAAGCCGAGCCGCCTTCCGCTTACCGGCGCGCGATCAATACCGCCAACAGCCGCTGCCCGTCGCTCTGGGGGCTCGGGCCCGTCAACCGGCAGCCGCGCGGCATGGTGATGAGCTTCGTCGATCTCGGCCCGCGCCTGATCACGGTGACGCATCACGATGCGATCACCGGCCCCTATCACCGCAACGCCACCCAGATCGTCGACGTGATGCGCGCCTGGCGCGGCGACGCCGCCAATGCGCGGGCGACGGCGGAGCGCTACCGTGTCGATTATCTGCTGATCTGCCCGAACATGTCGGAAGCGACCATCTACCGCGCCGAGGCGCCGAAGGGCTTCTACATGCAACTGGTCCAGGGCCGGGTGCCCGCCTGGCTGGCGCCGGTGCAATTGCCGCGCCATTCGCCCTACCGGATGTGGCGGGTGGTGCGGACGCAGCCCGCTCCAGCGGCGCCGCCCCCGCAAGCGCCACCGCCTATAAGAACGTCCGCTTAAGCCCGTCGACCACGAACTGGACCGCGAGCGCGGCGAGGATGACGCCGAGCAGCCGGGTGATCATCGCCTCCATGCGATGGCCGAGAAGGCGCATCAGCGGGCCGGCGAGCAGCAGGCAGAGCAGGGTCAGCAGCAGGGTCGCGGCCAGCGCCCCCCATACGACCAGCCATTCCGCCCAGCCCTCGCTGCGCGACATCATCAGCATGATCGAGGCGATCGAGCCGGGCCCGGCGATCATCGGGATCGCCATCGGGAAGACCGAGACATCCTCGCTCTCGCTC
Organism: Allosphingosinicella sp.; assembly: GCA_035629975.1. Taxonomy (GTDB): domain Bacteria; phylum Pseudomonadota; class Alphaproteobacteria; order Sphingomonadales; family Sphingomonadaceae; genus Allosphingosinicella. Next base: position 47,951 of record DASQLN010000007.1, on the reverse strand, counting down.
GCGCTGACCTCCTCGGCGCGGTTCTCGCGGCGCTCGGTCCTCTTCTCGAACACCATGTCGATCGCGATCAGGAAGAGGAGGAGGCCGCCGGCGATTCGGAACGAGGACAGGCTGATGCCGAGCGCCCCGAGCAGATCGCGCCCGAGCAGGCCGAAGAAGACGAGGATGCCCGCCGCGATCGCGACCGAGCGGAAAGCCATCGCCCGGCGATAGGCCGGCGTCGCGCCCGAGGTGACGCTTGCGAAGATCGGCGCGCAGCCGGGAGGATCGATCACCACCAGGAAGGTGACCAAAGCGGAGACGAAGAGCTCGGTCATGCCGGTCGCTTTCCCCGTTCGTCCCGAGCGTAGTCGAGGGGCGTATGTGATGAGTTCGTGCCGGCGCCCCTCGACTTCGGCCTTTGGCCGAAGTTTATCCTGAGCGCCTGCCTTGCAGGCAGTCGAAGGGCTCGGGACGAACGGATGTGGGTGGTGATCATAGACCCTCCGGCGGTTCGAGGCCGGCGCGGGCATGCGCCGCGACGAGCGTGTTGCGGAGCAGCACGGCGATGGTCATCGGCCCGACGCCGCCCGGGACGGGCGTGATCGCGCCGGCGACCTGGCTTGCCCCGGCGAAGTCTACATCGCCGACCAATTTGCCGTCGAGCCGGTTGATGCCGACGTCGATCACCGTCGCGCCCGGCTTCAGCCATTCGCCCTTGACCATCTCCGGCCGGCCGACGGCGGCGACGACGATGTCGGCGCGGCGGAGGACCGCCGGCAGGTCGCGGGTCCGGCTATGGGTGATGGTGACCGTACAGCTTTGCTTGAGCAGCAGCTGCGCCATCGGCCTGCCGACGATGTTCGAGCGGCCGATCACCACCGCCTCGAGCCCGGCAAGCGCGCCGAGCCGGTCTTCCAGGAGCATCAGGCAGCCCAAAGGCGTGCAGGGCACCAGCGCGTCCTCGTCGCCGACCGCGAGCCGGCCGGCGTTGATCATGTGAAAGCCGTCGACGTCCTTGGCCGGATCGATCGCGCCGATCACCTTCTTCTCGTCGATCTGCGGCGGCAAGGGGAGCTGGACGAGGATGCCGTCGATATTGCCGTCGCGGTTGAGGCCGTCGATGAGGTCGAGCAGGTCGCTTTCGGACGTGTCGCGGCCGAGCAGGTGCTGGAAGCTCGCCATGCCGGCGGCGAGCGTCGCCTTGCCCTTCGAGCGGACATAGACGCGGCTCGCCGGATCATCGCCGACCAGCACCACGGCGAGCCCGGGCGCGCGGCCCGCCGCTGCGGCGAAGGCGGGCACGGCAGCGGCGACGCGGGCGCGCAACCCTTCCGCAAACGCCTTTCCGTCGATGATCTCAGCGGTCAAATCGCCCCCGACCGGGCGAGGTCCGAGGCCAGGCCGAGGAGCAGCCGATCGATCACGATGATGAGCAGGATGACCACGATCGGCGAGAAATCGATGCCGCCGAAATCGGGCAATATCCTGCGGACCGGCCGGTAGAGCGGCCGCGTCAGCCGGTCGAGGGCGTTGAGGAACGAGCGGACGAAATCGTTGCGGGTGTTGATCACATTGAACGCCACCAGCCAGGACAGGATGATCTGGACGATGATGATCCACCACAAGACCTGCAGCAGGATATAGGCAATATTGAACAATTCGCGCAGCATGATCTCTCCGGGAAAGGCGTCGTCGGCTGCTGTAGCCGCGCCGGTGGAGGCGGGCAATGGCGGGGGAGTTGCGCGAGGCATGCCCTCCCTTCGCCCCGACCGGCCTCATCAATTACGGGGACACTATACTTAATTGCCCGAGATGACTGAATTAAGTATAGTGTCCCCGTAACTGGGGGTCGTCGGCTCCTTGACGGGCCGGTGGAGGCGGGCAATGGCGGGTCCGGTCCTCCGAACGTCCTGCCCTCCGTTCGCCCCGATGAATGTCGAAGGGCTGTCTTCCTTGCGGCAAAGGAGGAGAAGAGGGCTTCGACAGGCTCAGCCCGAACGGACTTCTCCCCTGCCGGCATCTTTTCCGTCAAGGCGCGAAGCGGGGCGGCTCGGCTTCGGCGAGGAGGATCGAGAACCAGCACTCCTCGTCGGTCCATTCGGAGACCACGCCCCAGCCGGCGGCGCGGAGCAGCAGACGGCTGTCCCGATGGCCGTATTTGTGGCTGTTCTCGGTATGGATGGTCGCGCCGGCCCGCATCGCAAATGCTTCGCCGGAAACTGTGAAGGCGACATCGCGCAAGGCCTCGAGATGCATTTCGATCCGGCTCATCTCGTCATTCCAGATCGCGCGATGGCGGAAGGCGGCCACGGGCACGTCGCCATCGAGCTCGGCGTTGATGCGGTGGAGGAGGTTGAGGTTGAACGCGGCGGTGACGCCCGCGGCGTCGTCATAGGCGCGGACGAGCACGTCCACCTCCTTGATCCGGTCCATGCCGATGACGAGCCTGGAGCCTTCGCCCAATGTCTGCTTCATCGCGCGCAGGAAATCGACGGCGCTGCGGGCGACGAAATTGCCGATCGTCGAGCCCGGGAAGAAGCCGAGCTTGGGCGCCGCCGCGATCTCACCCGGCAGCTCGAAGGAGCGCGTGAAATCCGCCTCGACCGGGTGGATGGGAAGATCGGGAAATTCGGCCTGCAGCGCGGCGGCGGAGTCGCGCAGGAAATCGCCGCTGATGTCGACGGGCACGTAGGCGGCCGGGCGGACCGCGCGCAGCAGGATCGGCGTCTTGGCGGACGAGCCCGAGCCGAACTCGATCACCGCCTCGCCGGTGCCGAGCCGCGCCGCGATCTCGCCGCTGTGGCGCTCGAGCAAGGCGGTCTCGGTCCGCGTCGGATAATATTCGGGAAGGCGGGTGATCTCCTCGAACAATTCGGAGCCCCGGCGGTCGTAGAGCCAGCGCGCCGGGACAGCCGGGATCGGCGCGGCGAGGCCGGCGAGCACGTCGGCGCGGAACGCCGGATCAGCCGTCACGGGCCAGCCGAAGCCCGGAGAACATCCAGCGCTGGTGGGGATAGAAGAAGTTGCGGTAGCTCGCCCGGACATGGCCGCGCGGCGTGGCGCAGGAGCCGCCCCTCAGCACCATCTGCGAGCACATGAACTTGCCGTTATACTCGCCGACCGCCCCTGCGGCGGGCTGGAAGCCGGGATAAGGCAGATAGGCGCTCCCCGTCCATATCCAGACATTGCCGATGAGGCCGGTCTCGCCGGCGAGCGGGCGGACGGGGCCGGCGGCATCGAGCTGGTTGCCGCCGTCCGGATCGAGCGCCGCCGCGGCGCTTTCCCATTCCGTCTCGGTCGGCAGGCGGGCGCCCGCCCAGCGGGCGTAAGCGTCGGCCTCGTAATAGGAGATGTGGCTGACCGGCTCGGCGAGGTCGAGCGGCCGCAGGCCGTCGAGCGCGAAGCGCGACCAGCCGCCCTCGCCTCTCACCCAATAGAGCGGAACCTCGATTCCGTTCTCCCGCACCCAGGTCCAGCCGTCGGCCAGCCAGAGCAGGGGGTTTTGGTAGGCGCCATCGGCGATGAAGCTCAGCCATTCGGCATTGGTGACCGTGCGGTCGGCGAGGGCATGCGGATAGAGCAGGGCCCGGTGGCGCGGCCCTTCGCAGTCGAAGGCGAAGCCGGCCCCGCCATGGCCGATCTCGACCCCGCCCTCCGCCCCTTGCCGCCAGGCGATCGGTCCGGGCAGCGCAGCGGGCTGGATAGGGCTGGGCTCCCACATCGCCGGGCGAAGCGGGTTTGCGAAGAATGTCGCGGTCAGGTCCATCAGCATCAATTCCTGATGCTGCTGCTCGTGATTGAGGCCGAGCGCGATGATCTCGGCCGGCAAGTCGCCGATCGCCCCAAGCAGCGCCCCGTCCACCGCCGCGCGCCAGGCGCGGATCTCGTCGAGCGACGGGCGGGCGATCATTCCCCGTTCCGCGCGCGGATGCCGCTCGCCTTCGCCCTCGTAATAGGAGTTGAAGAGATAGGCGTAGCTGTCGTCATAGGCCCGGTAGCCCGTCAGGTGATCGCGCAGCACGAAGGTCTCGAAGAACCAGGTGGTATGGGCGAGATGCCATTTGGCCGGCGAGGCGTCCGGCATGGGCTGGACGCTGGCGTCGCCGTCCGACAGCGGCTCGGCAATGCCGAGGCTGAGCCCGCGGACCCGCTCGTAGCGCGCCGCCAGACTCTCTCCCGCCGCTGGCCGAACCTGTGTCGCCATACGAGTCTCCCCTCGGGACGCACTAGCACAAAAGAGGAACGCTTGTCAGCCTTGGCGTGTCGCGCCCGGCTGCCAGAGGATGTCGCCGCCCCCGTCACGCGCCACCCAACGCGCAAGCACGAACAAATGGTCCGACAGCCGATTCAGATAGCGGAGCGCGACCGGATTGAACGAAGGCGCCGAAGCCACCGCGGCCCGCTCGGCCCGCCGCGCCACGGCGCGGGCGAGGTGCAGCGCCGCCGACCCGCCGCCCCCGCCGGGCAGGATGAAGCTCCGCAGCGGTTCCAGATCCTCGTTCATCGCGTCGATCTCGCGCTCGAGCCGGGCGACCTGGTCCGGCTGGATGCGGAGCGCGCCATCGATCCCCTCCGGCGTGGCGAGATCGGCGCCGAGATCGAACAACTCGTTCTGGACGCGGCTCAGCATCGCGCGTGCCGCCTCGTCCGTCACGGCAAGCAAAGCCACGCCGATCGCGCTGTTCGCCTCGTCGACGTCGCCGATCGCGGCGAAGCGGGGATCGGCCTTGGACGCGCGCGACCCATCCACCAGCCCGGTCTCGCCGCCATCGCCGGTCCGTGTGTAGATTTTGTTCAGGCGCACCAAGGGGCCGGCCCGCTAACGCGCGCTGGCGACCATGAGCAAGGCGACGGCGAGCAGGATCGCGATCGCCTGGAACATGATCCTCTTCTGCATCAGCGCCTGCGAGCGCTGGCCGGTTATGTCCTTGCCCTGCGCCATGCCGATGACGCCCTTGACCAGCACGAACAATGTCGCGCCGGCGGCGAGGACGATCAGGATGATCAGGACGACTTTCATGCTCCGCCCTTTACGCCCGCTCCAGCGAATATCCAGCCGGCAATTCGCCGCGCCTCAGTGCGTCCACCAGCGCCGCCGGGTCGGTGCCGGCGGCGCGCAGGTCGGCCAGCGTCGGCGCGCCGTGACGCTTGGCGAGGCGCCTTCCCTCGGCGTCGATGAGAAGATCGTGGTGATGATAATGAGGCGTCGGCAGATCGAGCAGGGCCTGGAGCAGCCGGTGCACGTCGGTCGCGGCATAAAGGTCGCGGCCGCGCACCACGTCGGTCACGCCCTGCGCCCCATCGTCGAGGGTGACGGCGAGGTGGTAGCTGGCCGGCGCGTCCTTGCGGGCCAGCACGACGTCGCCGGAGCGCTCGGGCTCGGCCTTCACCTCGGTGTGGCCGTCCATCCAGTAGAGCGGGCCCGCGCGCGCGGCCGCCTTGGCGACGTCGAGCCGCCAGGCGTGGGGCCTCGAAAGTTCGGGCCCGGCCAGGCCCCGGCACGTCCCCGGATAAAGCGACCCGCCTGCCCCGGACCCCGATCCGGGGTCCGGCCCCTGCGGCGCCGCGACGCTGGCGGCGATGTCGGCGCGGGTGCAGAAGCAGGGATAGAGCAGGCCTCCCGCCTTCAGCCGCTCGAGCGCCTCGGCGTAAATGTCGAGCCGCTCGGACTGGTAGGGCATCTCGCCGTCCCATTCGAGGCCGAGCCAGAGCAGGTCCTCGATGATTCCGCCGACATATTCGGCGCGGACGCGACCGGGATCGATGTCCTCGATCCGCAGCAGGAAGGTGCCGTCCCGCTCCCGCGCGTAATCGTGGGCGAGCAGCGCCGAATAGGCATGGCCGAGATGCAGGCGGCCGGTCGGGCTCGGCGCGAAGCGGGTGACGGCGTGCATTCGTGGCCTCTACATTCTTTGAGCCATTGGTTGTACCGCATATGCATGAGTGATGGGGCAAAGCTCCCTCTCCCCGGCGGGGAGAGGGTTGGGGTGAGGGGGTTCGGTGCCGCAGAACAATCCCCGACGCCCGACACCCCCTCCCAACCCTCCCCCTCCAGGGGGAGGGCTTTTGTGCACTTCCGCCGAGTCGACGCCGTAACCGCGTGATCTTTTGCGCTTGACCGGGAGTCGATGCTTATGGTGTCATGACCGCGTCACGCAAAGCGGCGAGTGCGGGGCGGACCAGGAGAGGACGGCGAAAAAGCTCAGTCTCCCGCGTTCTGGGTGCGACAGGCTTCGTGGGCGGCGTTTTTCGGACGGATTTTCCGAGAAACGGGAGCGATGTGGCCTTGTACCATCCCGACCTTCTCCGGCATCCCGAAGGCTGTCCCGCCCTGGTGCTGAACGCCGATTATACGCCGCTCAGTTATTATCCCTTGAGCCTGTGGCCGTGGCAGAACGCCGTCAAGGCGGTCTTTTTGGAACGGGTGGACATCGTTGCCGCCTACGAGCGCGAGGTGCACAGCCCGAGCCGGGCGATGCGCCTGCCGAGCGTGATCGCGCTCAGGCAATATGTGCGCCCATCCGAATATCCGGCCTTCACCCGGTTCAACCTCTTCCTGCGCGACCACTTCTCCTGCCAATATTGCGGCGACCCGCAGGAATTGACCTTCGACCATGTCCTGCCGCGCGCCCAGGGCGGCCGCACCACGTGGGACAATGTCGCCACCGCCTGCGCGCCCTGCAACCTCAGGAAAGGCGGGCGCACGCCGCTCCAGGCCCATATGCGGATCCGCCGACGCCCTTTCCGGCCGACCAGCTGGCAGCTCCAGCAGCACGGCCGCAGCTTCCCGCCCAACTATCTCCATGAGAGCTGGCGCGACTATCTCTACTGGGATGTCGAGCTGGAGGCCTGAACCGGGCGCGGCAATGGCCCGTCCAGGAGGTCAGCGTCTTATCCATCTCTTGCGGATGAACCAGGCGAGCACGACGAGGCCGACCAGGGTGCAGAAGCCGACGACGCCCCAGAAAGCCCAATGGGTGTGCGCATAGGGGATGCCCTCGACGTTCATGCCCAGGAGGCCGGTGATGAAGGTCAGGGGCAGGAAGATGAAGGCGACCATCGAGATCAGCAGCGAGCGCTGGTCGATCTCCTCGGCGTGAAGGTCGGTCAGTTGCTCGTGGAGGAGAGCCGAGCGCTCGCGCACCGCTTCCAGCTCCTCGGCCATGCGGGCGAAGCGGTCGGCGGCCTCGCGGATGTGCAGGCGGTCGTCCTCGGCCAGCCAGTCGAACGTCTGCACGGCCAGGGTGACGAGCGCATCGCGGTTGGGCGCGACGAAGCGGCGATAGGCGATCGCCTCCGAGCGGATGCCGGTGATCGCGCCCCGCAGACGGAACTTGTTGCTGCCGACAAGCGCGCTTTCGCAATCGTCGAGCCGGTCGCCGAGATCGGCGACCAGCGGATCGAGCCTGGCGCTGATCTCGCGCGCGAAGCCCGCGACGAGATCGCCCGGATCGAGGATCTCGCCAGCCTGCATCAGCGCCATGACCTGCTCGGTCGCCGCGAGCGGCCGGCGGGTCACCGAATCGACCTTGCCGGCGCGCGCCCACATCCGGACCGAGACCAGCCGGTCCGAATCCTCGGTCTCGACCGCGGCCGGCCCGCGAATGTTGACGATCGCGCCCTCCTCGATGCGGTCGCAGCGCGGCCGCGTCTCCGTCGCCACCAAAGCATTGGCGGCGACATCGGGTATGTCGGCGCTGAACAGGACGGGAATTTCGTCCTCCGGCGCGTTTTCGATATGGGTCCACAGGAAGCCGGCGCCGCCATAGCCGCGCGCCTCCTCGGGCCCGAGCATCCGCGGCGGCCCGTCGCCGACGAGAATGATCGTGCAGGTCATTCCCTCTCGGCGAGCCAGGCGCGGATGTCCGGGCCGAGATCGTCGCGGCGCAGCGCGAGCGCGAGATTGGCGAGGACGAAGCCCTTGGGATCGCCGCAATCGTGGCGCTCCCCGTTGAAGGCGAGCGCGTGGAAGCTTTGCTTGCCGATCAGGGCGGCCATGCCGTCGGTGAGCTGGATCTCACCGCCGGCGCCTTTGCCCAGCTCGCCCAGGATCGGCATGATCTCGGGCTGCAGGATGTAGCGGCCGACCACGGCGAGGTTGGAGGGCGCGTCCTCGGGCCTGGGCTTTTCGACGAGGCCCTTGACCGAGCTCAGGCGGCCGACCGTGGCGCCGGGCGTGACGATGCCGTAGCTCGCCGTGCGTTCGCGCGGCACCTCCTGCGCGCAGATGATGTTCCCGCCCGCCCGCTCATAGGCCGCCACCATCTGTGTCAGGCAGCCGGGCTCGCCGACCATGAGGTCGTCGGGGAGGAGCACCGCGAACGGCTCGTCGCCGACGATGTCGCGCGCGCACCAGATGGCGTGGCCGAGGCCGAGCGGCTCCTGCTGGCGCACCGAGACGATCGCGCCGGGCGGAAAGCGCGTGCCCGCCAGCGCGTCGAGCGGCTTGCCGCGCGCGGTCATCACCGCCTCCAGCTCGTAGGCGATGTCGAAATGGTCCTCGAGCGCGCTCTTGCTCCGTCCGGTGACGAAGATCATCTGCTCGATCCCCGCCTCGCGCGCCTCCTCGACCACATATTGGATCAGCGGCCGGTCGACGACGGTCAGCATCTCCTTGGGGATCGCCTTCGTGGCGGGCAGGAAGCGGGTGCCGAGCCCCGCGACCGGGAAGACGGCCTTGCGGACGCGTTTCATGCGACACCAGGCCCGCCATGCCCCCGGCATGGCTGCATCGTGCGGGGCACGATGCACCTGTTGCTCGCATGAAACGTCATTCGGGCGCCGCGGTGTTGGTCGGGCTGTCGTCGACAGGAATGTCGCCGGGCGGCAGATCGAAGCGGTCGTCCTCGCGCTCCTCCGAGCGGCGGAGCAGTTCGTCGACTCGGCCGGGCCGGGCCACCGGGGGCGGCGCGAGCAGTTCGTCGGTGGTCAGCGGGCGGCTCGCCATGCTCGGCGCGGGCGGCATGCTCTGCCCCGGGGCCGGGCGCAGCGGCTCGCGCAGGCCGCATCCCGCCAGCAGCAGCACGAAAGCGAGCGCGGCGCGCCTCATTTGCTCATCCCCAGCATCTTCCTCGCCGCCTCGATCCGCTTCTTCACCTGCGCCGGCGCGGTGCCGCCGAAGCTGGTCCGGCTCTTAACCGATGCATCGGGCGAAAGCACAGCGAAAACACCCGCTTCGATCCGCTCGTCGATCCCTTTCAGCGCCTCGAGGGGCAGCTCCCACAATTTGACCCCGCGCTCGTCGGCGAGGCGGACGGCGCGGCCGGTGATGCGATGCGCCTCGCGGAACGGCACGTCGGCCTCGCGCACCAGCCAGTCGGCGAGGTCGGTCGCGGTGACGTGGCCCGCCTCGGCGGCGGCGCGCATCCGCTCGGTGTTGAAGGTCGAGGTCTCGACCATCCCGGTCATCGCCGCGAGCGACAGGTCGAGCAGGTCATGGGCCTCGAAGACCGGCTCCTTGTCGTCCTGCATGTCCTTCGAATAAGCGAGCGGCAGGCCCTTCATCACCGTCACCAGCGCCACCATCGCGCCGGTTATCCGCCCGGCATGGCCGCGGACCAGCTCGGCCGCGTCGGGATTGCGCTTCTGCGGCATGATCGAGGAGCCGGTCGAAAAGCTGTCCGACAGGGTGACGAAGCCGAACATCTGGCTCGCCCACAAGACGAGCTCCTCGGCGAGGCGGGAGAGATGGAGCGCGCATTGAGAAGCCGCCATCAGATAATCGAGCGCGAAATCCCGGTCCGACACCGCGTCGAGCGAATTGGCGGCAGGCCGGTCGAAATCGAGCGCCAGAGCGGTCGCCTCGCGGTCGATCGGGAAGCCGGTGCCGGCGAGAGCGGCGGCGCCCAGCGGGCATTCGTTGAGGCGGGCGCGGGCGTCGGCGAAGCGCGAGCGGTCGCGGCGCAGCATCTCGTAATAGGCCATGAGGTGATGGCCCAGGGTCACCGGCTGGGCGGCCTGGAGGTGGGTGAAGCCGGGCATGACCGTGGCCGCATGCTCCGCGGCCCGCGTCACCAGTGCCCGCTGCAGCGCCGCCAGCCCCTCGTCGGCGGCATCGATCGCGTCGCGCACCCAGAGCTTGAAGTCGGTCGCGACCTGGTCGTTGCGCGAGCGCGCGGTGTGCAGCCTGCCCGCGACCGGGCCGATCAATTCGGCCAGCCGGTGCTCGACATGCATGTGGATGTCCTCGAGCGCCGCGTCCTCGGGCACGCCGGCGCTCCCATATTCGTCCTCGATCTTGTCGAGCCCCTCCTCGATCGCGTCGGCATCCTCCCGGGCGACGATGCCCTGCGCGGCGAGCATGGCGATGTGGATGCGGCTGGCGGCGATGTCCTGGCGCCACAAGCGCTTGTCGAAGCCGATCGAGGCATTTATCGCGCGCATCAGCTCGGACGGCCCTTCCGAGAAGCGTCCGCCCCACATGGCATTGGAGTCCTGATCCTTGCGGATACCGATCGCCCTTCTCCCCGGCCTCCTCATGGCCATCGCGCTGGCCGGATGCGATAGGCAAAAGGCCGCCGAGCCGCAAGGCAGTGCGCCAGCCGTCGCTGCCGTGCCGGCCCCGCCGGGCAACGCCGCGGCGCCGGCGGGCGCGCCGGGTCACCCGACTTATCCGACCGGCCGGCTCGATCGCAGCCATGCCGGCACCGCCGCGCCCGACACCGTCTTCGAAGACGGCGCGGGCCGGCCGGTGCGCCTCTCGGCCTTCCGCGGCCGGCCTTTGCTGGTCAATCTGTGGGCGACCTGGTGCGGCCCGTGCATCGTGGAAATGCCCTCGCTGGACGCGCTCGCCCTACGGCAGGGCGCGGCGATCAAGGTCCTCACCATCAGCCAGGACGCCGACGATGGCCGCCGCAAGGTCGCTGAGTTCTTCGCCGCGCGCAACTTCCAGCGCCTCGAACCCTATCTCGATTCGCGCATGGACCTGATGATGGGCCTGCGCCTCGACACCCTGCCGACCACCATCCTCTACGACGCCCGGGGCCGCGAAGTCTGGCGAATGACCGGCATGGCCGACTGGAGCGGCGAGCGCGCAGCGCGGCTGCTCAGGGAAGCGGACCCGGGCTAGGCGCGATGCAGTTCGCCAAGCGCCTGCGACAAGGCATAAAAGAGGGGCGGATCACCTGCACCGTCCGGATCTGGCAAAGGCCGCACGTCAGGCCGGGCGGCATCTATCCGATGGAGGATGGCCACATCCTCGTTGAATCCATCCAGCCAATCGCGCTCGACGACGTCACCGGCGCGCTGGCGCGGCGATCGGGCTTCCTGGGCGTCGTCGACTTGCTCAAGGTCGGGAAGCACGGCAGCGGGACGAAGGTCTATCTGATCGAGTTTCAGTACATCCCGCCGCGCGATAACGACGCTCGCCCCTAGTCGCGAATCGCTCGGGCGGAAGCGGCGCGCGGCCGGAACAATCGCCCGTCGATGGCCGCCAGCCCCGCCGCGATCAGCGCCATGCCGGCGAAGTGGCGGAGCTCGAGCCGCTCGCCGAGCAGGATCGCGCCGAGCAGGATGGCGGTGATCGGGATCAGGAAGGTGACGAGCAGCGAATTGGTCGCGCCGGCCGAGGCGAGCAGGCGGAAATAGAGGATATAGGCGAAGGTGGTGCAGAACAGGGCCAGAGCAATGAGCGCCCACCAGGCCTCGGCCGACTGCGCCGAAGCGAGCCATGGCGGCTCGAAGACCAGTACCAAAGGCAGCATCACGATCGCCGCCGCGCTGAGCTGCCCGGTGGCGACCGCCATCGGCGGCACCCCCATCCCCCGGAAGCGCCGCGCCCAGACGCCGGCGAGCGCGTAGCACAGGGTCGCGGCGAGGCAGGCGAGCTGCGCGACTACGCCGCGCCCGATCTCGCCGAGAAAATCGGTGCCGATCATCACCGCGACGCCGGCAAAGCCGAGCAGCACGCCGGCGACCTTGCCGGGGCTCGCTTTCTCGTCGGCGGTGAGGAGGTGGGCGACGACGACGCCCCAGATCGGCGTCGTCGCGTTGAGGATCGAGGCGAGGCCGCCCGATATCTCGATCTGCGCCCAGGCGAAGAGGACGAAAGGAATGACGTTGTTGAGCAAGGCGAGGACCAGGAAGGCGGTCAGCGCGCCGGGGGCAAGGGCAGCCGCTCGCGCCGGACCAGCAGGAACGCCCAGAGCATCGCGGCGGCGAGCGCGACGCGGATCAGCACCAACGTCAAAGGCGCCACCGTCTCCAGCGCAACCTCGATGAAATAGAAGGAGCCGCCCCACAGCACCGAGAGGATGAGCAGGATCGCCCAGTCCGCGCCGTTCATCGCCCTGCCGCTCATCGCCCGGCCCTAGCCGAGCCCGGCCGTGCGCGCCTCCCGTTCATTGCGGTCAATTCCTACGCGCTTTGATCCCGGCGCCTGGGCTCGACAATGATCCGCACCGGCGCCGGATTGCCGCGGCGAAGCTCGAACTGGATGACATAGCCCTCGTCCGTCCCCGCTTCCCAGGTCTCGATCCGCTGGCAATAGAGGCCGGGGTCCTGCTCCGCGCAACGCTCGATGAGCTGGACGTAGCCGATTTTGTCGGCGTGCAGCCGGGCGAGCATCGCGAGGCATTCCGCTTCGGCGGCCGGCCGGCCCTCGCCGTCGCGGCACAGGAGCGGTGCCGTGGACCGGCCCGCGCCGGCGGCCGCGATCAGATCGCCGACCAGCGCCAGCGCCCGCGTCACCTGCATTTCGCCATCCGCGACGATGATGCCGGCGCTGCGGGGATCGATCTCGGCGCAGGCCAAATCGTGCGTGACGCGCTCGGTCTCGTCCGGGACGCGCTCGGCGCGCGCCAGAGCGAGGTCGCGGACGAAATAGCTGGTGGAGACCTGGATGCGGCGGGGCCGGACCGGCGGATCCTCGCCGAGCGAGTACGGCCTCGGTTCGAACAGGACCGTAAGGTGGTCGGTCTCGCACACGCCGGCCCGATAGGTACCGCGCGGCCGGGTCAGGAACGTGAGCGAATAGAGCGGTATCCAGGGCCGCCTGCCCGAATCGAAGCGACGCTGCGCAAAGACCAGCCCGGCCAGCGCGCCATCGCCGAACAGGCGGCGGGTCAGCTCCTCGGGCGACATCGTGCGCACCTGCTCCCGAGTCAGCGTCGGCGCTTCCCGGGCGGGCGCGGGCTGCGCCGCGAGGAAGAGCGTCAGCAGGGCGGCCGCCGGCATCGCTCAGTCCCGCAGCAATTCGTTGATGCCGGTCTTGGAGCGGGTCCTGGCGTCGACCGTCTTGACGATCACCGCGCAGGCGAGACCGGGGCCGCCGTCCTTGCCGGGCAGGGTGCCCGGCACCACCACCGAATAAGCCGGCACGCGGCCGTAGATCACCTCGCCCGTGGCGCGGTCCACGATCTTGGTGGAGGCGCCGATGAACACACCCATCGAGATCACCGCGCCCTGCTCGACGATGACGCCCTCGGCGACCTCCGAGCGGGCGCCGATGAAGCAATCGTCCTCGATGATCACGGGGCCCGCCTGCAGCGGCTCGAGCACGCCGCCAATGCCGGTGCCGCCGGAGATGTGGACGTTGCTGCCGATCTGCGCGCAGCTTCCCACGGTCGCCCAGGTGTCGATCATCGTCCCCTCGCCGACGAAGGCGCCGATATTGACGAAGCTCGGCATCAAGACGGCGTTGCGGCCGATGAAGGCGCCGCGGCGGACGATCGCGCCCGGCACCGCGCGGAAGCCCGCGGCGCGGAAGCGCTCGGCATCCCAGCCTTCGAACTTGGAGGGGACCTTGTCGTACCAGGCCGTGCCGCCTGGCCCGGGGATCAGCGCATTGTCGTTGAGCCGGAAGGAGAGCAGGACCGCCTTCTTCAGCCATTGATTGACGATCCAACCGCCTTCGCCCTTCTCGGCCACGCGGGCCTCGCCGCTGTCGAGCAAAGCGAGCGCCGCCTCGACGGCGTCGCGGATCTCGCCCCTTGTGGAGGCGCCGAGCCCTTCCCGCGCGTCCCAGGCGGCGTCGATCACCGATTGCAGCTGCGACGTCATTCCACCTTCTCTCCCAGCACGCCGTTCAGCCAGCCGGCGATGTCGTCCGACCTGTAATCGACAAAGTCGGTCTCGGCGAGGCCGGGGCCCTGCTCGGAGCCGTTGTCGACCCACAAGGTGGTCATCCCGATCGCCTTGGCGGGCTTCAGGTTGCGGACCATGTCGTCCGCGAAGAGGGCGCGCTTCGGGTCGATGCCGTGCGCCTCGCAGATCGCGCGATAGCCGGAAGGATCGGGCTTGGGCACATAGGCCATGGCGTGGATGTCGTGCATGCCGTCAAAGGCATTGGCGAGGCCGAGCCTCTCCAGCACGCGGCGCGCATATTCCTCGCTTGCATTGGTGAAGACGAACTTGCGCCCCGGCAGCGCATCGAGCGCCGCGACCAGGGCCGGATCGGCGGTGACGCGGGCGAGATCGATGTCATGGACGAAATCGAGGAAATGGCCGGGCTCGACCCCGTGCGAGGCCATCAGTCCGGCCAACGTCGTGCCGTGCGCGTGGAAATAGCCCTTCTGCACCCGCCGCGCCTCGACCGCGTCGACGCCGAGCAGGTCCTGGATATAGGCGCCCATGCGCAGATCGATCAGCTCGAACAGGTTGCAGCTGTGCGGATAGAGGCTGTTGTCGAGATCGAAGATCCAGCTTTCGACATGGGCAAGGTCAGGGGTCATGGCGACGCCCCTAGCCGCCTTTGCGCCGACCGTCACCCGGCGCAGGTTTCGCTCTACTGCGCGCCGCGGCTCGACGAGACGATCAGGATCGCCAGGTCGCGGTCCGGGCGCCAGTTGCGGCGGCGGATTTCGAAGCGGGTCGGGCTTATCCGTCGCACGCCCCGGCCGCAGAAGCTCACGATCGCATCGGGCCTGAGCTTATCGACGACGAGGCGGAAGCTGCCGATCGGCGCGCGCCAATTGCCGCCCGTGGTCAATATGTAGCCGAGCCGCTGCTCGCTCACCAGCGCCTCCCGCTCGCCGCCCTCGCGCCCTATCATCCGGTCGAGCCCGGCTAGGAAGGCGCGGTCGACGCAATAGGCGGCCTGCTCGCGGCGCCCGTCCGGCGAATTGCGATAGGGGATCGAGGCGAGCGACACGCCGGCAATGCCGCCGACGCCCGGCACGTAGCTGTGCGTCACATTGAGGGCGCGGCCGGCCGGGAAGACCTGGTCCCAATAATAGGTCTCCTTGACCGTCCACGAAGGCTCGATGCGGCGGCCGATCTGTTCGGCGAGGCCGAGCCCGACGAGGCGGGCGCGATCGGCCGGGCGAAGCCGGGTCAGCGCGGGGGTCAGCCGGCCGTCCTCCGGATCGTCGCCGACCGGAATGCCGAGCCCGGCGAGCAGGGCGGTATGATCGACGCCGCCGAGCATGGCGCGCCGCTCCACGCGCATCGTGACCGGCCGCCCGTCGACCAGGGTCTGGAAGCCATGCGGATAGGAGGTATCGCTCTCGCGCAATTCGGCGAGGTCGCGGTCGGGCATCGGGAAGGCGACAATCGTGCGCACCGGCGTGCGCGTGCGGTTTCGGAAAACATAGGCGACGTGGACGCGCTCGGGCGAGATGTAGAGATCCTCCGAGACCATATCGATGGCGTTGGTGCGGGTCAGCACCAGCCCGCCCGCGACCTTTAGGGCGGTGCTGTCATTGGCAATCGCGGCGCCCGCGGCCAGTGCGGCGGCGGCGGCGGCGATGATCGGGCCGCGAACAGGCATCGGCCCTGATCCCTATTCCGGATTGGTCGTGACGATCAGCACGGCGAGGTCGCGGTCCGGCCGCCAGTTGCGGCGGCGGACCTCGAACTGGGTCGGGTTGAGCCGCTGCACGCCCTCGGCGCAGAAGCTGACCAGGTTTTCGGCGCGGCCCTTGTCGACCACCATCCGGAAATCGCCGATCGGCGAGCGCCAATTGCCGCCCGTGGTGAGGATGTAGCGGATCCTCTGCTCCATCGGATAATTGGCCTGCTCGCGTTCGGCGCGCCCCATGATCCGGTCGAGCCCGGCGAGGAAGGCGCGGTCGGTGCAATATTCGGCCTGCGCCTGGCGGCCGTCCGAGCTGTTGCGCCAGTCGACCGAGGCGAGCGGAACCCCGGCAGTGCCGCCGACGCCCGGCCGGTAGCGATGCTCGACTCGAAGCTCGCGGCCGGCGGGAAAGACCTGGTCCCAATGCCAGGTCTCCTTGACCGTCCACATCGGAATGATCTGCTGGGAGGAATCGGCGAGGCTTGCGGCGTCGATCAGGCCGAGGCGCGCAAGCCGCTGCTTCGCCGCGCGGGGCAGGCGGCCGATCGCGTCGGCGAGCACCCCGGCGCGCTCGCCCTCGGGCGGCGTGATCGGGATGCGCAGGCGGACGAGCTCCGCGCTCCGGTCGACATTGCCGACCATCGCCTTGCGCTCGACGCTCATCCGCACGGGGCGGCCGTCGACGAGGGTGCGGAATTCGGTGGGATAAGCGGTCTCGCTCTCCATCTCGTAGGAGAGCTCGCGGTCGGGCATCGGGAAGGCGACGGTGATTCGGCGGTCGCGCCGCGCCCGGTTGCGGAAGACGTAGCGGACGCGGACCTGCGCGGTGGAGATGAACAGGTCCTCCGAGACCATGTCGATGTCGGCATTCTGGCGCAGGACGAGGCCGCCGGCGGCCTTCTCGGCGCTGCTGTCATTGGCGCTTGCGGCGCGCGCGGCGATAATGGCGGCGAGCGCGCCGGCGACCAGCAATATCCTGCGACTCATTCCGTTCCTCCCCCGGCCTTTGGCAATTCTGCATCGGCAGGGGCGGAATGAAAAGGGGATGCTAGACGGTGAAGCTCTCGCCGCAGCCGCAGGCGCCCTTGGCGTTGGGGTTTTCGAAGGTGAAGCCGGCGGCGAAATCGTCCTCGACCCAGTCCATGGTCGAGCCGACCAGATAGAGGACGGAGGCGCCGTCGATGTAGAAGGCGCCGCCTGGCGTTTCGATCTTCTCGTCGAACTTCTGCTCGTCGGTCACATAATCGACCGAATAAGCGAGGCCCGAGCAGCCACGCCGCGGGGTCGACAGCTTGACCCCGATCGCGCCTTCGGGAGCGCGAGCCATCAGGTTCGCGATTCTCTGCTCGGCGGCGGGGGTGAGGTTGACCGCTGCGGGGCGGGCGCGGGTCTTGGTGCCAGTGCTCATGCGAAATCCAAACCTCGTTCGTCCCGAGCCCTTCGACTGCCTGCAGGGCAGGCGCTCAGGGTAAACTTCGGCCGCGGGCCGAAGTCGAGGGGCGCGCGCGATGAGTCCGTGCCCGCGCCCCTCGACTTCGCTCGGGACGAACGGATGCTTCTACCGTTCACGCTCATCATAGCATTCCGAGCTCCAGCCTGGCTTCGTCGGTCATCTTCTGCGGGTCCCAGGGCGGATCCCAGACCAGCTCCACCTCTGCGTCGCCGATCCCCGGCACCGCGCCGACGCGCAATTCGACCTCGCCGGGCATGGACTCGGCCACCGGGCAATGCGGCGTTGTCAGCGTCATCTTCACCCTGGCGTGATGCTCCGGCGTGATCTCGACGTCGTAGATCAGGCCGAGGTCGTAGATGTTGACCGGGATTTCGGGGTCGTAAATCTCCTTGAGTGCGTCGATCACCGCTTCGTACAGGTCCCCGCCAGGCTCCGCGACGACCGGCTCGGCGGGCTTCTGCGCCAGGAAGCCTTCGAGATAGTCGCGCTTGCGCTCGAAATCGACGCGCGCCTTGGGCGGCGGCGCGACAGCCTCCACCTCCTCGGTTTCGATCTTGCGTTCCTCGTTCATCCGAAGATTCTCGTCACCCGTTCGATGCCGCGCACCAGCGCCTCGACATCCTGCCTGCCGTTATAGACCCCGAAGCTCGCCCGCGCCGTCGCCTCTACCCCGAGCGCCGCCATCAAAGGCTGGGCGCAATGATGCCCGGCCCGGATCGCCACCCGGCTCTCGTCCAATATGGTGCCGACATCGTGGGGATGCACCCCCTCGACCGCGAAGCTGACGATGCCCGCCGAATCCTCGGGCCCGAACAGGCGGACCGAGTTCAGGGAGAAGAGCGCGTCGCGCGCCGTGCGGACCAAAGCCCCTTCGTGGGCGGCGATCGCATCGAGGCCGATGCTCTCGACATAGTCGATCGCGGAATGCAGGCCGATCACGCCGACCACGTGCGGCGTCCCCGCCTCGAAGCGCGCCGGCGGCGGGGCGAAGGTCGTCTTCTCGAAGGTCACCTTGTCGATCATCGCGCCGCCGCCCTGCCAGGGGGGCATCGAGTCGAGTATCTCGGCCCGCGCCCAGAGCACGCCGATGCCGGTCGGCCCGTAGAGCTTGTGGCCCGAGAAGACGTAAAAGTCGCAATCCAGATCGGCGACGTCGACGGCCATGCGCGGCACCGCCTGGCAGCCGTCGAGCAGGATCTTCGCGCCCGCCGCGTGGGCGATCCCGGCCGCCCGCTTCGCGTCGAGCACCGAGCCGAGCACGTTGGAGACGTGCGCCAGCGCGACGAGCTTGTGCTCGGGGCGGATCATTGCCGCCATGGCGTCGAGGTCGATGCGATGGTCTGAGGTGAGCGGCACCACGTCGACCGCGGCGCCGGCGAGCTGCCAGGGGACGATGTTGGAGTGATGCTCGAGCGTCGAGAGCAGCACCCGGTCGCCGGGCTTGAGATTCTCGCGGCCCCAGCTTTGCGCGACCAGGTTGATCCCCTCGGTGGCGCCGCGGACGAAGACGATCTCCTCCGGGCTGCCGGCGTTGATGAAGCGCGCCACCCGCCGCCGCGACGCCTCGAACGCCACCGTCATCTCCGCCGAGCGCTGGTAGACCCCGCGATGCACGGTCGCATAGGTCTCGCCATAGCCGCGTGCGATCGCGTCGATCACCGCCTTGGGCTTTTGCGCGGTGGCGGCGCTGTCGAGATAGGCCCAGCCCTCGGGGATGGCGGGGAAGTCGGACAGCCAGTCGAGCGGCTTTGTCCCTCTCCCATTTGAGGAGAGGGGGGGACCCATAGCGTCAGCAATGGGGGGGTGAGGGTCCGGGCGGTCGAGGTTCATGCCCTCACCCTCCCACCGCCTTCGGCGGCGGGCCCCTCCCTCTCCCCAGGTGGGAGAGGGGTGAACCACTGCTCCGCATCCCCATAAAAGGCGTCGCGCACCTTCTCCTCCCCGATCCGGTCGAGCGCGTCGGCGACGAAGGCGCGAGTAAGAAGCCCGCGGGCCTCGTCCGGCGAAACGCCGCGGCTTTCCATGTAGAAGAGCGCGGCGCGGTCGAGCTCACCGACCGTGGCGCCGTGCGCGCACTTCACGTCGTCGGCGAAGATTTCGAGCTCGGGCTTGGCGTTGATCGTGGCGGAGCGGGCGAGCAGGAGCCCCTTGAGCGACTGCTCGCCGTCGCTCTTCTGCGCGTCGCGGGCGACCTCGACGCGGGCGGCGACCGAGCAGGCGGCGTGATCGTCCGCGACCGAGCGCCAGAGCTGGCGGCTGGTGCCGTGCGGGACGAGGTGGCGCAGGACGAGATTGGCGTCGTGGCGTTGCCGCCCGCGCGCCAGCAAGGCGCCGGAGACTTCGGCGTAAGCACCCTCGCCGGCAAGGTCGATTTCGCCATCGAGCCTGGTGTCCCGGCCACCGGCGGCGAGCGTCGCGCCGATCAGGCTGGCGCCTTCGCCCAGCGTCGCCTGGTCGGTAAAGCTGACGAATCCGACAGTTCCCATCACCCGCCGATTGAGCATCAGCCGCGCGCCCTTGCCGAGTGCGATGCGGGTCAGCCGGTTGGTCCAGCCGGTGCCGATATAGGTCTCGACGATCGAGGCCTGGCCATCGGTGTCGAGGACGATCTCTCCCGCGAGATGATCCGCGGCGCCGGTCGAGACATGGACGACCTGGACGAGACCCGCGGGCGCATGATCGCGGCCGAGCCTGAGCGACCAGCCCGATTTGCCTGCGAGCCGCCCGAGCGGATGGCCGGTTTCGACCGCCAGCGCACCGATCTCGATATCGCCCTCGCGAAGCACGCCATCGACGAACAGCAGCCGCGGTCCGCCGCCGCAGTCGAGCCACGGCAGTTCATCCGGCACGCGCCCCGTTGGCCGCGCCTCGGCCAAGGCCGGCAGCGCCGAAAGATCGCTCCAGCGCCACGCCTCCTCGCGGACCGAAGGAAGGGCAAGGACGCTCATGACCCGCACTGCCACTCTGCGTCTCTGCGGCTCTGCGCGAACAAGAAGCAGGGTGCGCGCAGAGGCGCAGAGGCGCGGAGAGGAGGAAGGGTTGCGCCTGCGGCGCGGGAGCAGGTCATGCCGCCATCGCTCCATAGCCTTCGCGTTCGAGCTCAAGGGCCAGCTCCGCCCCGCCCGAGCGGACGATGCGGCCTCCCGCCAGCACATGGACGAAATCGGGCGCGACGATGTCGAGCAGGCGCTGATAATGGGTGATCAGCAGCACCGCCTTGTCAGGCTTGCGCAAGATCCGGTTGATGCCCTCGCCGACCACGCGCAACGCATCGATGTCGAGGCCGGAATCGGTCTCGTCGAGGATGGCCAGGCGCGGGTCGATGATCCCCATCTGCACCATTTCGTTGCGCTTCTTCTCGCCCCCGGAGAAGCCGACGTTCACCGCGCGCTTCATCATCTCCATCGAGAGGTCCAGCGCAGCGGCCTGCTCGCGGGCGAGCTTGAGGAATTCGCCGGCGCTGAGCTCGGGCTCGCCCCGCGCGCGGCGCTGAGCGTTGAGCGCGGTACGCAGGAACTGGACGTTGGAGACGCCCGGTATCTCGACCGGATATTGGAAGCCCAGGAAGATGCCCGCCGCCGCCCGCTCGTGTGGTTCGAGCGCGAGCAGGTCGATCGCGTCCGTTCCCCGGCGAAGGCCGGGCTCCAGGATCGGCGCGGCGCGCCGATGCGACGCTGCCGCGCCGCGATTTTCAGAAGGGGCTGGACCCCGGCCTTCGCCGGGGAACGGCGGGGTGAAAGTCACCGAGCCTTCGGTTACCTCATAGCCCGGCCGCCCGGCGAGGACGTAGGCGAGCGTCGACTTGCCGGACCCGTTTGGCCCCATCACCGCATGGATCTCACCCGGCTTCAGCTCGAGGCTGATCCCTTTGAGGATCGGCTTGCCGTCGACATTGGCGTGGAGGTTTTCGATTTTCAGCATGTCAGAACCAGCGTCTCTTCATTGCCCCGAGGAACAGGCCGTTTGTCACAGGAAATCCCGACGCGGACCCTACTACGGAGTCTATCCCGCACTTCGGGCACAGCGCCGTGTCACCGCCGTCGGTCCATTCGGTGATTTCGGCTACCGCACCCGATCGACGACAATGGAAGCAGCCGAAAGCCTCGCTTGCCTCGACTTCCTTGCGATGAAAGATCGAGTGTTTGTGCGCAGTTTCGATTTGCGCCGGATCGAGCCTGTCGCGACTCATCCCACGCTCCCCTCAAGACTGATCCCCAGCAGCTTCTGCGCCTCGACCCTCTCAAGCCCCTCCCCTTCAGGGGAGGGGTTGGGGTGGGGCTTGTTCCAGCGATCCGGCGTCGCCGCCAACGCGCCGGCGATATGCGTCAGCACCCCGTCCATGTTGGACATCACGTCGGCGTTGGTCACCCGCACAACCCGAAAGCCCCGCCCTGCCAACACATCATCCCGCAACCGATCCCTGGCTTCGTCATGCGTGTCGCCATCCACTTCGACGATCAGCGCCTTTTGCGGACACAGGAAGTCGGCGATGAACCAGCCGATCACCGATTGGCGGCGGAACTTGGCGCCGGCGAGCTGCGAATTGGAGAGGTGGCGCCACAGTCGCTTTTCCGGTTCGGTCGGATTGCGGCGCATTTCGGCGGCGCGGCGGTGGAGTTCGCGCAGTTGCTCGACGGACAGGCCCCACCCCAAACCCCTCCCCTGAAGGGGAGGGGCTTCAGGGCGCTGCCCTTTGTCGAAGCGCGGCGCGCTCAACCCACGCTCCCGCCCAGGCTGATCCCCTTGAGGATCGCCTTTCCGTCGATGGTGGCATGGAGGTTAGTGATGTTGAGCATTAAGTTGCTTTCGGAGTGGCTATGCCGAGGGAGGCCATGTTCAAACCGATCTGAAGTGAGATGCAGAGCATGTACCAGTCAGCTGGCTTGCAGATCACGCGGTTCGAAGTGCTCTCGGAATCGGCTCCAACCGATAATCGAAATCCCTGCGTGAAATTTGCAAGATGGCGATCGACTAAGCGCCACTCCAGAACAGGATCGGCTTGTTCCACAATGGCTTCCACGCCATTCACCTGAATGCCTAAAGACTCTCCCCAAATACCCCCTATGCCACCGAAAGCGGTCTTGATCTCCTCCACCCTGCCGGCGAGGTAACGCCAACCGTCATGATTGATCGTGTCGATTGTGTCCTGGTGGCCTTGAGCGAATACTCCCATCATCCAACGCTCCCCTCCAGGCTGATCCCCAGCAATTTCTGCGCCTCCACGGCGAACTCCATCGGCAGCTGCTGGAGCACCTCGCGGGCGAAGCCGTTGACGATCAGGGCGACGCTGTCCTCGGCGGAAAGGCCGCGGGACATGGCGTAGAAGAGCTGGTCGTCGCTGATCTTCGACGTGGTCGCTTCGTGCTCGATCTGGGCGGTGGGATTCCTGACTTCGATATAGGGAATTGTGTGGGCGCCGCATTCGGAGCCCAGCAGCAGGCTGTCGCACTGGGTGAAGTTGCGGACATTGTCGGCGGCGCCGTTGACGCGGACGAGGCCGCGATAGGTGTTGGAGGATTTGCCGGCGCTGATCCCCTTGGAGACGATGGTCGAGCGGCTGTTGGCGCCGATGTGAATCATCTTGGTGCCGGTATCGGCCTGCTGGCGGTTGTTGGTCAGCGCGACCGAGTAGAATTCTCCGACGCTGCTCTCGCCCTTCAATATGCAGGAGGGATATTTCCAGGTGATCGCGGAGCCGGTCTCGACCTGGGTCCACGACACTTTGGAGCGAGCGCCGGCACACATCGCGCGCTTGGTGACGAAATTGTAGATGCCGCCTTTGCCCTCGGCATCGCCCGGATACCAATTCTGCACGGTCGAATATTTGATCTCGGCATCGTCGTGCGCGTAGAGCTCGACCACCGCCGCGTGGAGCTGGTTCTCGTCGCGCATGGGGGCCGTGCAGCCTTCCAGATAGGAGACGTAGGACCCCTTGTCCGCGACGATCAAAGTGCGCTCGAACTGGCCGGTATTCTCGGCGTTTATGCGGAAATAGGTGGAGAGCTCCATCGGGCAGCGCACGCCTTCGGGCACGTAGACGAAGGTGCCGTCGGAGAAGACCGCGCTGTTCAAACAGGCGAAATAATTGTCGCGCTGCGGCACCACGGAGCCGAGATACTTGCGCACCAGATCCGGATATTCGCGGATCGCCTCGCTGATCGAGAGGAAGATGACGCCGGCGCGCAGCAGCTCGGCTCGGAAGGTGGTGGCGACCGAGACGCTGTCGAACACCGCGTCGACCGCGACCTTGCGCGCGCCCTCGACTCCGGCGAGCACCTTCTGCTCCTCGATCGGGATGCCGAGCTTCTCGTAGACTCGCAATATTTCGGGGTCGACCTCGTCGAGGCTGCCGAGCTTGGGCTTCGCCCTGGGCTCGGCATAATAATAGGAATCCTGGAAGTCGATCGCGGGAATGTCGAGCTTGGCCCAGGTCACTTCGGCCATGGTCAGCCAGGCGCGATAGGCCTTGAGCCGCCATTCCAGCATCCATTCGGGTTCGTTCTTCTTGGCCGAGATGAAGCGGACCGTATCCTCGTTGAGGCCCTTGGGCGCGAAATCCTGCTCGATGTCGGAGGTGAAGCCCCATTCGTAGGTCGAGGCGCGGTCGACCGCGTCCTGCGCCTCGCGATTCTTGATGTCGGTCATGCCGGCACCTGTTCCCCTGCGGAAGCAGGGGTCCAGTTCTGGGCTCCTGCCTGCGCAGGAGCACGGGAAAGATCCGCCAGAGACACCGCCGCCAGCGCGCCGCGCACGGCGCCGTTGACCGCGCTCATATGCGGGCGGACCTGGCAGGCGCCTTCCAGCGCGCATTCGTGGCGCTCGGCATCGACGCAGGTCGTCATCCGGATCGGCCCCTCGACCGCCTCGACGATGTCGGCGAGGCTGATCGAGGCGGGCGGACGCGCCAGGCGGACGCCGCCGCCGGTGCCGCGGCTCGATTCGAGCAGGCCCGCGGTCGACAGCCGGCTGACCAGTTTCTGCGCGGTGGGAAGCGGAATGCCGGTCTCGGCCGAAAGCGTGGTCGCGTTCATCTTCGCGAGGCCGCAATGACGCGCGGCGGCCGACATCATCACGACGGCATAATCGGCGAGGCTGGAAAGGCGCATGAGCTCCAATCGGACTGATTCGTTCCGATTGGCATGTGGCCTCGAAAGGCCCTGAAATCAAGCGCGCTTTGACCCCGTGCGGGACGCCTGCCATAGCCGCCGCCAATGGCGCTCTACCCCCTCGTCCGCCCGCTCGCCTTCGCGCTCGACGCGGAGCGGGCGCATCGGCTGACGATCGCGGCGCTGAAACGGCTTCCGTCGGGCAAGCCGGCCGCGCCCGACGAGGCGCTGTCGGTCGAGGTCGCCGGGCTCATATTCCCCAACCCGATCGGGCTGGCGGCCGGGTTCGACAAGGATGCCGAGGTTTTCCGGCAGATGCTCGGATTCGGCTTCGGCTTTGCGGAAGTGGGGACGGTGACACCCTTGCCGCAGGCGGGAAATGACAAGCCCCGGCTGTTCCGGCTGGCGCAGGACCGGGCCGTGATCAACCGGCTCGGCTTCAACAATCGGGGCCAGGCGGCGGCGCTGGCGCGGCTCGAGGGGCGCGACCGGCGCGGGGGCATCGTCGGCGTCAATATCGGCGCGAACAAGGAGAGCGCCGACCGGATTTCGGACTATGCGGCGGGGGTCAGGGCGATGCTCGCAGTCGCCGACTATCTGACCGTCAACATTTCCTCCCCCAATACACCCGGCCTTCGCGCGCTGCAGGACAAGGTCGCGCTCGCGGAGCTGCTCGCGGCGGTGACCGAGGCGCGCGGCGCCGGCCCACCCACAACGGACGTGAAAGGCCCCCGTCCTTCCACGCCTCCGTTGTTCCTCAAGGTGGCGCCGGACCTGGAGGCGGCGGAGGTGGAGAATATCGCCCGGGTCGCGATCGACCACCGGATCGACGCGCTGATCGTCGCCAACACCACCGTCTCGCGGCCGGTCCTCGCCTCCAGGCATCGCGGCGAGTCGGGCGGGCTTTCAGGCGCGCCGCTGAAGGCGCTGGCTTTGACCCGGCTGCGCGATTTCAGGCGGGCGACTGGGGGCGCCTTGCCGCTGATCGGCGCCGGCGGGATCGAGAGCGGTGCCGACGCCTTCGCGCGCATCCAGGCCGGCGCCAGCCTGGTCCAGCTCTACACGGCGCTCGTCTATCGGGGGCCCGGCCTCGCCCGGGAGATCGCCCGCGACCTGAAGCAGCTGCTCGCCCGCCACGGCTTCGCGCGCTTGACGGACGCGGTCGGGACTGAAAAGCCGCAACCATGATCAGAAACCTGTTCCTCGCCTGCGCCCTCTTGCTCGGCGCCTGCACGACCCATTCGGCGCGCACACCGCCGGCCGCCGCCACCGGCGCCGTCTCGGCGGCCGATCCGCGCGCGGCCGAAGCCGGCGCCTCGATATTGCGCGAAGGCGGCAATGCCGCCGACGCCGCCTTCGCGACGATGATCGCGCTGACCGTGGTCGAGCCGCAAAGCTCGGGGATCGGCGGCGGCGGCTTCCTGCTCTATCACGACCAGGCGGCCGGGCGCCTTTCCTCCTATGACGGCCGCGAGACCGCGCCGCACGCCGCCACGCCGGCTTACTTCCTGGGCCCGGACGGACGGCCGCGCCCGATCGGCGACGCCTTGCCGGGGGGCCTCAGCGTCGGCGTCCCCGGCAACATAAGGTTGATGGAGATCGCCCATGCGCGGCACGGGCGGCTCGCCTGGGCGCGCCTGTTCCAGCCTGCCATAGGCCTTGCCCGCGACGGCTTCCGGATCACCCCGCGCATGCACCGGATGCTGTCCAGCCCGGGTTCGCTGGCGAGGCATTCGGCGTGGGGCCGCGCCCAATTCTACCAGGAAGACGGCCAGCCCAAGCCGGTCGGGACCCTGCTCCGCAACCCCGATTTCGCCGCCCTGCTCGAGCGGATCGCGGCGCGCGGCCCCGAAGCCTTTTATACCGGCCGCGACGCGCAGGCCCTGGCGCGCGCCGTCCATGAGGCCGAGCGCAATCCTTCCCCGATGACGCCCGACGACATCGCCACCTATCAGGCCCGCGAGCGCGAGCCCGTCTGCGGCAGCTATCGCGGCTACAGGATCTGCGGCATGGGCCCGCCTTCGTCGGGCGCCACCACGGTCTTCGCCATATTGAAGCAACTCGAGCGCTTCGACCTGCGCGCGCTCGGGCGCGGCAATGTCGTCGCCTGGCATCTGATCGCCGAAAGCATGCGCCTCGCTTATGCCGACCGCGACCTCTATCTCGCCGACCCCGATTTCGTGCGCGTTCCGGTCGCCGGCCTAACCGACACCGCCTATCTCGCCGCGCGCTCCCTGCTGATCTCGCCCGACCGCGCCATCCCGCGCGTCACCGGCGGCCGGCCGCTGGGCGCCGAGCGGCGGGCGGCGGCGCCGGTCCCCAACGAGGCCGGCACCTCGCATTTCGTCGCGGTCGACGGCGCCGGCAACGTCGCCTCCTACACCTCGACGATCGAGAGCGTGTTCGGATCGGGGCTGACAGTGAACGGCATGTTCCTCAACAACGAGCTCACCGATTTCAGCTTCGCGCCGGAGCGCGACGGCGCCCCGGTCGCCAACCGGGTCGAGGGCGGGAAACGGCCGCGCAGCTCGATGTCACCGACCATCGTCTACGGGCCGGACGGCCGGGTGCGGCTCGCGGTCGGCGCGGCGGGCGGGACCACGATCATCGCCCAGGTCGCCAAGGCGATCATCGGCGTGATCGACTGGGACCTGTCGGCGCAGGACGCGATCGCGCTGCCGCAGATCATGGGCCTTGGCGACCGCGTCACCATCGAGCGCGGCAGCAGCCTGGAGGCGATGGGGCCGGCGCTCGCGGCGCTCGGCCACGAGGTCACCATCGTCGATACCGGCTACAAGGCCAATGCGATCGAGCGCGTGGGAGGCCGCTGGGTCGGCGCCGCCGATCCCAGGAGCGAGGGCACCTGGGTCGCGCAATGAATGCGGCGCTTTCCGCTGCGGCGCGCCTCGGGGACAGTTACTGGTAACTGTCCCCATTTCGGGTAGAACGCAGCGGCGACGCGGGCAAGAGACCCGCGCGGGAGAGAGAATGCGCCAGCTCGAACATTTCGAAAATCTCGTCGCCATGTTCTTCGCCCGAGCGAAGCAGCAAAGCGGCGCGCCGTTCCTGTGGGCCAAGCAGGAGGGCGAATGGCGCTCGACGAGCTGGGCCGAGGCCGCCGCAAGCGTCGCCGGGCTCGCCGCCGCGCTGAAGCGGCTCGGACTCGCGCCGGGGGACCGGGTGATGCTGGTCTCCGAGAACCGGCCGGAATGGCTGATCTGCGACCTCGCCATCATGGCGGCGGGCTGCGTCACCGTGCCGGCCTACGTCACCAATACCGAGCGCGACCACCAGCATATCCTCGACGACAGCGGCGCCCGCGCCGTGATCGTCTCCACCCAGAAGCTCGCGAGAAATCTGCTCCCCGCGGCGATCCGCTCGAACAGCTGCGAGGCCGTGATCGGAATGGAGAAACTGCCGGCCGGCCAGACCGGCAATGTCCAGTTCCACGATTGGCACGCGCTGATCGCCGCCGAGAGCGGGGACGTCGTCGCCTGCGCGGCCCAGGCGACCTTCGCCCGCGACGCGCTCGCCTGCATCATCTACACCTCCGGCACCGGCGGCGCGCCCAGGGGCGTGATGCAGCACCACGGCTCGATCCTGCACAATATCGAGGGCTGCACGGCCTTGATCTCGGAGGATTTCGGCTGGGACGAGGAGGTCTTCCTGTCCTTCCTCCCCGCTTCCCACGCCTACGAGCACAGCGCCGGGCAGATGTTCCCGATCGGGCTCGGCGGCCAGATCTATTATTCGGAAGGCCTGGAGAAGCTCGCCTCGAACATCGAGGAGGTCCGGCCGACGATCATGGTCGTGGTGCCCAGGCTGTTCGAAGTGCTGCGCCAGCGCATCCTCAAGCAAGTCGAGAAGCAGGGGAAGCTCACCAATTATCTGATGGGCCGCGCGCTTTCGATCGGCGCCAAGGCCTATTCGGGTTCGGTTCCCGTCTGGGACAAGCCGATGGACTTCCTGCTGGGGCGGACGCTCCGCCCCAAGATCGCGGCGCGCTTCGGCGGCCGGATCAAGGCGATGGTGTCGGGCGGCGGACCCTTGAACCCCGAAGTCGGAATCTTCTTCCACTCGCTGGGCCTGACCCTGCTCCAGGGCTATGGCCAGACCGAATCGGGGCCGGTGCTGAGCTGCAACCGGCCCAGGACCGGCCTCAAGATGGACACGGTCGGCCCCCCGCTTGCCAATACCGAGGTCAGGATCGCCGGGGACGGCGAGATATTGGTCAAGGGCGAGCTGGTGATGATTGGCTATTGGCGCAACGAGGCGCTGACCGAAAAGACCGTGATCGACGGCTGGCTGCACACCGGCGACGTCGGCCATATCGACGGCAAGGGCCGGATCGTGATCACCGACCGCAAGAAGGACATCATCGTCAACGACAAAGGCGACAATGTCGCGCCCCAGAAGGTGGAGGGCATGCTTACCCTCGAGCCCGAGATCGTCCAGGCGATGGTGGTCGGCGACAAGCGCCCCTATGTCGTGGGACTGATCGTGCCCGATCCCGAATGGACCGCCGAATGGTGCGCCAAGACGGGCCGCAAATGCGAATTCCACGAGCTCGCCCACGACCCCGATTACGTGAAAGCGCTCTCCGCCGCGGTGGACCGGGTCAATGCGGACCTTTCGGTGATCGAGAAGGTCCGCCGCTTCGTCATCGCGGACGAGCCGTTCACGGTCGAGAACGAGCAGCTCACCCCCTCGATCAAGATCCGCCGTCACGTGATCAAGGGGATTTACGGCGAGCGGCTGGACGCGCTTTACAAGCGCTGATCCGCAGGGATTTCGTCATTCCAGCGAAAGCTGGAATCTCCCTGCCTTTCGGCGGCTGTGGAAGAAAAGTGGGATTCCAGCTTTCGCCGGAATGACGGGCTGACCTCAGAAGGCGTCCTTCGCCGCCCTTCGTTCGGCCAGCTCCTCGACTGAGCTCGCCCGCATGAAGGGATTGGTCGCGCGCTCCAGCGCGATCGTCGTCGGCAAGGTGACCTCGCCGCGATCGCGCGCTTCCTTCACCTCCGCGACCCGGCGGAGGAGCTCGTCATTGCCCGGCTCGACGGTGAGCGCGAACAGGCCGTTGGCGAGCGTATATTCGTGGCCGCAATAGATACGGGTTTCGGGCGGCAGCGCGGCCAGGCGCCGCATGTTCGCGTGCATCTGCGCGGCCGTGCCCTCGAACAGCCGGCCGCAGCCCATCGCGAACAAGGTGTCGCCGGTAAACGCCACCTGGGGGCCCGGCAGATGGAAGGCGACATGGCCGGCGGTGTGGGCGGGAATGTCGATCAGCTCGGCTTCGATCGCCCCGATCCGCGCTTTGTCGCCGCCGGCGACGATGCGGTCCAACTTCGACACCCGCTCCGCCTCGGCGGGGCCGGTGATCGTACAGCCGGTGGCTGCGCGGATCGCGTCGTTGCCGCCGGTATGATCGGGGTGCCAGTGGGTGTTCCAGATCTGGGTGATCCGCCAGCCCCGCGCCGCCGCCGCTTCGAGCACCGGATCGGCGACCGAGGGATCGACCGCGACCGTCTCGCCCGAGGCGGGATCGTGCACCAGCCAGACATAATTGTCGCGCAGGACCGGTACGGGGACGATTTCGAGCATGGCCCGCGAATTACCCGCTTCGGCCGATCAGCGCCAGCGCCTCGCGGCCGAGCCGCTCGGTGAGCATGCGCGCCGGTTCGGGGCGGCCGAGCGCCGCCGCCTGGCCCGCCCACATCGGCTTCACGCCGAGCGGCGTCAGCGCTGCGCTCGCCAGCGGGAAGGGCGGCACCTCGTCACGGACCCGGCCGAGCGCGTCGGTCAGCGGCCCCGGCAGTCCGCGGGCGAGACGGCCGCTATAGACGTTGGTGAAGGCCGTGTGCGCCGCCGCCTCGCCGGCCAGGCCCTCGCGATGGGCAGGGCCGATCAGGCTTTCCGGACAAGGGAGGTAGGCGGTGCCGAGCTGGACGGCGGCCGCGTCGAGCGTCAGCGCGGCGGCGATGCCGCGCGAGTCCCCGATCCCGCCTGCGGCGATGACCGGAACGTCGACGGCGTCGGCGATCTGGGGGACGAGCGCGAAGAGGCCGATCCGTTCGGCCGGGTCGCCGCCAAGGAAGGTTCCGGCATGTCCGCCCGCCTCCCAGCCCTGGGCGATGATGGCGTCGACGCCGCGCGCGGCGAGCCAGCGCGCCTCGGCGACATTGGTCGCATTGCCCAGGATGCGCGCCCCGGTGGCCCGCACCCGCGCCAGCAACGCCTCGTCCGGCAGGCCGAAATGGAAGCTGACAAGATTCGGCCGCGCCTCCTCGACGACGGCGCACATCGCCGCATCGAACGGCCGCCGCGGTGGCGGCGCGTCGTCCGCTGCAATAGCGGCCCCGGCGTAGAACGGCGCGAGCAAAGCCCGCCAGGCGCGATCGTCGACGCCGGCCGGCACGACATGGCAGAGGAAGTTGAGGTTGAGCGGCCCCCGCGCCCTGGCGCGGACCGCGGCCGCCTGAGCCGTCGCCTCGCCCGGCGTCAGCATCGCGCAGGGCAGCGAGCCGACCGCGCCGCCTTCGATCGCCGCGACCGCCAGCGCCACGCCGCCGGCTCCGGCCATGGGCGCCTGCACGATCGGCAGGCGGCTGCCGAGCAGACTTTCGAAGCGCCGGTCGGGCCAGCCGCTCACCAATGGCCCGTATTCGGCATCGAGGCCCAAGGCTCGGCTATTGGCAAATGGCCGCCTTTCTGCAGCAGCTCGACGGAGATTCCGTCGGGGCTGCGCACGAACGCCATGCGGCCCTCGCGGGGCGGGCGGTTGATGGTGACGCCGCCCGCCATCAGCCGCGCGCAGGTCTCGTAGACGTCGTCCACCTCATAGGCGAGATGGCCGAAATTGCGGCCCTCTCCATAGCCGGCCTCGTCCCAATTGTGGGTGAGCTCGATCTGCGCGTCTTCGTCGCCTGGGGCGGCGAGGAAGATCAGGGTGAAGCGCCCCTGCTCATTCTCCATCCGCCGCACCTCCTCAAGGCCGAGCAGGGAGAAGAAGCGCAAGCTCGCCTCCGGGTCGGAGATGCGGATCATCGTGTGCAGATATCTCATTGCCGGCCCCTCGGCTCATCGATATAAATGCACGGTTCATCGGCGGTGTGCTGATGCGCCGTGCGCGGCGAAGGGGATTATAGCATGTCTGAAGGGGCGCGGGGCAATTGCAAGCTCATCCTGATCTTCTCGGCGCTGCTCGCCGGGTGCGGCGGCGGCACTCCTGGCGCCAACGAGGCGAACGTCCAGAAGGCCGGACCGCAAGCGTCGGCGCGCCCCGCTCCGTTCGATTGGGGCAATCCTGACGGCGACCGGAATCCGCAATTCGCTCGTTCCCAGGCGCTGTGCCGGAGCGTTCAGGGGAGCGAACCGCCCGCCGCTGATCGCCCGGATGCCGCCACAGCCGCCGCGCTTCGCGGATGCGACGCCGAGGCGCTCTATTACGGAATCGGTGTCGCACGGAACCCAGAGCGGGCGCGGCTCTGCGCCTTCACGCAGACGCAGAACGATCCGCTTACCGCTTTTTCCGGTCGGCCGATGCTGATGACCATTTACGCGAACGGCGTCGGTGCACGCCGCAATCTCGACGTCGCCCTCCATCTCGCCTGCACCTTGCCCAATGCGGCAGCCTTTGAATATGATCAGCGCGTCATCCATCTCGCCCGGCTGCGCGACACCAACTGGCAGGGTCGCGACTTCCATTATTGCAACGACATCACCAGTGGCCTTTCCGACGGAGTTTGCGCCGCCCATCGCTACGCCCTGGCCCGGCCGCAGCGAGAGGCGACCATGCGCCGGCTGCTGGCCAGCTGGACGGAGGAGGAACGCCGCGCCTTCGAGCCGCTCCGGCGCGCGTTCGAGGATTTCGTCCGCGCCTCGTCGGACGGCGACCTCTCAGGGGGCACCAGCGCCAGCGCGATGCGTACCCGGCTCGAACAGGGGCTGCGCGACCAGTTCGTCGATATGCTGCAGAAGCTTTCGACAGGCCGCGACCCGCGCTTTACACCGGCGCAGTTCCGAACCGAGGATCTGCAGCTCAACCAGGCCTATCGCGCCCGGCTCGCAGACGAGCGGGAGTATGACGCGCCGGGCACATCGGTCGAGGCCATGCAGAACGCCCAGCGCGCCTGGCTGCGCTATCGCGACGCCTTTATCGCCTTCGCGCGAGTCAAATATCCGCGAGTGCAGCGCGAGAGCCTGGCGGCGTGGATCACCCGCAACCGGTCCGAAATCATTCCTGGGCTCAACTCGTCGCTATAAATGCACGGTTCATCGACGCGCTGCGATAGAGGCTTCCGCCGCCGCGACTGGGTTCGCGCCGGCCAGGGAGCAAGACCATGTCCGAAGTTTCCAAGGGCAATCGCAAGATATTCCTCGTCGCCGCCGCAATTCTCGCGATCGGCATCGTCGCCGGCGGCTTTCTGCTCGGCGACGGCCTGAGGCGCGCGCGGGCCGCCGATCGCGCGGTGACCATGCGCGGCCTCGCCGAACGCGACGTCACCGCCGATCTCGCCACCTGGACGATCAGCTTCAACGCCCAGGGCAGCGAACTCGGCGAAGTCCAGGCCGAGAGCGATCGCGACGCCGCCACCGTCATCGCCTTCTTCCGCGCCGCCGGCTTCCCGGCCAGCGAAGTGACCGACGCCGGCGGCTCGGTGAACCAGTTCTTCGACACCAACCGCAACGCGAACAGCGTCACCGTCACCCGCCGCATCCAGCTGCGTACCACCAACGTGATGCGCGCGCGCAGCGCCTATGGCAGGCAGTTCGAGCTGATCCGCAATGGCGTCGCCATCCAGGACGGCTCGTCGATGCAATACAGCTTCACCAGGCTCAACAGCATCAAGCCGGCGATGATCGCCTCGGCCACCCAGGACGCGCGCCGGGGCGCCGAGCAGTTCGCCCGCGATTCGGGCACCGCGGTCGGCGGCATACGCTCGGCGACGCAGGGCTATTTCTCGATCGGCGCCCGCGACGGCGCCGCCACCGAGGAAGGCGGTGGCGGCAATGATTCCCCCCTGCAGAAGGTGCGGGTGGTGACGACGATCGAATTCTATCTGAGCTGAGGCTGCTCGGGAGCGGGCCCGGCGGGTGCCGGCGCCGGGGGTGCCGGCGCCGGCACCTCGATCTCGCGCACCGTCGCCAGGCTGGCCGCCGCCGAGCGGCCGGCGTCGCTGTCGGGAGCGAGCTCGACGACCCGGCGGTAGAGGCGTTCCGCCTCCTCCATATTGCCGGCCTGGCCCGCCATCGTGCCGGCGAGCAGCAGGATGTCGGGATTGTCGGGCGCGAGCTCGCGGGCGCGGGCGAGGTCGGTCGCGGCGCGGGCGGCGTCATTCCCGCGGCGGGCGAGCGCCGCCGAAAGATACCAGGCGAAGCCGTCCTGGGGGACGAGCTGCAGCGCCCGGTCGAGATCCTGGCGGGCGCGGTCGGCATGGCCCAAGGCGACCTGGGCGCGGGCGCGGTCGAGATGCGCCTCGCCGCGCAGCGCCTGAGAGAGGTTCGGCGTGGCGAGGGCTGCGTCGAGCGCCTGCAGCGCGCGCCCGGCTTCGCCGGCGGCGAGCCAGGCATTGCCTTCCTGGACCCTGAACCCGGCGCGGGCCGGGTCGTTCGCCTCTTCGGCGTCGCGCGCGGCCTGCTGGTAGACGGTGGCCGCCGCCGGCCATTGCTCGAGCGCGATATAGGCAAGGCCGAGGCAGCGGCGCGCAAAGAGCCGCGCCGCGCCCGGCTCGGCCAGCCAGGCATTGGCATTGTCGGCCGCCTGCTGCGGCGCGGTGCGGACGAGCTCGGCGCAGGCGCGCAGCCGGGCGGTGTCGCTTTGCGGCGGGGAAGCCTGGAGGGCGGCTAGCGCCAGCAGGGAGAAGATCACAAGGACTCCAGCAGGGTCGAGACGGTGGCGATCAGGAGGGCGATATCCTCCTCGCGGGAGAGGCGATGGTCGCCCTGCTTGACGTAGCTGATCTGCACGTCGGCTGAACGTACGCGCTGTCCGATTTCCCACGAGCGCTGATAGGGCACTTCGGTGTCGGCGAGGCCGTGGAGCAGCCGGACCGGACAATCGATCGGCAGCTCCACATGGAGCATGCGCAGGGCCTCGCCGCTCTCCCAGAAGGCGCGAGTCGTAACCACGGGCTCGCCATAGGGGCTTGGTTCGACCAGCCTCCCCTCACTGAGCAAAGTCCGCTTCTGCGCCTCGTCGAAGCCCCAGTTGGTGAAATCGGGCGCCGCGGCGATGCCGACCAGCGCCGCGATCCGGGCCGGCCGCGCCATCGCCATGTGCAGCATCAGCCAGCCGCCCATCGACGAGCCGGCCAGCACCACCGGGCCCTCGACGACGCGGTCGATCATGGTCAGCGCGTCGTCGAGCCAGGTTCGCAGGGTCTGCGCCTCGAAATCCCCGCCGCTGAGCCCGCAGCCGGCATGGTCGAAGCGCAGCATCGCTCGGCCCTGGCCTTCCGCCCAGGCGTCGAGCGCGAGCGCCTTGGTGCCTTCCATGTCGGACCGGTAGCCGGGCAGGAAGACCAAAGTCGGCCCGCGCCCGGGCCGGTGCTGATAGGCGAGGTGCACGCCGTCGCGCGCGGCGAGATAGTCGATGCGGATCATGCCCGCGCGCCTAGCAGCGCCGGGGCGGGCTGGCGAGGGTTACCGGCGCGCCTGGCGCGCGCCGGCCCCAAGCGCCATTTAGTTCGGCACGGCCTCGTCGTCGCCGCCGAAGCAATCGGCGAGCAGGCAGACAGCGACGCCGCCCGCGATCACGCCGACGATGATCCAGGTGGTGCTTCCGCCGCCGGTCAGGTTCATCCGCCGGTCGCGGTCGAGATTGGCGAGGTCGAATCCCGCCAGGCGGGCATTGCGCAATTCGCCGCTCTGGTTGAAGCGGATGTCGGCGAGGTTGACCGAGCGGGTCATCGTGCGCCCGTCGACGGAGGGTCCGCCGACCTCCTGGCCGTAGCGCAGAGTGAAGCCGTAGCTCGGCCGCGAGCGCTCGGCGCGCCCGCCGAACGGAATGCGCAGGTTGACCGTCGCCGTCGCGCCCTGCGGCGCATCGAAGCCGGTGAAGCGATGGTCCTGCGCCGCGGCCATGCCGGGCGCCACACAAAGCGTACAAAGGGCGGCCGAGACGGTCGCGGAGACGAGCTTCCTCACCATATACTCCCCCTTTCGTGCCTGCCGCGCCGGTCGCGACGCGGCGCGCGCCTGATAGCATGTTCGCGGCGTCCCCGGAACGATCTTGGCTCGAAAAAGCGCGATGCTTAGCAATATTAATAATTTGCCGGCAGGAATTGTTAGCAAATGCCAAGCCTGGCCTGAAAGCCATTCTTCGGGCGCGCACGTCCGGGGAAACGGGGGATGGCGGCGGATCCCGCGCCGCTCCCTTCCTTGAACCGCCGCCAGCGCCCATCTATGGCGCTCCCCACCAACGCCCGCAGGAGCCTGCCGCCCGATGTCCGAAATGTTCTCGATCACGCTGCCCGACGGATCGGTGCGCGAGGTCGCGCGCGGCGCGACCCCGGCCGACGTGGCGGCGGCGATCGGGCCGGGCCTCGCCAAGGCGGCGCTCGCGGCGCGGGTCAATGGCGAGGTTCGCGACCTCGCCCGGCCCTTCGAGGAGGATAGCGCGCTCGCCCTGATCACCGCCCGCGACGAGGCCGACGCGCTCGAGCTGGCGCGGCACGATTTCGCCCATGTCCTCGCAGAGGCGGCGCAGAACCTTTTTCCGGGCACGCAGATCACCTTCGGCCCCGCCACCGACGACGGCTTCTACTACGATTTCGCGCCGGCGCCCGACCGCGGCCCCTTCACCGAGGAGGATCTGCCCGCGATCGAGGCGGAGATGAGGCGCATCATCGCCGCCGACGAGCCGCTGGTGCGCGAGGTCTGGACGCGCGACGAGGTCCGCGCCTTCTTCGAGAAGCAGGGCGAGACGTTCAAGGCCGAGTGGGTGATGGAGCTGCCCGAGGACGAGGCGATCACCATGTACCGGTCCGGCGGCTGGCTCGATCTGTGCCGCGGCCCGCACCTGCCCTCGACCGGCAAGCTCGATCCCGACGCGTTCAAGCTGACCCGCGTCTCGGGCGCCTATTGGCGCGGGGACCAGAACAACCCGCAGCTGTCGCGCATATACGGCACCGGCTGGCTCAACAGGAAGCAGCTCGAGGCGCACCTGGTCCGGCTCGAGGAGGCGGCCAAGCGCGACCATAGGAAGATCGGCCAGGAGATGGACCTCTTCCACCTACAGGCGGAAGCGCACGGCTCGGTCTTCTGGCACCCGAAGGGCTATCACCTGTGGCGCCAGCTCGAAGCCTATATGCGGCGCCGGCTGGACGCGGCCGGCTACGAGGAGGTGAAGACCCCCCAGATCATGGACGCCCGCCAGTGGGAGCAGTCCGGTCACTGGGGCAAGTATCGCGAGAATATGTTCATCGTCCCGGACGAGACCCCCGGCACGGACGAGGATGCGCCGGTCCTTTCGGGCGCGGCGGAGCTGATGGCGATCAAGCCGATGAACTGCCCGGCGCACGTCCTCATTTTCCGCCAGGGGATCAAATCCTATCGCGACCTGCCGCTGAGGCTCGCCGAGTTCGGTTGCTGCCACAGGAACGAGCCGCACGGCGCGCTCCACGGCATCCTGCGGGTCCGCCAGTTCACGCAGGACGATGCCCATATCTTCTGCCGCGAGGATCAGCTCGTCGAAGAGGTGCGGCTGTTCTGCGACCTGCTCGATCGCATCTACAAGGACCTCGGCTTCGCCGATTATGCGATCAAGCTCGCGCTTCGGCCCGAGCAGCGCTTCGGCTCGGACGAGATGTGGGACTGGGCCGAGGCAAGCCTGCGCGACGCGGTCGCCGCCACCGGCCGCGCGACGGCCGCGTTCGGCTGGGAAGAGCTGCCGGGCGAAGGCGCCTTCTACGCGCCCAAGCTCGAATTCCACCTGACCGACGCGATCGGCCGCACCTGGCAGGTCGGCACGCTGCAGACGGACACGGTGCTGCCGGAGAGGCTCGATGCCTCCTATGTCGGCGAGGACGGCGCGCGACACCGGCCGGTGATGCTCCACCGCGCCATTTTGGGTTCGTTCGAGCGCTTCATCGGCATCCTGATCGAGCATCATGCCGGCCGCTTCCCGCTGTGGCTGGCGCCGGTGCAGGCGGTGGTGGCGACGATCGTCTCCGACGCCGACGATTATGCCCGCGAGGTGGTGGCGGCGCTGGCGGCGAAGGGGTTGCGCGTCGAAGCCGACCTCAGGAACGAGAAGATCAACTACAAGGTGCGCGAGCACAGCCTCGCCCACGTCCCCTATCTGCTCGTCCTCGGCAAGCGCGAGGCGGAGGAAAAGACGGTGGCGCTGCGTCCGCTCGGCGCCGACGCGCGGCAGGAGGTGCTTTCGCTCGATGCGGTGGCAGAGCGGCTGGCCGCGGAAGCGCTGCCGCCCGATCTGCGGGTCTGAATCGCCACAGCCGCCGCGAAATGCGACCTGCCCGGCGCGGGCCGTCTTCCATTTGTGGCCGCTCTTCATTAGGTGAGGGCTGACAGATACGCTTCAGGAGAAACCGCTATACGTCCCCCTCTCGTCCGGCGCCCGCAGGCGCCGCCCATGAACGGCCCCCGCTTCAACGAATATATCGTCTCGCCCAAGGTGCGCGTGATCGACGAGAATGGCGAGAATCTGGGCGTCATGCTCACCGCCGAGGCGATGGAGCAGGCGAACGATCTCGGCCTCGATCTCGTCGAAGTCTCCCCCAATGCGGATCCGCCGGTCGCCAAATTTCTCGACGTCGGCAAATATAAATACGAGGCCCAGAAAAAGGCCAACCTCGCCCGCAAGTCGCAAAAGACGCAGGAGATCAAGGAGATCAAAATGCGTCCCAACATCGACGACCATGATTACGACACCAAGATGAAGAAGGTGAACTCCTTCATCGACGAGGGCGACAAGGTGAAGGTCACGCTGCGCTTCCGCGGCCGCGAGCTCGCCCATGGCGAGCTCGGCATGCGCCTCCTCCAGCGCGTTCAGACCGACGTCGCCGCGACCGCCAAGGTCGAGCAGCATCCGCGCATGGAAGGCCGCCAGATGCTGATGGTGCTTGCGCCCAAATAGGCGCGGGCCGGCGCTGCCGCCGCCCTATGTCCGCTGAAAGGGCGCGCCGCACCTCCGCGACGCCGCATGAGCGCGTCCGCGCCTCTCGGTCGATTCGAAGAAAACCGGGGCTTTCCGTAACGGCAGGTGGACGGGTCGGTTGCAGGTTGCAACCATTCTGTTGCTTTATTGCCATAAGGCCCCCAAACCAACGGGAAACCGCGGCTTTTCCGCTGGCGAAAGGTTTCCGTCCACGTTAGCTTCCCGGCCAAACAACGATAAGTTCTGGGGAGGAATTCATGTCCAAGAAAACCTGGCTGCTGTCCGCGAGCTTTGTCGCGCTGGTCACGCCGAGCATGGCTTTCGCGCAGGATGACACCGCGCCCGCCACGACCGCCGGCAGCGCGGATTCCGCCGCCGCGCAGGACGCCGAAGTCAGCGACACCGATATCGTCGTCACCGCCCAGGGCCGCCGCCAGGTCCTGCAGGACGTGCCGCTCGCGGTCACCGCGGTCGGCGGCGAGGCGATGCAGAATTCGGGCGCGACCGACATCCGCCAGCTGAACCAGCTCGCCCCCTCGCTGCTCGTCTCCTCGACGGGCACCGAGGCCAACGGCTCGGCCCGTATCCGCGGCATCGGCACGGTCGGCGACAATCCCGGCCTCGAAAGCTCGGTCGCGGTGTTCGTCGACGGCGTCTACCGCTCGCGCAGCGGCGTCGGCCTCAACGAGCTCGGCGAGATCGAGCGGATCGAGGTTCTGCGCGGTCCTCAGGGCACGCTGTTCGGCCGCAACGCCTCGGCCGGCCTCATCCACGTCATCACCCGCCGTCCGGAGTTCGATTTCGGCGGCTCGGCCGAAATCTCCTACGGCAATTACGATTATATCCGCGGCCAGGCCGGCATCACCGGCCCGATCTCCGAGCAACTCGCCTTCCGGATCGACGGGGTCTACGTGCGGCGCGACGGTTTCTACGACGTCGTCAATCCGACGGGCGCCACGGAAAGCCAGGTCAACGACCGCGACCGTTTCTTCGTCCGCGGCCAATTGCTTTTGGAACCGCGCGATGGGCTCTCCTTCCGCCTGATCGGCGACTATTCGAAGCGCAGCGAATCCTGCTGCGGCGCGGTCTATCTCGACCGGGCGACCAACCCGCTGATCGGCAATCTCAACGAGCCGGCGAACCCGATCCTGGTCGGCGGCGTCGTCAATCCCGCTGGCAACAACATCATCAACGTGCTGCGGGACCTGGGCCAGCCGCTTGAAGGCTTCAGCAATCCCTACAGCCGCAATATCTATGTGAGCCCCGGACGGACCTTCGAGGGCGACACCGAGGATTACGGCGTCTCGCTCGAGGTGAATTGGGATCTCGGCAATGTGAACCTGACCTCCATCACCGGCTATCGCGACTATACGTCGGGCCAGCCCGGCGACATCGACTATAGCGCGGTCGACATTCTCTATCGCGCGCCGCCGGGCGCGGAGCGTCAGTTCCAGACCTTCAGCCAGGAATTGAGGCTGCAGGGACAGGCGTTTAACGGGCACCTCGACTGGCTGATCGGCGCTTATTATGCCGACGAGGATCTCACCCTCACCGACAATCTGCGCTTCGGCAGTCAATATGGGCGTTTCGCCACCTGCCGCATCATCAGCGGCGGCGGTCTCGCCGGCTTCTACTCGCCGACGACTCCGGGCTGCATCAGCCCGACCGGGCGCGCGGTCATCAGCGGCGCGCTGGCGCCGGGCGTACCGTCGCCTTTCGGCGCCGCCGGTCCGGCAATCCTCGCCGGCTTCGACAGGCTCGAAGCGATCAACGACCGCGGCAGCACAATCGACACCTATTCGCAGAACAGCCGCAACTATGCCTTCTTCACGCACAACATCGTGCACATCACCGACCAGCTCGATTTCACGGTCGGCCTCCGCTACACCAACGAGCGCAAGCGGTTCAGCGCGACGTTCGGAAACGACAATACGGGGTGCCTGGCCCAGCAGGCGGCGCTGGCGCCCTTCCTCGCGAATGCCGGTCTCGCCCCGGTCGCGGGCGGCCTGATCGGACTTTCGTGCCAGGGCAATTCCACCTCCGAGCTCAACGGCGTGTCGATCAACGATCGCCGCAGCGAGAGCGAATGGACCGGCACGGGCATTCTCTCCTTCCGGCCCAACAACGACCTGCTTCTCTACGCCAGCTATTCGCGCGGCTATAAAGCGGGCGGCTTCAACCTCGACCGCTCGGCGCTCAAATCGCCGATCCTGCCATTCGCGAACACGCCGGGCGGCGCCCAGGCTCTGGTCGGCAATCTCCAGTTCGATCCGGAGATCAACACCGCCTACGAATTCGGCGTGAAATATCAGCGCGGCCCGATCACGCTGAACGTCACCGCCTTCCGGCAGGATTTCGAAAACTTCCAGCTGAATACCTTCAACGGCACCGTATTCCTCGTCCAGACGGTCAACGGCTGCGACAATCTTGTCGGCGGCAACTTGGCGGACGAGGATCAAAACGCTTCCGCCGCGGGCTCGAACTTCAATGCCAATGCACCTGCCACAGGTGCCTGCGCACCCGGCGACGTCGGCTACGGGGTGCGATCGCAGGGCGTCGAGATCGAAGGGCAGTTCAGGGCTCGGCACGATATGACCCTGAATCTGGGCCTGACCCTGGCCGACACCAAATATCGCAACAATCTGGTCGGCAACAGCAACGGCGCGCCGCTCGATCAGGCGCTTCGCATGCTCCCCGGCGAGCGTTTGTCCAACGCGCCGCGCCTGGTGTTCACCGGCGCGTTCACCTGGACTCCCCAGATTGGAAATTCCGGAATGACCGGTTTGCTCTATGTCGACGCGCGCGTCACCGAGGATTACAATACCGGCTCCGATCTCTTCCCGCAGAAGGCCGAGGACAGTTATGCGGTGATAAATGCCCGCCTCGGCGTGCGCGGCGCCGACCAGCGTTGGGCGGTGGAGCTGTGGGCGCAAAACCTCTTCGACACCGATTACGCCCAGGTCGCGTTCAACACGCCATTCCAGGCCGGCGCGACGTCCGCGCCCTTCGTCGACCCTCAATTCCCCGGCGGCCGCCAGATCTTCTCCGCCTTCCTGGCCGAGCCGCGCACCTACGGCATCACCGGCCGCTTCCGCTTCTAAGCGCGGAGCACCGGAACGGGGCGGGGCCCTCGCCGGCGACGGCGGGGGCCCTTTCCTTTTTGGGCGTCATGGACCGAAGAACCATCCGTCCGGGCTGAGCTTGTCGAAGCCCTTCCTCCCTTTGACCAGGATAGGAAGTACGGTCCCTCGACAGGCTCAGGACGAACGGAGGCGGGTGGGACCGATCAGGCGGCCCTGCGGTTCGCCGGGGCGGGCGCCGATGGCGAGGCGGCCTTGACCAGGCGGGCCTGCAGCGCCCTGAGGCGCGCCGGGCTCTCGATCTTGGCGCCGGCCAGATCGGTCAGGTAGAAGACGTCGACGGCGCGCTCGCCATAAGTCGCGATATGGGCGCTGTGCAGGATCGCGCGCGAGACGTAGATCGCCCGCGCCAACTCGAACAGCAGGGCGGCGCGGTCGCGGGCGTTGACCTCGACCACCGTATAGCGGTTCGAGGCCTTGTTATCGACGAAGGCCGCGGGCTGGATCCGGAAGGCCTCGGCGCGCCTCAGCGGCAGCGCCCGCGCCGCGAGCCGGTCGGCGGAAGGTTCGTGCCCCTCCAGCGCCCTCTTCACTTCCGCTTCGAGCCGCGCGAGTTGGCCGGCATCGGCGACCGGCGCTCGGGCCAGGTTCTGGACCAGGAAATTGTCGAGCGCCATGCCGTCGTCGGTGGTGTGGATGCGCGCGTCGATGATGTTGCCCCCGACCAGGCTGATCGCGCCGGCGATGCGGTAGAAAAGGCCGGGCTGGTCCTTGGCGTAGACCGAAACCAGGGTGGCGCCGCGCTCGGCCTGGACCAGGACCTCGACCGCGCCGGGGCCGGCGGCGTGGCGGTCATCGGCGTCGAGGAAGCGGGCGTTGCGCTCGATCACCTCGATCGGCTCGGCCAGCCAATAGCTGTCGGGCAGCCGCCAGGCCAGGCGGGCGAAGCGGCTCTCCTCCCAGCCCAGCCGCCGGCCGAGCTCCTCCTGGATCGCCGCGATCCGCTCGCGCCGGCCCTTTTGTTTATGGCCCAGGCGAAGCATCTCCTCGCCGGCGTCGAACAAGGCGCGCAGCAGCTGGCTCTTCCAGCTGTTCCAGGTGCCGGGGCCGACCGCGCGGATGTCGACCACGGTCAGCAGGAAGAGCAATCTCAGCCGCTCCAGACTCTTCACCCGATCGACGAAATCCTGGATCGTCTTGGGATCGGCGAGATCGCGCTTGAAGGCGGTGGCGGACATGAACAGGTGCCAGCGCACCAGCCAGGCCACCGTCTCGGTCTCCGCCGGCGTCAGCCCGAGCCGCGGGCAGAGCGCCAGCGCGACCTCGGCGCCAAGCTCGCTATGGTCGCCGCCGCGGCCCTTGGCGATGTCGTGGAGCAGCACCGCGACATAGAGCGTGCGCCGCGACGCGATCAGCTTGAACAGGGCGGTGGAGAGCTTGTGCTCCTCCTTCAATTCGCCGCGCTCGATCCGCGACAGCAGGCCGATCGCGCGGATCGAATGCTCGTCGACCGTATAATGATGGTACATGTCGAACTGCATCTGCGCGACGACGCGGCCGAAATCGGGAATGAAGCGGCCGAATATGCCGGCCTCGTTCATCCACCTGAGCACCGTCTCCGGATCGCGCTTCGAGGTAAGCACATCGAGGAAGAGGGCGTTGGCTTCGGGATCGGAGCGCACCTTGGCGTCGATCAGCTTGGCGCTGCGGGCGGCGGCGCGCATCGCCAGCGGATGGATTTCGAGCCCGTGCCGGTCGGCGAGCGCGAACATGCGGATGAGCCGCACCGGATCCCGGCTGAGAAAGTCCTCCTCGTCGGGAATGGCGAGCCGGCCGCGATCGAGCAGGAAGCCTTCGAGCCTGCTCGGCCGGCGCCGGAACGCCGGAAAGCCCATGCGGCGGCCGCGCCCGGCGAACTTCTCGTCGAGATGGGCGAGGAACACCCCGGTGAGGTCGCCGACCGTCTTCGCGTGCAGGAAATAATGACGCATGAAGCGCTCGACCGGCGATTTGCCGGGCCGGTCGGCATAGTTCATCCGCGTCGCGATCTCGCGCTGATAGTCGAAGGTGAGCCGCTCCTCCGCGCGCCCGGCGACGAGGTGGAGGTGGCAGCGCACCGCCCAAAGGAAGCGCTCGGCGCGCTGGAACTGCCTGAGTTCGGCGGCCGAGAACAGGCCGACGTCGACGAGCTCGGCGACGGAGCGCAGCCGATAGGCATATTTGCCGATCCAGAAGAGCGCATGCAGATCGCGCAGCCCGCCCTTGCCCTCCTTGATATTGGGCTCGACCACATAGCGGCTGTCGCCCATGCGCTTGTGGCGCGCATCGCGCTCGTCGAGCTTTTCCTTGACGAATCCGGCGACCTTGCCCGCCACCACCTCCTTCCAGAAGCGACCGGCGACGAGATCGTAGAGCGCCTCGTCGCCCCAGATGTAGCGCGCCTCGAGGATCGCGGTCCTCACCGTCTGGTCGCCGGTCGCGGCGCGGATCACCTCGTCGGCGCTGCGCGTGCTGTGTCCCACCTTGAGGCCGAGATCCCAGAGCAGATAGAGGATCGCCTCGACCACCGTCTCGGTCCAGCCGGTCGCCTTCCACGGCGTCACGAAGGCGATGTCGACGTCCGAATGGAGCGCCATCTCGCCGCGCCCATAGCCGCCCACCGCCATCAGCAGCAGCCGTTCGGAGGTGGTCGGATTGGAAAGCGGATGCAGCCGCGTGGTGACGAAATCGTAGGTCAGGCGCAGGATCTGATCGGCGAGGAAGGCATAAGCCGCGGCGGCCTCCGCCCCGGCATATGGCCGCTCGGCGAGCCGCCGCGCGATCTCGGCGCGGCCATCGGCCAGCGCCTCCTTGAGGATCGCCGCGGCGCCTTTGCGGTCGGCCGCGTCGAGCCGCGGGCCAAGCGCGCGCCGGTCGACGATGTCGCGCTGGCTGGGCACGGCTTGAAGGCGGGCGCTCACTTTTCCTGCTCGGCCTGCAGGCGCTTGAGCCGGTAGACCAGCTCCAGCGCCTCGCGCGGCGCCAATGTGTCGGGCTCGACCTCGGCCAGCGCCTCATGGACCGGATCGGGCGCCGCCTCCTCGCGCGGCGCGGCGGCGAAGAGCGGGAGATCGTCGAGCCCCGCTGCGATGCCGCCGGTGGCGGCGCGGCCCTCCTCCAACTTGGCGAGCACCGCCTTGGCCCGCGCCAGCACCGGCGGCGGCAGGCCGGCGAGCTTGGCGACGGCGATGCCGTAGCTGCGGTCGGCGGGACCGTCGGCGAGCTCGTGGAGGAGGACGAGGTCGCCCTTCCATTCGCGCGCGCGAACATGATGCAACGAAAGCGCGTCGAGCCGCTCGGCGAGCCGGGTCAGCTCGTGATAATGAGTGGCGAACAGGCAGCGGCATTTGCTTCGGTCGTGGATGGCCTCGACCACCGCCCAGGCGATGGCGAGGCCGTCATAGGTCGAGGTGCCGCGGCCGACCTCGTCGAGGATGACGAAAGAACGCGCGGTCGCCTGCGCGAGGATCG
This sequence comes from Allosphingosinicella sp., assembly GCA_035629975.1. Taxonomy (GTDB): domain Bacteria; phylum Pseudomonadota; class Alphaproteobacteria; order Sphingomonadales; family Sphingomonadaceae; genus Allosphingosinicella. Next base: position 2,965 of record DASQLN010000007.1, on the reverse strand, counting down.
CCGCGGTCTCGACCATCTCGACCATGAAGGTCGAGCGGCCGCGCGCGAGATTGTCGGACGCGCCGACGCGGCTGAACAGGCGGTCGACCAGGCCCAGAGTGGCGCGGACGGCGGGCACGTAGGAGCCGGCCTGGGCGAGCAGGATGATCAGGGCGTTCTGGCGCAGGAAGGTCGATTTGCCGCCCATGTTCGGGCCGGTGACCAGCCACAGCCGCGAATCCTCCGAAAGTTTGCAGTCGTTGGCCACGAACCTGGCGCCGCCCGCCTTCAGGGCGTCCTCGACCACCGGATGGCGGCCCGCCTCGACCTCGAAGCAGCCATGCGCCTCGAAGCGCGGCCGGCACCAGCCGCCCTCGGCCGCGCGCTCGGCGAGCGCGGCGGCGACGTCGAGCCTCGCCAGAGCGTCGGCGGCGGCCGCGATCGCCTCGGCGCGGGCCAGCGCCTCGCCGGTGAGCTCCTCGAGATGCGCGGCCTCGGCCGCGAGCGCGCGTCCGCCCGCCTCGCCGACCCTGAGCGCCTGCTCGTGCAAATCGGGCGCGTTGAAGCGGACCACGCCGGCGAGTGTCTGGCGGTGAGTGAAGCCCGATTCGGCGGCCATCAATTTGTCGGCGTTGCGGGCGGGCACCTCGATGTGGAAGCCGAGCACATTGTTGTGGCGTATCTTCAGCGTGGCGATGCCGGTCTGGCTCCGGTAGCGCGCCTCCAGGCTCGCGATCGCGCGCCGCCCCTCGCCGCCGGTCGCGCGCAAGGCATCGAGGGCGGCGTCGTAGCTCTCGGCGATATAGCCGCCCTGCGCGGTGTCGATCGGCGGCGAGGGCACCAAGGCGCGCGACAGCAGATCGACCAGGGCGCCGTGGCCGATCAAGGCCGGCAGCAGATCGGCGAGCAGGGCCGGCGGCGTCTCGATCCGCGCCAGCCGGTCGTGCAGCCGCCGCGCCTCGTCGAGCCCGTCGCGGAGCTGACCGAGATCGCGCGGACTGCCCCGCGCAGCCACGAGGCGGCCGAGCGCGCGGCCGATATCGGGCAGAGCACGCAATTGCCGGCGCAGCCAGTCGCGCGTGCCGGCATCGCCTTCGAACAAGGCGACCAGATCGAGCCGCGCCTCGATCTTCGCGCGGTCGAGCAGCGGCGCGCCGAGATCCGCGGCGAGCAGACGGGCGCCCGCGCCGGTGACGCTGCGGTCGACCGAGGCGAGCAGGCTGCCGGCGCGGGTGCCCGACGCCGAGATGGTTAGCTCCAGACTCTCGCGCGTCGCCGCGTCGATCATCATATGGTCGCCCGAGGCCAGGGCGACCGGCGGCCGCAGGAAGGGAAGCGAGTCGCGCGCGACCTCGTCCAGATAGGAGAGCAGGCCGCCCGCGGCGCAGAGCGAGGCGCGGTCGAACCGCCCGAAACCGTCGAGCGTCCCGACTTCGAACCGCTCCTTCAGCCGGCGCTCGGCGGCGATGCTGTCGAACCCGGCGCTCGAATGTCTCGAACATTGCGCTCCTGCGAAAGCAGGAGCCCAGTCCCCGCCGCCGTCCTGGGCTCCTGCCTGCGCAGGAGCGCGGTCGGGGATGATGATCTCCGCTGGACCGAGCCGCGCCAGCTCGGCGTCGAGCGCGCCGGGCATGACCGAGGCGAGCTCGAAGCGGCCGGTCGAGACGTCGGCGGCGGCGATGCCGTAGCGGTCCCCGACCCTGGCCACCGCGACCAGCCAGTTGGAGCTGCGCGAATCGAGCAGGGCTTCCTCGGTCAGCGTGCCCGCCGTCACCACCCGGACGATCGCGCGGTTGACCACCGATTTGGCCCCGCGCTTCTTCGCCTCCGCCGGGCTTTCGACCTGCTCGGCGATGGCGACGCGGTGACCGGCGCGGATCAGCCGGGCGAGATAGGCCTCGGCGGCGTGTATGGGCACCCCGCACATCGGGATTGGCGCTCCGTCATGCTCGCCGCGCGATGTCAGCGCGATGTCGAGGTCGGCCGCCGCCACTTTGGCATCGTCGAAGAACAATTCGAAGAAGTCGCCCATCCGGTAGAAGAGCAGGGACCCCTCGGCCTCCGCCTTCAGCGCCAGATATTGCGCCATCATCGGCGTCGGCGCCGTTTCGGATTTCATGCTCGTGGCCACGGCGGGAGGATAGGGGCTGGGAACGCAAATCGGAACGGATTTCGTGCTCGCGTGCCCCTGTGAAACCAACCACCGTTCGCCCTGAGCCTGTCGAAGGGCTTTTCTTCTTTCGGGCGAAAAGGAAGGAAAGGGCTTCGACAGCCCCGGATGAAGTCCGGGGCCGAACGGCATTGGGAGTCTGCTAAGGGCCCGCTTTGGCTTGCCCCCGTCACCACTGAAGCCCTAGAGCGAAGGCCGAACAGGGAGATCGCCAGTGAGCGAGGGCAGCAACGTCAAATTCTCGGAGGCCGAGGCGCTCGAATTCCATTCGATGGGGCGGCCGGGCAAAATCGAGATCATTGCCTCCAAGCCGATGGCGACGCAGCGCGATTTGAGCCTCGCTTATTCGCCCGGGGTCGCAGTGCCGGTCCGCGCGATCGCCGAAAATCCCGAGCTCGCCTACGATTATACCGCCAAGGGCAATCTCGTCGCGGTCATCTCCAACGGCACCGCGATCCTGGGGCTCGGCAATCTCGGCGCGCTCGCCTCCAAGCCGGTGATGGAAGGCAAGGCAGTCCTGTTCAAGCGCTTCGCCGACATCGATTCCATCGACCTTGAAGTGGGGACGGAAGACGTCGACGAATTCGTCAACGCCGTGCGTGTGCTCGGGCCTTCGTTCGGCGGCATAAACCTGGAGGATATCCGCGCCCCGGACTGCTTCGTCATCGAGAGCCGGCTGCGCGAGCTGATGGATATTCCGGTGTTCCACGACGACCAGCACGGGACGGCGATCGTCGTCGGCGCGGCGCTGCTCAACGGCCTGAAGGTCGTGAAAAAGGATATCAAGCAGGTCAAGCTCGTCGCGTCCGGTGCCGG
>DASQLN010000006.1:0-96248 GCA_035629975.1 Allosphingosinicella sp. | reverse complement strand
TTCAGAGCCGCCGCCCACGAGGACGTTCTTCAATTCCGGATCGAGGACGATCCGAGGCCCTTCGGCGCGGATGACGATGTCGAGCCCGCGCTCATGCTTCTCGGCCCCGACGTCGAGCCGGCCGCCACGGACAAGGGCATCGCCGGCGATCAGGACAAGGTTGAGCAGGATCTTCAATGCAGACTTGCTCATGGTCGGATCGTCGACCATCCAGCCGAGCTTGATCCGCCCCTCTCCGCCGAACAGACCCTCAATGGCGACGCGGGCCTCGCGCGTATCGACCTCATCGGCAAAGCCGCCGGCGGCGCCGAAAGCGAGGCGGAAGAATTTGAGTTTGTTGGCCGAGGCGCGCGCGCTTTCGGCGAGCAAATCGAGGCAGCGGGCGCGCATTTCCGGGTCGTGCTCGTCGGCGAGCAGCTCGATGCCGTTGTTGAGCGCGCCGACGGGCGAGAGCAAGTCGTGACAGAGGCGGGAGCAAAGCAGAGATGCGAATTCGTGCGATTTCATGCCGCCTGAGCCCCTGTTTCCAACGCGATACGGGTCCTATTGAACGCTCGGAATCGGGGATGCAAGGGCAGCGGGGCGATCTTGAAAAATCGCGCCAGAACCCCATCTCGCACGTCCGATGTCGGGGGGACATTCCATCATTCAGGCCCGGATCGCCGAAGACGCCACGGGCTGGCGTCTCGACCGGGCTCTGGCCGCCGCGGTGCCGACCCTCTCGCGCGAGCGGATGAAGGCGTTGATCGGCGCGGGCGCGGTCACCGATCCCGCGGGCGCGGCGGTGCGCGATCCGGCGGTGAAGGCCGTGCCAGGCGCTACCTACGAAGTCGCGGTCCCCGAACCGACGCCCGCCCATAACGAGGCGCAGGAGATCGCGCTTGAGATCGTCTTCGAAGACGAGCATCTGCTCGTCGTGAACAAGCCCGCTGGGATGGTCGTCCATCCCGCCGCAGGCAATGCCGACCGCACCTTGGTCAACGCCCTGCTCCATCATTGCGCCGGGCGGCTCTCCGGGATCGGCGGGGTGGCGCGGCCGGGGATCGTCCACCGGATCGACAAGGACACGTCGGGGCTGCTGGTCGTCGCCAAGACCGACCGCGCTCATGAGGGCCTCGCCGCCCAGTTCGCGAAGCACAGTATCGAGCGGCGCTATCTCGCCATCGTGGGGGGTCTGCCCAAGCCGGCGAGAGGGACGGTGGACGCGCCTCTCGCCCGCTCCTCGGCGAACCGAAAGAAGATGGCGATCGTGACGGCGAATCGCGGCAAACGGGCGGTGACGCATTACCGGACGCTCGAGCAGCTGAAGGGCGCCAGCCTGGTCGAATGCCGGCTCGAAACCGGCCGGACCCATCAGGTCCGCGTCCACATGGCCTCGCTCGGCCATCCCCTGCTCGGCGATCCGGTCTACGGCCGGACCCGCCCGGAGCACCGGTACGTGCTGAAACGGCTCGATTTTCATCGCCAGGCGCTGCACGCGGCGGCGCTCGGCTTCATCCATCCAGTTTCGAAAGAAAACTTGTCCTTTGAATGCCCCCTCCCGTCTGATATTCAGGAACTGTTGAGGGCGCTCACCGTATAGCTTTTATGTGCCGGCGCGGTGTATTATAAGGATACGGCACCAGGGAGTGTGAGTGAATCATGGCTGCGGGTAGGAAAATTGCGACGATTCCGGCGAGCGGCGGCGAGGCCGGCCTCAACCGCTATCTCGCCGAGATCAAGAAATTCCCGATTCTCACCCCGGAAGAGGAATATATGCTGGCCAAGCGCTGGACCGAGCATCAGGACACCGATGCGGCGGCCAAGCTGGTCAACAGCCACCTGCGCCTCGTCGCCAAGATCGCGATGGGCTATCGCGGCTACGGCCTGCCCACCTCCGAGCTGATCAGCGAGGGCAATATCGGCCTGATGCAGGGCGTGAAGAAATTCGAGCCCGAGCGCGGCTTCCGCCTCGCCACCTATGCGATGTGGTGGATCCGCGCCTCGATCCAGGAATATATCCTGCGCAGCTGGTCGCTGGTGAAGATGGGCACGACCGCGGCGCAGAAGAAATTGTTCTTCAACCTCAGGCGGATGAAGAACAAGATCGACGCCTTCGAGGATGGCGACCTCAAGCCCGAGGACGTGACCAAGATCGCCACCGATCTCGGCGTCTCCGAGGACGACGTCATCTCGATGAATCGCCGCATGGCGATGGGCGGGGACACCTCGCTCAACGTGCCGCTGCGCGACGATTCGGAAGGCAGCTGGCAGGATTTCCTGGTCGATAGCGAACCCCTGCAGGACGAGCGCGTCGCCGAGGCCGAGGAGGCCCGGATCCGCCACGATCTGCTGGTCGAGGCGCTCGGCGCCCTCAACGAGCGCGAGCGGCACATATTGAGCGAGCGGCGGCTGACCGACGAACCCAAGACGCTCGAGGAACTGAGCCAGGTCTACGACGTCAGCCGCGAGCGCATCCGCCAGATCGAGGTGCGCGCGTTCGAGAAACTGCAGAAGGCGCTGATGAGCCTGGCCGGCGAAAGACGGCTGCTGTCGGCGGCCTGATGCTCGTCATTCCAGCGAAAGCTGGAATCTCATTGCCTTGAAAGAAGCGGGATACCAGCTTTCGCTGGAATGACGGAGATCAGGGTGCCGACGGAGGGGCGGGGGCCGGCTCCGGCGCGGCGCTCGGCCGCCTGCGCACTCCCTCCAGCTCCCTGGGCTGTGCCGGGCGCGCATCCTGGCGGCGACCCAGCGGCGTCTGCGTCGAGGCGCCGCCCTCCCCGGTCAGCGACCAGCGCTGGCTGGTGGTGAGGCTGGAATCGGCGCGTGTGCGCTCGCTGATCACCGCATTGGCGCTCTCGCGCTGCAGCGGCTCGTAGCGGCGCAGCACCGAGCGCTGGAAGCTGTCGACGCTGGCATGGGCGGCGGCGTCCCCGCCCGGCGCCGCGGCCCGCGCCGCATCGGCCGCCGCGGCCTCGCCGGCGGCAACGGCGAGCTGCGCGTCCGGCCTCAGCGGCTGGCCGAAGCCGCCGCGCCACGCGAAGAGCGGCTCGGCGCCGGCATAAGCGTCGGTGAACGCCGCAGGGCGCCCGAGGCCGCCGTGCCACCGGTAGAAGATGTGCAGGCCGACAATGTGCGACTTGACCAGGCTCGACGACCAATTGGGGACGACATAATTGGCGTGATAATTGAGCGCGAGGCCGACCGGCGCATAGACATAGCCATTGAGCGCGGCCTCGGCGACCGCGCGGGCGCGCTGCCAATAGACCGGCATCGGCGCCCGCCGAAGCGCGCCGCCGCAGGTGAAGCTGAACTGGCAGCCCGTGGCCCGGCGGTGGCCTTCGAAGACGACGCCGCAGATGGTGTTCGGATAGGCCGGATGGCGGACCCGGTTGAGGATCACCTGGGCGACCGCGCGCTGGCCATCGACCGGCTCGGTCGCGGATTCGTAGTAGATGGCGACGGTCAGGCATTCGAGCGAGCGGGCGCGATCCGCGGCGCTGATTCCGGCGAGGCTGAACGGCGCCGCCGGGGGATTGGAGCCGCCCGCGAGCGGAATCGCCGCGTTGATCGCCACCGCGTTTTCGGGGGCGATGTCGGTGCGGATGCTGGTGGCCGACATTTCGGCCGCCTTGGCCTGAAGCCGCGCCTGGGCGATGGTTGGCGCGGCGGCGCGGCCGGGGCCGCTCGCCAGGCCGTCGGCGCCGGCCAGGCTGACCGCCGAGGCCAGCCACAAGGCCGCCATCACCGCGCACACCAGCAAGGCGCGCCAGTTCCGGCGAATGACCGGGGCAAGCGCGCCTTCCGGGGCGGGCTCGATCAGGGGAAGGGCCGCAGCGTCCATCTCGTCCTTACCGTCATCCTCCAGGGTGTATCAGATAGCTAATACAGGTCGGCCTTGCAACGCCGCACCTTCATCCCACCGTGCTCCGCCTAAACGCAGGACGGCTCTTACGGCTCCGTCACGACCACGCAAGCTCCACCTCAACATTGGGACGATCATGACGAAAACAAGCCTTTTGAGCGGCATCGCCGGCTTCGCGACTGGACAGTGAGCGGCGGCCTTCCGGGCCGCGCCGCCGGGCAGTAGCGTCCATGCGGCGGAGCGATTAGGAGGGGGGAATGGCCGCGCTCATTACCCCTCCCCCCTCCGCCACAGGCGAGACCCACTGCACGCCCGAGCAATATCGCTCGCTCTACGCGCGCTCGCTCGACGATCCGGACGGCTTCTGGGCCGAGCAGGCCCAGCGGATCGACTGGGTCAAGGCACCGGAGACGATCGCCAACTGGTCCTACGATCCGGTCGACATCAAATGGTATGAGGACGGCATCCTCAACCTCTGCCACAATTGCGTCGACCGGCATCTGGAGGCGCGGTCGGGCGAGCGGGCAATCGTGTGGGAGGGCGACGAGCCCGGCACGACCCGCGCCCTCACTTATGGGGCGCTCCACACCGAGGTGGTGCGGATGGCGAACTGCCTGAAGGCGCTGGGCGCCGGCAAGGGCGACCGCGTCACCCTCTATCTGCCGATGATCCCGGAGGCGGCGGTGGCGATGCTCGCCTGCGCGCGGATCGGCGCGGTCCACAGCGTCGTCTTCGGCGGCTTCTCGCCCGAGGCGCTGCACGGCCGGATCGAGGATTGCGCCAGCCGCCTCGTCATCACCGCCGACGGCGGCAAACGCGGCGGCAGGACGGTGCCGCTGAAGGCCAATGTCGACGCCGCGATCGCATTGGGGGCCGCGGTCGATGCGGTGCTCGTCGTGCGCCATCTCGGCAACGACATCGCCATGCAGCCCGGACGGGATCATTTCTACGACGAGATCGGCGCCACGGTCCCAGACAGCTGCCCGTGCGAGCCGATGGGCGCGGAGGACCCGCTCTTCATTCTCTACACCTCCGGATCGACGGGCAAGCCCAAGGGCGTGCTGCACACGACCGGCGGCTATGCGGTGTGGGTGGCGACCACCTTCCATTACGTCTTCGACTATCGGCCGGGCGAGCTCTTCTGGTGCACCGCCGACGTCGGCTGGGTGACCGGGCACAGCTACGTCGTCTACGGCCCATTGCTCAACGGCGCCGCGACCCTGATGTTCGAGGGGGTGCCTAATCATCCCGATTTCTCGCGCTTCTGGGAGGTGGTCGAGCGCCACAAGGTCGCGATCTTCTACACCGCGCCGACCGCGATCCGCGCGCTGATGCGCGAGGGGGCCGGACCCGTGACGCGGCACGACCGCTCCTCGATTCGCCTGCTCGGCACGGTGGGCGAGCCGATCAACCCCGAAGCGTGGCTCTGGTATCACCGCGTCGTCGGCGAGGAGGCCTGCGCGATCGTCGACACCTGGTGGCAGACCGAGACCGGCGGGATCATGATCACCACCCTGCCCGGCGCGCACGGCATGAAGCCGGGCTCGGCCGGGCGGCCCTTCTTCGGCATCGTCCCCGAGCTGGTCGGCGCCGACGGCAAAGCGCTGGAGGGCGCCGCCTCGGGGAATCTCTGCATCGCCCGCTCCTGGCCCGGCCAGATGCGCAGCGTCTATGGCGACCATGAGCGCTTCGTGCAGACCTATTTCAGCGCCTATCGCGGCAGATATTTCACCGGCGACGGCTGCCGCCGCGACGAGGACGATTATTACTGGATCACGGGCCGGGTCGACGACGTGCTCAACGTCTCCGGCCACCGGCTCGGCACCGCCGAGGTGGAGAGCGCTTTGGTCAGCCACGCGCTCGTCGCCGAGGCCGCCGTGGTCGGCTATCCGCACGACATCAAGGGCCAGGGCATTTACTGCTATGTGACCCTCAACGCCGGCGTGGAGCCGGACGCGGCGCTCGAACAGGCGCTGAAGCAGCAGGTCCGCGCGGAGATCGGCCCGATCGCGACGCCGGACCTGATCCACTTCACGCCCGCTTTGCCCAAGACCCGCTCGGGCAAGATCATGCGCCGCATCCTGAGGAAGATCGCGGAGAACGAGTTCGGAGCGCTCGGCGACACCTCGACGCTCGCCGAACCGGCTCTGGTCGATGACCTCATCGAAGGGCGGCGGAACCGGTGAGGATACTCCCCGTCAGGCGGAGGGAGACACTTCAGCTGGCCGGCTATCAGGAGTTCGCGAGCCGAGCCGCGGCGCGCCTTCCATCCTCGCTCAGCTCCCACCGCCCCCGCGGCGAGTCGCCGCGAAGAAGTCCTTCCTTGACCATATCGCTGCGCTCCCAGCAGGTTGCATTCCACCAGCGTGGCTCACCCGTCGAAACGATGGAATAATCAGCCTCGCCGAGGCGGCTTTGCATACGTGGCAGCAACCCTTCCCGAAGTTCCGCCAAGCCCGCCGAGCCCCCCAGCTCGTAGAGCATCTGAAGCAGCGGCTCCCTGAATTCCTTCTGTGGGAGCTTCGCTCCATCGGCTTCGTCCGTGGGCCGCGCATGCGTGATGCCGCAGACGATGACGCGCAAAGGATCGGCAGCCCTTGCCTGCACGGCCACCACGATTGCGCACGGCCGGAGCTTCGCGCCCTCTTCGCGCCCTTGCCCCTCCTCGGCCACCCATAAATAATCGTAGCGGATGACGAGGCCGCCTTGCGGTACCGGCTTCGACACGGCCTTACTCCGCCAGCTTGTCCAGCTCCGGATCGATATGGCCGTAGTCGGCTGCCTCGATCGCCCGCGCGACATCTTCCGGCAGCTCGCCGGCCCTGAACGCCTTGCGGGTCGGGCGCGCCTTGGCGAGCGCCTGCAGCCGCTGGTATTCCTCGAAGGCCATCAGCACCCGCGCCGGCCGCCTGTATCTGGTGATGACGACGGGCTCGCTCGCCGCTTGATCCAGATAGCGGCCCGCGCTGTTCTGGAAATCGCTCGAAGACACCGTCGCGGACGCTCGTTTCATCGGCTGCCCTTTCCAGAGGGATGATTTATAGCTATCTTAGCTAAGTTGGCGAGATTGTCGATAGCGATGCCCCTTCTGGGCGCGGCAATCGATGCGGCAGGCTCACACGCTTCGCTCGGACGCGCAAGTTCGCGTGCTCGCAGATGCGTTTCCTCTTTGTTCCAAATCCCTCTTCCAATGTAGGATTTCGTCTGTCACCCTTCCGCGATGCCCAGCCGAATCGCGCTAATGCCGAGCCTGTTGAAGCAGCCCATCCGCTGCCGCTTCGCCCACCGCCTCTGCCTTTTTGCCGGAGAAGACCCCCCGCGATTCCATGTGCCATTCGTGCCAGTCGTGCCTTTTGCGGCGCCCGGGACGCAGCAATGGCATGTGTAAGCTTCGTAAGCTTTACTGAGCCGAGTGGAAGGGAATCCAACCTTGGTGCAGATCATCGCCGGGCGTCGCAACCGCCGAGCCGGTCAGGCGCCCGCCGCGGCTTGCGGCGCGCCGCCTGCTTCCTCGATCTCGATCATCAGCCGGTCGTAGGACGCCGCCTCGGGCGAGTCCTGGAATTCCTTGCTGTGGCGCCAGAGCTGGAGGTTCATCAGCATGAACATGTCCGCGACCAGGACCGTGGTGAACAGCGAGCGGGTGAAATAGTCGATCGGGAGCTGGATCAGCGACGGAGTCCACGGCCGCATCATCGAGGTGCTCGCGTCGAAGCCGACCAGCGACTGGTTGAAGACCTGCGCGGTGAAGACATAGACGACGAGCAGCACCAGCCCGACGCCCAGGATGATCGTCGCCATCTGCTGCACGCCGCCGATCTTGGCCATCTCCTCTTCCGTGCGCAGCGGCCGCATGAAGAGGCGCGAATTGAGCAGATAGAGCAGCGGAGCGGCAAGCAAAGCGAGCACGGCGAGGATCAGGAGGAAGTTCCCCGCCACCTGGTTCACCGTGGTGAAGATGACCAGGAACAGCAGGAGATAGAGCGGCAACGCCGCGACCAGGAACAGGCCCGGCAGGATGGATTCGGGAATCAGCGCCTTGATGCGCAGGCAGGCCCTGACCACGCCGGGAATGAGCGACAGCACCGCCGGCATCAGTGTCACATAGACGGCCATCGCCCCGATCAGCCCCAGAGCGGCGGTGGCGTTGCTGAGGTCGGTCGGGCTCGCTGCCTGCAGATCGTACCGCCAACTGAACGGGATGAGCGCGAGCAGCAGCGGAGTCAGGAAGGCGAACAGCCAGCCCCACAGCAGGATGGTGCGCGAACGCCGATGCCGGTCCCAGGTCCACGCGGCCCACCATGCGGTGATGGGCAGCGCGTAGAGCGCCGCCAGGCGGAGGATCTCGAGCAGATTTCCCACATCCGAATAGCGAGCCTCGTCGCCCAGCCGGCCGAGCGTCGCGAGCAGGGCCGAGAGCAGGGTCGGCACGGCGACGACGAGCAGCACGCTGCGGCGCCAGACGAGATAGCGGCGCGCATTCTCCTCGTCCACGCCGTTGGCGATCAGCTTCGCCTCCTCGTCCGGCTCGACGGGAAGGGAGCGCATGTTCCAACTGACCGAGCGCTTGAGATGCAGGCCGATCTTGTTGCCTCCCGGCGCGGCGGCCGGCGGAGTCCACACGGTATCGGGCGCAGGCGCGGCGACCGGCGCAGGCTCGGCGGCCGGGGCCTTGGCGACGCTCACCGGTTCGGGCTGGGCCGACGCGGGTGCCGGAGCGGGAGCGGGCGCCGGCGCGGGCGCTGCAGCGGGAGCGGGTGCCGGGGCCGGGGCCGGGGCCGGGGCTGGCGCCGCGGTCAGCGCGGGAACCTCGCCCACCACCACCCAGTCCGCCGCGCCATGGTGCCAGACGACGTCGCTCGCCAGCACCCGGCGTTCGGCGACGTAGGAAATGAGCTGGGCGATCGTATAGGGGCCGAATTGCGACCCGCTGCGCGCCACCAGCCAGGCGGCTGCCCCGGGCAATGGCAAGGCGGCGCCGCACGAGCCGCACGCGGCGGCGGGGGCATCCTCCTCGATCGAGGTTCCTGCACGGCAGCCGAGGCAGGGCATGAGGATAATGGCCATGCCTATGTGTGTCCCGGACCGGGCGCCGGCGTCAAGCCGTCACGCGCGGCGCGGCGGACGCTGTTCCAACCAGGGGCAATCCACCCTATGGAGACCGCAGCATGACCTTCCCCGCTTCGGCCCGCCGATGAAGATCGTCGCCGCGGATATCGGCGGCACCCACGCCCGCTTCGCTTTGGCCGAGCTGCGCCCGGACGCGCGTCCGCAAATCGGCGCGATGCGCAAATACCGGACCCGCGACTTTCCCGGACTCGGCGAGGCCTGGCTGCGGTTCGCGCAGGACAGCGGCGGCGCCCTGCCACGGGCGGCGTCGCTGGCGGTGGCGGCGCCGATCGAGGGCGAGACGCTGAGCTTCATGAACTCGGGCTGGCGGATCGGCCGGCACGGACTGAAGGACGAGCTTGGCGTCGATACTTTGATGCTTCTCAACGACTTCGGTGCCGTTGCTCACAGCGTTTCCGTGATGGAAGCCGACGAGCTGGTGCCGCTGGCCGGCCCCGGCGACCTCCCCGCCGAGGGAACCGCCAGCGTGATCGGCCCGGGCACCGGCCTCGGCGTCTCGATCCTCGACCGGCGCCAAGGCGGCGTCCGCGTTATCGAGACCGAGGCCGCCCATATCGGCTTTTCCCCGCTCGATCCGGAAGAGGAGGAGCTCGCCGATTTCCTCGTCGCCCGCTACGGGCGCGCCTCGGTCGAGCGAATCGTCTCCGGGCCCGGCCTCATCGACATCAACATGTTCCTGGGCGGCGGCGAACATGATCCCGATAAAGCGGCCCAGCTCTGGGAGACCGCCATAGCGGGCGCGGACGCGCGGGCGGAGCGCGCGCTTTCCATCCTGGTGCGCTGCTTCGGCGCGGCGGCGGGCGACATTGCGCTCGCCCATGGCGCGATGGGCGTCGCCATCACCGGCGGCCTCGCCAACCGCATCGTCCACCTGTTGAAAAGCCCGGCCTTCGAAGCCCGCTTCACCGCCAAGGGCCGCTACCGCGAACGGATGCTGAGGACGCCGGTCAGGCTGCTGACCCACGAGGAGCCCGGCCTGCTGGGCGCGGCGATCGCCTTTCAAAGGGAATGGAGGAATGAGCCATGAGGTTCACGCTTTCGCGGCGCGAGGCCGTCGGTTTGCTGCTGGCCGGCTGGGCCGCGCCCGCTATCGCCCAGGCGCGGCCGGATTATAGCGAGGTCACCTCGCTGGAGATCGCAGCGCGCTGGGCGGCCGACGGGCGGCTGGCCCGAATCCTGCTCTTCCCGGCAGAGCTCGGCGGCGAGGATGTCCCGCCCAATGTCAGCTATGTGCCGCCCGCCATCCTGCCGCTTCGCACTCGGGCGATCGAAGAATTGGGCGCGCGGGCCCAAGAGGGGCTGATCGACCGGATGAATGTGAACCCGGACTATGCCGGACGCAGCTTCGTGCCGGTGCGCCTGCGCTTCGACGCCGGCCACAGCTCGACGCGGCACCGCTTCGAGCGTGTCATCGAGATCTGGTCGCCGCCGGCCTGAGCCTAGCGCGGCGCCATCCTTATCGCGCCGTCGAGCCGCACATATTCGCCGTTGAGATAGACGTTCTCCGCCATGAACACCGCCAGCCTCGCAAATTCGGCCGCCGTGCCGAGGCGCTTGGGAAAGGGCACCTGGGCGGCGAGCGCCTGGCGGACATTGTCGGGCATCATCGCCATCATCGGCGTCTCGAAAATGCCGGGCAGGATGGTGTTGACGCGGATTCCCTCGCTCATCAGGTCGCGGGCGATGGGCAGCGCCATGCCGAGCACGCCGGCCTTGGACGCCGAATAGGCCGCCTGACCGATCTGCCCGTCCTGCGCCGCGACCGAGGCGGTGTTGACGATCAGCCCCTTCTCGCCGTCCTCGAGCGGCTCCAGCGTCGCCATGCCGGCGGCCGAGGCGGCGAGCACGCGGAAGCTGCCGATCAGGTTGATCTGGATGGCGAGCTCGAACTGGTGGACCGGATAGCGCTTGACCGCGCCGGTCTCCTTGTCGCGGCCGACCGTCTTCACCGCATTGGCGACGCCCGCGCAATTGACGCAGATCCGCTCCTGCCCGTTCGCCGCGCGCGCCTTGGCGAAGCCCGCGTCGACCGCTTCGTCGGAGGTGACGTTGACCTCGCAGAAGACGCCGCCAATCTCGGCCGCCACTTTCCCGCCACGCTCGGCGTCGCGGTCGAAGACGGCGACCTTGACCCCCCGCTCGGCCAGCGCCCGCGCCGTCGCCTCGCCAAGGCCCGAAGCGCCGCCGGTCACCACTGCGGCGATGTTGCTGTCGAGTTTCATCTGTCCGTTGCTCCCTTTTCGCGTTGCGGCTGTCCCTAAAGGCAGATGCTGCCGCTCGACAAGCGCCGAACGCGGGCTTGACCGTGACGGGGGTCACGGGTCACGATTTCCAGAGGCCGCTAGATACCGGCCAATAGCTTGTTGGGGAGGAAATGCACCATGACTAGGATCAACGCGCTCTTCACCGCCTTCTTCGTCGGAGTGATTGTGCTCTTCTTCTGGTGGATGGACGCCCAAATCTTGAAGGGGCTTGCCTACCAGCCGAACATGCCAGCGACGGCCGCCGGGGTGATCACCGCGCTCCTGGTCGTCACGCTCGTCGTCGAGCGCGCCGCCGCCGCGGTCAACGCGGTGATCTTCGGAGACGAGGAGCGGCAGGCCGAATATGAGCGGATCCAGGCGGCGAGGGCCAACACCGGCACCGCTGCGGCCGAGGCCAAGCTCAAGACGGTGCTCGACAAGAAGGCACGCCTTCGCCTGCTGCTCAGTTTCGTCACCGGCCTGTTCATCAGCGCCGCCGGAGTGCGCACGCTCCAGGGCCTGGTCGTGCTCACCGCGCAGTCGGATCAGCCCGCGATCGTCATTAGCCCCTTGCTCTATCCAATCGACGTCGTGCTCACGGCCGCGCTGATCGCGGGCGGCAGCGCCTCGCTGGCATTCCTGGCGGCGGTGCTGCGGGATCTCGCCGCGCCGCCTCCGCCGGCGCACGTCCCAGGCAACCCTCCCGCGGACGCGGTGGCGGCCGACGGCGAAACACCGCCCGCGCAGGTCACGGCCCCTGCTCCGGCGCCCGCCCGCACGATGAGCGTGGGTCCGCGCCTCGTGTGACCTGCTAGGCCCTTTGTGCAAAACCGGATATGGTCCCCTCATGAGGGCCATGTCCGGACAGTTCGACTTCTACATGATCAAGCCGTCGCATTATGACGATGACGGCTATCCGATCGTCTGGTGGCGCACGATCCTTCCCTCCAACTCTCTGGCCGCGCTGAACGGCCTGGCGCGCGACGCCGCGCAGCGGCGGGTGCTGGGGCCGGACGTCGACTTCAACCTGGTGCCGATCGACGAATGCAACCAGCATGTCGTGCCGGCGAGGATCATTCGCGAGATCCGCAAGCGCGGCTCCAAAGCGCTGATCGGGCTGGTCGGGGTGCAGTCCAACCAGTTCCACCATGCGCTCGACCTCGCCCGCGAGTTCCGTGCCGCGGGCCTGGCCGTGGTGATCGGCGGCTTCCACGTCTCCGGCTGCCTCTCTATGCTGAAGGAGATCCCGCCCGAGATCCAGGAGGCGCTCGACATGGGCTGCTCTTTGTTCGCGGGCGAGTGCGAGGAGGGCCGGCTCGACGCCCTGTTCGAGGATGCGTGGAACGGCCGGCTGCGGCCGGTCTACAATTACCTCAAGGACCTGCCGAGCATCGCCGGCGTGCCCTTCCCCTGGATGCCGAAGGACTCGCTGCAGCGGAACAGCGGCCAATGGTCGAGCTTCGACCTGGGGCGCGGCTGCCCGTTCCAGTGCAGCTTCTGCACGATCATCAACGTGCAGGGGCGCAAGAGCCGCTTCCGCACCGCCGACGATCTCGAGGCGATCATCCGCGAGAATCTGGCGCAGGGTATCAAGGCCTTCTTCATCACCGACGACAATCTCGCCCGCAACCGGGATTGGGAGAGCTTCTTCGACCGGCTGATCAAATTGCGCGAGGAGGAGGGGCTCAAGGCCAACCTCACCATCCAGGTCGACACGCTCTGCCACCGCATCCCCAATTTCATCGACAAGGCGAAGCGCGCGGGGGTGATGCGCGCCTTCATCGGCCTCGAGAACATCAACCCCGACAATCTGCTCGCCGCCAACAAGCGGCAGAACAAGATCACCGAATATCGCCATCTCTTCCAGTTATGGCACGAGCGCGGCGTGTTCACCCTGGCGGGCTACATATTGGGCTTTCCCGGCGACACCAAGGAGTCGATCCTGCGCGACATCGAGATTATCAAGCGCGAGCTCCCCGTCGACATCCTCGAATTCTTCTTCCTGACCCCGCTGCCTGGCTCGGAGGACCACAAGAAATTGCACGAGGCGGGGATCTGGATGGACCCCGACCTAAACAAATACGACCTCCACCACCGCGTCTCGCACCATCCCAGGATGTCCGACGCGGAGTGGGAGGAGGCCTACAAGGCCGCGTGGGACTCCTATTTCACCTGGGAGCATATGGAGACGGTCACCCGCCGCCATGCCCGGCTCGAAGGCGGGCGGCCGAAGAAGGCGCTGCAATATCTGATCGAATTCCGCCTGCTCTACGAGAATGAGGGTGTGCACACGCTGGAAGGCGGCGTCGTCCGCAGGAAGCGCCGCAAGTCGCGCCGGCCCGGCCTCCCGCTGGAGCCGGCCTTGCTCTTCTATCCCAAATTCGCGTTTGAGAGCCTGCGCAAGGCCTGGAATTACTGGCGTGGCTTCTCGAAGGCGAAGCGCCTTCTCAAGCGCGTGGTGAACGATCCGGCGCGCCAGGAGTATAGCGACCTCGCCACCCGCCCGCTCGCCCACAACGAGCTCGAATCACTCGACCTCTTCCACGAGACCCGCGGCGGCGCGGAGGCGGTGGAGAAGCAGCATCGCCAGGACGCGCTGATCGAGAGCGTGCGCGCCGGGCACGCGAGCGCAGCCTGATGTTCGATGAGCCGCCGAGCAAGCGCGCCACGATCATCGGCGCGATCGGGCTGATCGCCCTCGCTATCGGCTTGGTGGCAAGCCTTTTCCTGATCGCCACGCAAAGGGAATGGGCGCCGCGCAACCCCACGGCAACCGAAGCCGTCGAGCGCAGTCCGTCCGCCCCAACGCGATAGGACCGGCCCGCGGCCAAAGCGCATCTGGAACGCAGGCGCCCGACGCGCTATGGCCTCGGCGAGCGAGGTGAGCACCCCATGTCAGGCAACCCCTTTACGAAACACCCCAAAGAGATCGGCGAGAATTATTTCCAGCATTTCGGCCACGCCGCGTGGTTCGGGGTGCGGATGATCGGCGGCGGCATCGCCTGCCTGATCCACGCAATCTTCCCGTTCCTGTGCGTCAATACCGGCAGCCGGACGATGGACCGGTTGCACTCCAAGCTCCACGGCCGCGCCGACAAGGCGAATTGGGAACGCCACCCGATCATCTGATTCAGAAGCGCAAGCGCGCCGGCCGCTCGGGCAGTCGCCGACGCGATTGTTCCGCGGCTGCGATCGGTCTAGGCAGGCGCGGTGGGCAAGGAGAGAGGCATGAACCGGACTGCGTTGCTCGGCGTGGCTTTTGTCGCGATCCCCCTGGCCGCCATCGCCCAGGAGCCGGCGCCCCCGGCCCCGCCCACGACCCCCGAAGAATTCCACCAAGCCCGCGAGACCAGGATGGCCCAAGGCGGGCGCACGCTCGCCGGGCTCAAGCAGGCGGCCGATTCGGGCGGCGACCTCGCCGCGCTCGCGCCGCGCATCGAGTGGCTGATCCAATGGTCGGACGAGCTTCCGACCTTGTTCCCCGTAGGAAGCGAAGCGGGCCACGCGCGGCCTGAAATATGGTCCAACCCCGCCGGCTTCACCGCGGCGGCGCAGCGATTCCAGACCGCGACCCGCGCGCTCGCCGCCCCCGCCGCCGCCGGCGACCGCCCCGCCTTCATGGCTGCCTGGACCGCGGTTCGCGCCTCCTGCGGCGGCTGCCACGCGGATCATAAGAGCGACTGAGCGCCCGCTTCGACTTCTCCTCCCCGTTCGGGCTGAGCTTGTCGAAGCCCTTCCCGTTCTTCTCTCGGAGTCATGGGCTTCCGGGCTTACATGCTCCAGCTAGCCTTTATCCGTGGCGACTGGAAATTGATCAGCGCGCTCGCCCGGAATTCCGGAGAGAAGGAGAGGCTTCGACAAGCTCAGCCCGAACGGAAGTGGGTGCGAGGCCACCCTGCTCAGGCGACAGCTAGAGCTTCAGTTTCCGCTTGTCCGCAAGCACCGCCTTGGCCGCATTGTGCCCGGGCGCGCCGGTGACGCCGCCGCCGGGATGGGCGCCGGCGCCGCAAAGGTAAAGGCCCGGAAGCGGCATGCGGTAATCGGCATGGCCGAGCATCGGCCGGTTGGAGAAGAGCTGGTCGAGGCCCATCTTGCCGTGGAAGATGTCGCCGCCGATCAGGCCGAAGCGGCGCTCCAGGTCGAGCGGCGAGAGGGCCAGCCGCCCGATCACCAGCGCCTTGAAACCCGGCGCGTAGCGGTCGACATGGGCGATGATATGGTCCGCCGCCTCGTCGCGGCGAGCGTCCCAGCCGCCGTCCACCTCATACGGGAAATGCTGGCAGAACAGGCTCGCGACATGCCGGCCCTCGGGCGCGAGGCTGTCGTCGAGCGTCGAGGGGATCAGCATCTCGACCACCGGCTCCTGGGACCAGCCTTCGGTGCGCGCGCTCAGATAAGCGCGGTCCATATAGCCGAGCGAGGGCGCGGTGATGATTCCGGCGGTGAGATGGTCGCCGGGCTCGGGCAGGCTGGTGAAGCGCGGCAGGCCGGACAAGGCGACGTTCATCCGGAAGGTGGCGGATTCGCTCGCCCAATGCGCCATGCGCCGGGCGGGCTCGGGATCGATCGCGCCTTCGGGCAGCAGCTCGGTGAACAGCCGCTTGGGATGCACGCCGCAGACCACGGCCTTCGCCCGATACGCCTTGCCCCCGGCTACCGCGCCCACCGCTTTGCCTCCCTCGACGATCACCTCGCCGACCGGCGTATCGAGCAGGATCTCGACGCCTTCTTCCCGCGCCGCCTTGGCCATCGCCTGGGTGATCGCGCCCATGCCGCCGATGGCATGGCCCCAGGCGCCCTCCACGCCCGCCGCCTCGCCGAAGACGTGGTGGAGGAGGACATAGGCGGAGCCGGGCGCATAGGGGCTGGCATAATGGCCGACGACCGCGTCGAAGCCGAACAGGGCCTGGACGAGATCGTGGCTGAAATAGCGCTGGAGGACGTCGGCGGCGGACTTGGTGAAGAAATCGATCAGGTGGCGCTGCTGCTCGAGGCCGAGCCGCCCGACGCCGCCGCCGAGCTTCAGCAGGGCGATGAGTTCGCCGAGGCCGCCGCCGGCATTGGGCGGCGCGCGCAGCAGCCATTGGCGCAACACGCCGACGACACCGTTCAGCGCCTGGGCATAGGCGTCGTAATTCCCGGCGTCGGCGGGGGAATGGCGGGCGATCTCGCTCTTGGTCAGCCCGCCGCGGCCGGCGAGCAGATAATCGGGCCCTTGCGTCGGCAGGAAATTGTCGATCTTGCGGAGCACGACCTTGAGCCCGTGCTCGTAGAGCCGCATGTCGCGGATCACCCTAGGGTTGAGCAGGCTGACCGTGTAGCTCGCGGTGGAATTGCGGAAGCCCGGATGGAATTCCTCGGTCACCGCCGCCCCGCCGACCACCGAGCGCGACTCCAGCATCGTCACCTTGAGGCCCCGTGTCGCGAGATAGAAGCCGCAGGCGAGCGCATTGTGCCCCGCGCCGATGATCAGGATGTCGCTCTGGTCGGTTTGCCCCATGCGGGGCGCTATATCGGCGACTTCGTCAGCCCGCCAGCGGCACCGCCAGCGTCGCCTTGACCCGTCGCTTCACGAAGCTGGTCTCGAAGCGGCGGACCGGCGGCTGCTCCAGCACCCGCGCGGCGAACGTATTATAGGCGTCCGTGTCGGCGGCGACGACCAGCAGCAGGATGTCGAAGGCGCCGGAAATGTCGAGGCAGAGCTGGACGTTGGCGCTGGCGACGAGACGGCGGCGCAGCGCGTCGCCCTCGTGCGGGGCGTGGCGCTCGAGCTGGATGTGGACCACGGCGGAGAGCGGATGGCCGGCGGCCTCCTCGGAGATCAGCGACACGTCGGCGGCGACCGCCCCGGTCGCGCGCAGCCGCCGCAGGCGCCGCGCGATCGCCGAAGGCGACCGCCGACCTGTTCGGCGAGTGCGTCGGCGGTCTGCAGATTGTCCGCCTGCAGGCAGGCGAGCAATTGCCTGTCCAGCCTGTCGAGCCTTGCGCCCATCCGCCTCCGAAGCTCCTCAACCTGCCAGAATCTGGCACGGCCTGCCCCGTCTTTGCCCGAAATCCCCGCTCGTCCCAGGCGCTGAGCGCGCTCGGCGGCCATGCCTTCGCGCTCGACAGCGATACGGCTCAGCGCCTCCAGTTCGAGGTTGCCGCCGGCGGCGGCCCCGCCGCCTTCGCCATGGGTCCGGCCGGCGGGCCGAGCCTGGGCCGCTTCGCGCGCACGCCCTAGAATTCCCCCTTCGGTCCGAACCGCCGAAACGGAGCGATTGCGCTGTCCCGCAAACCGGGTAAAGGAAGCGAACCGGAGGAACTAAAAACATGAAAAAGCTACTCATTGCCCTGGCGTTCATTTTCTCGAGCCTCGCCAGTCCGGCGCTCGCCGCGCCGCAGGATTTCACCATCGTCAACAATAGCGGCCACACCGTGATGACGCTCAACGTCTCGCCGACCGCCGAGGACGAATGGGGTCCGGACATCCTTGGCAGCGAAGTGCTCGCCAACGGCGAAAGCGCCGAGGTCACCTTCGACCGCGGCGCCGACCACTGCCATTACGACGTCCGCGCCACCTATGACGACGGCGATACGGGCGACTGGCGCAACATCAACCTGTGCGAGACCACCACGATCACGCTGACCTAGCACCGATCGTCCGGTCTTCACCGGAAATCAGCCCCGCCGGCACCGCGCCGGCGGGGCTTTTTTATGCTCACGCAGCAAAAAGGGGACAGTCACAGTGACCGTCCACTTTTTCGCGCTCATCACTCAAAAGGGGTCACCGCATCAGCACCAGCTCCTCCGACATGGTCGGGTGGAGCGCCGCCGTCTCGTCGAACTGCGCCTTGGTGAGCCCGGCCTTGACCGCGACCGCGGCGGCCTGGAGGATTTCGGGCGCGTCGGGGCCGATCATGTGGATGCCGACCACCTTGTCGGTCTCCTCGTCGACGATCAGCTTGTAGAGCGAGCGCTCGTTGCGGCCGGCGAGCACATGCTTCATCGGCCGGAAGTCGGAGACATAGGTCTTGTAGGTGCCGAGCCGGTCGCGCGCCTCGCCCTCGGTCATGCCGACCGAGGCGATCGGCGGGTGGCTGAACACCGCGTGCGGGATATTGGCGTAATCGACCCTGGTCGGCTTGCCGCCGAACATGGTGTCGGCGAAGGCCTGGCCCTCGCGGATCGCGACCGGAGTGAGCTGGACCCGGTCGGTGACGTCGCCGATCGCGTAGATGCTCGGCACCGAGGACTGATTGTCCTCGTCGACCAGGATCGCGCCATTCTTGCCGAGCTTCACGCCGGCCTTCTCCAACCCGAGCCCTTCCGTATTGGGCGAGCGGCCGACCGCCCAGAGCAGGAGGTCGCAGTCGATCGGGCTCGATCCTTCGAGATGGATGCGAAGCGACCCGTCCCTGCGCTTGACGACCTTCTGGAAGGGCGCGTTGAACTTGAAACCGATCCCCTTGGTCAGCGAGATCTGGAGGAGGCGGTCGCGGACCTGCTCGTCATAGTGGCGCAGGATCTGGTCGCCGCGATTGACGATCGTCACCTCGCAGGCGAATTGATGGAGGATGCCGGCGAATTCGTTGGCGATATAGCCACCGCCGGCGATCACCGCGCGCTTCGGCACGGCATCGAGGTGGAACATCTCGTTCGAGGTCACGCCATGCTCGGCGCCCGGCACATCGGGCACGATCGGGCGGGCGCCGGTCGCGATCAGGATGGTCGCCGCGGAGAGCCTGGTGCCGTCGGCGAGCGCCACCTCGTTGGGGCCGGTGACAACGGCGCGCTGGGCGAAGGTCTCGACCTCGTTGCGGTCGAGGATGTCGGTATAGATGCCCTCGAGCCGCTCGACCTCGGCCAGCACGTTGTCGCGCAGCACCGCCCAATCGAACTTGCAGCTGCCGACTTTCCAGCCGAAGCGCCTTGCGTCCTGCAGGTCCTCGGCGAAATGGGCGCCGTAGACGAGCAGCTTCTTGGGCACGCAGCCGCGGATCACGCAGGTGCCGCCGACCTTGTGTTCCTCGGCGATGGCGACGCGCGCCCCATTGGCGGCCGAGACCCGGGCCGCGCGCACGCCGCCCGATCCGGCGCCGATGACGAAGAGGTCGTAGTCGAAGCTCTGGGTCATGAAGGATCGTCTCCGAAGGCGCGCTGGATGAGCGCGTCGGTCGAGGGGTCGAACTCCCGCGCGCTCTCGAGCGCGTTCGCTATCTCCTTGCCGAGCTCGACTCCGAACTGGTCGAACGGATTGATGCCGAGCAACGCGGCATTGGCGAAGGCGCGGTGCTCGTAAAAGGCGAGCAGCGCGCCCAGAGTGGCGGGGTCGAGCCGGTCGAGCAGGAGAGTGGTCGAGGGCCGGTCCCCGCGATAGTCGCGATGCGGATCGTCGGAGCGGCGGCCGGCCATCAGCGCCGCTCCTTGCGCGAAGCAGTTGATCAGCAGCTGGCGGTGATGCTCGGGGTCGAGCGTGTCGCCGGGCTCGACCGAGGCGACAAACTCGACGGGGACGAGATGACTGCCCTGGTGGAGCAATTGGAACACCGCATGCTGGGCGTCGGTGCCGACGCCGCCCCAGACCACCGGCGCGGTGGCGCGGGGGCTGAGCGTGCCGTCGAGGCACGCGCTCTTGCCGTTCGATTCCATCTCGAGCTGCTGGAGATAGGAAGGGAGCAGCCGGAGGCGCTCGTCATAGGCGAAGACCGCGCGGGTCCCGGCGCCACGGAGATTGGCGTAATAACGGTCGACGAAGGCGGCGAGGACCGGGGCGTTGGCTTCGGGCGGGGCGAAGCGGAAATGGCGGTCCATCGCCCCGGCGCCTTCGAGCAGGCTCTCGAACGCGTCCCAGCCTAGCGCGAGCGCGGCCGGAAAGCCGATCGACGACCACAAGGAGAAGCGGCCGCCGACGCTTTCGCCGAAGGGCAATATGCGGGTCTCGTCGACGCCGAACTCGATCGCCTTTTCAGGCGCGGCGGTGAGCGCGATCGCCCGCCCGAACGGATCCTCGACACCCCCTTCCTCCAGCCATTGCAGCGCCGAGGCAGCGTTCAGCATCGTCTCTTTGGTGGTGAAGGTCTTGGACGCGATCGCGATCAAAGTCGCGTGCGGGTCCATGCCCGAGATCGCCTCCTCGAGCGCGGCGCCGTCGACGTTGGAGACGATTGCCGCCTCGTAGCGGCCGAGGCCCCGGCCGAGCGCGTCGATCAGCAGCTTCGGCCCCAGCGCCGAGCCGCCGATGCCGATATGGAGGATATGGCGGACCGGGCCGAACGCTTCGGCTTCGATCGCGTCGATCAATGCGCGCATGCGGGTGTGGAGGCCGGTGGCGCGGGCGACGCTTTCGGCCGCCCCCTGCCCCCGCTCGGCGGTGTGCTCGGCGGAGCGGCCCTCGGTCGGGTTGACTTGTCCGCCCGCGAACATCGCGTCGCGCCGCGCGGCGAGGCCCGTCTGCTTGGCGAGATCGAGGAAGGCGGCCAGATGGCCGCGGCTCAAATGGGTCTTCGAGAAATCGAAGCTTATGCCGCATTCCTGGAGCGTCAGCCGGTCGAGCCGGTCGGGCTCGGCAGCGAAAAGGTCGCCGAGCCGCGTCAGCGGGACGGCGTCAAGGCGGGTCCAGGCGCTCTCGGTCATGTCGGGGCTGTATCTAGGGATGCGGAGGGTGGATGCATAGCGCCTGAGTTTTTTCGCCGCCTGCCTTTGAAACCGCGCGGGCGACCGCCGATATGGGCGGCATGACGGGCCCGCTTGACCGGGCGGAATCCGCGAGCGAAAGCAGCCTTATGGACGAAATTCCCCCGAGCCAGCCCCCGGTCCCCACTCCGGAGCCGCCCGCGCCTGCCGCCGCGGCCCCCACTCCGGAGCCGCCCGCGCCTGCCGCCGCGGCCCCCGCTCCGGAGCCGCCCGCGCCTGCCGCCGGGGCTGCCGCGCCCGCCGCCCAGAAGCCGGCCAAGGCGAAGAAGGAGAAGAAGGAGGAAACCTGGTGGGGCACGCTCCGCTTCCTCCTCTACCTCTTCGTCGGCGCGGTGCTGATCAGGACCTTCCTGTTCGCGCCGTTCAGCATCCCTTCGGGCTCGATGATGCCCAATCTGATGATCGGCGATTATCTGTTCGTGGCGAAATGGCCCTATGGCTATTCGCGCTACTCCTTCCCGTTCGCGCCGATCGGCTTCGACGGACGCCTGCTCGGCGGCGTGCCGGAGCGCGGCGACGTCATCGTCTTCCGTCATCCCGGCCCCGACAATGAGGATTATGTGAAGCGCGTCATCGGCCTGCCCGGCGACACGATCGCCGTGCGCGGCGGCGTCGTGAACCTGAACGGCCAGGACCTGCCCCGCCAGGCCGTGGAGCCATTCGACATGCTGGTCAGCCCGAACAGCGAATGCCGGCGCGTGCGCGGCGTCGCGCGGCAGGAGACCTTGACGCGGCAGCAGGCGGGCGCCGACGGCCGGCAGCATTGCATCTACACGCGCTTCCGCGAGACGCTGCCGGGCGGGCGCAGCTACGAGGTGCTCGACCAGACCGCCGAGAGCGAGGGCGACACCTTCGGCCCGATCACCGTGCCTGAGGGCCAATTGTTCGTGATGGGCGACAATCGCGACGACAGCATGGACAGCCGCTTCCCGATCGAGCGCAGGGGCGTCGGCTTGCTTCCGATCGACAACGTGCTGGGCCGCGCCCTGATCGGCTTCTGGTCGACCGACGGATCGGCGCAATGGCTGCTGCCCTGGACCTGGTTCACGGCGGCGCGCTGGAGCCGGATCTTCGAGACCTATTGATGGAGACGCTCGAGGCCTGGCTCGAGGCCAAGCTCGGCCGCCGCCCGGCCGATCTAGGACTGTTCGAGCGGGCGCTCACCCATTCGAGCCTGAGCGAGGACAATTATGAGCGGCTCGAATTCCTCGGCGACCGCGTGCTCGGCGTCACCATCGCCGACTGGCTCTATGCGCTCTTTCCCGACGAACCCGAGGGCAAGCTTTCGCGGCGGCTGAACGTGCTGGTCTCGCGCGGCACCTGCGCCGAGATCGGGCGCGAGATCGGCGTTTCGGCGCATATGCGGCTCGGCAAGCAGGCGCTTTCCGACGGCGGGTTCGAAAGCGACAATTTGTTGGGCGACACCGTCGAATCCCTGATCGGCGCGCTCTGGCTCGACGGTGGGATCGAGGCGGCCCGCGCCTTCATCCGCGCCGCCTGGGCTGACCGGGTCGACAGCCGCGACACCGCGCCCAAGCATCCCAAATCCGCGCTCCAGGAATGGGCCGCGGCCAATGACAGGAGGCCGCCCGCTTATGAACTGGTCGGCCGCTCGGGCCCGCACCATGCGCCGACCTTCGTCGTCAAGGTATCGATCAAAGGAGTCGGCGAGGCGGAGGCGGAGGGGCTCACCAAGCAGGATGCGGAAACCGCGGCCGCCGAGGCCCTGTTCGAGAAGCTGGCATGAGCAAGCGATTCGGGACGATCGCCGTCGTCGGCGCGCCCAATGCGGGCAAATCGACTTTGGTCAACGCGCTGGTCGGGCAGAAGGTCGCGATCGTCACGCCCAAGGCGCAGACCACGCGCACGCGATTGATGGGGATCGCGATCGCGGGCGAGGCGCAGATCCTCCTGACCGACACGCCCGGCATCTTCGAGCCCAAGCGGCGGCTCGACCGCGCCATGGTCGCCGCCGCCTGGGGCAGCGCGCAGGACGCCGACCTGATCGCCCTGGTGGTTGACGCGTCGAGCGGGCTCAAGCGCGGCGTCGCGGACCTGCTCGACCGGCTGAAGGGCCGGCCGGAGCCGAAGCTGCTCGTCCTCAACAAGGTCGATCTGGTGAAGAAGGAGGCCCTGCTCGCCTTGATCGGCCAGTTCGACGGCCGCGCGGAATTCGGGGACATCTACATGGTCTCGGCGACCACCGGCGACGGCGTGCCCGAATTGAAGGCGGCGCTGGCTGCGCGGATGCCGGAGGGGCCCTGGCATTTCCCCGAGGACCAGGTCTCCGACGCGACCGACCGGATGATGGCGGCCGAGATCACCCGCGAGCAGCTCACCCTCCAGCTCCACGCCGAGCTTCCGTATGCGAGCGCGATCGAGACCGAGAAATATGAGGAGCGCAAGGACGGCTCGGTCGTCATCCACCAGCAGATCCTGGTCGGCCGCGACAGCCAGAAGGCGATCGTGCTCGGCAAAGGCGGCGCCCGCATCAAGGAAATCGGCGCCGCCGCCCGCGCCGAACTCGCCACCGCATTGGGCCGCAAGGTCCACCTCTTCCTCCACGTCAAGGTCAGCCCGAAATGGGAGGAGGACCGCGGGCTCTATCGCGAGATCGGGCTGGACTGGGTGGAGTGAGCGAAGCGCCCGTCTACATCCGGATTTCGGAGAAGGCCGGCCTGCCGGCGATCGATCAGTATCGGCCGTTTCGGGCCGTCGTCGTCCTGGACTCGGAGTATAGCGACGAATGGCAGGGTGAAGTCAGCCGCTGGCTCGTTGATTCCGGCTGCCTCTACATGATGGCTTGGGGACCGGAATGCACGACATGGGACGATTCTGTCGATTATGCGCAGATACTGAAACATCTGCCCGATGAGACACCTGACCGCGAGTTCGTCATGACCACCTGGCACGAGCGGGATACTCTTGAGGCCGTGTTCTGGTTTTCCAGATTCTGCGCGCAGGATCCCTACGATATCATCGAGCACAGCCTGATCGTGCACGTGGGGAACACTGACAAGGAGGCCGAATTCCTAGCACTCTATGCGCAAGCCGAAACGTTCGTCGATGCGGAAGACGAGCAGTCTTAGCAGGAGACCATGGACCGCGTGGAGTGAGCCCTACCAGCTCGCGCCGTCAACCAGTCGGCGGGGCAGCCGCTCCCAGATTGCGGGGTCGAAGAGGCGCAGATTGACTCCCATGCGCTCCAGCGCGGGATCGCGCGGCGACCAGTGGGTCGTGCAGCCGCATCGGGCGCAGTGCCAAGTGGTCAGGGTCGCGTCGCCCTGCACATAGCCGGCAAGCCGGCCGTCCGGATCGCGGACGACGACCTGGTCCGGCCGGTAATAACCCCAAAGGCCGCCGATGCGGCGGCACAGGGAGCAGTTGCAGCTGCCGAGGTCCGCGGGCGCCTCCGGAAGGCCGAGGCGCACCGCCCCGCAATGGCAACTACCCTCGATCATGGAGCATCTCCTCCACCCAGGCCGGCACCAACTCCCCCGCCTTCCCCGTCCGGCTCTCGTCGAACAGATAGGAGCCGAGGCTCGGCTCCAGATTCATCTCCAGCGTCCGGGCGCCCACGTAGCGCGCGGTCTGGACGAAGCCGGCGGCGGGGTAGACGTTGCCGGACGTGCCGATCGAGACGAACAGGTCCGCCTCCATCAGCGCGCGTTCGATCCGCTCCATCTCGTAAGGCATCTCGCCGAACCAGACGATGTCGGGCCTGAGCCCGCCCGCCCGGCCGCAGCCCGGGCAGGCGGGGCGATCGCCCATGTCGCCGGTCCATTTCATCCGCGCATCGCAGCCGCGGCACCAGGCCGAGTTCAATTCGCCGTGCATGTGCAGCAGCCTTTTCGCCCCCGCCCGCTCGTGCAGGTCGTCGACATTCTGGGTGACGATCAGCAGCTCGCCCGGCCATGAGGCGTCGAGCCGGGCCAGCGCCTCATGCGCGGCATTGGGCGCAACCCGCGCGAGGTTGGCGCGCCGCGCGTCGTAGAAGGCGTGGACCAGATCGGGATCCCGTGCGAACGCCTCGGGCGTGGCGACGTCCTCGACCCGGTGCCCTTCCCACAACCCGTCCGGTCCACGGAAAGTGGCAAGGCCTGATTCGGCCGAGATGCCGGCGCCGGTGAGGACGACGATGTTGCGGATGATGCTCAACCCCGGTCGCCTTGGCGCCGTTCCGAAAGCCGGTCCCCAATCCGGAAAATGACGAACCAGATTGCCGCGGCGATCGCTCCGCCAAGCCAGTCGATAAACCCCGGCGAATAGGCCAGGCCTGAAAGAGCGAAGATGGCGCCGAAGAGGAGCGCAGCCAAAAGGTCGATGATCAGATCACGGGTCCGGGCTTGGCGCATGGTCCGCATCCTAGCTGTCGCAGACGTCCGCATCCGGCCACATGTCGATCCGCCAGGGGCCCCCGGGTTCGCGGTTCAGCCAGAAGCATTCGGGCCCGAACGCCCGGATGTGCGAGCCGCGCACCTGCGTCCCCGAAAAGCGGCAGAGGACTCGGCGGGGATGCTCGGGGGTCGCGGCGGGACGGCAGCGGAGCGCATGCACGATGATCCGGCCCGGCTGCTCGGTGCAGCGCCCATCCTCGGAGGCGTCGCAGGCCAGCGCCTCGCGGATCAATTCGCCCACGGCGGCGCGACTCGGCAGGTCCGCGGACGGCGGCGCCACGGCGCAGCCGGTGAGTGCGATGAGGATGGCGGCACGCATGGCTTTATCCGGCATCATCCCGGTCCCCTAGTCGCCGCTTAAGCGGCCCCAATCCGGCAGGTCGTCCATCTCCGGATTGAGGGCCCCGTTAAGCGCGCGCCAGCGGTCGAGCGGCAAGGTGGTGAGCCTGACGTTTCCGCGCACAGCGCCGGGCCGGCCGTTCCGGCGAAGCGCGAGGCGAGTCCTAGTCACGGTCTGTGCGGTGGGCGTCATGTGCACGAGGACGCCGTCAACCTCCTCGTGAAGCACTCCATCGACGAGCCGCATCCGCCAGGCGGGATGGCTGGAAACCGGCGCCACCGCTCCGGCCGGCCAGGTGAAGACGATCTCGCGCACCGGGCCGCCCAGGGGATCGCGATAGTCGAGCCTCAGATCCCGCCCCGGCCAGTGCCAGCGATAGTTGTAGAACCGTCTGCCGTCGTTGAGCCGCCGGTTGGTGATGCGGGCATAGGGTCCCCAGCGGCGGACCAGCGCGAGGGTTTCCGAGTTCCAGCCGATGGCGGTCAGCGCCTCTGGGCCGCCGTCGAGCGCGGCGCGCTCCAGCAGGCCGTTGGAGAGGTGAGAGTCCCGCTGGACCCCCCGACCCCGACTGTAGATGTTCGCGAGGATATGTTCGGACAGCGGATCGTCCGCCTCGGCGCCGAGCCACGCCGCCGCGCGCGCCGCCGCATAATCCTGCGCCACGCCGCCGCCGGTCAGATAGGCAAGCGCGAGCTCGCCATTGGCATAGACCACGCCGCCGGCCACGGCCTCGCGCGCCAGCGCGACGGCGCGCACCCGATCCCGCGTCACCCCGCCCTCGCCGTTGGCGAGCAGCGAAGCCATGTCCGCCGCCGCGATCCGGCTGCCGGCCGCCCGCGCGCGCTCCAGGATGGCGAGCGCGGTCGGCTTGTCGACGGGGACGCCGAGACCCAAAGCGTGGATGACGCCGAGTATGCGCAACGCTCGCGGCTCGCCCAGCGCCGCGGCCCGCTCCGCCCATAGGCGCGACTCCGCCTCGTCGACCGGAACCCCGACACCGCCGAGCAGCCCGGCGGAGAGCAGGGTCATCGCCGTCCTGTCCCCCGATTCCGCCGCGGCGCGCACTTGAGCGACGCGGCTGGCGAAACCGGCCTTGGCGAGCAGGACATCTCCGGTGAGGCTCGCGAGGTCGGTGCGGTCGACGCCCCAGCGCGTGCCGGCGGCGTCCTGGCGGACGGGCCGCGCGACCGCGGGCACCGCCGCGAAGGCGAGCGCGATCAGCAGCGCGATGCGAATGGTCCTCATCCCGGCATCATCGCCCGAACGAAGGGGATTGCAAGCCGGGGCGGCCAGCGACCGGCGGGCAAACGGCATCTTAAGCTCTCTCCTCTATTAACCAGCGCCATGTCGGCCGAACTCGCCGCCCTGCCGGAGAGAAGGAAGCTGCGCGTCGATTGGGCGGCTGCGGCGCGCTTCACTCTGCCCGCAATCATCCTGGTGACCCTGATCGCCGAGCTGCTGCTCGCCGAGCGCAAATATGCGATCTTCGGCGGCGGCTTCGGCCAGTCGCGCGCGCTCGAATATCCGCTCGAGATCGGCGCCTTCCTGCTCGGCCTCTTGCTCTGCCAGGTCGTCCTCTTCCTCCTCCTCTACCGGCTGATGCGCCGGCTGCACCGCAAGCGGCCGGACGCGCCGCTCTTCCACTTCAACTTCGCCTTCTTCGTCGGCGGCGGCGCGCTCGCCGTGCTGATCGGCAAATATCAGGCGCTCGCCTTCTTCAGCGACGCGATGAGCTTCCAGATCGTCCGCAACCTTGGCGGCGGCAGCCTCACCGACGCCTTGCTCTATTCGCTGAGCGAGGCCGGGCTGATGCTGATCGTCGGGGGCGCGGCGCTGATCTTCTACGCGGCGGTGCGCTTCGCCTTCCGCAGGCGCTGGCGCGAGGCGGCGCCCTTGTCCGATCACTGGCGGCCGAGCGGACGGCAGCTCGCCATGCTGCTCGGCGCCACGCCCTTGCTGCTATTCGCGGTCAACCGGGTCGACGATGCCCGCGCGGCGCTGAGCCGCTTCAACAGCGTCGTCGCAGCGACCATCCTGCTCGAGCAGGCGACCGACTTCGACCGCGACGGCTACAGCCTCTTTTCCTTCCCGCTCGACGCCCAGCCCTTCGACGGCAGCCGCCATCCCTACGCGCTCGACGTTCCGGGCGACGGCATCGACCAGGACGGGTTCGGCGGCGACTTCGTCTTTGCGCAGGGCGTACCCCGGCCCGAGCGCGCGATCATCGCGGGACGCCGGCCGAACGTCATCCTGATCGTCCTTGAAAGCACCCGCGCCGACGCGATCGGGCGCCGCGTCGACGGCCGCCCGCTGACGCCGGTGCTCGACGCGATCGCCGCGCGCGGCAGCGTCGCCCGCCGCGCTTATTCCCATGTCGGCTTCACCACCGACTCGCTCCAGTCCCTGTTCAGCGGCCGGCTGGCGCCGACCGACGACCGCCAGTCGCTGGTCCGCGACTTCCTGGCCAACGGCTATCAGGTCGCCACCTTCTCGGGCCAGGCCGAGGATTTCGGCGGCACCGCGAACCTCGTCGGCCTCAGGCGCGGCGGAATCTTCGTCGACGGCACGATGCTGAAGGACGAGCGCTCCGGCGCCTTCGCCGCGCAGGGCTCGGTCAACGTGGACGGCAAGATATTGCTGCGCGAGTTCGACCGGCGGCTCGGCCGGCCCGAAGCCTGGCGGCGGCCGCATTTCCTCTATTTCAACCTTCAATCCGCGCATTTCCCCTATTTCAACCCCGGCATGGAGCGTGTCCTCAACGGGGAGCCGATCGCCCGCGGCGACATCAATGCCGGCAATCGCGACCGGGTGGAGCGCACCTACTGGAACGCTGTCGCCTATAACGACCGGCTGATCGGCGCGCTGATCGAGCGGCTGAGGCGGCTGGGCGTGCTCGACAACAGCATAATCGTCGTCACCGCCGACCATGGCGAATCCCTGTTCGACGACGGCTTCCTTGGCCACGGCCACATGCTCAACGACCAGCAGACCCGAATTCCATTCATCCTGAGCGCGCCCGATGTGGCGATTCCCGAGGTGATCGGCCTCGACGACATGCGCGCCATCATCCTGAGCGCGGCGGGCGCCGGAGTCGCGCCACCCGCGGCCCGGCCGGTCTTCCAGTTCCTCGGCAGCCTCGACCGGCCTGGGGCGATCGGCACGGTCGATGGCAATGGCCGGCGGCTCGTCTTCGATTTCTTCCAGGAGACGATCTGGGACAGCGCCACCGGCCGGCGCGCGCGCTACGCCGACCTGCCCGCGGGCAGCGCCGAGCGCCGCGCCGCCGACGCGCTGATCGACGAATGGGCGCGGCAGCGCTGGCTGCGGCACCTCGACGGCGGAGCCTAGTTGCCGCCGCCTTTCGCCGGCCCTTCGACCTTGACGTCCGCCTTGATGTTGGTGTCGCCGCCGCCGCCAAGGATGCGGTCCTTGAAGACGAAGAACAGGACTGCGAGCACCGCGAGCACCAGGATGACGCCGGCCAGCATGCCGAAGCCGCTGCCACGGTCGCCGCCCTCGGTCACGATCACTTCTCTTTCACGGTCTACCATGTCGTTCCTCCCTGAGTGTCAGCGGGCCAAACGCCGGCGGGCGCCGCCCTGTTCCGCTTGCGATGGGCCGCCGCCTCGCCCATGAAGCGGCGATGACGAGCATCGGCATATTGGGCGCGCGCGGACGCATGGGCCGCGCCATCGCCGAAGCGGCGGCCGAGGCCGGCGCGACCGTCGCCGCGGATGCGCTGGCGAGCGCGAGCGACGTGCTGGTGGATTTCACCGCGCCGGGCGCCCTCACCTCCCATCTCGACGCCGCGGTCGCGGCGGGAACGCCGCTGGTGATCGGCACGACCGGGCTCACGGCAGACCATCATGCGGCGATCGACGCGGCGGCCGCCAGCATCGCCATCGTGCAGACCGCCAACACCTCTCTCGGGGTCAATCTGCTGCGCATCCTGGTCGAGGAAGCGGCGCGGCGGCTCGGGCCCGAATGGGATATCGAGATCCTCGACACCCACCACCGCCACAAGCTCGACAGCCCGTCCGGCACCGCCTTGCTGCTCGGCGCCTCGGCCAATGAAGGTCGCGGCGCCGCGGACAGCATCGAGAAGAACCGCTTCGACCGGATGCAGGAAGGGCCGCACCAGCGCGAGGAAGGCGGCATCTATTACGCCTCATTGCGCGGCGGCTCGGCCGCCGGCGACCATCTCGTCGTCTTCGCCGGCGAGGGCGAACGGATCGAGCTCGGCCACCGCGCCGAAAGCCGCGCGATCTTCGCGAAGGGCGCGGTCAGGGCGGCGCTCTGGCTCGCGGGCAAGCCCGCGGGGCGCTACACGATGGCGGACGTGCTGGGGACCGGGTGAGCCTCCTCTGCCGTTCGGCCCCGGACTGGATCCGGGATTGTCGAAGCCCTCTCCTTTTCTTAGGCCCAGAAGAAGGAAAGCCCTTCGACGAGCTCAGGGCGAACGGAGTGTCGCGTGAAGAAAGCCGACATCGCCGAATTCTACCGGCGGCTCGCCGACCGGATTCCGGCGCCGGAGACCGAGCTTCAGTCGGTCAACACCTATACGCTTCTGGTCGCGGTGGTGCTCTCGGCCCAGGCGACCGATGCCGGCGTGAACCGGGCGACCCGCGCCCTGTTCGCACAGGTGACGACGCCCGCGCAGATGCTCGCGCTCGGCGAGGCGGGGCTGAAGGAGCATATCAAGACGATCGGGCTGTTCAACACGAAGGCGAAGAACGTCATCGCCCTCTCCCGCGCGCTGATCGACCGCTTCGGCGGCGAGGTTCCGGCCGACCGCGACTCGCTGCAGAGCCTGCCGGGAGTCGGCCGCAAGACCGCCAATGTGGTGATGAACGTCGCCTTCGGGGCGGAGACTTTCGCGGTCGACACCCATGTCTTTCGAGTCGCCAACCGCACCGGGCTCGCGCCGGGCAGGAGCGTGGATCAGGTCGAGGCCGGGCTCGACCGGGTGACACCCGCGCCTTATCGCGCCACCGCCCACCATCTGCTGATCCTCCACGGCCGCTATGTCTGCAAGGCGCGCAGGCCCGAATGCTGGCGCTGCGTGGTCAGGGACCTTTGCCGCTACAAGCCGAAAACGCCGCCGCCGGCGGAGGTGGCGCGGCGCGCCTGAGCGGAAGGTGCCGCCAAGATGGGGCTGGCTCCTCCCGCCGCCCTTTGCTAATGCGCCGCCTCCTAAGGCTCAGGCACCCATAGCTCAGCTGGATAGAGCGCTGCCCTCCGAAGGCAGAGGCCAGAGGTTCGAATCCTCTTGGGTGCGCCAGCCTTCCCACGGCGCCGGCATGCGGCGCCTTCCCTCCCGCAACCGTTCCCGTTGTCAGGCGGGCGCGCCGTCCGAAAGCCCGGCGGCGAGCGCCAGGCGGACGGCCTCGGCGGTGCCGCGGACCCCGAGCTTTTCGAGCATCTGCGCGCGATAGGTCTCGACGGTGCGGATCGAGAGGCCGAGCTCCCAGGCGATGATCTTGTTCGGCTGGCCCCTGAGAATGCCGCGCAGGACGTCGCGCTGGCGATCGGACAAGGCGGCGACCTTGGCCTGCGCCTGGTTGTTGACCACTTGGCCCCCGGGACCCGGCGGCGGGGCGGTGCAGGCGCGCGCGATCGCCTCAAGCAAGGCGGCGGGCGGATAGGGCTTTTCGAGGAAATCGATGGCGCCGAGCCGCATCGCCTCGACCGCCATCGGCACATCGCCATGGCCGGTCAGCACCAGGATCGGCAGCGACAGGCTGCGTTCGCGAAGCGCGCGCATGACCCCGAGGCCGTCCAGGCCGGGCATGCGCATGTCCAGAAGAAGACAGTCGAAGTCCTTTGGCAAGACCGAGGCAAGAAATTCAGGGCCGGCGGTGAAGGATTCTACCCGGTGACCGGCCCGCTTCAACAAGCCAGCGGTCGAATGCCGCACCGCTTCGTCGTCGTCGACGATCGCGATGACATAATTGTCGGACATATCTCGCCCTTTCGATTGGCCAGAATATACGTCGCGACAAGTGTTAACAATTTACGGATTCTACCGTATCGGAGACCGATCCGAATCGGGGCAATCGGAAGCGAAACGTGGCGCCGGCCCCCGGCGTGCTTTCCGCCTCGATCGTGCCGCCATGCGCTTCGATCAGCCGGCGGCAGACCGACAGGCCCATGCCCATCCCGTTCGCCTTGCTGGTCACGAACGGCTCGAACAATCGCTCGGCCAGCTCGGGCGCGACACCGGGACCGTTGTCCGCGATCGCGAACTCCACCGAGCCGTCGGGCCGCACGCCGGTCGATACCGTCAGCCTGGGCCCGTTCCGCATGGCCAAGCCGCTCAAGGCATCGACAGCGTTGCGCAGGAGATTGACCAGGACCTGCTGGATCTGGACGACGTCCACCTCCACTTCGGCCTCGCCCGCCTCCGCCTCGCGGTCGATCGCGATCCCCCTGGAGCGGGCATCGAGCAGCGCCAGCGCCATTGCCGAATCGACGAGCCGCTCGGCCCGCTCCACCGTGCGGATCCCATTGCCCTGGCCGACGAACTCGCGCAGCCGGCGGATGATGTCACCGGCGCGCATGGCCTGCCCCGACGCGAGCCGCGCCATCTGCTCGGCCTCGGCGAAACCCTCTTCGCTATAGCCGTCGACGGCGACGAGCAGCGCCGTGTTCAGATAGTTGACGATGGCGGTGAGGGGCTGGTTGATCTCATGCGAAATCGCGGCCGCCATTTCGCCCAGGTCGTTCACCCGAGCCATGTGCGCGAACTCGTTCTGGAGCAGCCGCAGGCTTTCCTCGCTGGCCCTGAGCGCCGACTCGGCTTCCTTGCGTTCCGTAATATCGATCACCATGATGACGATCGTCGGCTCCGCGGCGTCCGGCTGTATGGGACTGGCCGTGGACATGACGCAGGCAATCGAGCCGTCGGGCTTCACATAGCGTTTTTCGGCGATGAACGGCTGGCCGGCGGCCAACAGACGGTCGAACAGCGGCCCGGTCTCCATGAGATCCTCGGGATGGACGATGTCTTTCATCCCAAGCTTCATCAGCTCCTCGCGGCTGCGGCCGACGATCTCGCAATAGCGGTCGTTGGCCGAGACGAAACGGCGCAGGAGGTCGGTCTCCGCGACTCCGGCCCCCGGCTGGGCATAAATGGCCTCGAAATGGGCTTCGCTCGCGGCAAGAGCGGCCTCGGCGTTCTTGCGCGCGCTGACGTCGCGCATCGAGCCCGTGAAGAAGGTCTCGCCGCCGCTAACCCACTCGGCGACCGAAAGATCGAGCGGGAATTGGGTGCCGTCCTTGCGTTGGCCGATCACCTCGCGGCCGATGCCGATGATCGCCTTTACGCCGGTTTCCCGGTAGTCCTGAAGGTAGTCGTCGTGCTGTGCGGCGATTGTCCGGGGCATGAGCACCTTGATGTTCCTGCCGAGGAGCTCGCCGGGCGCGTAGCCGAAGATGCGCTCGACCGACGGATTGACCGACTGGACCATGCCCGCCGAGTCGATGACCGCCATCGCCTCGACCGCGCTGTCGAAGATAGCGCGATATTGGGCGCAGCTCGCTATCAGTTGGGCTTCGGTTTCCTTGCGCGCGCCGATGTCGACGATGATGCCGATGAAGAAATCCGGACGGCGGGCGGCGTCGCGAACGATCGCTCCCGTCGCATGAACCCACAAGATGCTGCCGTCCTTGCGGATATAACGCTGATCGGCTGACGCGTGATCCGTGCCATCGGACAACATTGCCTCGTGCGTGGCGAACAGGCGGGGACGGTCGTCGGGATGGGTGAGCTCCTCGGCCGACATTGCGAGCAACTCATCGCGCCGGTAGCCGGTCATCTCGCAGAAGGGGTCGTTGACCCGCAGCCAGCGGCCGTCGAGCCCGACATGGACGTGCCCGACCCCGGCCAGTTCGAACGTCGCCCGCGAGCTGCGGTCGGCGTGAGCGATCTGGGCGGACTTGGAGCGGGACCGGCGAACCGCGGCAATCACGAGCGGCGCCGCGGCCAGGGCCGTCAGCAGCCCGAGGGCGAAAAGGAAAGTGTCCGTCACGAACGTTCCACCGCCCTGTCGCCGGGAATCGAGCGATTCGCGCGCGCGGGCGGACCATAGGGACCCGGTTGAACCGGTTCGGATGAAAAACCAACAGGTTAGCGCGGTGAGTAGTAGAACTACGCTAGTGGGCGGCGACCCTGCCGCCGCTGCCGTTGCCCGGGAGTCAGCGCCGAATCAGGCCGCGGTCAGGCCAAGCACCGGCCTGGCGGCGATGGGCGGCGCCCGCAACTCTCTCAGCCAAACCCGGACCCGGTCCGCGATCGCCCAGGCGAGGGCGCGCGCCCCGAGCGCCAGCAGCTCGGCGGCGGCGGCGGTGCGGCGCCGCCGTTTTAGGGGCGCGGCCGAAATCGCAAGCGCTCTGCCGGACGCCGGCAGATCGAGCAGCAACTGGGCGGCGCTCGGCGGCGCCTGCGGCCCGGCCCCGCGCCGCCACACGACCTGGAAGCCATCGGGCACCGCGCGCCAGGCGCGGCTGGAGCGGACCATGTCGCGGCCACATCTGCGGCAGCGGCCGAAATCGAACCCCTGGTTGCGTATCGGCCGCGGCAAAGCGACATGTTTGCCCTCGGGGCAGGAAAGGCTCATCGTCTGGCTCCTCAGGCTGCGTTGCGAATATCGAGGTGGAAGGCGGCGAGCTCGCTGAGGTCCGGGTCGCCGGCGTCGAGCGCCCGCTGCGGGTTCCAGATCTCGAACGCGCCGCCCGTGCCGATGACGAGCGCGCCGCCGTCGATGCGGGCGCGGCGCAGCATCATCGGCGGCAGCGTCACCTTGCCGCGCATGTCGAGCTCGACCAGCTCGACGAAGCCGAAGGCGCGTCGCAATCGCGTGTTCCACCGGCCCTCGGCGCCAAGCTCCGAGCGCAGGCGCTGCCTGCGGCAATCGAAGGCGAGCGTACGGGCGAACGAGCGGTCATAGCCGATCAGGCAGGGATCGCTGTCGTGGCAGCCGACGAAGATCAGCCTGGCGCCGCTGCGGCGCGACAGCGCGCTGCGCACGAAGGGCGGCAGAGTCAGCCGGCCGGCGCCGTCGACGGCGCAATATGCGTTTCCGATGAATGGATGGTCGGTCATGCGTGTCTGGCCTTCTCCGACCGGATGATCGGTCGTTAACCAATTTGTTAGCGGGCCTATGCAGTCCTGCGCGAGGGCGTATTAATACCTCACGTAATTGTACTTGGTCTTATCTTTATCATGCGGAAACGGTACTGTATTTTCACTCAATAGCCGCCCTTGCCGCCCGGCCCTTAACACCGCGGTTCGACCGCGCCCGAGTCATTTGGGAGCTGGGAACGGGAGGGCGAGAACATGATCGAACTGGCGAGCGGACTGGAGGAATTGCATCCTCGAATCAGCGTGATCGGCGTCGGGGGCGCCGGTGGCAATGCGGTCGCGAACATGATGATGAACGGCGTCAAGGGCGTGACCTTCGTCGTTGCGAATACCGACGCGCAGGCGCTCCAGGCCTCGCCGGTGGACCGCATCCTGCAGCTCGGCCGCCACACGACCGACGGGCTGGGCGCTGGATCGCGCGCGGAAGTCGGCCGCGCCGCCGCCGAGGAATCGCTGCCCGAGATCGAGGCGATGCTGGAGGGCGCGCATATGTGCTTCGTCGCGGCCGGCATGGGCGGCGGCACCGGCACCGGCGCCGCGCCGGTCATCGCCAGGGCGGCGCGCGCCAAGGGCATCCTGACGGTCGGCGTCGCCACCAAGCCCTTCGCCTTCGAGGGCCGCCGCCGCGCAGCGATCGCCGAAGCCGGCCTCGAGGAGCTGGAGAAGCACGTCGACACCTTGATCGTCATCCCCAACCAGAATCTGTTCCGCGTCTCGAGCCCGGCGACCACCTTCAAGGCGGCGTTCGACCTCGCCGACGAGGTGCTGCAGCAGGGCGTGCGCGGAATCACCGATCTCATGGTCTTGCCCGGCCTCATCAATCTCGATTTCGCCGACGTGCGCACGATCATGGCCAATCCGGGCAAGGCGATGATGGGCACCGGCGAGGCGACCGGCGACGACCGCGCGCTGCGCGCCGCCCAGCACGCGATCGCCAATCCTCTGCTCGACGAGGCGCTGAAGGGCGCGAGCGGCCTCATCATCTCGATCAGCGGCGGCGAGGACATGCTGCTGATGGAGGTCGACGAGGTCGCGACCCACATCAAGGCCCAGGTCGATCCCGACGCGGACATCATCTGGGGCTCGGCCTTCGATCCGGCGCTCGCGGGGCGGATCCGCGTCTCCGTGGTCGCCACCGGCATCGACGCGGCGCGGAATGCGGCCGAAGCCCAGCCGCCCGAGGCAGCCGCGCAGCCGGCGATCGCGGCCGTTCCGATCCGCGCCCCGGTCGTCGCACCCATATTCAAGGCGCCCGAACAGGTGCCGCTGCCGCTGGTCGCGCGCGAAACCGCGATCAGCGACAATGAACTGCTGCTCACCGTCGAGCGCGAGCTGGTCCTGGTCCCGCCCGAGGGCGCGGGCGAGATGGTGATGGTGGACCCCTTCGCCTTCGACGCGCACATCGCCGACCGGCGCGCCGCAGAGATCGTGCCCGTCACGCCCCCGACCCTGTTCGAACGCATGGCGGGGCTCGCCCGCGGCTTCGCCGAGGAGGCCCGCGACACTAAGGACGGCCCGCCAATGCCGAGACTGCACCGCGGCCGCGACTTCAATCCGGAGCGTATCGCGCGCGCCGCCTGATTCTCTCTCCCTACCCTCGGCATTTTCCCGACTGAGGGTCCTGCCGCTCCAGCCCGCTCGGGCTGGGGCGGTTTTTTCGCTCGGCCGTGCTCAATCCGATCTGCTTGCCAGTGCCCGACTTGGGTGCGAAGCTCGGGCAGTGCCAGCCCTTCTGCTAACAGCCGCCGGCAGCAGCTCGCCGGTAGCGCCTCTTCGCCGGCCTGCTTCCTAGTGGCCGCCGCCGCCGCCCCCTGAGTCGCAACCGTCCCCCGACGAGTCCGAGCCACCATGCCACATGCCCAGGCCCGCGCCCGTTTCGCCGCCGCGAGGGTCGCGGCCCCGCCGCGCCCGGTCCCGGCCTTCGGCGCCGCGCGCCAACCACCACAGGAGCAGGCCGATCAGGGCCAGGCCGGCCAGGGTCGCGGCAAGGACCGCGATCATTCCACCGTCACCGATTTCGCCAGGTTGCGCGGCTGATCGACGTCAGTGCCTCTCGCCACCGCGACGTGATAGGCGAGCAGCTGCACCGGGACGGCATAGACGAGCGGCGCGATCAGCGGATGGACCCGGGGCATTTCGATGGTGGCGATGGTGTTCTCGCCGGCCGCCGCAATCCCTTCCGCGTCCGAGATCAGCACCACCTTGCCGCCGCGCGCCTGCACCTCCTGCATGTTCGAGACCGTCTTCTCGAACAGCGGGCCCGAAGGCGCGAGCACGATGATCGGGACATTGTCGTCAATGAGCGCGATCGGGCCATGCTTCATCTCGCCCGCGGCATAGCCTTCGGCGTGGATGTAGCTGATCTCCTTCAGTTTCAGCGCGCCCTCCAGCGCCAGCGGATAATCCTGGCCGCGGGCCATATAAAGGACGTCCTGGGCGCGGGCGATCAGCGGCGCCATCGCCTCGATATCCTCGTCATGGGCCAGAGCGGCGTTCATCGCGGCCGGGGCCTCGGTCAGATGGAGGACGATCTCGCGCTCCTCTTCCTCGGTCATCGCGCCCTTGTCGCGGGCGAGCTTGGCGGCCAAAGCGGCGAGCACGGCGAGCTGGCAGGTGAAGGCCTTGGTCGAGGCGACGCCGATTTCGGGGCCGGCATGGGTGGGGAGCAGGAGGTCCGCCTCGCGCGCCATCGAGCTGGTCGGCACGTTGACCACGACCGCGATCTTCTGGCCCCGCGCGCGGGCATGGCGGAGCGCGGCGAGCGTGTCGGCGGTCTCGCCCGACTGGCTGATGAAGAGCGCGAGGCCGCCTTCCTCCAGCACCGGGTCGCGGTAGCGGAACTCCGAGGCGATATCGAGCTCGCAGGGGACGCGGGCGAAGCGCTCCAGCCAATATTTGGCGACCATGCCGGCATAGTAAGAGGTGCCGCAGGCGACGATGGTGATGCGCGGCACGTCGGCGAAGGAGAAGTCCATGTTGGGCAGCGCCACCTTCTGCTCGAGCGGCCGGATGTAGGAGCCCAGGGTCTGGGCGACGACCAGGGGCTGCTCGAAAATCTCCTTCTGCATGAAATGGCGGTGATTGCCCTTCTCGATCCGCGCCGCGCTGGCGCCCGATTCGACCGTCTCGCGCTCCACCGGCGCGTTGTCGCGGTTGAATATCTCGACTTTGTCCCGGGTGAGCACCGCCCAGTCGCCCTCGTCCAGATAGGCGATGCGCCGGGTCAGAGCGGCGAGCGCGAGCGCGTCCGAGCCGAGATAGTTTTCATGGCTGCCGTAGCCGACGGTGAGCGGCGCGCCCAGGCGGGCGCCGACGATCATTCCGGGCTGGTCGCGGAACAGGATCGCCAGCGCGAAGGCGCCGTGCAGGCGGGGCAGCACGGCGGCGACCGCCTCGCGCGGGTCCTTCCCCTGCTCGAGCTGGTCGGCGACGAGGTGAGCGACGACCTCCGAATCGGTCTCGCTGGCGAACGTCCGGCCCTTCGCCTGCATCTCCTCGCGCAGCGGCCTGAAATTTTCGATGATGCCGTTGTGGACGACGGCGACCCCGCCGGCGACATGGGGATGGGCGTTGCCGACGGTCGGCGCGCCGTGGGTCGCCCAGCGGGTATGGGCGATGCCGACCTGGCCCGGTAGCGGCTCCGCCTCCAGCCTGGCGGCGAGATTGTCGAGCTTGCCCTCGGCGCGGCGCCGCTCGAGCCGGCCGTCGACGATCGTGCACAGGCCCGCCGAATCATAGCCGCGATATTCGAGCCGCCTGAGGCCGTCCATGAGCCGCGACGCCGCCTCGGCCGTTCCGACGATTCCGATGATTCCGCACATGGCCCGCTCTTACCTCATCCATCTTGACGCCTCCCTAATGGGACGGCGCCGGCTTCGCCAGTGGCGGCCTTGCAGCGCTTTCAAGCTTGACCCAAGTCGGCGCGCGGTTATTCGTTGGAGCTTCGAGGGGGAATATCAATGCCATATCAGCGCTTTGCGCGCGCCATGGCGGCGGCGGCGATGATCCTTGGCGCCGGCACGACCTCGGCGCAGGAGGACGCGCCGCCGATCCCGGCGCCGGAGACGGCGCCCGCGCACGCGTCCGCGCCCTGCTGCACCGTCCCGGCGCGCACGCCGGTCGCGATCGAGATTACCGACACGATCAACAGCAAGGCCAATCACAGCCGCGACGCCTTCGCCTTCCGGCTGGCCGAGCCGCTCATCGTCGATGGGCGCGTGGTCGCGCCGGCGGGCACCCCGGGCGTCGGGGAAATCGTCCATGCCGCCCGCGCCCGCGCAATGGGCAAGGCCGGCGAGCTGATCCTCGCCGCGCGCTACCTGCAGCTCGGCGAGACCCGCATCCCGCTGCGCAGCCTGCGCGTCGGGCGTCGGCAGGGCCGCGACAATAGCGGTGCGCTGACCACCATGAACGTTGTCGCCGCGGCGACCGTGCCGGTGCTGTCGCTGGTGGCGATCGGGATTTCGGGCGGCGAGGTCAACGTCCCGGCCGGGACCTTCGCCGAGGCGCAGACCGCGGCGGAGGTCCGGCTCGCGCCGATCGACTGAATAGTTCACCTGGGGGAGAGGAAAACATGCGCTTCAAGACATTGATGCTGATCGGCGCGCTTTGCGGCGCCGCCGTTCCGATGCAGTTCGCGGGAGCCGGCGGCGCGGCCTTGGCGCGCGAGGCGGCGCCGGCCATCCCGCCGCCGCCCGCGGGCATGGGCCAGGTCGTCTTCTACCGCTCATCGCGCATGGGCTGGGCGATCAGCTGCCGGGTCAAGGAGGGCGAGCAGGTCGTCAACCGGCTGCCGCCGGGCAAATATTTCATCCACGTCACGACGCCCGGCGCGCACGAATATACCGTGCGCAGCGAGGCACGCGACCTGCTTCGCGTCGAGGTCGAGGAAGGCGAGACGCAATATGTGCGCTGCGCGATCGGCATGGGGATCGGCCTCGGGCGGCCCAATCTGTCGCCGCAGAGCCGCGAGGATTTCGACCGGCGCGGCGGCGGCCTCGATCTGCTGCCGCCCTATGTGCCGGAAGGCGACGACGACTGATCGTGGGGCGCGAAGCGGGGCGGTGGCTCAGCCGCCCTGCTTCTTCCTGGCCGCCATGACCGCGCGGAATTTCGCCGCGCGGCCTGGCTTGTTGGCCTGCTCGGCCCGCGCCAGCGCGACGGCATCGTCGGCGACGTCGCGGACGATCACCGAGCCGGCGGCGACGAGCGCGCCCTTGCCGATCGTGACGGGGGCGACCAGGGCGCTGTTCGAGCCGATGAAGGCGCCCTCGCCGATGCTCGTACGATATTTGAAGAAGCCGTCATAATTGCAGGTAATCGTTCCCGCACCAATGTTCGCGCCTGCGCCGATATCGGCATCGCCCAGATAGGAGAGGTGATTGGCCTTGGCGCCTTCGCCGAGCTTGGCGTTCTTGACCTCGACGAAATTG
This sequence comes from Allosphingosinicella sp., assembly GCA_035629975.1. GTDB lineage: Bacteria > Pseudomonadota > Alphaproteobacteria > Sphingomonadales > Sphingomonadaceae > Allosphingosinicella. Next base: position 56,042 of record DASQLN010000006.1, on the reverse strand, counting down.
CCGATTCTGGCGCCCTCGCCGATCTCGGCGCCGGGGCGCAGCCGCGCATAGGGACCGATCACCGCCCCCGTCTCGATCGTCGCGCCCTCGATATGGGAGAAGGCCCGGATCCGGACGGCTTCGCCGATGGTGACGCCGGGGCCGAAGAAAACGTTCGGTTCTATAGAACTATCTCGGCCGATCTTCGTATCGTGACTGAACCAGACCGTCTCCGGCGCGGCCAGTGAGACGCCGTCGGCCATGAACCTCTGCCGGCGACGTGCCTGCCAGGCGGCCTCCGCGGCGGCCAGCTCGGCGCGGCTGTTGATCCCCTCGACCTCTTCTGCCGGCACCTCGATAACCGAGGAGGTGTGGCCGTCCGCGGCGGCGATCATGACGATGTCGGGCAAATAATATTCGCGGCCCGCATTGTTGTTGCTCACCCGCGCCAGCAGCGGCCACAATTCATCGGCGCGGGCCGCAATCAGACCGGAATTGCAAAGGGTTAAGGCACGTTCCTCCTCGCTTGCATCCTTATATTCGACCATCTTGACGATCGTGCCGTCGGGCTCGGCGAGGATGCGGCCATAATGTCTGGGGTCGGCCGGCCGGAAAGCGACCGCGACCGCGCCGTCCACCCCGGCGAGGCGCGCGAGCATTGCCCGCATCGTCGCTGCGGTGACGAAGGGCGTGTCGGCATAGAGAATCAGCACGTCGCCCTCGAAGCCCGCCAAAGCAGCTTCGGCCTGGCGCACGGCATGGGCTGTTCCCTCCTGCGGCGCCTGGACCGCGACCACGCCTCCATGAGCGGCGACCAGCGGCTCGACCTGCTCGCTCTTGTCGCCGACAATTACCACGGTCCGCGCCGGCCCAAGCTCGGCGACGCTGGCAAGCAGATGCGCGAGCATGGGCCGCCCGGCGATCGGGTGCAGCACCTTGTGCAGCTCGGATTTCATCCGCGTGCCCTTGCCCGCGGCGAGGATGATGGCGGCGACGGGCCTGGTCATGGCTCAGGGATGCCATGGAAAGCTTGCCATTTCCATAGCGGCCCGGGGAACGGCTCTAGCGCGGCCGCCTCCCCGGCTCCGGCATCGGCGGGTCGAGCTCGGCGCGCGGGATGCGGCCGTCATGGTCGCGGTCGAGGAGCAGGAAGCGCTGCCCGGCGGCGCGGCGAAACTCCTCGGTCGAGACGCCGCGATTGAAGTCGAAATCGGCGGAAATGACCGGCTGGGGAATGTCGAGCAGGCCGAGCCCGCCGCTCCCGTAACCGCGCATCGAGCCCACGCCAGGGGGGCCGCCGCCCCTCGGCCCGCCCCGCCCGCGCCCGCCGGGCGGCAAGCCGCCCCGGCCGCCGCCCATGCGCCGCGTCAGCTGCACCTCCGGGGCGATCTCGATTTCGTAGCGGACCATCTCCTGCGGATCGATCTCGCCGTCATGGTTGACGTCGAGCAGGCCGAAGAAGCGGGCCGCGTCGTCGGTGAATTCCGCGACGGTCAGCGCGCCGTCGCCATCGCCGTCCGCTCCGGCGAACCAGCGGTCGATCAGCGCCCCGCGCCCGCCGGGACCGGTCGCGTCGCCGCGGCGGAAGGGCTCGCCCATCGGGCTGAGGAAGGCGCGGCCCATGCCGGGCGGGCCGCCGGGCCCGAACCCGCGCGGCGGCGGCGGGCGGCGCGCGGCACAGGCGGACAGGGCGATCGCAGCGGCGGCGAGGAGAAGGATGACGGGGGTCTTGCGCACGAAAGGCACTCCCGGGATCGGCCCGACGGGGCCGGAAACGCCTTGATGCCGACTCGCGCCGCCAGGCGCACCCCCTCGCGACAATTCGCAACAATTATTGCGCTGACGCATCGAAGCGGGCAGGGATAGAGACACAGGGGCGATGCACGAAAGGACATTGATGCCTTTGCCCCGTCTGTTGCTTCCCGCTTTGCTTATCGTGCTCCACGCCGCTCCGGCCCCGGCCCAGGTCCAGCCGCCCTCCGCGCCGGCGCGCGAATCGACGATCATCGTCTATGGCGAGGATCCCTGCCCGCAGCCCGAAAGCGAGAGCGAGGCGGTGGTCTGCGCGCGCCGGCCGGAGGAGGAACGCTACCGCATCCCGCGCCAGATCCGCGAGCGCCAGCAGATCGAGACCAGCTGGGCCTCGCGGGTCGAGGGCCTCGAGGAGGAGAGCCGGCCGATGCGTCCCGGCAGCTGCTCGGTTGTCGGCTCGGGCGGCCAGAGCGGCTGCACGAACGCGCTGATCCGGCAATGGTTCGCCGAGCGCCGCGCCCGCCGCGCCGCCGAGGCGGGCGTGCCCTGATCAGCGAGCGGGCGGGGTTTCGGGGGCGCGCGCCGGCGCCGTCGCCGCGCGGCAGCTGGCAGGCAAACCGAGCAGCTCGCCTGTCTCCTCGACGCGCAGGCAGGAATGCATCGGATCGCCCGGCGGCACCGGGACGCCGCGCGCGAGCAGAAACTCCACCGAATGCGAACCGCCAAGACGGCTCGGAATGCGCGGAATCGGCCGCACGATCCGGAACACGCCGGAGACCGGGTCGCGCTCGATCGCGCCCCGTGCGACCAGCTGGGCGAGCCCGGCCTGGGCGGGCATCACATCATAAGCCTCGACTCCCGCCGCGCTGACCGCGTGGCGGACGTCGACCTCGACCACGCCGGCGCTCCAGAAGCGCAACGTCTCGCCCCACATATAGGGATCGAAGCCCGGCGGCACCGGCCGGTTCGGCGGATAGGTGTCCGGGCGGACATAGGTGAGGTCGCCCGACGGCAAGGCGATTGCGCGCAGATAATGCGAGGCGAAGACCGCGTCGGGCCGCCGCCCGGTCGCCCGGTGGATGGCGCCGACATTGCGCCAGACGTCGCCCCCCTCGGCATTGCTGAAGAAAGCGAGGCAGCGGCCGCGCAGCGTCGTCACCCGCTCGGCGGCGATCCCCGCCACGCCGGCAGCGGCGAAGCCGCCGCGCGCGAGCTCGTAGGAATCGGCGACGGCATGAACGACTCGCCGGGTATCGCCTGTCACCTGCCACAAGGTCGACTGATAGCTGCTCAGCACGAGATAGAGGGGCGTATCGCCGGGCTCGATGGCGATCTCGATATGGTGCGTCGCCTGTTCCTGACCGCCGACGGCGACGCTCGACAGGCTTTCGCCGGTATTGCCGCCGACGAGGATCAACCGGGCGTTGCGCGGTACGCGCGGCATTTGGCAGCGCGGCGCGGCGAATTCCGCGCTCGCCCGACCGATCCTCTCGGCTGCCGCCGTCCGGTGGACCTCGAGCGCCTTGGCCTCTTCCTCGGAGATGCGGCCATCGCGGTCGGCGTCGAAGCGGGCGAAGACCGGACTCGCCAGAGCGACCAGCTCCTGCTCGGTGGTGCGGCCGTCGCGATTGGGGTCCATCGCCAGCAGTGTGCGCAGCTGGATGGTATAATGATCGTATTGATGGTCGCCCGGCCAGGCGAGCGCCTCCTCGAGCGAAATGCTGTCGTCGCGGTCGAGGTCGAAGCGCTCCAGAAGTTGCTGGGCAGTGGACTCCCTCTGGGTCCCTTCGCGACGCTGCGCGGCGGCAATCTCCGCGCGAGTCACCCTGTTGTCGCGATCGAGATCGTAACCCAGCACCTGCCCGACCGCCTGGCCGCGCTGTTCCGCGCGCTGGCTCTGCTCCGCGAATTCTATGTCGTTCGCGTCGACGCCGTCCCCGGCGCGGTCGAAGGTGCGCATCGGGTTCAGCATCCGCCCGGCATAGTCCGCGCCGATGGTCCCCTGGCCGAGCTGGGTGATCAGATAGTCCTCCGCGGCGAAAGGCGGCGGCGGGATCTCGGCGCGGGCAACGGCCGAAAGAACGAGCAGTCCAGGGAGCGCGCGGCACAGGATCCTGCGAGTCATTTGGCGCGGGCTTTCGTCCAGAGGTGGCGGGCGAGCATCAGCGGCGGCATGCGCAGCAGGTGCGAGCGGAGGTAGAAGGCGAAGCGGAGCAATTTGCGCTTCTCCTGGCCCCAGCCGTTTCGGGCGAGGAGACGCGCCTTGAACAGCGGGTCGGCGAGGGACCCGCCGCGCCAGCCTGACGGCGCCGGCGTGCCGTAGAGATCGCCGGCCAAGCGCACGCCGCGGCGCACCGCGCGCTTCAGCTGGTGGTGCGCCGCGCGGGCATCGAGCTTCGCCCAGAATTCGGGATCGGCGGCGGCGAATTCGCGCAGCAGCCGATCGACGTCCCACAAATTCCTCAGGCCCCCGGCGAGGTCGCCGTCGGCGAACAAATGCGCGGCGGCGTGGACGACGATGTCGGCGGGCGAGAGGATGCGCAGGCCGTTTTCAAGCGCGACGCTGTCGGCGATCAGCGCCCCGGCGTCGGGCGTCGGCCGCGCGGTCAGCGGCAGGATGGTGTGGTGGACGTCGATCATCCGGTCGCGGGTGCGGTGGATGAGTGGCGGCAACTCGTGCATCCAGCGGCGGTAATAGACGTCGTCATAGCCGTCCGCCTCCTTCATCCGCTCCCAGCCGGCGTCGAGCAGGGCCGCTTCGACGGCATCGAGGCTGGGGCGCGGGACCATGATGTCGAGGTCGCCGACGCCTCGGCCGATGCAGGCGTCGTAATTGGCGGCGTGGAAGGCCGTGCCCTTCATCAGGATCACCGGCACGCCGAGCGGGGCCAGTGCGCGGCGCGCCATCTCCGCCTCCCAGAGCGCCTGGGTGCGCGCATGAGCGGCGTCCCGGCGCGCGGCCTCGAACACAGCTTCGACGCGGGCGGGGAGCTTCTGCCCCTGCATCCGGAAGGCGAGGCTGCCGATCAGTTGCTCGGCGCGGGCGGCGCTGATCAGGCCCGGCCAGTCGCAGTCGCCGACGGAAGAAGGATCGCGAAGCGCGCGGACGAGGAGCTTCGCGTTCATGCCGCGCGCGCCCGCCAGAAATCCTCGACCAATCCGACCGCGCTCGCAGTATCGGGATAGTCGATCGCCAGCGCCGGATTGCTCGCGATCAGGCGGTTGAGCGCGTCGAAGCCGCTCCGCCCAAGAGCGACATAATTGGTCGAGGCCTGCGTCAGGCGCATGAACACCTCCGCCGCGCCGACATGGCGCACCGCCTCGGCCTCACCGAAGCGCGGGAAGAGGATCAGAGCGGGCGTCGCCCCCTCCCCCATCCGGTCGATCGCGTCCGCATTGGGGCGCATGTGGCGGATCGCGCCCTTGAGCGTGCCTTCGAGGCGCGGGCCGAAGCGGTCGGCCGGCACTTCCGCCTCCATCACCCGGATCGCGCCGTTCTTGAGGCTGACCGCGCGCGGGAACGGCAGCAGGTCCCCGCTCGCCATGTCGAGAAGCGCGAATTCGTCGCCCATCAGCCGCCAGCCGCGCTCGCCGAGCAAGGCGGCCAGGGTCGATTTGCCCGCCCCCGATTCGCCGGTCATGATGAGGGCGCGGCCGTCTTTCTCGACGGTCGCGGCATGGAGCAGCAGATAGCGTTTTTGCCCCAGCGCCATTTGCAGGTTCATGCCCATTTCGGCGGCGAGCAGGCCGTGGGCGAGCGACAAAGGCGCGGCGTCGGCCAGGGTGTAATCGCCCCTTATCGCGACGGAAGGGCGGATGAAGCGGCGCCAGGGCCGTTCCGGTTCCAGACGGACGGTGAAGTCGGCGAGGCCGTCCTCGGACGCGGGATAGGCGGCGTAGAGACGGGCGAGCGCGTCCAGCGGCGCCCTCCAGGCGCTGCCGATGCGGAAGGCGACCGGGCCGATCTGGATGTCGAGCCGGTGCCTCATGCGCGGCGCACCAGCCCGGCGGCCTCGAGCTCGTCCAGGCGGGCGTGGAGCGCGCTTGTCGCCTCCTCGCCCTCGAAATCGTAAAGCGCGCGCAGCCGACGGAGCAGCTCCGGCGCGTCGGCGGGCCCGGCCTGCAGCGCCGCCAATATCTCCGGCGCGGGCGGCGCGACGATATGGGTCATGCCCGAGGGTTGGTGGAACAGCACCGACAGGCCGTCGAGCGCGATGGTCATGACCGCGCTTTCAGGGTCGGCGATGTAGAGCGGACCGGCCATGCCGGCGCCTTCTTAGCTCAGGGCCGCGTCTGCAGCGAGGCGTAGCAGGTGAATCCGCTCATCCCCGACTGCAGGCGCCTGATATAATTGGCATAGGCCTGAGCGGATGTCGGATCGGTGCCGGCGGGCGTGGTGCCGGAGCGCAGCAGCGACTTCACCTCCTCGCCCTTCAGACGCCGCGCCAGCGGCGCCGCGGCGCCCGGCGTACCGGGAGCGACGAGAGTGCCGTCGGCGGCGATATACTGGCCGCCGGCATGCGGGCCGGGCACCGGAATCTCGCAATTGAGCACGGACCCCGCGGCCTGCGCGAGCGCGGGCCGGACCGTCACCACCGTCGACGCCGCCGCCGCGCCGAGCACCAGGACGGTGCGCCTGCTCGGAACGAAGGCGCTGCCGCCAGCCTGGTCTTTATCAGTGCCGCTCATGGAAATTCCGATACACCTCCGCCCTTTATTAAGGGTAAAGCGCCCGCGAGGCGAGCGGAACGGCAAGGCCGTCCCGCCATGGGACGGACGAAGGCATGGGGGATAAGAAAGCGACCCGGACGATCGCGGCTGCGGCCGTCGCCGGCCTGGGCATCGCCGCCGCCTTGTGGGCCGGCGCGGCCCCGGCGGCCGCCTTGCTCGCCCTGCTCGCCGGGGCGGCGGCCTTCGCCCTTATCCCCCGCGCCCCGCCGCCGGAGCCGAGGCCCGAGCCCGCGCCCGCCGAGGAGGCCGCGCCCACCGGCGCCGAGAATCTGGTGGCGGCGTTCGAGGAGCCGCTGCTCGTGGTGCGCGACCGGCGGGTGCTGATCGCCAACGAGGCGGCCAAGGCGGTGCTCGGCGCCCATATCGAGGGCTCCGACGTCCGCCTGGCCATCCGCCACCCGGCCGCGGCCGAGCCTCTCGCCGGCGACGGCGGCGCGGCGCCGGTCCGGATCGAGCTGGTCGGGCTCGGCGAGGTCGGCCGGCCCTGGGAGATGAGCGTCGCCCCCTTGCCCGACGGCAGCCGGCTGGTCCGCCTCGCCGACCAGAGCCAGGCCCGCGCCGCCGAGCAGATGCGGGTCGATTTCGTCGCCAATGCCTCGCACGAGCTCAGAACACCGCTCGCTACCTTGCTGGGATTCATCGAAACCTTGCAGGACGAGGAGGCGGTAGACGCGGAGACGAGGCAGCGCTTCGTCGCGATCATGTTCGGCGAGGCGACGCGGATGCGCGACCTGCTCGACGACCTGATGTCGCTTTCGCGGATCGAGGCCGAGCGCTTCGCCTTGCCGCGCGACAGGGTCGACCTGCTGCCCCTGATCGAGGAGGTGAAGGCGGCGCTGAAGCCGCTCGCCAAGGGCCGCCCGCTGCGCGTCGAAAACGAGGCCGGCGATGCCGTGGTCGGCGGCGACCCGCTCCAGCTCGGCCAGATGCTGAACAATTTGATCGTCAACGCGCTCAAATATGGGCGGCCCGGAACGCCGATCCGGATCCGGCTCGACACGGTCGCGGCCGACCTGGTCCGGCTCAGCGTCATCGACAAAGGCGAGGGCATCCCGGCCGACCATATTCCCCGCCTGACCGAGCGCTTCTACCGCGTCGATCCGGGCCGCAGCCGCTCGGTCGGCGGAACGGGGCTCGGCCTCGCCATCGTCAAGCACATCGTGCTCAGGCACCGCGGCCGCCTAGACATCGCCTCGGAGCCCGGCGAGGGCACCATTGTCTCGGTGTCGCTGCCGAGGGCGTAGCGAGGACTCCACCGGCCGTCATCCCGGGCTTGATCCGGGATCCATGAACACGGCCAGCGAAAACTCGGCCCTTCCATGTTCATGGATCCTGACTTTCGTCAGGATGGACGGGGTCCGCCTCTGTCATCAAAGAGTCACGGGACCAACCCACTGATTTGCCGGTCCGGCCGACGGGGCCGCGGGGCTGACGAACCGGCATGAATCGCTTGAGACGATCCTTCCTGGCGCTGCTGGCGGCGGCCCTCGGCCTGTCCGCCCTGGCGGCCTGCGAGCAGGCGCCGCGCCGGCAGATTCTCGTGGTCGGTTCCTCGACCGTCTATCCCTTCACCACCGCCGTCGCCGAGCGCTTCGCCCAGAACCGGCCGAGCTTCCACGCGCCGATCGTCGAGTCGACCGGTACGGGAGCTGGCATGCACCTCTTCTGCGGCGGGGTCGGCGCGCGCTTCCCCGACGTCGAAAATGCCTCGCGGCGGATCAAGGCGTCGGAGCTCGCGGCCTGCCGCGCCAACGGGGTCAACCATGTCATCGAGGTGCCGATCGGCATTGACGGGCTCGCTTTGATCGAATCGTCCACGCGGCCGACCGGCTTCAACCTGACCCTGCGCGACGTCTATGCGGCGCTCGCCGCCGAGCCGTTCGGCCGCCCGCAGACCGCGCGGACCTGGCGCGACGTCAACCCCTCGCTGCCCGACGTGCCGATCCTGGTCTACGGGCCGCCGCCGACCTCGGGCACGCGCGACAGCTTCGTCGAGCTGATGCTGGCCAAGGGCTGCGAGACCGACCCGGCGATGGCCGCGCTCAAGCGCAGCGACCCCGACCGCCAGACGCGCCTGTGCACCCGCATCCGCGAGGACGGCGCCTTCGTCGAGGCGGGCGAGAACGACAATCTGCTGATCCAGCGCGTCTCCCAGAACCAGGGCACGATCGGGGTGCTCGGCTATTCCTTCATGGAGGAGAATCTGGACCGGGTGCGCGGCGTGCCGATCGGCGGCGTCGCCCCCACCGCCGAGACGATCCGCGGCTTCACCTATCCGGGCGCGCGCCCGCTCTACATCTACGTCAAGGGCGAGCATATCGACGCGGTGCCGGGCCTGCGCGAATTCCTCGCCGAGTTCGCGCGCGGCTGGGGACCGGGCGGCTATCTGACCGACCGCGGCCTCATCCCGCTGCCCGACGCGATGCGCGAAAGCGCGGCGGCGATCGCGCGGACATTGCCGGCGATGAGCGCGGCGGGGCTGCACTGATGTCGCTGAGCTTCATCGTCCTGCTCGTGCTCGGGCTCGGCTTCGTCGGCTGGCTCAGCGCCAAGGCGCGCGCCGCCGCCTTCGCCGGCCCGGACCGCAGGCGGCCCCACTCGCTGCCCGGCTATCATGGCTGGTACGTCGCCTTGTGGGCGGTGATCCCCGCCTTGCTCTTCCTCGCTTTCTGGGCGTTCCTCTCCGAGAGGATGATCGCCGATACGGTGCTCTCGAGCCCCCAGGCCGCCGCGCTTCCCAATGTCGACATGCAGCGCGCCGCGATTCTCGCCGAGGCGCGGGGGCTGGCGGCGGGCGACGTGGCGAGCGCGCGCCACGCTTCGGCGAGCGCGCTGGCGCCGGTCTATGCGGGCGCCATCTCCTTCTACAACTGGCTCGGGCTCGGCATCGCCTTGCTGATCGCCTTCGCCGGCGGCGCCTGGTCGTGGAGCCGGCTCTCGCCCGCCTTCCGCGCCCGCACCCGGGTCGAGCGGATGGTTATGGCCCTGCTGTTGACCGCCTCGCTGATCGCGATCCTTACCACGCTCGGCATCTTCCTTTCCCTGCTGTTCGAGACGGTGAGGTTCTTCAGCCAGGTCTCGCCGGTCGAGTTCCTGACCGGGACCAGCTGGAGCCCGCAGACCGCGATCCGCCCGGACCAGGCCGGCTCGTCGGGGGCGTTCGGGGCGGTGCCGCTCTTCTGGGGGACGATCTTCATCGGCGCGATCATCGCGATGATCGTCGCCATTCCCCTGGGGCTGATGAGCGCGATCTACCTCACCCAATATGCAAGGCCGAAGGTGCGCGCCTGGATGAAGCCCATCCTCGAGATCCTCGCCGGCGTGCCGACCGTGGTCTACGGCTATTTCGCGGCGCTGACGGTGGCGCCGGCGATCCGCGACCTCGGCCTCACGCTTGGCTTCCACGCCTCGACCGAATCGGCGCTCGCCGCGGGCCTTGTCATGGGGGTGATGATCATCCCCTTCGTCTCCTCCATGGCCGACGATTCGATCGCCGCGGTGCCGCAGGCGATGCGCGACGGCAGCCTCGCCATGGGCGCGACCCGCTCGGAGACGATCAAGCGCGTGCTGGTCCCCGCCGCTCTCCCCGGCGTGGTCGGCGGCGTGCTGCTCGCGGTCAGCCGGGCGATCGGCGAGACCATGATCGTGGTGATGGCCGCCGGCCTTGCCGCCAATCTGACCGCCAACCCCTTTGCCAGCGTCACCACGGTGACCACCCAGATCGTGCAGTTGCTGACCGGCGACCAGGAGTTCGACAGCCCCAAGACATTGGCCGCCTTCGCGCTCGGCATGGTCTTGTTCCTGGTCACGCTCGCGCTCAACGTCGTCGCCCTGCGCGTCGTGAAGAAATATCGCGAAGCCTATGAGTGAGGCCTTCACCCCCGTCGATCCGACGCCGACAAACTGGCGCGATCCAGCGATGCAGAAGCGCATCCGCCGCCGCTACGCGGCCGAGCGGCGCTTCCGGCTGATCGGGCTCGGCGCGGTCTCGCTCTCGGCGGGCTTCCTTGCCTTCCTGCTGGTGACCATGGTCGCCAACGGCCTTGGCGGCTTCAGCCGGACCGAGCTTCGGCTCGAGGTCGACCTCAGGCAGGCGGCGGTCGCGCTCAGCGCCGCCCAGCTCGCCGGCCCGAACGCCGAGGCCGCGCTCGCCGAGGTGGATTTCGAAGGCATCGTGCGCGCCGCCGCCGACGCGCAATATGGCCGGCGTGGCGCGCGCATCTTCTCGCCCGCAGCCCGCCTGGTGCTGCGCGACGCGGTGCGCGCCGATCCCGGCCTGCTCGCCCGCCCCGCGACCCTGTGGCTGCCCGCGGACAGCGCGATCGACCAGGCCGCCAAGGGCCACGGCACGCCCGAGGCCACGGCCCGCTACCGGCAGATCGAGCAGGCGGGCCGGGCGCGCACCGGCTTCAACACCACCTTCCTGACCGGCGCCGACGCCACAGATCCGACCTCGGTCGGCATCTGGGGCGCGGTCAAGGGTTCGCTGCTGACCATGATCGTGACCTTGTTGATCGCCTTTCCGATCGGAGTGCTGACCGCCGTCTATCTCGAGGAATATGCGCGGCGGAACCGCTGGACCGACATGATCGAGGTCTCGATCAACAATCTCGCAGCGGTGCCCTCGATCATCTTCGGCCTGCTCGGCCTCGCCTTCTTCCTCCAGTTCATGCATCTGCCGCGCTCGGCGCCGATCGTCGGCGGGCTGACGCTGGCGCTGATGACCATGCCGGTGATCGTCATCGCCGGGAGGAACGCGATCAAGTCGGTGCCGCCCTCGATCCGCGACGCCGCGCTCGGCATCGGCGCGAGCCGGATCCAGGTCGTCTTCCACCATGTCATCCCGCTGGCGCTGCCGGGCATCCTCACCGGCACGATCATCGGCATGTCGCGCGCTTTTGGGGAGACCGCGCCGGCGCTGATGATCGGGATGCGCGCATTCTTCGCCTCGCCGCCGGGCGGTTTCGACGAGCCCGCGACCCTGCTGCCGGTCCAGATCTTCCTGTGGTCCGACGAGGTCAGCCGGGGCTTCGTCGAGAAGACCTCGGCGGCGATCATCATCCTCCTGGCCTTCCTGCTCGCGATGAACGGGCTGGCCATCTATCTTAGAAACAGATTCGAGAAGCGCTGGTGATGGACATTGAAACCACGACCGCCCCGAAGATGACCGCGCGAGGCGTCAGTGTCTTCTACGGGGCCAACAAGGCGATCGACGACGTCTCGATCGACGTCGGCCGCGAGCATGTCACCGCCTTCATCGGCCCGTCTGGCTGCGGCAAATCGACCTTCCTAAGGACGCTCAACCGGATGAACGACACCATCCCGAGCGCCCGCTTCGAGGGCCGCATCGAGCTCGACGGCGAGGACATCTACGCGCCCACGATGGACGTGGTGCAGCTCCGCGCCCGGGTCGGCATGGTGTTCCAGAAGCCCAACCCCTTCCCCAAGTCCATCTACGAGAATGTCGCCTACGGGCCGCGCATCCACGGCCTCGCCGCGGGCAAGGCGGAGATGGACACGATCGTCGAGCGCTCGCTGAAGCGCGCGGGCCTCTGGGACGAGGTAAGGGACCGGCTCCAGGAAAGCGGCACCGCTCTGTCCGGCGGCCAGCAGCAGCGCCTCTGCATCGCCCGCGCCATCGCGGTCGATCCGGAAGTGATCCTGATGGACGAGCCCTGCTCGGCACTGGACCCGATCGCCACCGCGAAGATCGAGGAGCTGATCCACGAGCTTCGCGGCCGCTATGCGATCGTCATCGTCACCCACAATATGCAGCAGGCCGCGCGCGTCTCGCAGAAGACGGCCTTCTTCCATCTGGGCACGCTCGTCGAATATGGCGAGACGACGGAGATCTTCACCAATCCGCGGATGACCCGCACCAAGGATTACATCACCGGCCGCTACGGCTGAGGAGTATGAAGCATGATAGGAAAAGTGGGCACCGGTTTTCCGGCCATCATGCGGCAACAAGGAAACTGACAATGGCGAGCACCGGCCACACGATCAAAGCCTTCGACGAGGAGCTGGACACGCTCCGCGGCACCATCTGCGAGATGGGCGGGCTCGCCGAGGCGGCGATAAGCGAGGCAATGCAGGCGCTCGTCCGCCGCGATCCCGAGGCGGCGGCGAGGGTGGTCGAGGGCGACGGGAGGATCGACGCGCTCGAATCCGAGGTCGAACGCCAGGCGGTGCAGATCATCGCGCTGCGCGCGCCGATGGCCGACGATCTGCGCGAAGTGGTCGCCGCGCTGAAGATCGCCGGCGTGGTCGAGCGGATCGGCGATTATGCCAAGAATATCGCCAAGCGCGTGCCGAGCATCGAGGACAGCAAGATCCGGCCCCTCTCCTTGCTCCCGGAAATGGCGCGGATCGCCGGCGAGATGGTGCACAACGTGCTCGACGCCTTCGCCGCGCGCGATTCGGCCAAGGCCGCCGCGGTCTGCGATCGCGACGCCGCGGTCGACGATTTCTACAACGCCATCTTCCGCGCCCTGCTCACCCACATGATGGAGAATCCGCACAACATCACGCCGGCCACCCACCTCCTGTTCGTCGCCAAGAATCTCGAGCGGATCGGCGATCATGCCACCAACGTCGCTGAGATGGTCTATTTCGCCGCCACCGGCGAGCATCTCGCGGACCGCGCCAAGGGCAAGGACACGGCCAGCATCGGCGCCGGCGATCTGGGGTCGGCCCGTGCCGACGACTAAGGGCAAGATCCTCCTCGTCGAGGACGACAAGGCGCTGGTCGAATTGCTCGTCTATCATTTCGAGCGCGAGGAATTCGAGGTCTCCCACACGCCGGATGGCGAGGAAGCCCTGATCCTCGCCCGCGAGACTCCGCCCGATCTCGTCATCCTCGACTGGATGCTCGAGTCCCTCTCCGGAATCGAGGTCTGCAGGCAGCTGAGGCGGATCCCCGAAACCGCCAACGTGCCGATCATCATGCTCACCGCGCGCGGCGAGGAGGGCGACCGCATCCGCGGCTTCGAGACCGGGGCCGACGATTATGTCACCAAGCCCTTCTCCCCGCGCGAACTGGTGGCGCGGGTGACGGCGGTGCTGCGCCGGGTGCGGCCGGCGCTGGTCGGCGAGCAGCTTTCCTATGCCGACATCGAAATGGACGTGGCCGGCCACAAGGTCCGCCGCGGCGGCGCGGCGGTCGCGCTCGGGCCGACCGAATTCCGGCTGCTGCGCCATTTCCTCGAACATCCCGGCCGCGTCTTCTCGCGCGAACGGCTGCTCGATTCGGTCTGGGGCCAGGACAGCGAGATCGAGCTGCGCACGGTCGACGTCCACATCCGCCGGCTCCGCAAGGCGATCAACGCCGGCGCCAGGCCCGATATCATCCGCACGGTGCGCTCCGCCGGTTACGCGCTCGACGCCGACGGCCACGCCTGACTGGAACAAATTCCCCGCGCCACGTTTTAGAACCTGTGACCGCGGGCGTTATTCCGCGGCCCGCCTGTGCGCGCGCCGCTTGAACAAGGCGCCCCACTCAAGGAGGATATTCGATGAAATCACTGATCTTCGCCGCCGCTCTGCTCACCGCGGGCGCCGCTTATGCGCAGCAGACCGTGCCGCCCGGCAACACCGCCCCCGAGCGCGACTCGCGCGGCGTCGCCGTCGTCTCCGACCCGGCCACCGCCCCGCCGGGCGCCAACGAGCCGATCCCGACCGCCCCTCCGGGCGCGGTCTGGGTGGCCAACCCGAACGCGACCGCCGCCTTCGCGCCGCAGGCCTCGACCGGCGAGAAGCCGCCCTGCTCGCGCACCGTCACCGACAATTGCACGCAGACCTACGAGGTCGGTCGCCGGGGACGTCGCCGCTAGGCGTCTTTGCGATTTCCCGCTTAATCTCCTAACCGGCTCAGCTTCAGGTTGAGCCGGTTCAGGGGAGTCTTCAGCGCATGACGATCAGTTTCGAAGGCCGGGTCGCCATTGTCACCGGCGCCGGCGGCGGGCTCGGCCGCGCTTATGCGCTGGAGCTCGCCGGGCGCGGCGCCAAGGTGGTGGTCAACGATCTCGGAGCGATGCGCGACGGCGGCGGGCAGAGCGACGCTGCGCTGACGGTGGTCGAGGAGATCCGGGCCGGCGGCGGCGAGGCGATGGCGGACGGCGGCAACGTCACCGACGAAGGCCAGATGGTCGCGATGGTGGAAAAAGCGGTCTCCGCCTGGGGCGGCGTCCATGTCCTGATCAACAATGCCGGCATCCTCAGGGACAAGAGCTTCGCCAAGATGGAGATGGCGGACTTCCGCGCGGTGACCGACGTCCACCTGATCGGCTCGGCCAACGCCACCCACGCGGTGTGGGAGCGGATGCGCGAGCAGGGCTATGGCCGCATCCTGATGACGAGCTCGTCGACCGGCCTCTACGGCAATTTCGGTCAGGCCAATTACGCCGCCGCCAAAATGGGCCTCGCCGGCTTCGCCAGGACGCTGGCGCTCGAAGGCGCCAAATATAACGTCCGAGTCAACACGATCGCGCCGACCGCGGCGACTCGGATGACGCAGGAGCTGTTCCCGCCCGAATTGCTCGAGCGCTTCAGGCCCGAGCTGGTCGCGCCCGCCGCGCTCTTCCTGGTGTCGGAGGAGGCGCCGACCGGAACCATCATTGGCGCGGGCGCGGGCGTCGTGCAGGCGGCTCATGTGACGCTGACCAGGGGAGTCGCGCTCGCCGAGGCGACGCCCGAGGCGGTGGCGGCGCAATGGGAAGCGATTATCGACCGCGCCGGCGAGAGCGTGCCCCAATCGGGGACGGAGCAGGTGGCCGCGATCCTCGATCGGTTGCGGCAAAGCTGATTGCAGGCCCTCCCGGCGGCCACGCGCAACGAATATGTTTCGACTTCGCGCCGTTGACCAAGCCCGCCCGTCATGCTGAAACACCGGGGTTCGCGCAGCCCGGGTCGCCTAGGCAATAGTCAAGGCCCGGGGGGCGCGTTTTCAGGGGAGGATGATCATGTATAGCCAAAGCGATCTGGAAGACGCGGTGGCGGGCGGCGCCGTGACCGCGGAGCAGGCCGCGAGCCTGCGCAATTTCGTAGCCGCCCGAAACGGGACGCCGTCCGCGGACGAGGAACATGTCCGCATGCAGCTCGGCTTCAACGACCTGTACGTCTATATCAGTTCGATCCTCCTGGTGGTCGGGCTGGCCTGGGTCGGCAGCAAGATCGAGATCGGTCTCATGCCCAATCCGCTTCCGGCGCTGCTGATTGCGCTCGCGGCCTGGGGGCTCGCCGAATATTTCTCGCGGCGCAAGCACCTGGCGCTTCCCGGGATCGCCTTCGCGGCCGCCTTCGTCTTGGCCGTCTTCGCCACCATATCGCTGACGGGGATCTCCGCGGTCGGGGCCTCCAATGCGATGGATTCGGTGAACTATATCAATGCGCTCTCGGCCCTGATCGCGGCCGGTGCCGCCTTCCTCTACTGGAAGCGATTCGACGAGCCGATCGCCGTCTCCCTTGCCGTGGGCATGGCGGCCATGGCGATCATGTTCCTGCTCGGCGCCACCATTTCTCCGGATCCCGGCAGCGACCTTGCCGAGATCGTGCTGCTGATCCTGGGCCTCATCGTCTTCGTCTATGCGATGTTCTGGGACGGCAGGGATACGCGCCGCGTGACCAAGCGCGCCGACACTGGCTTCTGGCTGCACTGGACCTCGGCCTGGATGGTGATCATCGCGCTCGCGGCCCTGCTCAAGCTGCACGAGGGCGCCGTCTCGGTCGTCATCTCGATCCTCACCATCGTCCTGTTCCTCGTCTTCACGCTGGTGGCGCTGGCGGTCGGCAGGCGGGTCTGGGTGCTCGCCGCCGCCTATCCGCTGGGCGTCGGAATCTTCTGGCTGATCCAGGGCCCGCCGCCGGAGATGGACGACTTCGACACCATGGGAGGCTATGGCGGCGGCGCCTCGGAATATGGCGGCAGCTATGGCGGCGGCTATGGCGGCGGCTCGGGCAGCAGCTATGGCAGCTCGATGCAGGACAATGTCATGCTGACCGTGCTCATCGTCGGCCTACTGCTCGTGCTGATCGGCATGTTCTGGTCGCAGATCCGCCGCATGATCGTGGGCATGCTTCCGCAGGGCCTCAGGGCCCGGGTTCCAGGCACCGACCAGGTGGATGCGGCGCAAGCCCGCACCTTCGCCTGAGTCCCGCGAGAAAGGCGAACCCCCGCGCAGCGATGCGCGGGGGTTTTCCTTGCCAGTTCCCAGGTGTATTGTAATTCTAATACACTGATGCTAGGACCGCGGAATCAGGGAGACCTTTCAGATGTATAGCGAGAGCGATATCGACGCCGCGGTGGCCGGCGGCATCCTCGGCCCGGACCAGGCCGCCGCATTTCGCGGCTTCGTCGCGGCGGGGCGGCCGATCTCCGCCGTCGACGAGGAGCATTTCCGGCTGCTGACCGGCTTCAACGACATCTTCGTCGGCCTCGCCGCCTTGATCCTGCTGGTCGCGGTTGCCTGGATCGGCCAATATGTCCCGCCCCAGATCGGCGGCGATGGCCCCTCGCCTTTCCTCGGCCTGTTCGTCGCGGTCACCGCCTGGGGCCTCGCCGAATTCTTCACCCTGAAGCGGCGCATGGCGCTGCCCAGCATCATCCTCACCCTCGCCTTCCTCACGGGAATCTTCGTCTTCGCCGCGGTGACGATCGTGATCGCGGTCGGCGAGTCCTATATGGAGAGCCCGCGCGAGGTCTTCATGGTCCTCTCGGCGAGCGCCGCGATCACCGCCGGCGCCGCCTGGCTGCACTGGCGGCGCTTCAAGGTGCCGATCACCATCGCCGCAGGGGCGGCAGCCGCGGTCGCCCTCGTCATCGGGCTCGTCGCCACGCCGATGGTGAGGAGCGGCGAGCGGCTGACGGATGCCGAGGTCGACAGCGTGCATTTCATCCTCGAGGTCACCGCCCTCGTGCTCGGCCTTTTGACCTTCCTCTTCGCGATGTGGTGGGACGCCTCCGACCGCCGCCGGCAGACGCGGCGCTCGGACGTCGCCTTCTGGCTGCATCTGCTGGCGGCGCCGCTCATCGTCCACCCCGTCTTCTGGCTGCTCGGCCTCACCGAGGGCGGCGCCTCGATCGGCAGCGCGATCGCGGTGGTCCTCCTCTACGTGGTCATGGCGGTGCTGGCGCTGGCGATCGACAGGCGCGCGATCCTCGTCTCGGCGCTCGCTTACGTGCTCTGGGCGATCAACATGCTGTTCCGGGAATCGGGGGCGGTGGAGCTGAGCGTCGCGCTGACCGCCCTGGTCATCGGCTCGGCGCTGCTCCTCCTTTCCGCGTTCTGGCCAAACGCGCGGCGGGGGGTGGTCGCGCCGCTGCCGGAGGGCCTGCAGGCACGGCTGCCGCTGCTCGACCGGCCGGCGACGCGGATCGTGCCGGCCTGACGCCGAATGGGGACGGTTGCCCGCAACAGCCCCGCGCCCGCCTTGAAAAGCGGGCGTTGAGGCGCCACCGTCTCTGCAAGGAGACGCGATGAACGGCACCATTCTCGACTATGACGCTCAGCGCGGCGGCGTGCTGCGCGGCGCGGACGGGCGCCGCTACGCCTTCGCCGCGGGGGAGTGGAAAAGCGCCACCCCGCCGGCGGCAGGCACCGCGGTCGATTTCGAACCGGACGGCGAGAGCGCGCGCGGCCTCTACGCCGTCCAGGTCCCCGCCGCGCCCCCGGCACCCCCCGCGCCCGCCGCCGTCGCCGGGCCGGGCGCCTTCCTCGCCGGGCGGCCGGGCCTGCCGCTCGCGGCGCTGCTCCTGATCGCCTGCTTCCTGCCCTTCCTCACGCTTGGGCCGCTTTCGGCCAATCTGTTCAATCTGGTGGGCGTCGCTTCGAGCGCGGGCCCACTTATGCCCCGTCTCAACATGGAAACGGGCCTCTGGCTGTTCCACGGCCTCTACGTCGTGCCGCTGTTCGCCCTGGTGCTGATCGTCCAGGAATGGCGCGGCCGGGCCGGGCCCTGGCTCAGGATCGGCACTGGCCTGGTCGGCCTGCTCGCTCCGATCGCCATCACGCTCGGCGCCCGTGCGATGTTCACGACCGCCCCGGCCCCGACCGGCCTCCGCGCCCTGGTCCGGCGAGGACTGCGCAGTCTGAGCGAGCATGTGGGGCTCGATATGCCCCAGCCCCACCTCGGCATCGGCTGGATCGCGATCGCCCTGATCAGCCTCGCGCTCATCGGGGTCGGGATCGCCCTGAGGCCGCGTGCGGAGCCTGGCCCGCGACGAGCTTGAGCAGCCGCCGCTCGGGCGGGGCGACGAGTTACGGGGACACTATACTTAATTGCGAGGGCGGCGGAGTTACGGGGACACTATACCTAATTGCGAGGCGGTGAAATAAGTATAGTGTCCCCGTAATTATCAGCCCGCGACCAATTTCAGCAGGCGCCGCTCGAGGGGGGCGAGGATCGAGCCGAGCTCGGGGCCGCGGCGCAGGACCTGGCCGCTCTCGCCGATCAGCGCCCAGGCGCCCTGGCGCGCGCCGGGGCGCTTCTCGATCCGGACCTCGGGATTCTCGGCGGTGCGGCGGAAGGCCCAGAAGGCGGCGGCGCCGGGCTCGAAGGCGATCGCATAATCCTTCCACAGGCCGGCGGCGACCATCCGGCCGTAGAGATCGACGATGCGGTGCAGCTCGAAGCGTGTGAAGCCGGTCTGGCCTCCCGTTGCCCGAGACGGAAACGGGAGGACGGCGCCCATCAGGCCCGGTCTCCGTTGCTCACCTTGCGCGACCTGGCGGGCCGTTCCCTGCCAGCGTCGCGCTCCTCGACCAGCTCGGCGATGCGGGCGCGCAATTGCTCGACCTCGGACTGAAGCAATTCGAGCTTCTGCGTCGCCGGATCGAACGACTCCGCGCAGGTCCCATAGGGCAGAAAGCTGGCCGAGCTGTCCTCCGCATCGACCAGCGTCGAGCGCGCCGGAATGCCGACCATGGTCGCTCCCGGCGGCACATCGCGCGTCACCACCGAGTTGGCGCCGATCCTGGCCCGCGCACCGACGATGACCGGCCCGAGCACCTGCGCGCCCGAACCGATGATGGCGCCGTCCTGCAGCGTCGGATGGCGCTTGCCGCCAATGCCGCTGGTCGGGTTGGTGCCGCCAAGCGTGACCTGCTGGTAGATGGTGACATCGTCGCCGATCTCGGCGGTCTCGCCGATCACGACATAGCCATGGTCGATGAAGAAGTTGCGCCCGATCGTCGCGCCCGGATGAATGTCGATCCCGGTCAGCATCCGGGAAATATGGTTGACCAGCCGGGCGAGGAAGTAAAGCTCGCCCTGGAACAGCCAGTGGGCGATGCGGTGGTAGAACAATGCCCAGACGCCCGGATAGAGCAATATCTCCCAGCGCGAGCGCGGCGCGGGATCGCGCGCCTTGATCGAATCGAGATAGGCCAGCAGGCCGAAGGACATGGATTGCGCGCTCTTTCCGTTACTGAGCAGAGATAGTCCCGTGGCGCGCGGATTACCAGATGGACCCGTGATCAGGCTGCCAGGAGGTTTCCGTTGTCCCATGTCCCCCATACGTTGCGGCGGGCGGGGGACGCTGGCGGGCGTCAAGTCACGGCTTCTTACCCGTCTTTCGAACAAGCTGTGCCACCCGCGGGTCGACGACGAACGGACGTCCCGTCAGACCACGATTGACGGCTAGGATTTGAGCAAATTCTGCGTGGTCAGGATTAAACAATATGTTCCATTCGTCAGGCACGACTGCCGATGGTACAACGAGAGAGCACGTTTTGGCGCGCGCCAGCCAGGCATCTCCGAGATTTCGGCAGTAGCGATTGCCCTCGGAGCGCCAAGTCGGGTCCTCATGATCCAAGGCGTCCGGCCATATGGTTACAAAAGACAGGCCGGGCGGCAGGCTGATCGCCAGCGTGACGCGATCGTGACTGGCGTCGCCGATCCATTCGTCGCCGTGCGCAAGCCGCTCAAGCTTGCACAAAGCAATGGATTGCGACGTGTAAAGGATCCGCCGGCCTCGCGAGTGCCATCGCCCGCTGTCGTGGAGTCCGCCCTCGCCGGAAAGAGCCTCGCGGGCCGTCTTCGCATGTTCCTGCCGTCCAATGCGAAACACGGTGGACGGGAGGAATCTCACGCGATGTCGCCCCATTCGAGTTGAAACAGCAGCCTTTCAACCGCCTGCGCTCCAACGGCCGTTTCGATCAAATCGACGGGTGTTCGATCCCCGAGTGCGGCTTTGGGGCGGCGGAGCCAAGCCACCGCTGCCTCTGGACCTCTGAGAACCCGCCCCCCAAGCGAGAATACGTGGGCGAGGCGCCATGCAGCATCGGATTCCACACGCGTCAATCGCTGGCCGCCGGCCTTTCTGCGGGCCAGCGTACGCTTGGGCGCGATGACTCCCTCCAAGTCGTCGCTCCGAAAGCCCGCCTGGCGAAGCGAGGTCAGGACCAGGACCGGGAAACCGAGCCCAATTGCGCGCAATAGATCAGCTTCATCCCGAACTGCCATCCCGATAGCCTGAGCGCCCCCCAGCGCATCGACCGCCCCTGAAAAGACATATTCTTCGAACCTCCGCCGGGCGCTCCGCAAAGAAGGGGCTCCTTCTGCGTCGCGCGCGGCCTTCAGAAGCTCACCCGCCTCTTGCTCCAGTTCCGCGTCGCTCGGCGCGCTCTCTCGGAGATCAATGAAGTCAGAACCCAACCCACCGTCCAACACGTGGTCACCCGCGCCGCCGTATAGCGCGCCGCGAAGGTCTATAACGTACTCGTCCGGATTACCGGCAGCGATCGGCGTCATCGACGACGTGGCGAGCACCAGCTTATCGTAACCAAGCGGATGGACCTGAGAGTAAACCATTTTGAGATCTTGTGAGCTCTGAAGGTGGGGGAAATGTTCGATCTCCACTATGGTGCCCGAACCCCGAGCAGAAATGCCCCTCATCACGAAATCCAGGTTAAGGTGCTCATGGGTAAGCTTGGTTTCGCTGGCTTGCCCGCGGACGCTCGCTGGCGGTTTTGCGGGCGTGCCCGTGCGGCG
This sequence comes from Allosphingosinicella sp., assembly GCA_035629975.1. GTDB lineage: Bacteria > Pseudomonadota > Alphaproteobacteria > Sphingomonadales > Sphingomonadaceae > Allosphingosinicella. Next base: position 34,592 of record DASQLN010000006.1, on the reverse strand, counting down.
TTTAGGTCGCGCTTTGCGTTCGCCAACTGGTGAGTCTTGTGCCATATGGCATTGCTTACGTGCCAAATGGCACAAAGTCAAGACCCTCCGTGCTGCTCACATGACCGCAAGCGCCTTGTTGTCGAAGCCGCCGGCGAAGTCGCGGGCGATCTCGACCTTGCGCTCGATCGAGTGGAGGATCTCGGCGGTGAAATTGACGCCGGCCAAGTCGCAGCAGGCGAGCAGATTGCCCGGGCTGAACACGTTCACCTCGAGGATCTTGTCGCCGACGATATCGATGCCGACCAGGAACATGCCGTCGGCCATGAGCTTGGGCCGGATCAGCTCGGCGATGCGCAATTCCTTCTCGGTGATCTCGACCGCCACCGCCTTGCCGCCGGCATGGACGTTGCTGCGGATGTCGTCGGCCGCGCTGACCCTCCTCAGCGCCGCATATTTGTTGCCGATCTGGAGCGGGCGGCCGTTCATCAGGAAGAAGCGGATGTCGCCCTTGGCGGCGGCGGGGACATAGGCCTGGGCGATGATATAGCCGTCGCGCTCGATCGCCTCGATCATCTGGTTGATGTTGGAGGCATTCTCCGAGCCGACCAGGAACACGCTCTGGCCGCCCGAACCCTGCAGCGGCTTCAGGATGATCTTGCCGCCATGCGCCTTGGCGAATTCCTTCACGTCGCTCGGGAACTTGGTGATCAGCGTCTCGGCGCGCACCGCTTCCGGGAAGGACTGGAAATAAAGCTTGTTGATCGCAAGCGAGAGGCTGTCGGGATCGTTGAGCACGAGCACGCCGCGCGCCGCGGCGGCGCGGCCGAAGAGGATGCCGATATCCGCCGCCCAGGGCGTATCCATCGCGTCGAGCGAGGGATCGCTGCGCAGCATCAGCACGTCGATGTCGGCGATATCGACGAGCTCGGATTCGGCCGCCACGGCCTGCATGTCGTTGAAGAATTGCAGCGCCGTGCGCTGCTTCTTGGCGGGCGCGAAGCGGGCATGGACGCGCAGGGTATCGTCCGGGCTCAGCATGAAATCGCCGGGCAGGATGTAGCAGACGCGGTGGCCGCGCTTCACCGCTTCATGCGCCATTATGGTGGTCGTGTAGCGCGGGTGCTCCTTGGCCATGTCGTTGACGAAAAAGGCGATCAGCATTCAAATCTCCTGCGGGATGAGCTGTGAGAGAGAGGCGAGCCTGGCCATCGCCGCGATGCGCGCTCGCGCCTCGGGCGAGGCCAGGAATTCAGGCAGGCTGCGCGGGGGCCGGAGCAGGCCGCGCAGCTCGAGCTCCTCGACCACCTTGATGTGCCGGGCGGCGATCTTGCCGAACCAGAACGGCGCCAGATCGCGGCCCGCGGCGAGATGGTCGAGCACCTCCTTGAAGCCGCGCAGATAGATGGCGTCCTTGGCCAGGCCGCCCGAGCGGAAGACGCGCGCGACGATGTTGAACGCGACGCGCGCGCCGAAGCCGTGCTCGTCGCGCAGCAGGCGGAAGCAATGCATGAAATCCGCCCCCTCGATCATCGCATCGACGATGATTACGCGCGCCGCGAGCAGCCGCAGCCGCGCCGCATTGAGCCCGCCGACCGCGCATTCCGCGAACACGCCGAGCCCTTCCTGCACGCCCTCATAGCCCGCGAGCCCCGTCTCGAAGATCTGCAGTCCCTGCGCGGCGCCGTTGACGCAGGTCAGCAGATGCACGCTGACCTCGTGCTGGAGCAGCGCCTCGAGCCGGCGGCGGCGCATCCTGGTGTCGGCCGCGATCAGCAGCTCGCGGCCCGAGACCATCATGCCTGCGGCGATGTCGGCGCGCAGGCTGATCTTCGCCTCGAAGGCGGGATTGGCGGCGCGGTAGCGGCCGACGAGCAGCAGCGCGGCATCGCGGACCGCCGGGGCATCGACCATGTCGGTATCGCTCCCGCCGCCGCCGTTTTCGACCTTGGCGAGGATGTCGCGCGCGCTGTCGAGCAGGGAATGCTCGACCGGGCCGTAGAGCATCAGCGACGCGTAGCGGAAATCGGGCGTGTTGCGGCATTCGAGCATGGTCAGCTGCTGGTCGAGCTCGCGGCGCTTTTCCGAGAACAGGGTCTCGAGCACGGGATCTTCGACGCGGCGCAGGTCGATGGCGTAGAGGTCGCGCTTGGTGCGCTCGGGATCCACGGTCAGCGGACGGTAGTGGAAGACCGGCTCCTGCTCGAAATGTGAGGCCTTGAAATTTTCATAGGCCGCCGCGTTGTTGATCGGCGAGACGCTGAGCAGGAAATCGAAGGAGGTGGCGATCTTGAACAGCTTGCGATCCACCGTGCGCGCGGCTGCGATGAACGAGCTGCGGCCGAGCGCGCGGTGCGACGACGGGACCCGCGCCGAGGTCTCGGCGATGAACGCGCAAAAGGCCTGGAGCAAGGCGTCGAACACGCCGATGCTGAGCTCATGGAGGAGCTGCGGGTAGATGCCGTCCTCGCCGGGGATCCGGTAGTTTTGCGGAAGGCCGAGCGAGATGTGCGACAGGCCGGGCGCGCGGCGGGTCAGCGCCTCGACGCCGGGCTCGCACCGGACCTGTGACTCGCGTTCGACGGTACAGGTGCGAAGGTCGACTTCGATGGCGCCGAGCGCTCGTTCGAGGAGATTCGCCGCGGCCCAGGCGGCCGGGTCTTCCGAAGCGCCGAGCCGGCAGGTGAACCGCTCGAGCCTGGGCGCCTTGTCGTCGAGGCTGGGATCGCGCGGCAGATCGTAGAGCGAGACCAGCAGCACCCGCTCGCTGGTTTCGCACAATGTGCCGGCTATCTTTTCGGTCAGCGCAAGCGCCTCGCCGTCGCCGGCTTCCGGCCAGAGCAGATAGGACGGGCTGGTCGACGCCACCTGCAAGGCGAGGCTTTCGCCCCCGCGGCGCGCGAAGCGGTGCAGGATCAGGAAGGGCAGCGGCCGGTCGACATGGGCGCGGACGCCGCTCTTCAGCGCCGCGCGATAGGCCTTGCCTTCGCTGAAATCGATCGGCGCTTCAGCCGGCATCAAGCAGCTCGCGGGCGCTGCGGGCGACATGGCCGATGAAGCCGCGCATCAGCGCCAGTTCGGCCGGATCGGGCTCGCCGGTCCATTCGTCCATGAAGAATTTCTTGAACTCGATCGCGATCGCGCACCCGCTCCGCGGATAGCGTTCATGGACGAAGCGGGTGAGCTCGCCCTTGCCCTGGAAGGCGACATTCTCGCGCACGTCGAGCCGGCGCCCGCCAAAGTCGAAATCGCGCATCGCCCCGATCAGCGGGTCGAGCAGCCGGGCCCAGTGCGCGCGCGGCATCGAGAAGGTGCCGATATTGATGTCGGGCGCGTCCCGTTGCGGCGTGGGCGCGCCGCCCGGCCCGGAGCGGCGGTGATTGTAGCTGTGCACGTCCAGCACCACGAAGCGGCCGTGATCGGCCTCCACCTCGTCCAGCCAGGCGCCCATCATCGCGTAGAAGCGCGTGTGGAGGAGCAGCGACCGCTCGACCAGGCCCGCGTCCGGCGGCTGCTCCCAGACCTGCATCCCCCAGCTCTGCTCGGGAGTGCGATAGACGGCGATGTCGGCGGCGCGGTTGAGGTCGACCTCGAACCGCGAGCGGCCGGCGATGACATGGTTGGGCACATCGAGGATCGCCTGGCCGGTAAAGGGATCCTCCTCGCGGAGCCGGTCGGCCCCGGAAAGGGCCATCGCGGCCCGCGTTTCGTCCCTCAGGCCGTTGCCGTCATGGATCGCCGTCGCCACCACCGGCCCGTCGCCGCGCCTCAGCGTCCACCAGGGAGAAGATTGGTTGTTGGTTGCAGTCACTGCGTGTCGCCTCGTTTCCTCGACAGGAGCAACACGGCAGCGCGCTTATGGTTGCGGGGGCGGAACGCCCGAGCCTATGAGGCGCGCATGGCCGTCTCGCTCTACGACCTCACCGTCCCGGTCTATGTCCGGTCGCTCACCAACCTGGCGGCGATCCTCGGCAAGGGCGCCGCATTCGCCGCCGGAAAGGGCATCGACCCGGCCGACCTGCTGGCGACCCGCCTGGTCGGGGACATGGCGCCGCTCACCGCCCAGGTCCAGCGCGCCACCGACACCGCCAAGGGCACGATGGTCCGCGTCGGCGGCGTCGGTAATGTCGTGTTCGACGATAATGAGGCGAGCTTCGAAGCCTTGCAGGAGCGAATCGCCCGCGCCATCGCCTTCATCCGCGCGGTCCCGCGCGAGGCGCTGGACGGCAAGGAGGAGGCCCCGGTCAGCCTCGATCTGCCCGACGGCCGCTCGATCCCGTTCACCGGCCAGAGCTTCATCCTGGGCTTCGCCTTGCCGAATTTCTTCTTCCACGTCACGACCGCCTACGCCCTCCTGCGCCACCGCAGCGTGCCGATCGGGAAGCTGGACTATCTCGGCGGGATCTGAGGGCCGGAATCCCGTTCCGGGGCGCTATATTCTTAATTCCATTCGATAAAGGGCGACACGGCCGGCAAATCCGGGCAGGCCGTCCGGGCCGGGCCACCGCCCGCGCCGGGCGGGCATTTTTCCATGAACAGGTCCCAAGAATTGCGCCTGCGGGCGTCCCGCTGCCGCATGGTCGCCGCGCGCTATCCCGCGGACCGGCGCCAGCCTTTGCTGGACCTGGCGCGCGAACTCGAGCTGGAAGCGGACGCGCTGGACAATGACCTGCGCCGTGCCGGGCCGCAATGATATCGTCCCTATCGATCACAGTCACCGCTTTTAATCGTTTCCCCCGTTCATAGGCGCGGCGTAGCGTCGTGAGGCACTTCACATCGATTCGGGAAGAGGAAGAGACATGGACGCGAAGACCGGTTCCATCGACGGCGGCTGCCCTGCGCAGGGCGACGGCGGAGTCCGCGCCTTGCTTGGGCGGACCAACAAGGACTGGTGGCCGGAGATGCTGGCGACCGAGATCCTCAACCCCAATGGTCCTACCAACCCCCACGGCGCCGACTTCGATTATGCCGAAGCATTCAACGCGCTCGACTATCAAGCGTTGAAGGCCGACCTCACCGCGCTGATGACCGACAGCCAGCCATGGTGGCCGGCGGACTACGGCCATTACGGTCCGTTCTTCATCCGCATGGCGTGGCACGCGGCGGGTACCTATCGCACTGCGGACGGCCGCGGCGGCGCCAATAGCGGGCAGCAGCGCTTCGCTCCGCTCGATTCCTGGCCCGACAACGGCAACCTCGACAAGGCCCGCCGCCTGCTGTGGCCGATCAAGCGGAAATACGGCAAGAACATCTCCTGGGCCGACCTCTTCATCCTCGCCGGAAACGTAGCCATCGAAAGCATGGGCGGTCCGGTGTTCGGCTTCGGCGGCGGCCGTCCAGACGTGTTCGAGCCCGAGCGCGACATCTACTGGGGCTCGGAAGACAAGTGGGTCAACCAGGGCGTGCAGACCCGCATCGCCCCCGAGCATGGCATGCACGAGCTCGAAGGCCCGCTCGCCGCGATCCAGATGGGTCTGATCTACGTCAACCCGGAAGGCCCGGGCGGCAACCCCGATCCGCTGCAGTCGGCGCGCGACATCAAGGAAACCTTCCACCGGATGGCGATGAACCACGAGGAGACGGTCGCACTCACCGCCGGCGGCCATACCTTCGGCAAGGCGCACGGCAATGGCGATCCGTCGACCCTCGGCCACGCCCCGGCCGGCAGTGATCTCGCCGCGCAGGGCTTCGGCTGGGTCAGCGGCGAGGAGCATGGCGGGATCGGCGAGTACACCGTGACCAGCGGAATCGAGGGTTCCTGGGTGAACACGCCCACCAGCTGGTCGGAGAATTATTTCCGCCTGTTGCTCGATTACGATTACGAGCTGGTCCGCAGCCCCGCGGGCGCGCAGCAGTGGCAGCCGATCGACCAGAAGGAAGAGGACAAGGCGCCGGCCGCGCACGACCCGTCGAAGCGCGTGCCGACGATGATGACCACCGCCGACATGGCGCTCAAGATGGATCCCGAGTTCGCCAGGATCAGCGAGAGGTTCAGGAACGACCACGAGGCATTCAAGGACGCCTTCGCGCGGGCGTGGTTCAAGCTGACCCATCGCGACATGGGGCCCAAGGTCCGCTACCTCGGACCGGACGTCCCGGCCGAGGACCTGATCTGGCAGGACCCGATCCCCGCCGGCACCACGCCGTCCGACGCCGATGTCGCGGCGGTCAAGGAGAAGATCGCGGCCAGCGGCCTCACGGTCAGCCAGCTGATCAAGACCGCCTGGGCTTCGGCCTCGACCTACCGCAAATCCGACTATCGCGGGGGCGCCAACGGCGCGCGCGTGCGCCTCGCGCCGCAGAAGGACTGGGAGGTCAACGAGCCGGAAATGCTCGCCAAGGTGATCGACACGCTCGAGGCCTTGCGCGGCAACCTGTCGGTGGCCGACGCGATCGTGCTCGGCGGCGTGGTCGCGGTGGAGAAGGCGATCAGTGACGCCGGCCACAGCGCCTCGGTGCCGTTTACCGGCGGCCGCGGCGACGCGACCGACGAGCAGACCGACGCCGACAGCTTCGCAGTGATGGAGCCCGAGGCCGACGCCTTCCGCAACTATGTCGGCAAGAAGAAGCTGGCGGTGAAGACGGAGGAGATGATGCTCGATCGCGCCAGCCTGCTCGGCCTGTCGGTGCCCGAGATGGTGGTGCTGATCGGCGGCCTGCGCGTGCTCGGCGCGAACCATGGCGAGCGCGGCCACGGCCACCTCACCAGGCGTTCGGGCCAGCTGACCAACGACTTCTTCGTCAACCTGCTCGACATGACCAACGTGTGGAGCGCGGTCGACGGGTCGAACGACGAAGAATATGTCGCGACCGACCGTGCGGGCGGCGGCGAGACCTGGCGCGCGACCCGCGCCGACCTCATCTTCGGCTCGAACGCCGAGCTGCGCGCGGTGTGCGAAGTCTATGCCGAAAAGGGCGGAGATGAGAAGTTCGTGCGGGATTTCGTCGCGGCGTGGACCAAGGTGATGAACGCCGACCGCTTCGATCTCGCGTAGGAGGGGCGGCGGCGCGTTTCCCGGCTCAGGCGGCGGCGCTCTTTTCCTCTTCCAGCGCAAGGCGCTGCAGCGTTTCGAACAAGGCGTCGGCGCTCATCCGCGACGGATCGAAGCCGCTACCCTGCGCGATGTCGCCGAACCGGGCCGCGCCGCGTGCTTCGCTGCCGAGCCAGGCCATCGCCCAATTGGGGAAGGCGCGCGCAGCCGCCGGCTCGAAAGCGAGCAGCGACACCTCGGCGTGGCGCGGATCTCGCTGGATTCGCTCGAACGTCGATTCGACCGCGCGGCGCGCGCCTTCCAGCACCTGGCCGAAGCAGCCGGCGTTGAACAGGAGAGCCCCGGTCACGCCCGCCCGGGGATTGTTGGCGCGGCTCGCGGCGAGGATCGCGCGGACCGCGCCCTCGTGAGCTTCGGCGTGGCCGGCCACGCAATTGCGGCTGTAGTAAACGAGGCGGTACAGGTCCTGGGTCATGTCTTGTCTCCTGTGACGGGAAGGGCGCGTCGCGGGTGGGCGAGCAGGGCGACGGCATCGGCGGCGGCCAGCGGACGCCCGGTGAGATAGCCCTGGACCTCGCTGCAGCCGTCGGCCCGGACCGCTTCGAGCTGCGCCGCGGTCTCCACCCCCTCGGCGGTGGTCTTCATGCCGAGGCTGGTGCCGATGCTGGCGACGGCGCGGACGATCGCCCGGCTTTGCGGGTTGTCGAGCATGTCGCGCACGAAGCTCTGGTCGATCTTGATCTTGTCGAAGGGGAATTTCTGGAGATTGCTCAGCGAGGAATAGCCCGTGCCGAAATCGTCCATCGAGACGCGCACCCCGATCGCGCGGAGACTGTCGAGCATGCCGACCACCATGTCGCTGTCCTCGAGCAGGGCGCTCTCGGTGATCTCCAGCTCGAGCCGGGCGGGATCGAGCCCGGTATGAGCGAGCGCCGCGGTGACCGTACCGACCAGCTTGAGGCTGCGCAGCTGGATCGGGGAGAGATTGACCGCGATCGAAACCGGCTTGCGCCACCCGGCCGCTTCGGCGCAGGCGGTGCGCAGCACCCATTCGCCGATCGGCACGATCAGCCCCGATTCCTCCGCCACCGGTATGAACTGCGCGGGTGAGACCAAGCCGCCGCCCGGATTCTGCCAGCGCAGCAGCGCCTCGAAGCCGACCACCTCACCGCTGCCGAGGTTGAGCTGCGGCTGGTAGACCAGCGAGAATTCCCTGAACGCCAGCGCGCGCCTGAGCCCGATCTCCATGCTCCGCCGTTCCTGCATGCGGGCGTCCATGACCGGTTCGAAGAAGCGGAAGCGGTCGCGGCCCTCCGACTTGGCGCGGTAGAGCGCCAGGTCCGCATTCTTGAGCAGCACGTCGGCATCGCCGCCGTCGGCCGGCGCCAGCGCCACGCCGATGCTGCAGGTGACGTTGAGGACATGGCCTTCCAGCGCGTAGGTCCGGCCGACCAGATCCACCATGCGCGCGGCGAGCGCCTCCGCTTTCTCGGGCTGGGTCACGCCGGGCATCAGCACTGCGAACTCGTCGCCGCCAAGCCGCGCGACCACGTCGCCGGCGCGGACGACGCCAAGCAACCGCTCCGCCACCTTGCGCAGCAGCGCATCGCCCACCGGGTGACCGAGCGTGTCGTTGACCGACTTGAACCGGTCGAGATCGAGGCAGAAGACCGCGACCGGCTCGCGCGAGCACATCGCCAGTCCGAGGCGGGCGTGAAGGGTCATGCGATTGGCAAGGCCGGTCAGCGGATCGAGCCGGGCAAGCTCGGATTCCCTCACGAACGCGCTGACGTCGTTGAGGGTGAGGACCGACCCGCCGTCGGGCAAAAGCCGCGCCTCGACGCTGACAGCTCGCCCGTCCGACAGGGCGATCCGGCAGGCGGTGGACGCGCCCGGCGCGCCGGGCAGGTGAATGGCGCCGCCGATACCGGCGCGGGCAAGGATTTCGCCGAGGCCGAGCCCGGGCTCAGGCGCGCAGCCGAGCATGGCGCACGCCTGTGCGTTGGCCAGCGCAACCCGGCCGGCCGGACCCACCAGCAAAGCCGGCGTCGCCATTTCGACGAACGCGGCCCCGCCGCTGGCCGGTTCGGCGGGCGGGGGTTCGATTCTGGGAATCATCTGGGTTCTTCCGCCGGAGGCCTTGTCTTGTCCTGACAGGGCTACAACAAGGATCCGTGATCGCTGGCACGGCGGAAGCCAGTAAAAATACCTAAAGGCGGCCGGTCTTGGCGCATCGCCGGAGATCGTTGCGCAGCAAGAACGTATTTGTTGCGCCCGTGCAGGAATTCGCGCATCTCCAAGGCACGCGACTTGGGGGATTTCCAATGGCCAGTACGCATGAGGTAAGACTTCACGGCGAAGAGATCGATTTCGGCAACCTGACGGGCCTCGCCGGAAACTGGCATGGCGCCAACGGCTTCAACATGATCGCGGTCCCGAACCAGGAAGGCGGCTTCGAGCTGCTGGTCGCCTCCTATGCCGAGAATCTGATCATCAACAAGGTACCGGCCACGACGCCCAATCGCGGCCTGACCGTCATCGAGAATATCCCGACACTGCAATATTCGACGACCATCTCGGAGCTGCTGAACGGCGCTCTGATGCATGTCGAAGGCGGCTTCTGGGAAGTGTCGAACCCCGAGCTAAACGACGGTTTCGACGTGTTCAGGATCGCGAGCGTGCCGCACGGCAATGCCGTGGAGGCGATGGGCACTTCCTCGGTGACCGCCGGCCCGCCCGTCATCGACGTCACGCTGAACGGCCTGCCGACGGGCGCTCTGCCGGATCTGCGCGGCTACACGGACGACTATCTGTTCCCCTTCAAATATGCCGATTTCAGTCCAGAATTCCCCAACAAGACGCTGGTCGCCTTCCTGGAGAATCAGGAGAAGAACGGCCTGAAGGTGACCAGCACGGTCACGCTGCAGGTGAGCACGCTGAACAAGGGCGGGATCGCCAACATCGCCTCGCTCGCGGCCAACGCCAACCCGACGCAGTTCGACGCGACCTTCTGGCTCGAGACCCTCGAGGACGAGCACGGAAATACCTACCGGCAGCTGCAATATTCGCAGCGGGTGCTGATCGAGTTCCCAATAAAGTCCGACAGCCCCGGCCAGACGATCGTCTGGCCGCATATCAACGTGAACACCCTAAGCCTGGTCACCTAAAGGCGGCGGCGGTCGCGACAAGACGATGCCGACCGCTGCACCTCGCTCATGCGGTCCTGCAGCAGCCGGCCCTCGATCGGTTCGGTGCCGGTCGGGCCGAAGGTCGGGCGCGAAAGCAAGGGGAGCCCTCCCGCCGCCGGGTCGCCTCAGCGGGGCGCCGGCGGAGGCGCCGACGCGGCGATGTTGAGCCGCTGGACCTCGCGGATGCGGCCGCGCTCGACCCTGCCTTCGATCAGCTCGACTCCGCTGAGGCCGAACACCCTGCCGTCCGTGAAGACCGGCCGGCTGTTGCCGTACCAGTCGATGCAGGAGACCTCGCAGCGATAGCCGGTGCCCTCGTCCGCCTCCTCGTTGGCAAGCAGCTCGCCGGCCGCGGCCAGGCGGCGGCCCCGATCCGCGGTGACATAAGAGAGGTCGGAGGCATCGCTGCGCCAGACGTATCGGCCCGCCTCGTAGTCGCGGCGGACGGTCGGCAGCCCCATGATGCCGCTGCCGGCCGGCTCCATCAGGCTGTTGAAGGCGTGGCTGCGCCCTTCGCTCTCGAAGCGGCCGTCGAGCCGCACCGTCGAGGCGACGCGCGGCGCGCCGTCGAGGCCGATCAGGCTGATCTGCAGGCCGCGATGGTCGCGATAGCCGGTGAGCACGATGTCGTCGCCTGCGCGCTCGGCGCGGATCACGTCGTGGGGGACGCGAAGCACCCTCGCGTCCCGCGGCCGCCCGAGGGGCACCGCGACGACGCGCGCGTCCGGGCGCGCTTCCTCGTTCGGCTCGGGCGGAGAGGAGCCCCGACTGCCGCGGCCGCCATAGACGAGGAAGGCGTCGGTGAAGCGGTTCTCGATCGCAGTGACGCCGGCGTCGGGCAGCGGCGTGTAGCTGGACAAAGACGCAGGCGAGAGCGTGTCGCCGAAGCGGGCGAGCGAGGTGTCGAAATAGACCAGGGGCGGCGCCTCATCGAAGTCGAGCCGGCAGCTGCGGCCGCGCAGGCGCAGCAAGGCGCGGAAGCGCGACCCGCTCGCGGCGAGCGAGAATTGGTCGATCGGCCTGCCGACCGTGCCGAGCACAGCGGGCTCGGCGCCCGAGACCGGCACCCGGTACAGCAAGGCCGGGATGGCGTCGGCGGGCCGGACGCGCTCGCCGGCTCGGCAGGTATCGCGCGACGGCGGCGGGCCCAGATCGCCATGGTCGGGCGTGATCCACAAATAGGCGTCGGTCGGCGAGACATAATATTCGCGCCGTTCCGGGCCGGTGAAGGCGGTGGTCCGGCACCGCAAGTCCCTGCCCGCGCCGGCCGGGCCGAGCGGGCAGACCGAGACGGTGTGGACGACCGGATCGGTGACGGTGCGCACCGGCCGATAGATGGTTCGCGCGTCGAACAGGGGGACTCCGTGCGCCTCGCCCTGCTCGCGGTCCTCGCCGGCCACCCAGCGCCGGACCAGAGGCCATTTGATCGGCCGGTCCGGATCGATCTCGGAGATGCTCATCGGCGCGTAGACGACCAGATTGTCGCCGACGAGACGGGTCGCATAATTGTCTCCGTCATAATAATCGTCGGAGGAGAGGAAGAAGACGCCCTGGCGCGACAGCCGCCCGCTTGCGCCCAGCCGGAACACCGAAACCTCGGTCGCCTGCTCCCCATAGGAATAAGCGGTGACGAGCACGTGATTGCCCTCGACCAGCATCTCGTCATACCAGATGTCGTCATCGGAATCGCGATAGACGTTGATCCGATCGGCAAGCGCGAGGCGGCCGCCATCGCCGGCGCGCGTGTCGATGACGAAGATGCGGCCGTCCTGGAGGACGAGCAGATATTGCCCGATCTGCTTGACGATGTCGCCTTCGTCGACACCCGCTTCCTGGTTGTTGGTGATCGAATTGGACCGGGCGCGCGTGCCGGTGGCGACGATGCTGACACCCTCGGCTTCCGCGCCCGCGCAGGCGGGATCCTCGGGCGGGCACATCGGCGGCTCGCTGTCGCTCTGGATCTCGGCCGACCCCACCGACTGCGCGAACTGGATGTGGCGTCCGCGCGCCCACCAGCGCGGCCGCGCGCCGGGGTGGGCCCGCACGGCGCGGACGTAGCGGCGGAACTCGGCCTCGCCGCTGAACCGGGTCAGGACCGGGCTTGTCCAGCGTTCGAGCGCGCGCGCCTCCGCCGCTTGGGAGGGCGGCGTGGCGGGCCTCGGCGCCTGTTGGGCGGCGGCGGATGCCGAAGCGAGCAAGGCGGCGGCGAGGCCGGCCATCCCGTGAAAGCGCGTCATGAGTTCCCTCCCCCGCTATGCCCGAGCGAGGCTATTGGAATCGCGCGCGAACGCAAGCGCGACTTGCCTTCGCCGGCGCTTGCTCTAGCCTTGCGCCATGACCGATCTCGACGCCTTCATCGCTGGCCTGCCCAAGGCCGAACTGCACATGCATATCGAGGGCAGCCTCGAGCCCGAACTGATGTTCGCGCTGGCGAAACGCAACGGCATCGCGATCCCGTTCGACAGCGTCGAGGCGGTCCGCGCGGCGTACGAATTCTCGAACCTCCAGGACTTCCTCGACATCTATTATCGCGGCGCTGACGTGCTCCGCACGGAGGAGGATTTCCGCGACCTCGCGACCGCCTATTTCGACCGGGCCGCGGCTGACAACGTCGTCCATGCCGAGATTTTCTTCGATCCGCAGACGCATACCGATCGCGGCATCAGCTTCGATATCGTCATGCGCGGCCTCACCGCCGGCATGGACGAGGCCGAGGCCCGCCACGGCATCAGTTCGAAGCTGATCCTTTGCTTCCTGCGCCATCTCGACGAGGAGGCGGCCTTCGCGACGCTGGAGCTGGCGCGGCCTTGGCTGCACCGGATCGAAGCGGTCGGGCTCGACAGCTCCGAGCTCGGCCATCCGCCGGCCGGCTTCGCGCGGGTCTTCGCCGCGGCGGCGGCGCTCGGCCTCAGGCGGGTCGCCCATGCCGGGGAGGAAGGGCCGCCGGCCTATGTGCTCGAGGCGCTGGACATCCTGCACGTCGACCGGCTCGATCACGGCAATCGCTCGCTCGAGGACCCGGCTCTGGTCGAGCGGCTGGCCCGGGACCAGGTGACGCTCACCGTCTGTCCGCTCTCCAACCTCAAGCTGTGCGTCGTTCCCGAGATGGAGGCCCATCCGATCGACGCGATGCTGCGCGCCGGCCTGCGCGTCACCGTCAATTCCGACGACCCCGCTTATTTCGGCGGCTATGTGAACGACAATTACCACGCCGCCGCGATCGGGCGCGGGCTCGGCCGCGACGATCTGGTCACGCTGGCGAGGAATTCGTTCCTGGGCTCGTTCCTCGATGAGGCCGCGATCGCGGCGCATATCGCCAAAGTGGATGCCTATGCCGCCGCCTGAGGGGAGGCCGCGATCGACCTGGTCTATGCGGCGAGCCGACTCAGCGGCTGGAAAAGGCGGACGATCGTTCCCATAGATTGGATCGCGCGATTTGATCGAGTGAGGCGATGGGCACCTACCTGCCGACCCTGAAGCAGCTGCAATATCTCGTGGCGCTTGAGGCGCAGGGCCATTTCGGCCGCGCGGCCGAGGCCTGCTTCGTCACCCAGTCGACCTTGTCGGCCGGGATCAAGGAGCTGGAGACCTTGCTCGGAATCACCCTGGTCGAGCGCACACGGCGCGTCGTGCGGTTCACGCCCCTGGGCATCCGCGTCGCCGAGAAGGCGCGGCGGATCCTGCGCGAGACCGAGGAGCTCGCCGACATGGTGCGCGCGTCGGGCAAGCCGCTCGCCGGCGAGCTCCGGCTCGGCGTGATCCCGACCATCGCCCCCTTCCTGCTGCCGGCGCTGCTGCCGCGGCTGCGCGCGCAATGGCCGGACCTCAAGCTCTATCTGCGCGAGGAAACCAGCCAGCAGGCCTGCGACGCGCTCCATCGCGGCCAGCTCGATTGCGTGCTGCTCGCTCTGCCTTATGCGTGTGGAGACGTCGAGAAGGCGGTGCTGTTCGAGGACCGCTTCATGGTCGCCTTCCCGCCCGGCGCCGCCGACGACCTGCCCGAGATGGTCGAAGCCTCGGCGATCGACGAGGCCAGGCTGATGCTGCTCGAGGACGGCCACTGCCTCAAGGATCATGCGCTCTCCGCCTGCAACCGGCCCGAGCTGCGCGCCGAGGCGGCGATCATGGGCACCTCGCTGCACACCTTGGTGCAGATGGTCGACAACGGCCTTGGCACCACGCTCCTCCCCGAAATGGCGGTGACGGCCGGGATACTCGACAATACCAAGGTCGTCGCCCGGCGCCTCGACGCCGACCATCCCTCGCGCCGCATCGCCCTGGTCTGGCGCAAGGGCTCGCCGCGCGAGAAGGAGTTCCGCATGCTCGCCGACGCGCTGAAGGCCGCCGCGTAGCGCCACATCGTCACCCCGCTAAGAAAATGGGGACAGTATATATTATTCAAGTCGCGGCTCGTGACCTTTCACCGCACACGGATGGGAAAAATATATACTGTCCCCATTTTCAATCCATGTGCTTGAGGCCGACCCTCAGATAATCCCAGCCCGTCACCAGGGTCAGCGCCGCCGCCGCCCACAGCGACGCCAGCCCGACCTGGTGCACCCAGGGCCAGTGCGGCAGCGCGCCGGCGAGGATCAGCGCCCCCAAGGCGACGAGCTGCAGGGTGGTCTTCCACTTGGCGAGCGCGCTGACCGGGACGGAGACCTGGAGGCTGGCGAGAAACTCGCGCAGGCCCGAAACGATGATTTCCCGCAAGAGGATGACCAAGGCGGGGATCAGATGCCAGTCGTGGATGATCCAGCGCCCCTCGAGCGAGGGCCGCGCGACCAGCATCACGATCACCGCGGCGACCATGATCTTGTCGGCGATCGGATCGAGGAACTGGCCGAGCCTGGACACCGTCCCCTGCGCGCGCGCGACATAGCCGTCGAAATAATCGGTGATTCCGATCAGGCAGTAGAGCACGAATGTGACCGCATAATCCTCCCAGCTCGGCCGCCACAGCAGGAACACCAGGATCGGCACCGCGAAGATGCGCGACAGCGTCAGGAGGTTGGGCAGCGTCAGCATTCGTCGGCCGCCTTAACGCCTAAGCGGGCCGAATGGGAGCGCGTTCCGCCCATCCGGGAATGCGGGGCTTGTGCGCCTTCGCGCGGGCGGACTATGAGAGCCCCCGCGTGGCCCGCTTGGCCGAGACGACAAGGATGCCATCATCTTGACCGCAGGCCAGGCGTCCGCCGCATTTCCCGGAGTTCGAACCATCCCATGAGCAGCACCGGCGCTTTCCACCTCCTCGGCACGCGCCGGTTCCTGCCCTTGTTCGGCACCCAGATGCTGGGCGCGTTCAACGACAACCTCTTCAAGCACACGATGGTGCTGTTCGTGGTGTACGAGCATTATAACAACGAGAATGCCGAAAACTGGTTCTCGGGGCTCACCACCGGCATCTTCATCCTGCCCTTCTTTTTCCTCTCCGCCATTTCCGGCCAGCTGGCCGACGCGACCGACAAGGCGCGGATCATCCGCATCGTCAAGACCTGCGAGATCGGCATCATGATCGTCGGCGCGGGCGGCCTCGTCATGGCGATGAACGGGATCATGGTCGACAGCGTGGCGATCCCGATCCTGCTCCTCGCCTTGCTCGCGATGGGCGTCCATTCGACGTTCTTCGGCCCGATCAAATATGCGATCCTGCCGCAGCATCTGCACAAGGGAGAGGTGCTCGGCGGCACCGGCCTCGTCGAGGCGGGCACCTATATCGCGATCCTCGGCGGCACCCTGCTCGCCGGCCTGATTCCGGTCGAGGTCGCCGCCGGCCTCGTCCTCTCCGTCGCCCTGATCGGCTGGCTGTTCGGTCGGGAAGTGCCGCCCGCGCCGGCGCTCGAAGAGGGTCACAAGGTCGACTACAACATCTTTCGCTCGTCGGCACGGCTGATCGGGGCGACGCTGCGCATCAGGCGGCTGTTCCTCGCCATCATCGCGATCAGCTTCTTCTGGACGATCGGCGCGGTTCTCTTCATCCAGTTCCCGGCTTTGGTGAAGAACGCGCTGACCTCGGACAGGGCGGTGGCGAGCGTCTTCCTCGCCATCTTCTCGATCGGCGTCGCGATCGGCTCGCTGGCCATCAACCGGATGCTCAAGGGCGAGGTCTCCGCGCGCTTTTCGATGCCGGCTGTGATCATCATGGGCCTGTTCGTCTTCGCTTTCCACTGGATCTCGAAATATGCGTGGGAGAGGTTGCCCGGCGAGGCGCTCTACGATGTCGCCGGCTTCATCGCCCATCCGGACGCGATCTGGCTCACCTTGTCGCTGCTCGGCATCGCCATTTTCGGCGGCATCTTCGTGGTGCCGCTCTACGCCTTCCTCACCACCACCGTGAAGAAGAGCGAGGCGGCGCGCACCGTCGCCGCCAACAATATCGTCAATTCGGGCGCGATGGTGATCGGCTCGGTGCTCTCGATGAGCCTGACTTTGCTGGAGGTCCCCTCCGCCGATCAACTGCTGCTCGCCGCGGTGATGTGCAGCGTCTCGGCCTATCTCGCCTGGCGCCTGCACCGCGCCGTCGAGGACCATAAGAACGGCCTGGTGGAAGCAGAAGGCCTGCCGCCGACGGTCTGAGCTGCTTGTTCCCCGGCGAAGGCCGGGGCCCAGCTTGCTCGAGCAACAGGATCCTGGGTCCCGGCCTTCAGCCTTCGGCTGAAGTTTATCCTGAGCGCCTGCCTTGCAGGCAGTCGAAGGGCCGGGACACTAGGCTTCAGCCGATCAAGGTTCCGAAGAAGACCAGCCCGCCGAGCCAGCCGGTGGCGAACAATTTGAGGTCTTCGAGCCAGCCCGCGGCATCGGCGCCGGCAAAGGGTTCCGCCGCCTCATAAGGCGCCGCCGGGGCCCAGGGGCCGACGCGGCGGACGATCAATGGCGACAGACGGCTCATCGCCGTCATTAACAATCGATTCACCAAGTCTTAACAAGCGGGCGCGATAGGTTAATTTCTGCCGCTCCCGTCCCATCGCGGGACGGTGCGCGCTCAATGAGCGGGCTCTGGAAAGCACCAGTTCCCCGGCGAAAATACGCCCCTAGATCATCGCCTTGGGGTTGCTGAACACCCGCGTCACCTCCGGCTCGAAACTCTCCAGGCTGTCGGCCTCGAAGCCGGGATCGAAGGCGGGCGCGTCCCATTCATCGACCAATTTCTCGGCGAACGCATACCAGCTCTCGCCCTTGAAACGCTCGCGTCCCTCCGGGTCCTTGCCGAGATGCTCGAAATAATAGCGGCCCTGGAATTCCTGGTGCCAGTAGACCGCGTGGTAGATGTCCTCGCGGACATAGGGCTTGAGCATCTCGGCGGCGATCGGGCCGTGATTGGGGATGGAAAAGAGCTTGCCGAGATCGTGGCAGAGCGCCGCGACCACCTCCTCATCGCTCGCCCCCGACCGCCGCGCCAGCGTGCCCGCCATCAGGCAATGGCCGAGCTGGGTCGCGGCGAAGCCGACCTCGATCTCGTCGAGGCGCCTCAGGCTCTCCATGATCTGCTGCGGGGCGGCCGAGAGCTGGTGCTTGCCATGCTCGGCGGCGATATGGGCCCAGTCGTCCCTGGTGCCCTCTTTCATGTCGGTGAACATGGCGCGCATATTATCATCGTAGCGGGGGGACGGAAAGGCTGTCATAAAAGCGAAACATCTGTCACCAAAGCGTCACAGATGCTCGAGCTGCCGCCCCCCGATCCGCATATCGAATTCGTCCTCGCCAGCCGCGGCTATTCCAAGGGGCTGGCCCAGACCGACGGCGTCCAGGCCCTGCTCCGCGGCGAGGTGGAATGGCGCGCCCTCACAGCCGCCGCGCAAGTGAAGAACGTCGATTCGGGCGCCAGCGAGGCCCAGTTTCAGCTCGGCGTCGCCGGCGATCCCGGCGGCTTCGAACTGGAGGCGGCGATCGGCTATAAGCGCCTCACCGGCCTCCCCTCCTCCGCCGACGAGGACGCGGTCGAGTTCACCGGCTCGGCGAGCCGCGCTTTCGGCCCGGTCAGGCCGCGCCTCGCTGTCACGTTCAGCTTCGACGATCTGGGCGGCACGCGGGAATCGCTTTACGCCGAAGCAGGCGCCTCGCTTCGCCTCTCTCCGCGCACCAGCATCAGCGCCTCTCTCGGCCGCCGCGAGCGCCGCCTCGGCGACGATTACACGGCCTTCAGCGCCGGCCTCTCCCGCCGGATCGGCGAGCATCTCACGGCCGAGCTGCGCTACCACGACACCGCTCGGAGCGCCCGCGGCGACCCCTACCAGGCCCGCGCCGTCGCGTCCCTGCGCGTCCGCTTCTAGCCAGCGTGCGTGCGAGCGCTTAGCGTCGCGCGGATGGACGGAGCACCGACCGGAACCGTGACCGAGGCGCTGCGGCACGCGGCGCGGCTGCTGCGCGACGACGCCCGCGCGGCGGCGGCGCAGGCGCGCGAGATATTGCGCGCCGCGCCCGGCAATGCCGATGCCGCGCGGCTGCTCGGCACGGCATTGAGGCGCACCGGCGAGGATGAAGCGGCCGAGCGCGCCGAGCTCGACGCGATCGCCTTTTCCGTCGGCGACCCGGAGCTGATGCGGGCCGCCGAAGCACTCGTCGACAACGACCTCGCCGCCGCCGAGCATGTCCTGCGCCCGCGCCTCAAGGCCAAGCCGACCGACGTCGCCGCGATCCGGATGATGGCCGAGCTTGCGGGCCGGCTCGGCCGCTATCTGGACGCCGAGAATCTGCTCCGCCGCGCGCTCGAGCTGGCGCCCGCTTTCGCGCCGGCGCGCGCCAATCTCGCCACCGTGCTCTACAAGCAGAACCGTCCGGCCGAGGCGATCGCGCAGCTCGATGAGCTGCAGGGCGCCGACCGCGAGGCGAACCGAAATCTAGAGGCGGCCGCGCTCGGCCGGATCGGCAGCTACGAGGAGGCGATCGGGCTTTACGAGCAGGTGCTGGCGCGCTTCCCGGGCCAGGCCAAGGTGTGGATGAGCTACGGCCATATCTTGAAGACGGTCGGCCGCCAGGCGGACAGCGTCGCCGCCTATCGCCGCGCGCTCGACGCGGCGCCGGGCCTTGGCGAGGTCTGGTGGAGCCTCGCCAACCTGAAGACAATCGCCTTCGACGCGGCCGACATCGCGGCGATGGAGGCCGCGCTAGCCGGCGCGCACTTGAGCGAGGAGGACCGCTTCCACCTCCATTTCGCGCTCGGCAAGGCGCATGAGGATCGGGCCGAGGCCGAAGCCGCGTTCGCCCATTATGCCGATGGGAACCGGCTTCGCCGCGCCCAGATAGACTATGACCCCGACGACATAACCGACCATGCCCGCCGCAGCCGCGCCTTCTTCACGTCCGCTCTGTTCGAGAGCCGCGCCGGCCAGGGATGCCCCGCGCCCGATCCGATCTTCATCCTGGGCATGCCGCGTGCGGGCTCCACGCTGATCGAGCAGATCCTCGCCAGCCACAGCCGCGTCGAAGGCACGATGGAGCTGCCCGACATACCGGCGCTGGCCAAGCGGCTCGGCGCGCGCAAGCTCAAGTCGGACGCCTCGGCCTATCCCGAATGCCTGGCCGATCTCGACGCCGGGGCGCTGGCCGCGCTCGGCACCGAATATCTCGAAGGAACGCGCATCCAGCGCAAGACGGGCCGCCCTTTCTTCATCGACAAGATGCCCAACAATTGGGCGCATGTGGGCCTGATCCGGCTGATCCTGCCGAACGCCAGGATCATCGACGCGCGCCGCCACCCGCTCGGCTGCTGCTACTCCAACTTCAAGCAGCATTTCGCCCGCGGCCAGGGCTTCAGCTACGACCTCGACGAGCTCGGCCGCTACTATTCCGATTATGTGTCGCTCATGGCCCATTTCGACGCGGTCCAGCCCGGCCGCGTCCACCGCGTGCATTACGAGGCGATGATCGAGGATCCGGAAGGGCAGGTCCGCCGCCTGCTCGCTTTCCTGGGCCTCGCCTTCGAGCCCCAATGCCTCGCCTTCCACGAAAACGCTCGCGCCGTCCGCACCGCCAGCTCCGAGCAGGTCCGCCGCCCGATCAACCGCGAGGGGCTGGACCAGTGGCGCCCCTACGAGGCCTGGCTGGGTCCGCTGAAAGAGGCGCTGGGCCCGGCCCTGGATGCCTATCCCGACGCGCCGGTGGGCTAGCGCCCCCACCGTCATTGCGACCCCGGTGAAGGCCGGGGGAAGCAATCCAGTCCGGCCTCTGACCAAGGCTGGATTGCCGCGTCGCTACGCTCCCCGCAATGACGGTGGGGCGAGGCGTGGCAAAACCGTCACAGACGCGCCGCGCAATCGTTTCTTCCCCAAAACCAAATTGACGCAACGCGAAAAGCAGCAGAGCTTGCGCGAAAAGCAGACCGCCTGGGGGAGAGAAGATATGGCCGTCTCGTCGTTCCGGAACCTCGCCGGCCTCGGCCTGCTCACCTCCACCATGCTCTGCGGCAGCGGCGCCGCGCTGGCGCAGGAGACGCCCGCCCCCGCTCCGGCCGCCGCCACCCAGGAGCAGGACGAATCCAACATCGTCGTCACCGCGACGCGGCGCGCCGAGAATCTCCAGGACGTGCCGATCGCGATCACCGCAATGGGCACCGAGACGCTCGAAAATCTGCAGGTCGACGAGTTCAACGATTATGCCCGCCTCGTGCCGAGCCTCTCCTTCCGCTCACTGGGCCCGGGCTCGGCCAACGTCTATTTCCGCGGCGTCGCCTCGGGCGAGAATGCCAATCATTCGGCCTCGCTGCCGAGCGTCGGCACCTATCTTGACGAGCAGCCGATCACCACCATCACCGGCGCGCTCGATCTCCACATTTTCGACATCGCCCGGGTCGAGGCGATCGCCGGGCCGCAGGGCACGCTCTACGGCGCATCGAGCCAGGCCGGCACGGTCAGGATCATCACCAACCGGCCCGACACGGCGAGCTTCTACGGCGAGGTCAACCTCGAGCTGAACAGCGTCGCCCACGGCGATTTCGGCTATACCGCCGAGGGCTTCATAAACGCCCCCATTTCGAGCAACGTCGCACTCCGGGTGGTCGCCTGGTACCGCCGCGACGCCGGCTATATCGACAATATTCCGGGCAGCCTCACCTTCCCGTCCTCGGGCATCACCTTCAACAACAATGCCCTCGTCGAGGAGGATTATAACGACGTCGACACGGTCGGCGCGCGGGCGGCGCTCAGGATCGAGCTCGATGAGCATTGGACGGTGACGCCGGCGATCATGGCCCAAAGGCAGGTGAGCCACGGCTCGTTCACCCAGGAGCGCGGGCTCGGCGAATTGCAGGTCCAGCAGTTCAATCCCGAACGGTTCAACGACCGCTGGTACCAGGCGGCGCTGACGGTCGAGGGCCGGATCGGCAGTTTCGACCTGACCTATGCCGGCTCCTATATGCAGCGCCAGCAGGACGGCCAGTTCGACTATTCCGATTATGCCTATTTCTACGACGCCCTGGCCGGCTACGGCGCCTATTTCTACGACAATAACGGCAATCTGGTGAACCCGAACCAGTATATCCGCTCCGACGACAGCTACCGCCGGATGAGCCACGAGCTGCGCCTCGCGTCGCCCGCGGACCGGCCGGTGCGGCTCATCGCCGGCCTCTTCTACCAGCGCCAGGAGCACTCGATCGAGCAGAACTACATCATCGACAACATCGCCGACGCGATCACCGTGCCGGGGACGGCGAGCAACATCTGGCTGACCCAGCAGCTTCGCGTGGACCGCGACTATGCGATCTTCGGCGAAGTCGCCTGGGACATCACGCCGCAGCTGACCCTTACCGGCGGCGGGCGCCTCTACAAGTTCGACAACACGCTCACCGGCTTCTTCGGTTATTCCGACGGCTTCAGCGGCTCGACCGGAGTCGCCGCCTGCTTCGGGCCGCCGTCCGTCCCGCAATCGCCGTGCCAGAATCTGGGCACGGTCAGCGCCAACGGCAATATCGGCCCCAAACGGTCGGAGGATTCAGGCTTCATCCATCGCCTCAACCTCACCTACCGGATCAATGAGGATGCCTTGATCTACGCGACCTGGTCGCGGGGCTTCCGGCCGGGCGGCGTCAACCGGCGCGGCACGCTGCCCCCTTACGGCGCGGATTTCATCAGCAATTACGAATTCGGCTTCAAGACCGACTGGCTCGACAACAAGCTCAGGATCAACGCCGCCATCTACCAGCTCGATTGGTCCAACGTCCAATTGTCCTTCCTCGGCGCCAACGGCCTGACCGAAATCCAGAATGCCGGCAACGCCCGCATCCGCGGCGTCGAGTTCGATGTCCTGGCGCGGCCCAGCGCGGGCCTCACCATCAGCTTCGGCGGCGCCTATAACCACGCCGAGACCACCAACACGACCCCGCTGGCGGTCTCGGGAACCAGGCTGCCGCTCACGGCGCGGTTCAAGGGCAATGCGCGGCTGCGCTACGAATTCCCGCTCGGCGGCACTGGCGGCTGGGAGGGGCATGTCCAGCTCACCGCGTCGCATGAAGGCAGCCGGACGCGCGACCTCAGGCCTGACCAGCAGGCCATTTACGGCAGGCTGAGAAGCACCAACCTGGTCGATATCAGCGCCGGCGCGAGAAACGGAGGCTGGAGCGCGGAGCTGTTCGCCCGCAACATCTTCGACGCGCGCGGCGCGTTGGGCGCCGCGATCCAGTGCAACGAATTCGTCTGCGGCGACCCCTTCGGCGCCACCGCGATCGGAGGCAAGGTCTACACCTATGTGGCGACTCCCAGGACGATCGGGATCAGGGTCGGGAGAAGGTTTTAGTTCCTCGCCCGGCGCCGATTGACAGCGCCGTCGCGGTCGTTCTGATGGCGGCGTGAACCGTCCCGCCGACACCCTCTCGCTCGCCGCCGCCCGCCGGATCGCGCTGGCCGCGCAGGGCTTCGGCACCGCCGGGCCGGCCGAGGTCGATCGGGGTCATCTCGCCCGCACCATCGCCCGGCTCGGCCTGCACCAGATCGACAGCGTCAACGTGCTGGCCCGCGCCCATTATCTGCCGGCCTTCTCGCGGCTCGGCCCCTATGACACCGCTCTGCTCGACCGCGCCGCCTGGGGGAGGCGCGGCGAGCGCCGCCTGTTCGAATATTGGGCGCACGAAGCCTCGCTGCTGCCGCTCGCCCTCCACCCCCTGCTGCGCTGGCGGATGGCGCGGGCCGAGCGCGGCGAAGCGGGCTGGGCGCGCCTCAAATCCTATGCGCTTGAACGCCGCGCCGAAGCCGAAGCCGTGCTCGAGCGCATCCGCGCGGAGGGCCCGATGGCCGCGTCCGATTTCGAGCATGGCAAGAGCCGGAGTGGCTGGTGGGAATGGGGCGAAACCAAGCATGCGCTCGAATATCTGTTCTGGGCCGGCCGGCTCGCCATCGCCACCAGGCGCGCCAGCTTCGAGCGGGTCTACGGCCTTCCCGAACGGGTCATCCCCGAGGCGATCCTGGCGTTGCCGACGCCCGGCGAGGCGGACGCCCGGCGCGCGCTCGTCGCCTTGTCCGCCAGGGCCCTGGGCGTGGCGAGGGCATCGGACCTGCGCGACTATTTCCGGCTCGGCGTCGAGGAGACGAGGACCGCGATCGCCGCTTTGGTCGAAGAGGGCGTCCTCATTCCCGTCGCGGTCGAAGGCTGGCGCCAGGGCGCCTTTCTCCATGCCGAAGCCCGCCGCCCGCGCCGCATCGCAGGCCACGCCCTGCTCGCCCCCTTCGACCCATTGATCTGGGAGCGCGCGCGGACCGAGCGGCTGTTCGGCTTCCATTACCGGATCGAGATCTACACGCCGGCGGAAAAGCGCGTGCACGGCTATTATGTCCTGCCTTTCCTGATGGACGACGCGCTGGTCGCCCGGGTCGATCTCAAGAGCGACCGGAAGAACGGCCGGCTGATCGCCCGCAGCGTGCATCTGGAGCCCGGCGCGCCGCCCGAGACGCGCGAGCGGCTCGCCGCGGAGCTCGCCTCGATGGCGCAATGGCTCGGCCTGGAGGCGCCGGCCTAGCCCGCATTGCTTCCGCCTGCGGGCTTGTTACGATGCGCGAGAGGAGATCGGACGATGCTCAAATCCCTGCTGCCGCTCGCGCTGCTCGCCGCCACGGCAGCCTGCAGCTACGCCACGCCACCGCCCCGATCAGCTGGGCAGTCCGCTGACTATGTCAACCCGCGGGCCGGCCTCAACGGCCAGGAGCTGCGCCTGATCGCGGGAGGCCTCGCCTCGGGAACGCCTGGCCTGCACACCAACCGGATCTTCGAATTCGGCATCGCCAGGGCCGAGATCGTCGCCGCGGTCGCCGCGATCCGCGGCCCCGCCACGGGCAGCGAGGCCAATCAGGAATGCGGCGCCGGCCCGATGGAATTCACCAGCTTCGGCCCACTGACGCTCAATTTCCAGCACGGCCGCTTCGTCGGCTGGTCGCTCGACGGCCCGGCTGCCGCGCAGCCGATCGAGGAGGAAATGGGCCTCGGCATCGGCTCGGCCCGCGCCCATCTCACCGACGGCGACGCGGGCGAGGCGCGCATCGAGACGACGACGCTCGGCGTGGAATTCGACGCGGGCGGCATTCACGGCCTGCTCGGCAGCGACGCCCCCGATGCCGTCGTCACCCACTTATGGGCGGGCACCAACTGCCAGTTCCGCTGAGCACTGCTCCCCCGGCCCGCAGCGACCCGGCTCACCGGGCCACGCGGCGCCCTTCGAGCTCGCGGCCGCCCTGGTGGATCACGAACCGGTTCGCCGCACCATTTTCCGGGTGGAAGACGATCCGCGCATCGACGCCCTGGACGACGAACTCGGTGGCGCTGGTCGCCCGCAGCGGGATCGCCGGCTGGCCGGTGAGCTGGATGGTCAGCACGTCATTTTCGCCCATCGCGATCTCGGCTGCCGGCCCCGGCGTCTGATAATGGCCGACATAAGTGACGAGTATCTCGCGGGCGACCTGGACCGGCGGCGCCTCGGGAGGCACGTCGCCGGTCCGCACCGCGCGCTCCGCCTCGACATTGCCGTTCTGGTGCATCGCCATGACATGGGCGCCGTCGGCGCGGCGCTCGACCCGGAACCAGGTCAGGCTGTTCGGCCCGTAGAAGAAGCGGTCCCCGCCGGCGGCGAACACTTCGAGGTCCGCGCCGCCGTCGCGCATCGTGTAGAGCTTGCCCTCACGCGCGAAGAAGCGCCGTGAGACGCCGGCATCGCCGACCCGATAGATTCCGAACAAGGGTGCCAGCGTGGCCGGATCGACCTGCGCGCGCTCGAATTCGGGGTAAGGATCGCCGAGCGCGAGCGCGGCCAGCCGCGACGCGACCAGAGCCGGGGGGCTGGCGGGCTCATCGCTATTGGTGAGGATTGCAACGAACAGATCGTCGGACGGGACGTAGGTGGCGTAGGTGCTGAAGCCGAAAATGCCACCGCTGTGCCCGATCGTGGCGCGGCCGCGCACGTCGTCGAGCCCGAGCCCGAAGCCGTAGGGGTGCGTGCGGCCCTCCGGCAGGGCCGCGGGCGCGATCATCGCCGCGTAGAGCGCCGGCCCCACGACCCGCCGATGGTGGAGCGCGTTGGACCATCGGGCGAGGTCGTCGACCGTGCCGACCAGCGCGCCGGCGGCGTGGGGCACGCTCATGTGGATGAGCCGCGCCGGCCGAACCTCCCCGCCGCTCCTCGTATAGCCGCGCACCATCGCCGCCCCGGATTCGCGCTCCACGCCATAGCCGGTCGTGCGAAGGCCGAGCGGCCCCGCGATCCGCTCGGCGACCGCCTGGTGCCAGGGCTTGCCGGTCACCTTCTCGATGATCGCGCCAAGCAGGACATAGCCCGAATTGTTGTAGGCCCAGGCCTGGCCCGGCGGGGTCGGCGACGGCCGGTCCCGAAACAGGGCGATCATCTCGGCGGTGCTGTGGGGGCGGTTGGTGTTCTCCTCGACCATCCAGCCGGGAATGCCGGTATAGGATTGGATGCCGGAGGTGTGGTTCAGCAGCTGGCGGACGGTCGCCGCGGCGCCCGGCTGCGGATAGTCCGGAAAGAAGCGCGATACCGGGTCGTCGAGCGAGATCCGGCCCTCCTGCACGAGCTGCAGGACCACGGCCGCGGTAAACTGCTTGGTGATCGAGCCGAGCCGGAAGACGCTGTCGGCCGCGATCGGCCGCCGCGCTTCGAGATCGGCAAGCCCCCGCCCCGCCCGGTAGATCGTCTCTCCGCCCCGCGTGATGATCACGGCCGCGCCGGGCCCGTCGGCGGGATAGGCCGCCTGCACGATCGCGTCGGCTTTGGTTCTGAGGTCGGCCGGCGGCGCGGCGGCGACGCCGGCGCCCGTTATGACGGCGGCGGCGAAGGCGGCGAGGCCGACAAACTTGGCGGATATCATGGTTCGTGCTTCCCCCCCAACAGCCCATCTTCGCGGAGGGCTGTATTAACTGACTAAGACACTAGAGTCGGGCCGCCAGCCCGTCAAGCCGGGATATCGGTCGCGGTCTCAGGCCGTTCGAAGCAGCCGAGCCTCAACGTCTTTGCACAAGGCGGTGTAGAACTGGTCCGGATGGCTGACGCTGTGCAGGATGCAGACCTAGTTCATACGTCAGGTGCCCTCCTTCGCTAAAGCTACGGCGGGCAGCCTTCGCCGGTCGCCGTGTCCCCGGACACGGCTAAACAATGCGGGGCATTGTTTGCCTGAGCATGGTGGAGCCGAGGGGGATCGAACCCCTGACCTCTGCAATGCCATTGCAGCGCTCTCCCAGCTGAGCTACGGCCCCGAACCTTTTCGTACCCGGCCTGGTCCCGGGCGAGCGCCGCATTTAGGCAAGGCGGCGGCGCCACGCAAGGGCGTTGCGCGCGCCCCGGTCTTCCGCCGCGATCAGCGCCTCCGCGAGCCGAGCTGCCCTCGCCCAGAGCGGACGAAGGCCCGTCCAACCAACTCCGGCGGAGCCTTCCTTCACCCCAGCTTCACCCCAGCTTCACCCCAGAACTGGAGCGCCCCTCTCGCCCGCCCGTTCCCTTATAAGGGAGCTCCCTTATAAGGGAATACGATCCTGACCCCATGGCGGCCAGGCGGCCCCCGACGCGGCAGGAAAACTCGGCGTTAAGCGACGGCGGGAGCGCCGGAGCGCCGGAGCGCCGGCTTGCCTAGACCTCTTCCTCGTCCCCTGCAGCGCCGGGGACGCCGATGTCGTCGTCGCCGCCCAGATCGACCTCGTCGTCGGGATTCTCCTCGGCATCCTCATCGACCTCGAGGTCGAGATCGGGCGCCGCCAGGTCCGCATCCTCCTTCTCGGCCTCCACCTCGGGCTTGGCCGCTTCGAACGGCAGCGGCTGCTTCGATTTGAGCACCGGCTCGGGATGCCAGTTGATCCCGCAGGCGATGCAGGTGATCGGGTCGTCCTTGCCGAGGTCGTAGAAGCGGGTCACGCATTTGGGGCAGGTCCGCTTGGTGCCCCATTCCGGTTTCACCATGGGTGAAAGGTCTCCGTTCATGAATGAAAAAGCAGGCGCGCCCTGACGGGCCACCAGTCGGCGGGCGCCTTGCCACACGGGGTGCGCGCTGTCAAAGCCAAGCCCCATGACGCTCTTTTCGCCTCGCGGACCGTTGCGCGGCACGGCGCCCATCCCGGGCGACAAGAGCATTTCCCACCGTGCGCTGATGCTGGCCGCGCTCGCTGTCGGCCGCAGCCGGATCGAGGGGCTGAACGCGGGCGGCGACCTCGCTTCGACCCGCGCGGCGCTCGAGGCGATGGGGGCGCGGATCGCGATGGAGGCGGACGGCGCCTGCACGGTCGACGGGGTCGGGGTCGGCGGCCTGCTGCAGCCCAGCGCGCCCTTCCACTGCGGCAATTCGGGGACGTCGGCGCGCCTGCTCATGGGCCTCGCCGCCAGCCACCGGATCCGCGCGGAATTCACCGGCGACGCCTCGCTCATGCGGCG
Organism: Allosphingosinicella sp.; assembly: GCA_035629975.1. Taxonomy (GTDB): domain Bacteria; phylum Pseudomonadota; class Alphaproteobacteria; order Sphingomonadales; family Sphingomonadaceae; genus Allosphingosinicella. The sequence goes on along the minus strand of DASQLN010000006.1, from coordinate 6,588 downwards.
CCCGATGGGCCGGGTCGCGGCCCCGCTGAGAAGGATCGGCGCGCGCATCGAGGGCGACAGCCTGCCGCTGACCGTCGAGGGGCTCATGCCCGCGCTCCCCACGCGGCACGTCCTCGAGGTGCCGTCCGCGCAGGTCAAATCGGCGCTCCTGCTCGCGGGGCTCAACACGCCCGGCCTCACCGAGATCGTCGAGGCCGTGCCGACCCGCGACCATCTCGAGCGGCTGCTCTTCCAGTTCGGCGCCGAGATCGAGAGCCGCGACGGCCGCATCCTGCTGCGCGGCGAGGCGCAGCTCGAGCCCCAGCGTCTCTTCATCGCGGGCGATTCCTCCGCGGCCGCCTTCCTCGCCGTCGCCGCCCTCGTCGTGCCGGGCTCGGACATCCTGATCCCCGGCGTCGGCGTCAACCCGACCCGCATGGGCCTCTACGACATGCTGCGCGAGATGGGCGCCGATATCACGCTGGTGAACCAGCGCGAGCATTCGAGCGAGCCGGTCGCCGACCTGATCGTCCGGCACAGCGCGCTGGACGGCATCGAGGTGCCGCCCGAAATCGCGCCCAGCATGATCGACGAATATCCGATCCTGTTCATCGCCGCCGCTTTCGCACGCGGCACGACCCGCGCTTTCGGCCTGGCCGAGCTGCGGCTGAAGGAATCGGACCGGATCTGCGCCATGGCGGCGGGGCTGCGCGCGATCGGAGTCTGCGTCGAGGAGGAGGGCGACGCGCTTGCCGTCCACGGCCTTGGCGCCGGCCCGCTGCCCGGCGGCACTTCGATCGATCCGGGGCTCGACCATCGCGTGGCGATGAGCTTCGCGGTGGCTGGCCTTCACGCCCGCTTGCCCATAGGGGTCGCCAACATGGCCGTCGTCGACACCAGCTTTCCCGGCTTCCTTTCCGCGCTCGGCGCGTTGGCCCCGCAATGACGAGGCCAGAATGACGGGGCGCGCATGATCATCGCCGTCGACGGACCCGCCGCCAGCGGCAAGGGCACGATCGCCCGGGCGCTCGCCGCGCATTTCGGCCTGCCGCACATGGACACCGGCCTGCTCTACCGCGCCACCGCCCTCAACTTGCTCGGGCTCGGCGGCGACCCCGAGAGCGAATTCGCCGCGGCGCGCGCGACGGATCTCTCGCAGATCGATTTCGGCGACCCCGAATTGAAGAGCGAGACGGTGGGCGGCATCGCCTCGCGCATCTCCACCTACCCTCTGGTCCGCGACGCCTTGCTCGAACGGCAGCGGCGCTTCGCCGGGCAGAGCGGCGGCGCCGTCCTCGACGGCCGCGACATCGGCACGGTGATCGCCCCCGAGGCCCAGGCAAAGCTCTTCGTCACCGCCCGCCCCGAGGTCCGCGCCCGGCGCCGCCATGCGGAGTTGAAGGCCCGCGGGCTCGACGTCCATTTCGACGACGTGCTCGCCGACGTCCACGCCCGCGACGAGCGCGACATGGGCCGCACCGCCGCCCCTCTGGTCATGGCACCGGACGCCATCCTCATCGACACCAGCGAGATGAGCGCCGCCGAAGCCATCGCCGCGGCCATCGCCGCGGTCGAGGGGCGGCGCGGCTAGCCGGGGGCCCTGGCCACTCAGTCCGTGCTATGGTCGGGCCGGTTCTGGCTGACCCATGACTCCTGGAGCATGCGGTGCAGCCGGTGGTCGGTCACCGGCGTCCCGTCGGCATATTGAAAGCTGCCATGTTCGTAATGCTTGCGGAAAATGGAGAGGCCCTCGCCCTTGTCGGGCAACCAGATGAAGACCTCCTCGCCATAGTGGAAGGTTTTCGGCCGCGAGAAATAACGGCTCCTCACATACAGCCCGATAAAAAAGGCGGCGGCACAGCCGGCGAGAAAGAGAAGGAGTGGTACGATCTTGTCCATGCGTTCGGCTCCGTCCGTCCGGAATAGCATGAGGCGGGCGGGGACGGGTAGCTTTCGGCGACGGGTACGCTGGGCGAGCGGGGACACACACCTCTTTGTCCCCCCCTTCAGCCCCAGCGACCTCGACGCCGCTGCCGCGCCTGAACAGGCGGCTCACCGTTGCTTAACGCCGCGCGGCTATGAGGAGGCCGATGAGCAATCTCCCCGACATCCTGCAGCTCGTGGTGGGCGCCGTCGTGATCATCGGCCTCGTGTTCGTCGTGAACGCGCCCGAGTTCCTCGCCGAATGGGCCCACGACAAGCGGCGTCAGGCCGAGCGGCAGGCGGTCCAGCAAGCCGAGATCGAGCGCAAGCTGGCGATCGCCGAAGCGGCCAATGCGGCCCGCGCGCGGGGGGAGCCTTTCATACCCCCGGCCGATTACGATCGCTGAGGGGTAAGCGCAGTGCAGGCGAGCGCTATCACCATGGCCAGGGCGGCTTCGATAGCGACGTTTGGAGTGCTTGGGTTTCTAGTACCTCTTGTTCTCGCCGGCTGCTCGCAACCTGAAGGGAAATACGCGCTCGTCTGCCGGGGCGTTCGAAACACGGAATCCCTGGTGGTGTTCGCTATCGACGAACCTTCAAGAAGGATATTGTGGATGGGTCCCACCCGTCGTTACCCGATCCAAGTGGCAGCTTGGAATGAGGGTGGTATCAGAGGAACGTTCGACATGGGGGGTGGGTCCCCAGCGCAGGTCAATATCGATCTTTCGTCAAATACAGCGACGATAAACAGCAGATGGTCGGGCAACGTAGATTTGACGACCCGGGCGGACTCCTGTCGGCGCGAGAGTCTTGAGGACTATGATCGCCATTATGGCCGACCGACTTTCAACGAAGTGTAGAGATTGGCTATCTCGGTGACAGGTACGGATGGTTTTCGCTGAGGGCGTAACTCTAGAAGCCCCTCGGTGACAGGTACGTACCTGCCACCGATCGCAAATACTGGGCGGCCCGCTAATTCTGCTCGGTATGTGGGAGGGTGGTCACCGTGCCATTCATGGGAAGGCAGACTCCACCCCAATACAAGCCGATCTTCGGCAACGAATAGGGAATCCAGGCCCATCCCGGCGTCCCCACCGGCGGCTGACACACCACATTGTTTTGCGGATCCATGGGGACAACCTCTACCCCCGTAGGCACGAGGAATCGCCGCATGACGACGACATCATTGCGTCTTTGGGCTCCGACGAACTCGGCTGTTGCGACCACTCTATAAGGTATTTCGATCCGTCGCGCTCCCGGCCCTCCAAATTGGGAACTCGGTGTCGTGCAGGAGGACAGCGTAAGCAAAGCAACCCTGGACAGCGCCACGACAATTGCAGCGGTCTTCATCATATCTCTCCCATTGATGCGGTTAGACTCGCCATCGACTCGCAATGATGTTCATCGCGGGGGAACACGACTGATCGAATAGCACATTTATTCGTATAGCGATTGGCCTCACCTTACAAGCGATCAGAAATTGCCGATGATGAGAGGGTTCCGATATTGGCCATGATCTACCGAGATCCGTGAAGGGGCCGAGGCGCGACTCGCGCCCGTCGAAGCACCCGCGCGCGTAGGATGTGGTGACAGGCACGTACTCGGGTAGGTGACAGGTACGTGCCTCGAGGTACGTGCCTCGATCGTACCTCTCCGAGCCTGCCGGACGATTGGGACGAAAAGGACAGATGGCCACCGCGTCCTTTGCGCCTTTGCGGCTTTGCGTGAGATCCATCCTTCTTGGATTTCCTCGGTGACAGGTACGTAGGATTTTTCCTTAGTGACAGGTACCGTGCCTGGCTGGTCGGTTCGTACGTAGCTGACACCGGTTGGTTCGTTACACCGGTCGGTTCGTTGATTCGCATTCGGCGGCCCATTATTCTATACCGAGTTTCGGGAGGCACCGCATTGCTCGACTATTTCCGCCTCGCTGGTCTGGCGCTCATCTTGCTCGCATCTTTCGGAACGTCGGCAGACGGGCAAGGCCCCGGCGCCCAGAATTGCCTCAGCGAAGACGGCACGGCGCCGCCCGAACAGGTCCTCCGATCGTGCGACGAGCTTTTGCGCGCCTCGCCCCAGAACGCGACCGCCTGGTATCGTCGAGGCGCCGCGCTCGATAATCTGTCTCGATTGCCGGAGGCGATCGAGAGTTTCGATGCGGCGCTGCGAATCGACCCGCAGATGGCGAACGCGCTCGCCGATAGGGGCGTCGCCCACGTGGGCCTCGGCAACAGGGCCCAGGCTCTCGCGGATTTGACCGAGGCAATTCGGCTCCGGCCCTCGGCGTTCGTCTATTACAATCGCGGCACCGTCTATTACCAGCTAGCTAATTACGAAGCGGCGATCGCAGACTATAGCGAAGTGATCCGCAATACACCTGAAGTCGATATCGCATATGTCGGGCGCGGCAATGCATATGGCGCCCTTCGTCGCCACAGGGAAGCGGTGGAGGACCTGCGCGTTGCGGTCCGAATGCGGCCTTCGGCACTCGCTTGGCGAATCCTGTGCTGGAATCTGGCGGCTATCGAAGCCTATAGCGAAGGCTTGGCAGCGTGCGGGGAAGCGGCCCAACTGGACAGGGCGCACGAACCTCATGGGTATCGGGGGTTCATCAACCTGAAGCTTCGCCGGCACGACATGGCGACCCGGGATTACGAAGCCGGGCTGCTAAGCAATCCGGACGATGCGCACTTGAGATTCGGACTTGGATTGGCTCGGCTGGGGTTGGGCAGAACGGCTGAGGCACGAGCCTCCTTCGAAGCGGCTTTGAGGCTCGATCCTAGCGTCGCAGGTTGGTACGCGCTCTATGGCCTGACCGTGCCCTCGAACATCTTTGCGGTCCCCGCGAACCCCCCTCAGCCGACCGCCTTCGCCGACATTCCCAGCAACAGCCCGCGAAGCCGCCTGCCAAGGGTTGCCCTGGTGATCGGCGTCAGCAACTACGTGACAATGGGGAATCTCGTAAACCCTACCAATGACGCGCGCGCGATGGCCGCCGTGCTCAGAAGCGCCGGCTTCGAGGTCATTCTGCTTCTGGACCCGGACTATCGCACCATGATGCGGGCCGTGATCGGATTCAGAGACCGCATGGCCGCAGCCGGCGAACGAACGACTGGTCTGTTCTACTTCGCAGGACACGGCATTCAGTCACGGGGCGTCAATTATCTAATCCCGGCCAGGCCTCAGATTCGCCGTGAGGCAGACCTGGCGATCGAGGCCGTTTCGGCCGACGCGGTGCTGCTGCAAATGGAGGAGGCAGGCGCTGCCACGAACATCCTGATTCTGGATGCCTGCCGCAACATGCCGCTCGCTCGGAGTTTCAGAAGCGGAATGCAGGGCCTGGCCCAGATGCAGGCGCGACGCGGCAGCTTCATCGCCTATTCGACGGCGCCAGGCGATGTCGCGGAGGACGGCGAGGGACTCCAGAATAGTCCGTTCGCATCCGCCCTGGTGTCCGAGATTCAGCGTCCCGGGCATGCGCTGGCAGATACGTTCATGGCCGTGCGCCGCGCCGTGGTTGCGGCGACCGATGGAAGACAGACGCCCTGGGAATCCTCCTCGATGGTCGAGCGGTTCCTGTTCATGGAAGCGCAGTCAGCCAGTGGCTCGAATTAGCCCGGTCGGAATGGAGATGGGCCCGACGAAGGCGCACACATCCACTTCGGCCTCCCACTGGGAAAGCTAGAGGGCTTCGCGGTCCAGAGCCGAATATCTCCCGAACGAACCAACCCCGTCCGGGATCGAGCGAGGCGTTTCCATGCGGATTGCGTCCACCGTCTAGGTCGCATTTTGACCATTCGGCAGCAATAGGTCCCTGTTACTCTCCCAAAGCGCCAATTCCCTGAGCAGCGCCCCTCTCTTGCCCCCCTCCCTCCCTTCCCCTATACGCCCGCCCGTCCGGCAGGTGGTGCGCCCCGCGGGAAGCCTTGGAATGTTGAGGCGCTAGGGAGACGGCGAGGCCGCCCTTCCGCATGCGCCGTTCGCGTCCCCGCTTCCCGCAAGACGCCCCATCCAAAGGGCGCCGCATCGGGATGGGCCCGCTGCGGCATGCTGGTTACCAGACCGGGGGAACCAACCCCCAGGCCGGCAAAAACACTGTGTTAGGAACTACCCATATGGCCACCACGGCAACCCCCACGCGCGACGATTTCGCCGCGATGCTCAACGAATCCCTCGGCGGCGAGAATGAAAGCTTCGAAGGCCGCGTCGTCACCGGAACGGTGACCGCGATCGAGAACGACCTCGCCGTCATCGACGTCGGCCTCAAATCCGAAGGCCGCGTGGCGCTTCGCGAATTCGCCGCTCCGGGCCAGAAGGCGGACCTCAAGGTCGGCGACGAGGTCGAGGTCTATGTCGACCGCGTCGAGAACCATCAGGGCGAAGCGATGCTGTCGCGCGACCGCGCGCGCCGCGAAGCCGCCTGGGACACGCTCGAAAAGGAATTCAACGAGACCGCCCGAGTCGAGGGCGTGATCTTCGGCCGCGTCAAGGGCGGCTTCACCGTCGACCTCAATGGCGCCGTCGCCTTCCTGCCCGGCAGCCAGGTCGATATCCGCCCGGTCCGCGACGTCGGCCCGCTGATGGACATCCCGCAGCCGTTCGTCATCCTTAAGATGGACCGCCGCCGCGGCAATATCGTCGTGTCGCGCCGAGCGATTCTCGAGGAAACGCGCGCCGAGCAGCGCA
>DASQLN010000005.1:0-156042 GCA_035629975.1 Allosphingosinicella sp. | reverse complement strand
CACCGGGCTCACCCCGGGCAGCCTGCCCGCGGGCGCGTTCGTCACCGGTAGCGCGGCCGGCGATGCCGACGATCGGATCATCTACAACGGCGCGACCGGCCAGCTCTACTTCGACGCCGACGGCAATGGCGCCGGCGCCGCGGTCCAGTTCGCGACGCTCAGCCCCGGCCTGGCGCTCACCGGATCCGACTTCTTCGTGATCTGACGGCCGCTCATTCCCTCACCCTCCCACCAGTGTCGGGCCGATCGTGCCCCGCACGATCTGGAGACTGGCGGGGGAAGTCTCCATCCGACACTCCCCAAATGGGAGAGGGGTTTGGGGCGGGCCTCCTTCCAATCCCTCTCCCGTCCCGGGGAGAGGGAGGGGCCCATTGCGTCAGCAATGGGAGGGCGAGGGCCCCTTGCGCTAAGTTGAAACTGGGTTCAAGTTCCCGCTTCGGAGGGGATGGATGAACGATCTGGGCCAGGCCGCGGTTTCGGCCGACAAGGCGCCGCGCACGGAGCGCGGGCGCAAGACGGTGCGCAAGCTCCTGGAGGCGGCGGCCAAGGAATTCGGGCAGCGCGGCTTTCATGAGGCGGCGATCACCGGGATCACGAGCCGAGCGGGCGTCGCGCTCGGCACCTTCTACACCTATTTCGAGAGCAAGGAGGAGTTGTTCCGCGCGCTGGTCCGCGACATGAGCCACGCCACCCGCCTCCATGTCGCCGAGGCGGTGCGCGGCGCGCCCGACCGGCTGGCGGCGGAGCGGATCGGGCTCGCCGCCTTCATCGCCTTCACGAGAAGCCATCCCGAACTCTACCGGATCATCGAGGAGGCGCAGTTCGTCGCCGAGGACGTCTATCGCGAGCATTATCTCACGTTCGTCGACGGCTATCGCCGCAACCTCGCCGCCGCCGCCGCGCGCGGCGAGATCGCGCAAGGGCCGGACGAATTGCGCGCCTGGGCCCTGATCGGGATGAGCGTCTTCCTCGGCATGCGCTACGCGATCTGGAACAAGGACATGGATCCGGGCGAGGTGGCCGATCACGCCATCGACCTGGTGTCGGAGGGGCTGCGGAGCCGCGAGCCGTGATCGCCGACATCCCCGACCTGATCGCCAAGCGCGCCGCGCTGACGCCGCACCGGATCGCGTTCGAGGACGCTGCGAGCGGCCGCACGCTGACCTATGCGGCGCTCGACGGACGCGCCCGCCGCGCCGCCTCGCTGATGGCCTCGCGCGGGGCCGGTAAAGGCGACCGCGTCGCCATCCTCACCCGCAACCGGATCGAATTCTTCGAGACCCTGCTCGGCTGCGCCAAATTGGGCGCGATCCTGGTGCCCCTGAACTGGCGGATGCCGCCCGCCGAACTCGACGGCCTGATCGCCGACGCCGAACCGGTCCTGCTGTTCCACGGCGCCGGCGAGGCCTCGGCCGCGGCGGCGCTCGCCGAGCCGCTGCCGCGAATCGACTTCGACCGGGATTACGAAGCCGGGCTCGCCGCCGCGCCGCCCGGCGCCTGGCGGGCGCATTGGCCCGGCCGCTCGACCTGGTATCTGCTCTACACGTCGGGGACGACCGGCCGGCCCAAAGGCGTCATCTACACCTACCGGATGGCGGTTGCGAACTATGTCAATATCGGCACCTGCATCGATCTCGCCTCGACCGACACCGTCGCCAGCTTCCTGCCCATCTTCCACACCGCCGGAATCAATCTGCACGCGCTTCCCACCTTGATCGCGGGCGGACGGGTGATCGTCATGGACGGGTTCGACGCCGAGATCCTGGTCGGCCTGATCGAGGGACGGCGGCTCGACGCCTTGTTCGCGGTGCCGACCGTCTATCAGGGCCTGCTCGACCATCCCCGTTTCGCCGGGGCGCCGCTTGGCCATCTGCGCCACTGGGCCTGCGGCGGCGCGCCTTTGCCCGACGCGCTCGCAATGCGCTATCGCGACCTCGGCGTGCGCGTCTGCAACGGCATGGGCATGACCGAGACCGGCCCCACCGCCTTCCTGGTGGACCCGGGCGACGCCTGGGAGCGGATCGGCTCGGTCGGCAAGCCGCAATTGCTGGTCAGCGCCCGCATCGTCGATCGCAAGGATCGGGAGCTTCCCGACGGCGAGGTCGGCGACCTCCAGTTCGCGGGGCCCGGCGTGACGCCCGGCTATTGGAAGAACGAAGAGGCGACGCAAGCCGCCTTCACCGCCGACGGCTGGCTGCGCTCGGGCGACTTGGCCCGGCGCGACGCGGACGGCTTCTTCTACATCGCCGGCAGGCGCAAGGAGATGTTCATCTCGGGCGGCGAGAACGTCTATCCGGCGGAGGTCGAGAATGTGCTGTCGGCGCATCCGGCCGTCGTCGACGCGGCGGTGCTCGCGGAGGCGGATCCCAAGTGGGGCGAGGTCGGACGCGCCTTCGTCCAGCTGGCGCCGGATGGGGGGCATCCGGACGGCGCCGAGCTGGACGCGTTCTGCCGCGCCCGCCTCGCCCCTTACAAGGTGCCCAGACGCTTCGAATTCGTCGCCGAATTCCCTCGCACCTCGGCGGGTAAGATCCAGAAGCATCTGCTCCTGTAATCCCTAGCAAGCCAGTCGCGGCGGGCCCGCGCTTAAGCGCGAAACCCGCCGCCGCCGGTCCGGACCAGAAACCGACCGGCAGGAAATTGCATAGAGCACAGGCCTTTACTTGTGCTTCTCGGAGGCCTGCGGGTTTTACCGGGTAGGCGGAGGCACCGGGCGTCCCGCGGCGACAGAAAGCCGGTGAAAGCGACGTCCGTCAGTTGAGCACGGATGTCCTCGACCACCCCCCCGGTCGCCCCCCGATCGACCGCAAACGCCTCCGCCGCCACCGCGGTCTGCGCCGCCTTGCCGCACTATCTGCCGGCATGGCGCGGGGTGACGCGCGGCGCTTTCCTCCCTATCTGCCCCGCAATGGCAGCCCCAGTCCTCGCCTACGAAAATCTCGGCCTCGTCCAGGGCCATGGCTGGCTGTTCCGCGGGCTCGATCTGTTCGTCGGCGAGCGGGACCGGCTGGCGCTGATCGGGCGCAACGGGGCGGGGAAGACGACCCTGCTCAAATGCCTCGCCGGGATGATCGAGACCGACGAGGGGCGGCGGACCATCCAGCCGGGGATCAAGGTTGTGCTGCTCGAGCAGGACCCGCAGGTGACCGGCTTTGCGACCTTGCGCGACTTCGCGACGGCCGGGCCGGACGCGCCGCAGGTGCATGAAGTGGAGGCGATCGCCGACCGGATCGGGCTTGATCTCGACCGCGACGCAGGCACCGCTTCGGGCGGCGAGCGGCGGAGGGCGGCGATTGCGCGCGCGCTGGCACAGGCGCCCGACGTGCTTCTGCTCGACGAGCCGACCAACCATCTCGACCTTGACGGCATCGAATGGCTGGAGGCGTGGCTCTCCCGCTACAAGGGCGCGTTCATCGCAATCAGCCACGACCGCACCTTCCTCACGCGGCTGACCCGGTCGTCCTTGTGGCTGGATCGTGGCGGGCTCAGGCGGCACGAGGTCGGCTATGGCGGCTTCGAGGCCTGGACCGAGCAGGTCTATGCCGAAGAAGCGCGCAACGCCGATCGGCTCGACGCCCGCCTGAAGCTCGAAGCGCGCTGGCTGGAGCGCGGGGTGACCGCGCGGCGGCAGCGCAACCAGGGGCGGCTCGCCAAGCTCCACGAAATGCGCGCGGCGCGGGCCGCGATGCTCGGGCCTGCGGGGACGGCGAAGCTCGGGCTGCAGACCGACGAGGTGAGGACCAGGATGGTGATCGAGGCCGCCGGCGTCGCCAAGAGCTATGGCGAGCGTCCGATCATCCGCGACTTCTCGCTGCGCATCCAGCGCGGCGACCGGATCGGTGTGGTCGGCGCCAACGGGACGGGCAAGACCACCTTGCTCAAGCTGCTGACCGGCGACATCGCGCCCGATTTGGGCAAGGTGACACGCGCGAAGACGCTGACCGGGGTCATGATCGACCAGCAGCGCAAATTGCTCGATCCGGACAAGAGCGTCCGCGAAATCCTCGCGGACGGCGGCGACTGGATCGAAGTGCGTGGGGTCAAGAAGCACGTTCAGGGCTATTTGAAGGACTTCCTGTTCGAGCCGGGGCTGGTCGACGCGAAGATCGGCAGCCTCTCCGGGGGCGAACGCTCGCGGCTGCTGCTGGCGCGCGAATTCGCGCGGGCCTCGAACCTTTTGGTGCTCGACGAGCCGACCAACGACCTCGACATGGAAACGCTCGACCTGTTGCAGGAAGTGATCGCCGATTATGAAGGCACCGTCCTCATCGTCAGCCACGACCGCGACTTCCTCGACCGCACGGTGACGATCACGCTCGGGCTGGACGGCTCGGGGACGGTGGATATCGTCGCGGGGGGCTATGAGGATTGGGTGCGGCAGCGCACTGCGCCCCGTGCTCCTGCGAAAGCAGGAGCCCAGACGAAGGCCGAGACTGGGCTCCCGCCTTCGCGGGAGCACAAAGATGCATTGAGGCGAACCAAGCTGACCTACAAGGACCAGCGCGACCTCGACCTGCTCCCCGCCCGGATCGAGGAGCTGGACCAGGCCATCGCCCGCGACGAGAGCCTGCTCTCCGACCACGACCTCTACCGGCGCGACCCGCGCCTGTTCGAGGCGCTGACCGACGCCGTCGCCGCCGCCAAGGCCGAGCGCGACGAGGCCGAGCATCGCTGGCTGGAGCTGGCCGAGCAGGCGGATGCGCTGGTTAAATAGGGACAGTATATATTTATCCCCCTCGGCAAGCCGGTCGCGTCAGGCTGGGGGGACTCGATAAATATATACTGTCCCCATTTAACGGCCGAAGCGCTTGACGCTGTGCCACCGGGGGCGCAGCTAGGCCCCGTTTCCGGGAGGCGCTTTCATGATCCGTTCGACCCTGCGCGCGGCGCTCGCCGCTCTGGCCCTGAGCGCGGCTACCGCTCCCGTTTTCGCGCAGGCGCCCGCGGTGCCGCCGATCCACTACCAGAGCCGCACTCTGCCCAACGGCCTGCGCGTCTACGCGATCCGCGACACGACCAGCTCCAACGTCTCGGTGCAGGTCTGGTACGACGTCGGCTCGAAGGACGATCCGCGGGGGCGGTCGGGGTTCGCGCACCTTTTCGAACATATGATGTTCAAGTCGACGCGCAACATGGTCCCCGAGCAGTTCGACCGGCTGACCGAGGATGTCGGCGGCTTCAACAATGCGTCCACCAACGACGATTACACCAATTATTACGAGGTCGTCCCCGCCAACCACCTCCAGCGCCTGCTCTGGGCCGAGGCCGAACGGATGGGCTCCCTGGTCGTCGAGCCCGGCTTCTTCAACAGCGAGCGCGACGTGGTGAAGGAGGAGCTGAGGAGCCGCGTGCTCGCCGCGCCCTACGGCCGGCTCTTCTACCTCTATCTGCCGCAAATCTCCTACAGCGTGCATCCCTATGCGCGGCCCGGCATCGGCAGCATCGAGGATCTCGACGCCGCGACGATCGACGACGTCCGCGCCTTCCACGCCACTTATTACCGGCCCGACAATGCGGTGCTCGTCGTCGCCGGCAATTTCGATCCCGCCCAGTTCGACCGCTGGGTCGACCAATATTTCGGGCCGATCGCGCGCCCCGCCGCCGCCATCCCGCGAGTCACCGCGGTCGAGCCCGAGCAGCGGGAGGCGCGCCGCTACACCGTCTACGAGGCCAATATCCCGCTGCCCGCCGTGCTCATCGCCTTCCCGGCACCGCCGGCGAGCGACGCCGATGCCGCCGCGATGGAGGTGCTCGACGGCATCCTCTCCACCGGCGAAAGCTCGCGCCTCCACCAGAGCCTCGTCTATCGCGACCGCATCGCCGCCCAGGCCAGCTCCTTCGTCGACATCAAGCAGGGCCGGGGCAGCCTCGCCGTCTATGCGATCCTCTCAGGGGGCCGCACCGCCGAGGCCGGCGAGACCGCCCTGCGCCGCGAGATCGCCCGCTTCCGCGACGTGCCGGTGAGCGACGCCGAACTCGCCGAAGCAAGGAACGAATTGCTGACCAGCGCGCTGCGCGGCCGCGAGACCGCGGAAGGGCGCGCCTCGGCGATCGCGGAGGCGGTGATCGTCGACGGCGACGCCCGCGCCGCCGACCGCCGGCTCGCCCGCATCGCCGCGGTGACTCCGGCCGACATCCAGCGCGTCGCCCGCCGCTGGCTGCGCGACGAGGCGAGCAGCGCGGTGCGCTATCTTCCCGAGGAATTGCGCAACGGCGCGGCCGGGGACACGATCGCCACCGCCGCCACCGTGCTTGCCGCGCCGCTGGCGGTGCCCGCCCATGTCCGCCTGGTCGAGCCCGCCTCCGCGGCCGAGAGGGTCGCGCCGCCGCCGCCGGGCCCCGAGATCGTGCCGCCGGTGCCGACGCCCGACGTCCAGCGCCTCGCCAACGGCCTCACCCTGGTCACGGTGCAGAACAGGGCGCTTCCGATCGTCACCGCCTCCCTGGTCGTTGCCGGCGGTTCGGCCGCGGATCCGCAGGGCCGCGCCGGCGCCGCCGAGCTCGCCGCCGCGGTGATGACCGAAGGCACGCGCACCCGCAGCGCCGAGCAGATCGACCGCGCCGTCGAAGCGCTCGGCTCGTCTCTGTCCAGCGACGCGGGCTGGGACGGCTCGCGGCTCGGCATCACCGTCAGGACCGGCCAGCTCGACGCCGCGCTCGCCATCATCGCCGACATCGCCCGCAACGCGGCGCTCGCCGACGAGGAGATCGACCGCCAGCGCACCACGGCCGTCGACGCGGTCTCCGTCGCGATGCGCGACCCGGGCGAGGTCGCCGGCCTCGCCGCGATGCGCGCGCTCTACGGCACCGGCGCCTACGGCCATCCCGCCGGCGGCACGGCGGCCTCGCTGCGCGCCATCACCCGCGCCGACATCGCGCTCTCCTATCGCAACCAGTGGCGGCCGGACAATGCGACCCTGATCCTCTCGGGCGACATCGATCCGGCGAGTGCGCGCGCGCTGGCGGAGCGGCATTTCGGAAGCTGGCCGGCCTACGCCTATCTGGCGCCGCCCGTCCGCGAGACCCCGCTAGCGCCCGCGCGCAACGAGATAATCGTCATCGACATGCCCGGCGCCGGCCAGGCGGCGGTCGCGGTGGCGCGCAACACGCTCGCCCGCCGCGACCCGCGCTTCTACCGCGCGATCGTCGCCAATGCGGTGCTCGGCGGCGGCTACAGCGCGCGTCTCAACCAGGAGATCCGCATCCGCCGCGGCCTCTCCTACGGCGCCGGCAGCGGCGTCGAGGCGCGCCGCATCGCCGGGCCGTTCGCGGCGCAGGTTCAGACCCGCAACGATGCAGCCGCCGAAGTGCTCGGGCTGGTCCTGGCGGAGATGCGGCGGCTCGGGGCCGAGCCGATCACGATTGCCGAGCTGACCGCGCGGCGCGCCTCGCTGACCGGCGATTTCGGCCGCAACACCGAGACCACGGCGGGCACGGCCGGGCTGATCGGCGGCTTCGTGATGCGCGGCCTCAACCCCGACGAGATCGCCCGCTATCTGCCCGGCGTGCTGGCGGTGACGCCGGCAGAGGCGCAGGCCGCAGCGGCCGAATTGCTTGCGCCGGAAGGCGCCACCATCGTCATCGCCGGCGAAGCCTCGCGGTTCATCGAGCGGCTGAGGCGCGAGCATCCCAATGTGACGGTGATCCCGATCGCGGAGCTGAACCTGGACCGGGCGGGCCTGCGCTAGATTCCCTCTCCCATTTGGGGAGAGGGAGGGGCCCGCCGCGAAGCGGTGGGAGGGTGAGGGAATGGGGGTGAGCGTCTAGTCCTCCAGCGCTGCCACCCTCATCCAACTCCGCCTAAGCCCAGCTTCGCTTCGCTAAGGCTGCGTATCCTTCTCCCCTCAAGGGAGAGGGTTTGCGCCCCTATCCCCGCCGCGCCTGCGCGAGTCTCCGGCGGACCTGGGCCCCGCTCGGCGCGCCCCTTGCGGCGCGTTCGAGCAGGGCGAGGCCTTCGGCGCGGCGGCCGGCCTTGAACAGCAGCCAACCCAATGTGTCGGCGGTCGCCGGATTGTCGCGGTCGAGCGACCAGGCGCGGCGCGCGAGCGGCACCGCGCTGGCGAGGTCGCCGGCTTCCGAATAGGCCCAGGCGAGATTGTTGAGGATGGTCGCGTCATTATCGCCCAGGCGGCGCCTGAGGCTTTCGTAAATGGCGATCGCGCCGGGCCAATCCTCAGCCTGCATCGCCCGGGAGGCGGTGAGGATCAGGCCCGGGACGGAGCGGGGATTCTGCTGGACGAACAGGGTCAGCACGTCATCCGCCGCCGCGCTCCGGCCGCCGCGCTGCAGCGCCCCGATCAGGCGCATCGCCACGCCTTCGGTAAAGGCGAGATTGGCGGCGTGGCGATATTGGTCGGCCGCCGCCAGATGGTCGCCGCGCAGGCCGAGCGCGTCGCCGACCAGCATGTGGACTTCGGGCACGCCCGGATTGGCCGCCTGCAGCCGGCGCGCGCGCTCCAGCGCCTCGTCGTTCCCGCCGCGGCCGAGCAGGGCCGAGATCAGCCGGACCTGGGTCGGGCCGTCGTCGGGGCTGGCCTCGGCGGCGCGGCGCAGGCGGGCGAACTCGCCCTCGCCCGGCGCGTCGAGCGCGGCGAGCGCGGCGGGCTGCGGCGAAGCGGCGCGCGCGAGGTAGAGCGCGGCGCCCTCGGCGTCGCCGGTCCGGGTCAGCGCGCGGCCGATCAGCGAAAGCGCATAAGCGTCGGCGTCGGGCCGGTCGGCGAGCGGCCGCAGGGTCGCGACGACCGCGGCGGGATCGTTCATCCGCCATTGGGCGGCGGCGAGCAGGCGCCGCGCGCGGCGGTTGCCCGGCTGCCTTTGCACGAGCGCTGTGAGGCGCCGCGCGGCCTGCTCCTCATTGCCGGTCTCGAAATCGATCGCGCTGATCAGCAGCATGCCCGCAGGCGTGTTGTCATAGGCGCCGTTGGTGCGGTTCCAGAGGCGCCGGGCGAGGGGGAAGTTGCGCGCGCGGGCGGCGAGCACGACTTGCAGACAATAAGCGCGCGGATGGCCGCCGGTGAGCTGCAGCACCTTGCGCGAGTCCGCCAGCATCTCGCCCATCCGGCCCATGTCGGCATAGGTCGCGGCGCGCTCGAGCAAGGCGCCGACATTGTCCGGATCGACCTCCAGCGCCCGGTCGAACCAGGGGATGGCGGCGGCGAGGCCATATTGGCCGCGGGTCAATTCGCCGCGCAGAATGAGCGCCTCGACGTTGCGCGGGCCGGCGGCGGCGGCGCGGTCCGCGGCCTCGATCGCGCCTGCAAGATCGCCGTTCGAGCGGCGGAAGCGGGCGACGTCGGTCCAGACCTGGCTGTCGTTCGGCCCGGCGGCGAGCGCGCGGCGGAAGGCGGCATCGGCATTGCCGTTGTCGCCCAGCGCCATGTGCGCCCGCCCGGCGATCCTCTGCGCATAGGCAAGATGCGCCGGCGCCGCGCCCGCGGCCTCGCGCAGCGCGCCTCGCGGGTCGTCCTGAAGCAAGCGGGCATGGGCGACCAGGTGGGCGGTCTCCGCCGCGGGCACGCCCGCCTGGCGCGCGCGGGCGACTTCCGATTCCGCCGCGACGCCGTCGCCGAGCGCGAGCGCGACCCGCGCCTGCAGCACGCGCGCGGCCTTGTCGTTGGGGTCTGCCTGGAGCGCGTTCAGCAATTCCACCCGCGCCGTACGGATGTCGCCAGCCTCGAAGGCGGCGGCGCCCCGTTCATAGGCCGTGCCCTGCTGGCCGGAGCAGGCGGCGAGCAGCGTCAGGGCAAGGAAAGGCGCGCAAAGCTTCACGCGCTGAGGCCGTATTGCTTGAGGAGGTCGTAGAGCGTCGGCCGGCTGATCCCGAGCAGCCTGGCCGCGCTCGAAATATTGCCGTCGGTCTGGGCCAGCGCCTTGCGGATCACCTGCCGGTCGGCGGTTTCGCGCGCGGCCTTGAGGTTGACCGGCAGGCAGTCGGCCGCCGCGGACGCCAGATCGAGATCCTCGGCGGTGATCAATTTGCCGTCGGCCATGATCACCGCGCGCTTCAGCCTGTTCTCCAGCTCGCGGACGTTGCCGGGCCAGGTCCAGCTCTCGATCGCGGCGAGCGCGCCGGGCGCGAAGCCCTTTACGGCGGGGTTCATCTCGCGGGCGAAGCGGGCGAGGAAATGCTTGGCGAGCAGGGCCGCGTCGCCATGCCGCTCGGCAAGGCTCGGGATGCGCACCACGATCTCGGCGAGGCGGTAATAAAGGTCCTCGCGGAAGCTGCCCGCAGCGATCATTTCCTCCAGATTCTGGTGGGTGGCGCAGACGATCCTGGTGTCGACCGCGATCGGCTTGCGCCCGCCGATCCGCTCGATCACCCGCTCCTGGAGGAAGCGCAGCAGCTTGACCTGCAAGGGCAGCGGGATGTCGCCGACCTCGTCGAGGAAGAGCGTGCCGCCATGGGCCATCTCGATCTTGCCTTCGGTGGTCTTGATCGCGCCGGTGAAGGCGCCTTTCTCATAGCCGAACAATTCGGCCTCGAGCAGATTCTCCGGGATCGCCGCGCAGTTGATCGCGACGAAGCCGCCCATTCGCCGCCGGCTCGCCTGGTGGACTCCCTTGGCGAGCAGTTCCTTGCCGGTACCGCTGGCGCCCAGCAGCATTACCGAAACGCCGGTATTGGCGACCCGCTCGATGGTGCGCGCGACCTTCGACATTTCTGGCGCGGCGGTCACCATCGTGCCGAGCACGGTGCGGTCGTCGCCGACTTGGCTCTCGAGCCGCTTGTTCTCGCTCTCGATGTCGTGCAGCTGGAAGGCGCGGCGGACGATCAGGCCCAGTTGGTCGATGTCGACCGGCTTTTGATAGAAATCGTAAGCGCCAGAGGAAATCGCCCGCAGCGCGCTCTCTCGCGCGCCGTGGCCGGAGGCGACGATCACCTTGGTGTCGGGCTTGAGCGTCAGGATGGTCTCGAGCGTTGCGAACCCCTCGGTGACGCCGTCGGGGTCGGGCGGCAGGCCGAGATCGAGGGTTACGACGGCGGGCTCGGCCGAGCGCACCAGATCGAGCGCCGCACTGCGGTCGGAGGCGACCAGCACCTCATAATCGTCATAGGCCCAGCGCAGCTGGCGCTGCAGCCCCTCGTCATCCTCGACGATCAGCAGCTTGGGCCGGTTGAGCTTCACAGGGGCGTTCATGCGCGCTTCCGTTCGAGATAGAGGGCCCGGGTCTCGACGCCCGGGAGGAACAGGGTGAATCTGGTGCCTTCGCCGAGCCGGCTTTCGACCTCGAGCCGGCCGCCCATCGCGTCGATCAGGGCGCGGGCCTCATAGGCGCCGATGCCGAAACCCTGCGCCTTGGTCGAGGCGAAGGGCTGGAACAGGCGGGCGCGGACGAACTCGGCCGACATGCCGCAGCCGCGGTCGATCACCTCGACGGCGACGTCCCCGCCGCTGTCGAAGGCGCGCACGACCACCGGGTCGCCCGGCTCGCTGGCGTCGATCGCGTTCTGGACGAGGTGGGAGAGCGCCTGGTCGAGGCCGCCCGCATCCGCCATGGCGACCAAACCGGCCTCGCTATACGCCCGCACCGGATGGGCGCGGCGCCTGGCGGCGGCGATCGCGTCGAGGATCGGCTGGATCTCGACCGCGCGCGGCGGATCCGAGCCGCGCGCCGCGCCGGGCGAGAGGCGGGCGAGAAGGTCGTTCATCTTTTTGACCGAGCTTTGCAGGGTCGCGATCATGTCGGCGCGGAATTCGGGATTGCCGGCGTGGCGCTCGGCGTTGCGGGCGACGAGGCTGAGCTGGCTCACCAGATTCTTGATGTCGTGCATGATGAAGGCGAAGCGGCGGTTGAACTCGTCGAAGCGCTGGGCGTCGGCGAGCGCCTGCTGGCTCCGGGCTTCGGCGATATAGGAAGCGGCCTGGATGCCGGCGGTGCGGAACAGGTCGAAGTCCTCCCAGTCGAGCCGGCGGCGTATCGGCGGATGTTCGAGGATGACGAGTCCGGCGAGGCGGCCTTCGTGGCTCAACGGGATTCCCGCCCAGGCGCTGTCGATCGCGCACAGCCAGTGCGGCACCGCGATCCGGGCCTCGCGCTCGATCAGCCAGCCGTCGCGGACCGTGGCGAAATCGAGCACGTAGGCGCCCTCCTCGATATGGCGGATCAGCTCCTCCGCGCCGTCGCCGCATTCGGGCAGCGGCGCGCTCCAGTTCCAGCGGCCCGCGGGCGCGAGCCGGCGATGCTCGTCGACCAGCAGCAGCAGGCCGGCCGGCGCGCCCGCGATATCGGCGAGCGCCTTGACCACCCGTTGCTCGAGCGCCAGCCCCTCCTCGCCCGTGCGGCCGACCGTGTCGGTGAAGCGCAGCCATTCCTGGCGATAATCGTAGCGATGCTCGAACAGGTGCTTGGCGAGGATCACCCTGAGCCAGGCGCGCAGCTTGGCCGAAGGCAGCAGCAGCAAGGCCGCCAGCGTCATCGCGAAGACGATGCCGACCTGGCCGACCCGCGCCCAATCGCCGCCGACGATCTCGATCGCGCGGGCGGCCAGCATCATCGCGATGATGTAGGCGAGGATCGCGATCACCGAGAGCGACTGGAAGGTCGCGACCCTAGAGATCTGGATCCGCCAGGTCGCGTTCCTCAGCCCCAAGGCGAACAGCGGAACCAGCCCCGCGAGCACCAGCCCGCGCAGGGCGAAGAGCTCGGTGGCGGGGGCGCGCATGAAATAGTCGACCGTGTAGAGGTGCAGGTCGATCGCCCACATCGCCGCCAGAGCGAGCATCGGGAAGCGCAAGGCCGAGCGCGAATCCGGCGCGGCGAGGCCGTAGATATTGTGCACCAGGATGAGCGCGCCGGCGGCGATGGTGAGGCCGATGATCTGGCTGGTCGAGGCCAAAGCCTCGAGCACGATCGGAGTCTGGCTGAATTGCGGCATCACCCCGCCGACCGCGATCTGCAGCCCGATCACCGCCGCCACCGCGGCGAACACGCTCTTCAGCGCGCGCTTGCCCTGGGCGTCGCCGGCGCTCGCCATCAGTCCGTACATGAAGGCGAGGAAAGCGAGGTTGCGCGCGCTCTCGGCGAGCTGGGCGAGGAGGTTGTAGGAGCCCAGGAGCGCGAGGAAGATCGTCCACACCGCCATCGCCGCGAAGGCGGCGAGCAGGGGCCGGTTGCGCGGATCGCCGTTCCACCGCCTGAGCTGGAACACCGCCAGCGCCCCGTAGAGCGCGGCCGCGATCAGATGGCTCCACAAAGCGAGGAAGGCGATCATCGCGCTCCCTCCGGCCACAACACCACCCGGGCGGTCTGGAGGAGGATGAGGACGTCGAGGAAGGTGGAGTAATTCTTGGCGTAATAGAGGTCGAACTCGAGCTTCTCGCGGGCGTCCTCGATCGAGGCGCCATAGGGATAATTGATCTGCGCCCAGCCGGTGATGCCGGGTTTCACCACGTGGCGCTCGGCATAATAAGGAAGCCTGACCTCGAGGTCGGCGACGAACTGGGGCCGCTCGGGCCGGGGCCCGACGAAGCTCATCTCGCCCTTCAGCACCGACCAGGCCTGGGGCAATTCGTCGATCCGAAGCTTGCGGATGATGCGGCCGACGCGGGTGACGCGCGGATCGTCCTTCTGCGCCCACACCGCCTTGCCGCCGACCTCGGCATCGACCCGCATCGAGCGCAGCTTGATGACGTCGAAGAGCTGGCCGTAAAGCCCGACGCGGCGCTGGCGGAAGAAAGCCGGCCCCTTGCTCTCCAGCTTCACGAGCAAGGCGACGGCGAGGATGACGGGGCCCAGGAGCAGCAGGATGAGCGAGCTGACGGCGACGTCGAACAGCCGCTTGCCGATGCCCGACAGCCGCCGCCCGGCCGAAAAGCCGTCCGAGAAGATCAGCCAGGATGGGTTGAGGCTGTCGAGATCGACGCGCCCGGTCTCGCGCTCGAGGAAGCTCGAAAAATCGCGCACCTCGACGCCGGTCGTCTTGATCTTGAGGAGGTCGTTGAGCGGCAAGGCGTTGCGCCTCTCCTCCATCGCCAGCACGACCTCGCTCGCGCCCAGCGCAAGCAGGTGAGCGGGCAGGCTTGCGAGCTCGGCGCGGTTGACCGAGGCGGCGACCGCGCGGGCGCCGTCGTTCATGCCGACGAAGCCGACCACGCAAAAGCCGGTCCCGCGCGAGGCGGCGAGCGTCTCGATCCGCGCCGCCCGCGGCCCGTCGCCGAGCACCAGCACGCGCCTTTTCAGCCGCTCCCCGCCGAGCAGGTCCTTGAGCGCGATCCTGAGCAGGACCATGCCGAACAAAGCGAACCACATGGCGTAGAGCAGGCTCGACCGCCAGAAGCTGACCGGCGGGAAGACGAAGAAGAGGAGGCTGAGCAGGATGATGCCGAGCATCACCGCGACCAGCAAACGGGCGATGGCGAAGCGCAGGGATTGCAGCGCGTCCATCGAATAGACGCCGACCGCGACCATCGCGACCTGGAGCGCGGCGGCGAAGGCGACCAGGCTCGGCAGCCGCGCCGCTTCGAGGTCGACGTCGCCGCCCAATTGCCACAGCCGCACCGACCAGCCCGCCTCCGCGCCCAGCACCAGCAAGGCGAAGTCGATCGCGCCGAGCAGCAGCACGGCGTAGGGAACGTAATGCTTGAAGAGCCGGATCATCGTCCGGCCCCCGGCATCAGGCCCGAAAGTGTAAGCGCTTCCGACACGGGCCGCAGTGTCGGATAAATTTACAAATAAAGGGTGAACCCCGCCCCGCGCCTGTGTCGGCCGGCGAGTCACGGGGGTGCGGCAATCCGCTTCGGCTCCGCCCGCCGCCCGCGCCCGAGGCCGGGATCCCGTGCCGACCGGAGGGCCAAGCTCACAGACGCGGTCCTGAGCCCGCGAGAGGCGCCGCCGAACTGGGCAGATATTTTCTCGTTACCTCAATGTATTACACAGATTTGTTCTCGATCCGACTAAAAGCATTCCGATTTAGCATTGAGCCGACTCGCAATTTTAAATAACATTCACACAAATAGTTTTAGTGTGTTGACTCATTTAAGACTCAACTCCACGCTTCGTCCATTCCGCGAGTCGAACCCGAGTCGTCGCGAGGTAATAATAGGAGCTAATCATGAGCGTGACTCAGTCATTTCTATCGAACTCGGCCTACGGATATGATTTCGTAGTAGCAACGACTCAAGCAAGCATCAATGCAACCATGAAATTGTTTCTTTCCTCAAACCAGGAGCCGGTTGCGAATATTTGTTACATTGCAGACGCCAATGGAAATCCGACCCAGATCGACTATGAGACTCTGAAGACCAACGCGAAAGGATCCGATCCTTTCGCCGTGCCTAACGGCGCCGATCCGAGCACCGACCAGGACCTCAAGAACTTGATGGCGGCGCGCTTCATGGTCGGGTTCCGGGCCCAGATCGGCCTGCCGCCCGGCTACGCGCCGACGGCAATTCCCGACGTCGTCAAGCTCGGCCAGGATAGCGCGTCGGTGACTTTCAACCTGATGTGCTCCGAATTCACCGTCGTCCAGCTCGTCCCGGGCGGCGGCTACGCACCGCAGCCGACCTGGATGAACGCCTCTCAGCCCTCCGGCGACGCCTGGCTGTTCACGTCGCAGGTCGACCTGCGCATGTTCGCCACCGACGCGAGCGCCTACGACAGGCTGCCGGCGGCGGTGAAGGCGCAGATCGAGAATCTCGGCGCGTCCGCGTTCAGCGTCCAGCAGCTCCTGTTCGATCTGGACAATGCGGCGCTGGAATCGGTGCCGGTCATTTCCGGGGTCGCGCCGGGGACGACCTTGTACACGGTGCTGCAGAAGGATTTCCTCGGCGCCTATTTCACCGCGATGCAGGCCAATGGAACGCCCCTGCTGGGCGCCACCATCACCATGGCGGCGAGCGACCCGTCGACGCTGGAGCTGTCCAACCTCAATATGGAGGTGTCCCCGTTCGTCGACGGCAACGGCAATCCGCTTCCGAGCCCCACGCCGGCGCAGCAGGATCTGGCGACCCTCAACTATCTGTGCGAGGCGGACAACGACCAGCCCCGCCCGCCGGTCCCGTTCAACTGGAACTGGGTGGATTCGGCGGGGCAATCCGACGGCATCCTGGCGATCAACCGCAACACCTTCGCCAATTATTTCAAGGGACAGCTGGCGGCGCAGGTCGCCAATAATTGCTACGCGCCCTATTGCCGTGTCTGGCTGAGCGGCCTCTTCGACCAGAACGTTCATTACGAATGGAACATGACCGCCGGCCAGACGCCGACGGTCACAACGCCGACATCGGGCCAGACCGTGCTGCAATTCGCATATAGCGGCTATGCGGAAGACCAGGCAGGCCTCGACGGCGACATGGGGCACCTGACCATATCCACCACATACAACCTGTCGGTCGACTTCGTCGGCAACACGATCGTCGTCAGCCAGCATCTGGTCGTCTATCTCTACGTGAAATGCATGGCGACCTCCGGGTCGGGCAATGTCATCGACAAGCAGATCATCGACACCTTCACGCTTGAAATCGGTGACAATGGACAATTGACGACCTCCTGGAGCGACCAGGCGCCCGCGCACGTCGTCATCGACAATTCCGAGAACCCGTCGGTGAATCCGTTCCTGAACTTCTTCGTCAACATCACTCAGCTGATCGCGGATGTCGAAAGCTGGCTGCAATCCCTGGTCGCCGCCAACCTCGGCAGCCCGCCTTTGTCGGTGGTGCAGAATTTCGTCTTCCCGGGCGGCAACACCTTCACGTACGACGACGTGCTCTTCTCCGACAATCAGGATCTGGCGGCGCACATCACCTATGCCGATCCGACGAGCCTCCACCTCTCGGATTTCTTCCAGGATCCGAACCGGTCTAGCGGGGTCTTTCACGTCCCCAAACCCTCCCAGAGCGACCCTCGCTGAGCAGGTTCAGCGTCACTCACAGCCGCGAGAGGAAGAGGCCATGACCGCATATCAGGTGACGACGTCCGCCGAGCTGATGGAAAATTACCTCCAGGCCGACATCCTCGATCCGCAGGACAAGTTCGTCGCCCTGCAAACCGACGCCGGCGCCTCCCTGCTCTTCTCGATCGCGACCGACGGCAGTTTCTACCTGACCAAGGAGCTGCAGGGTGAGGCGCACGGCTGGACCCGGGACAATCTCGCCGCCGCCCAGATCGGCAAGGACTTTCCGGGCGGCGCGACCTGCAAGACCTTCGCCGCGGCCCAGGCGCCGGCGCAGGCGGGCCAGGCGGCCGCGGTCCAGCTCGCGATGGTGCTCAACGACGGCACCAACGATCACCTCTATCTGAGCCTGGGCAATTCGGATTCCGACACGAGCTGGTCCGAACAGCCGGTCTGGGTCGCCTGCCCGTACAACGCCAAGGACGGCAACGACGACCCCATTCCTGCGCCAGCGCCGTTCCGGATCGCCGGGGTGATGGTCAGCGAGGCGAGCGACGCGCAATATGTCGTCGTCGACATCGTCCGCAACGCCGCCGGCATGCTGTGGCGCTTCTACATCGACGTCACCACGCCAAGCGGGCCGGTGTGGATGCCGCACGACATCGCCGTCGACATCGACGCCGCCAGCTACGTCTCCTGCCTGGGCCGCAAGGCGAACGGGTCCGTGGACGGGCTCTATACGATGGGCACCGTCACCAATCTGGCCCAACTCATCTACACACCCCTTTACAACGCCTTCAATCCGAAGTTGCCGGCCGCGCCGTCGCGCCTGCTCCTTGCCGGCGGCGCCACGGCGGAGGTGATCGCCGCCTGCCGCAACCCCGACAACAGCTCGGATCTCTACGCGGTGGCGCAAGGCGGCCTCTATTATTTCGCGAGCACCAACCAGCATGACGAGGCGACCGCGCCGCTGCTGGTCTCGGATCCGCTGCTGTCGGGGGCGCGCGCCCTGTTCGCTTATGCCGCCGACGGCCAGGTCATCGTCTGGGGGCTCAGCGGCAGCGACGAGGTCTTCTATCTGTCCTGCGCGCAATCGCAGGCCGCCTCCGGCCCCTGGACGGCCCCGATCGCCATCCTCGCCGGCGTCGACGCGATCTCGCCTTATGTCGACCGCCAGTACAGCGCCAACACCTTCTTCGCCCATGGCGCGGACGGCCTGATCAAGGCGGTCAAGACTCCGGACACCGGCCTTTGGCACCGCCAGTCCATCACCCTGGCGCCCTCCGACAAGATGCAGGATCCGGCGCCAATCTCCTCCTATACGACGCATATCCAGGTGAACGGGTCCGACGGCCAGGGCGTGCCGAACGTCGCGCTGACCCTCACCGCGACCGCCCTGACGCCGGTCTATATCAACCATCTCTATTATGTGGTCGGGCCCGATCCGATCGACGTCGCCACCGATCTGCTCGGCACGGTCACCATCGTCCAGGCAGTGCACACGCTCTCGGCGGCGCGCTTCACGGTGGTGGTCGACGGCACGCCGATGCCGGCGATCAACCCGATGGACGCGCCCTTCAAGCGCAGCGCCCAGCTCAATTCGGTCGCGAGCCTGCAGAATGCGGTGATCACCAACAGGGACGGATCGACCCGGCCGTTCATTCCGGCCGGCACGTCGCAGGACGATCTCGAGAAGGTCGCGCTGTCGAACCGGGATCTCAGCACCGCCTATGGCAAAGTGTCGAGCGCGCCGCCGCCGGCGCGCGCGCTTCGGCGGGCCGGCCCCAGGCCGGTCCCCGGCGCGCTCGTCGCGGCGGGCTTCGGCGACGGCATCGAGACCGACCTCGGCGACCTGTTCAGCTGGCTGGAATCGGGGATCGAGGCCGCCGTCTCGATCGTCGAGGACGCGGCCGGGGACGTCTGGCATTTCGTCGCCTCGATCGCCGGCAAGATCTATTACGGCGTGCTCGACTGCGTCGAAAAGATCGTCGGTGCGGCGATGTGGCTCTACAACGCGATCAAGGTGATCATCGAGGACATCATCCTTTTCCTCGAATTCCTGTTCGCCTGGAAGGACATATTGACCACGCACAGCGTGCTGAAGAACATTCTCGTTCAAACCACCCAATACGCCCTGGATCAGCTGAGCGCCTCGAAGGCGGACATCTCCTCGGCCTTCGCCCAGATTGAGTCGCAAATCGGCACGTGGGCGGGCCTGACCGGCTTCGGCCAGACACCGGCCGGCACCGCCGCCGCCAACCCGCCGCGCGCCGGCCAGGCCAGCGCGCCCGGCAATCTCGGACTCCACCATTTCCAGGGCAATTGCAGCAACGGCCAATCAGGCTATTCGCCGCCGGACCCCGCCGAAGCCATCTTCCAGGACCTCGTCAACCTGGTCTCGACCGAGGAGGCGACCCTCACGGGCGCGTTCGACGCCATCAGGACCCAGATCATCGATCAGTTCAGCAATTTGAGCATGACCGAGATTATCGAGCGGTTCGTCGGCATCCTTGCCGAGACGCTCCTGGAGACCGCCGAGAACATCCTGCTCGCGCTGGTGGACGTCCTCATCCAGCTGGCCGACGGGATGATGGACCTGCTGTCGGCCTCGATCGACATCCCGGTCCTTTCCTGGCTGTACAAGGAACTTACCGGGGACGATCTGTCGTTCATCGACCTCATCTGCCTGATCGTGGCGATACCCGCGACGCTCATCTACAAGGCCACCGCCGATGCCGCGCCGTTCCCGCGCGGCGACGCCTTCACCGACGGCCTGATCAACGCCGCCAGCTTTGCCGAGGTGAAGGCGCAGTTCCTCCAGGGCCAGCCGCTGGCAAAAGCCGCTTCCCGCGGCGCGCGGCTGCGGAGCGTGGGCCCCGCGGCCGACCCGCCCCTCGATCAAGCCAAGCTCAAGGTCTTCGGAATCGTTACCGGGGTCGCAGCCCTGGGCGGGAGCGCGGTCCTGGTGATCGTCTCCGGGATCCAGAAGACGCTCGACTTCATTGGCATCGATGTCGCTTTTCCAAAGATGCTCGCCAGCCTCAATTGCGTGGGCAACATCGCTTATGTTTCGCCGAACATCGCCACGTTCATAAATCTCGAGAGCGGCGCCTGGTACAACCAGCTCAACAACGCACTGACCGGCGTCAGCATCCTCAAGGGCATCGCCGCCATCCCGCTCGCAGCCTCCAAGAGCCCCTGGGTCAAGTGGACCTTCCCGGCGGTGGAGACGGGGATCAATATCGCCTGGAACGTCCCGGTGATCGCCAACATCGTCGTCAACAAGGACGTCTACAACACCACCTACAAATCGCTGATTCCAGAATCGATCGGCAATTTCGCCTTCAATCTCGGCGGCATGATGGAGCTGCCGATCGCGCTGGTCAAAGACCCGGTCACGAAGCTGGAGATGGCCGCGGTCCAGGCCGGGCTGATGCTGACCTACGGCGTGTCCATGGTCGTCGCGGGCGCGATCTACGAATGGACGCCGGACCAATCGCACTGAGAGCGTCAATCGCTCAGCAACTCGGCATATTCCGCCCTCATCCCGGCGAGCGTTTCGCGGGCGCTCGATGTGCACCGCGCCGAAGCAAGCTCGCGGGCGATAACCTCCGCCTGGGCTGCGATCAGCGTCCGGCAATCCTCCGCGCCGATCACGCCCGCCTCGGCGGCGATCTGCCAGGCCACGCGCATCGAAATCGTGGTGGCGCCGAACGTTGCGCCGGCCTCGATCTCGCGCAGGCTGGGCAAGGCGTAACTCCCGGAGTTCGCGTTCAACCGGCGCAATATCGCTTCCGCCCAGCGCCGGTCGTTCCCCGCCCGCTCCATCGCCTCGCCGCGCGCGCGGCGCGCCTCCGGGTCCACGATCCGGCCCGCTTCGAGGACGACGGGGGCAGCGGCGCTGGTGTCGCAGCCATAGCCGGGGGTCCCGACAAAGGCCTTCAGGACCCGTTCGGCCGAAGCTTCGGGCCGCGAATAATGGAAGGGGACCGTCCGGCAGGCGAGCGGGCGGCGCTCGTAGATGCCGCAGCTTCCGCCGCTGAGCGCGGTGCATGCGCCGGAGCCTGTATCGAGGGTCAGCGCCGAGATGGTGAGGTAGCGCACATGGTCGATCGTCTTCCCGCTTTGCCTCCTCCTCGTCGAATATCTGCGCGCGGCGAAGGTGGCGAGCAGGCGTTTCGATTCGTAATATTCCTCACCCGAACCGGCGGCCGCGGCGCCGGACGCGAGGTAGCCGGCCAGCGTGCGCGGAAGCTCGTAGAGCCGGAACATCAGGCGAAACACGAACACGTCCGCGAGCGCGGCCGCCTCGGACAAGGCGACCTCCGGCGAGCGGTTGCAGCACGCGCCGCATGAGGTGCAGGCGAAGCGCAGTTCGCGGCGCGCCTGCGGGGCGGCGGACCGGCTATTCGCCGAGATACTGCCAGCCCTCGCCCTCGCCCTCGGGGGGAATGATAAAGATGCGGTCCTGGATTCCCGGCGGGTGCGGGCCGCCGGTCGGATCGGGCTGGCCGGACGGCGGCTGAAGCCTGGCGAACCTCGCTTTGGCCAGGGAGAGCGCCTCTTCCCGGGTGGGAAAGGTCCCGATGATGTGCCAGCTATGCTCGAACACGTCGAGCAACTCCACTTTCCAGCTCATGCCGCACTCCAGCCTTCCCGCCCGGTTTGGGTCAACGAAGGCGGGACATCAAGGGCGTTAACCTGAAAGAGAAGGCGTGTCCCTATTGGGCGGAGGTCAGGAGGCACAGGCATGAAGTTCGTTTTATTGAAGTCGCGCGGCGGCGATTATCTGGTGGTGGCGCAGCAGATCGCCTGGCTTCGCAGCCATGAGAACGGCCAGACCAAGGTCGGCGTCGTCGGCGGGGATTCGCTCCTCGTTGCCGGCAGCATCGAAGAGACGGCCGCCGCGATCCTGGCGGGCTAGAGCCT
This sequence comes from Allosphingosinicella sp., assembly GCA_035629975.1. Lineage (GTDB taxonomy): Bacteria > Pseudomonadota > Alphaproteobacteria > Sphingomonadales > Sphingomonadaceae > Allosphingosinicella. The sequence continues at coordinate 134,282 of DASQLN010000005.1, read as the reverse complement.
CATCATGGTCTGGAGTCGCTCGCGGCCCGGCCAGAGGGCGGTTCGCCGGCACCCCTGTCAGGCCGCGTCGAGCAGGCAGTCGCCGCCGGAAAGGAGGCGCGCCACTTCCTCTTCCGGCAGCGCCCGCGAGAACAGATAGCCCTGCATCTGGTTGCAGCCGGCGAGCGTCAGGAAGCGCAGCTGGTCGTCGGTCTCGACGCCCTCGGCGACCACCGTCATGCCGAGCGCGTGGCCGATCGTCACCACCGCCGAGACGAGCGCCGCGCTGTCGACCCGATGGCCGAGATGCTGGATGAAGGAGCGGTCGATCTTGATCTTGTCGAACTGGAACCGCCGCAAATAGCTGAACGAGCTGTAGCCGGTTCCGAAATCGTCGAGCGCGACCCGAAAGCCCGCCCGGCGCAGGCTGGTCAGCGCCTCGTGGACCAGCTCGTCATCGTCCAGCAGCACGCTTTCGGTGACCTCCAGCTCGATCTGCTTCGGACTGACCTGGGCCTTGCGCACCAGCTGGATCAGGCGGTCGGCGAATCCGGCGGTGCGGAACTGAAGGGGAGACAGGTTGACGGCAATGAACAGATCCGGCCAGCGCAGCGCCGCCCCGCAGGCCTCGCCGAGCACCCACTCGCCGAGCTGGTCGATGAGGCCGGTCTCCTCGGCCACCGGCACGAACTCCTCCGGCGAGATGAGGCCGCGCTGCGGATGCTGCCAGCGCACCAGCGCCTCGAGCCCGACGATCGAGCGCCCGTGGTCGCCCATTTCCGGCTGGTAATGAACGAGGAGCTGGTTTCCATCCCGCAAGGCTGCGCGCAGGTCCTCCTCCATAGCGCTTCGATATTGCACGCGCTCGTCCATGCGCTCGGCGAACATGAGGTGCCGGTCGCGGCCCTCCGCCTTGGCGCGATAGAGCGCGATATCGGCCTTGCGCAGCAGCTCGGCGCGGTCGAGCCCGAATTCGGGCGCGCGGATCATGCCGATGCTGACCCCGACGAAAGCGGAATTGCCGAGCACTTCGAAGCGCTCGCGGACCGCGGCCAGGATGCGCTCGCAAAGCGCGTCGAGATCCGCCTCGGCCGCCATTCCGGGAAGCAGGATCGCGAATTCGTCGCCGCTGAGCCGCGCCACCGTGTCGCAGTCCCTGAGCAGCTTCGAGATGCGCGCGGCGAAGGCGCGGATCAGCTCGTCGCCGGCGAGGTGGCCGAGCGTGTCGTTGACCCGCTTGAACCGGTCGAGGTCGAGCAGCAGCACTGCCAGGGGCTCGCCCCGCCGCGCGCGGCTCAGGGCATGATCGAGCCGGTCCCGGAAGAGATCGCGATTGGGCAGGCCCGTCAATGAATCGTGGAAGGCGAGATGCTGGGCCTGCGCCTCGCTCGCGCGAAGCTGGACCACCGTTTCGTTGAGCTCCCCGGTCGAGCGCCGCAGCCTGAGCGCGAGCAGGGACATCAAGACGATCATCGCCAGGATCGTCGCGGCGGTGATCGGCGCGAGCAGCTTGAGAATGCCGCTGCCCGGCAGCTCCGGCCGCCAGACGAAATAGCCGATCGCGCCGCCATCCTCGCCGTCGAGCCGCAGCGCCTGTTCGCCGGCTGCCGTATCGGAGGACAGGGAAAAGCGCGGGCTGGCGATCAGGTTGCGATGCTCCAGCTCGCGCAGGAAGGCGCCGTCGAGGAAGCGGATGCTGACCATCACCGGTTCCGGACCCGGCCGTTGCCGCTCCGGGCTCGACGCCCGGATCAGCATCACGCTCACCGCCGCGGGGCGGCCGCTTATCGCCACCATCTGCGTGTCGTGCACCGCACGCTCGGTGGTCAGCACCGCCGCCCCGGGGCGGCTCTGGCCCGGGTGGCGGTCGAAGCGGTTATTGGGTTCGCGGCGCAGGCCGCGAGTCGCGTCGATCAGGCGCTGGATCTGCGGACGGATGGCGGCGAAGCGCCGGGGCGGTACCATGGTTCCGGCGGCGCTCGCATAGACCGGCCGGTCCCGCCGGTCGAGGATGAAGGTCTGGTCGTGCCCGTGGATATTGTGCAGCCAGACGCCCGTATTGTCGTTCAGCCAGGCCAGATCGGGATGTGCGCGGCCGGCCCGGTCGGCCGTTTCGTCCCAGACGGCGACGGTCTCCTGCTCGAGGGCAAGCCGGGCGATGCTGTCGTCGATCGCGCGCTGGGTGGTGTTGACCTGCCGCTCCACCGCCACCGCGTCGCTGTGGCTGGTCGCCCAGAACAGGCCGCCTCCCGCCAGCGCGATCACGGTCAGCGTGACCAACGCCATGGGAATGAGAATCTTGGCGCCGAAATGCCAGTTCGGCTTGCCCGCATCCAGATGCGCCCGTTGCGGGTTGCTCCCCATAAGGCCGGGTAACGAAGCGTGATTTCCAATGGGTTGCGGCCGGCTATCGTACAACTACGCCGTCCGCGCGGCCTGAGCGGGCAGGCGGCGCTAATGGAGGGTGCGCTGGGTTTGCGCGCGAGCCTCGAATATTTCCGCGATGAGCAGGCGGCCGCGGCGCTCCGCTTCGTCCTCGGCCTGCGCGGCCTTGCGTCTTTCCTCGCGCGCGCGGCGCAGATCGTAGGCCTTGGCTGACATTGGCCTGCCGCTCTCCCTTTGCGGAGCCGGCCGCAGAGCGGCGGCTATCCTCTTGAACTCCCATGGTTACGCTACGGACGCTAAACCGGGCCGCTTTCCTTCTTGTTCCGGCCGATCGCGACTGCGCCGATCTTGCGCCCGGCTTCGCTGCCCGCGATCAGCACGGCGAGGCGGCGGGCGCGGGTCTCGGCCCGCTTCGCGCCGGTCACCCAATGCAAAGCGACCCTGCGATAGCCGGGAGGACGCTTCCGCCAGTCGGCCCAGGCGGGCTTGCTGGCGCGGAACAAGGCGGTCTCGGCGGGCGTCAGCGCCGCCTGCTCGCGCTCATAAGCATAGACGCCGGTGCGGGCGGTTTCGTCCTGGAAGGCGCTCGTGCCCGCCTCGGTCATCAGCCCCGCCGTTTTCAGCGCCTCGTAGCGGGCGATATTGACGCGGGACCAGATGCTGCCCTTGCGGCGCGGAGTGAAGCGGATCGTGTAGCTGTCCGCGCCCAGCGACTTGCGGACGCCGTCGATCCAGCCGAAGCACAAGGCCAAATCGCGCGCCTGCGGCCAATCCATCGAGGGCCGCCCGCTCGCCTTCTTCCAGAAGCCGACGAGGAGCTCGGTAGCGGTTACGTGATGCGCCCCGAGCCAGGCGCGGAAATCGGCCTCGGTGGCAAAGAAGGTCGGGCCGGCGGTCATTCCCTCTCCCTCCTTCTCCCTGAACGGGCGATGGATTTTCAGAACCGGACGTTCATCGCCAGCCGGGCCGAGATCGGGCTGCCCGGGGAAATGTTGGTGTTGCTGTGCGCGTAGACGAAATAATGCGTGTCGAGCAGATTCTCGACGTTGAGCTGGACGTCGACAGCGTCGTTGATCCGGTAGTAGATCGCGCCGTCGAGCCGGGCATAGCCGGGCAGGCGGACGAGATTGTCCTGCGCGGCGAAGCGCCGGCCCTGCCAGGTCGCGCCGAGCGCGATCCCCAGATCCGGTGTGATCTCGTAGCGGCCCCAAAGCGAGGCGCTGTGCCGAGGCGCGTTGGGGATTTCGGCGCCCGCCGGCACCGTGGAAGAGACGGCGCGGGTGAACTCGGCGTCCTGATAGGTATAGGCGCCGACCAGGCTGAGCTCCGGGACCGGATTGCCGGCGACCGAAATCTCGAAGCCGCGCGAGCGCTGGCCGCCGCCAAGCTCGGTGCCGGCGCCGGGATTGTTGGGATCGACGAGCACGATCACATTGGCGCGGTCGAGCTGGTAGAGCGCGGCGCTGACGTTGAAATGCTCATTGACGTCCCATTTCGCGCCGATCTCGTAATTGGTGTAGCGCTCGGGTTCGAGCGCCTGGTTGGTCAGGTTCAGCGAGGTCAGCTGATCGCCGCCGCGCGGCAGATAGGAACGCGCGAAGCTCGCATAGAGGCTGGCATTGGCAGCCGGCTTGAAGATGAGGCCCGCGCGCGGCGACCACAGATCGTCCGCGACCCGGAAATCGCGCGGCTGCCCGGCCGGAAAGCCGACAATGCGCCGGTCCGTCACCCGCGTGACCAGATGCTCGTAGCGCAGGCCGAGGACGATCTCGAACTGCGGCGAGATCTCGATCTGGTCCTGGATGTAGCCGGCGGCGATATCGAGCGTGCCCCGATTGTCGCCGCTGCTCGCAATCTGGCGCCACATTATGTCCGGACGGTCGATGCGCGGGCTGGCGACCGTCACGAAGATGGTCTGCACGCCATTGGCATTGCCGGGCACCGGGAAGAAGCCCTCGTTGCGGACGTTCGAGGTTTTCTGGCGGCCGAACTCGGCGCCGACCAGCAGGGTGTGTGCGATCGCGCCAGTCGAGAAGCGCGCGTTGAGATCGGTCTGGTTGATCAGATTCTCGCGCGTCATCGCATTGTTGTAGGCCTGGATCTGGACGATCGTGCCGGGCGCGTAGCTGCCGGCCGGGAGGCCCGCCGGGTTCGCCATGCTGGCCGCGTTGACGAGGCCGGGAAAGACGTTCTGGTAGAATTTCTCATATTCGGCGTAGCGGGTGCGGTTGCGCAGGGTGACGCCGCCGCCGAAATCGTGGCTGACGTAGAAATTGGCGGCATCAGTGTTGGTGAAGCTCGGGCTGCCGTCCGGGTCGCCGAAGAATTCGCCCCGGCGCGTCTCCAGCGGCCCGAGCACCCCGGTGAAGCCGGCGGGCCGGGCGGCGGAGGGCACGCCGCGGTCGGCGGTGCGCTCGTCGCGGAAATGCTCGTAGCCGAGCTGGATCAAAGTGTCCGGCCCGATCCGCAGCGAGGCGGTCGGGTTGATCCCCCAGCGCTCGAAATCGACGCCGTCGCGATAGGAGCCGCTATTCTGGTAGACGCCGGTCACGCGCAGCGCGGCGGCGTCGCTCACCGGGCCGCCCAGATCGAGGCTGCCACGGTAATGATCGTAGGTGCCGGCCTCGAGGCGGAACTCCCGCACCGCATCCCAGCCGGCCGCCTTGGTGACGCGGTTGATCAGGCCGCCGGTGCCGCCGCGCCCGAAGGTCATCGCGTTGGGGCCGCGAAAGACTTCGAGCCGCTGGATGTTGTAGAGGTCGCGATAGGTCTGGACGTCGTCGCGGATGCCGTCGACGAAGAAGTCGCCGGTGGTGGTCATGCCGCGGAAGACGAGGGTCTCGCGATTGCCCTCGCCCTGCGCTGCGAAGACTCCGGGCGTGTAGCGGATCGCGTCGCCGATGCTGTTGGCGGCCTGGTCCTCGATCTGGCGGGCGGTGACGACGCTGACCGACTGGGGGGTGTCGATCAGCGGCGTATCGGTGCGCATCGCCGAAACGATGTCGCTGACCCGGTAGCCTTGCTCGGCCTGGCGCACGCCTTCGACGACGATGCTCTGCTCGGTGCGGTCCTGGCCCTGCGCATCCTCGGCGGGAGCCGGGGCGGCGCCGCCCTCCGCAGCGGCGGGGGAGGCGGCGGCGCAGCCCAAGGCGAGCAGGAGGGGCGCGCGGATTGCCCTGGCGGAAACGCAAGCGGTCATACGGAGAATTCCCCCTTCACGAAAAAAGCTATTGCAATTCATTCGCAATAGGTCAAGGGGGATTTGCGAACGGTTCGCAACTGGTCGGGCTTTACCTCTTCCCAAGGTCCCGATCGCGCCGGCGCGGCAACCCGCGCCGCGCCGGCAAAGTTGCACCTGGCGTTCGTATCGGGGATAGGTACGTACATGTCCCAATTCTCGTTCAAGGGGGTTTGTGGCACCTGCTTTGGGTAAGGTTCTGAACTCCAAGCCGCTCTTCTGGGCGTTGCTCGCCATTCCCGCTTTCCATATCCTCTACCGCTTCTACGGCGAGGGGCTGCTGCCCGACGAGCTGGTCGGACCCAGCGGCACATGGAGCGCAAGGCTGATCATCGTCGCGCTGATGCTGACGCCCTTGTCGCTGCTGCTGCCCCGGGCGCGGGCGGTCGGCTGGCTGGTTCGCCGCCGACGGGCGCTCGGCGTCGCGGCCTTTTGCTATGCCTTGCTCCATCTCGCCTTCTACATCGCCGAGATGGAGATTCTGGAAGACATGCTGGCGGAAATCGGGCTCCCCGGCATCTGGACCGGATGGGCCGCCTTCCTGCTCATGCTGCCGCTCGCCTTGACCAGCAACGACGCTTCGGTGCGTTTGCTGAAGCGCGGCTGGAAGCGGCTGCACCGGCTCGCTTATCCGGCCGCCTTGCTGATGCTGGCCCATTGGATCATCGTTCACAACGCGCTCATCGAGGCGCTTCTACAGATCGCGCCGCTCGCCTTGCTCGAGGCGTGGCGGCTCGTTCGCCGGTTCGGATCGCCCCGATCCCGCCATTCACCCGCCTGATCGAAGGAATGACCATGAAGACGAAAATTCTCCTCCTCGCCGCCGCTTGCGGAGTCGCCGCACTCGCCCATCAGCCCGCCGCCGCTACCGGCCGGATGACCTGCAATGCCGGCCCGCAATCGGGCTGGCGCACCCAGGAGCAGCTCATCGAGAGGCTGACCCGCCAGGGCTGGCAGGTGCGCCGCACCAAGATCGACGGCGGCTGCTACGAGGTCTACGGGACGACGCCGCAGGGCGACCGGGTCGAGGCCTATTTCCACCCGGTGACGCTGAGGCAGCTGCTCGTCTCCCGCCGCGGCCAGGTGATCTTCCGCGCGCCCGCGAACTGACGCTGGGCGCCACTCCCAATCCCCCCTCAGTTACAGGGGACAGTTACCGGGGACGGTTACCGGTAACTGTCCCCCTGCCCTTACTGCCCTTCTTCCCTGCAAAAGCAGGGGAGGATTTTACTGAGCGGGCGCCGGCGCGCGTGTCGCCGGGGCGGGCGCCGCGGTCATGGCCATGAACTCGCGGAACGCCGCCTGGAAGACCTGCGGCTGATCGTACATGATGAAATGGCCGGTCTGGGGCACGCGCCGGACGATCGCCCCGGGCGCGGCGCGGTAGGAGATCCGATAGGCGGTGTCGATCTGCTCCGGGCTCAGCGGCGCGCCGGCCGGCTGGGTGTAGAGCACCATCAGGGGCACGCGGAGCGCGGCAACGTCGGGCAGCAAATTGCCGAGGATGAGGTCGTAATAGCCCTGGGCGGAGACGTTGGGATCGCTGGCCAGCGCATGTTCGAGGATCGACGCGCGCTTGCTTTCCGTGTTGGTCATCATCCCGGTCATCGTGGAGAGGAAGAGCCGCCTCTGCTCGCCGGTGGCGCCGGCCATCTGCGTGCGGATCTGCCCCGCGATCGTCACCATCTGCTCGTCGGTCATGTTCTGCTGGCGGAACATCGCCCCCAGATAGGGCAGCATGTCGACCACCAGCACGCGCGAGGCGAGGCCGGGATTGCGGCCCGCGACCATCAGCGCCCAGCTGCCGCCCATCGAATGGCCGACGATCGCCGGCCGTGCGAGCCGCGCCTCGCGTATGTAGCGGGCGATCTCGCCGGCGACGGGCTCGAGCAGGGGGCCTTCGGCATTGGCCCCGGCGGGCCGGCCGGAAAAGCCCGAGACGTGAACGACGTGATAGCGGTAGCCGGGCACCGCCTCGATCGTCGAGCGCCAGACGTCGGGATGGGAGGAGAGGCCGGGAATCAGGACGACGTCCGGGCCGGTGCCGGCCACGGTGACGCCGATCCGTTCGGAGCTGAAATTGGGCGCCGGATCGCCCGGCTGGGCCGCGGCCGGTACGGCGGCAAGGCCGAGCAGAAGGAAGGCGAGGAAACGAAGCATGTGAAAATCTCCTGAGTCTGAAAGGGGGTTACCTCGTTTCGTCATTCCAGCGGAAGCTGAAATCTCATTTTTTCTTCATGCGGCCCAAGGAGGAGAAAGAAGAGGGATTCCAGCTTTCGCTGGAATGACGAGGCCTTCGCCGGGACGACCTCAGGGTCGCGGCGCTAGCGGCGCGGCACGAGCTCGATCACGTCGAGCAGCGATTCGTAATGCGGGCGCGGGAAGGCGATCCGCCAGCGCTCCGGCCCGACCCGCTCGACCAGGCCGATCAGGTCGCGCTCGCGGTCGCGGCCGTAGCGCAGCGCGCGGGTCTCGTCGCCGAGCATGAGCGTGCCCAGGAAGATCATGCGCCGGCCATTGTCGGGGAAGATGGTGCCGGCCCGGCGCTGGACCCCGGCCAAGACCGTGAAATGCAGCCGGCCGGCCGCGCGCGCGATCCGGCAGCGAGAGGCCGGATAGGCGACATAATCGAGCGTCGAGCGCTCCGCGCGGCCGAGCTTGACCGTGCGGCAGTGATAGTCGCCGGGCGGCGGCTCGGCGCCGGGCAAAGCGGCGTCGGGCTCGAACAGGGCGCCGCCGCGCGCGATCTCGGCGGCATCGGGGCCGCGGCCGACCTGCGCCAGCGCGTCGGCCCAGGCGTCGCGCCAGTGGCGCAGGCGGCCGCGGTCGTGCTGGGTGGCGGCGCTGCGCCAGTCGGAGCCGGCGCTGGCCGGGACCACCTCCTCGCGCGCTGCGGCGGCCGTCCCCCCGGCCGCGGCAAGGACCATGAGGCAGAGGGGCAGGCGGGCCATGGCGCCCTCATAGCAAAAGCGGCGGCGAAGGCGATACAAAAGGCCGGCGCGCGCGAAAGCCGTTGCGTCAGCGCGGGGCCACGCTAAGCCTTTGGAAACACCCGAGGGGGAATGATGAAGACGGTATTTCTGTTGCTTGCCAGCCTGTTGACGCGGCCCGCTTTGGCCGCGCAGGCGCCGGCCCCTGCCGTGCCCCCTCCGGCGGCCCCGGAGGTGGCCCCGCCGGCCCGCGCGCCGACGCAGGAAGAAATCGCCGAATCGGCCGCCGTGATCGAGGCCGCCGACACCAGGCGCCTGGTGACCGACGCCGCCTACGCCGCCGAAATATTGCGCCATCTCGACCGGCTGGCGCCGAGCCTCTCCGACGATGCCGAGGCCGCGATGGCGGTCGATACTCTGCGGCTCCTGGCGCTGGCCAGGCTCGAACGGCGCGCGGAGGCCGAAGCCGTCGCTCAGTCGATCCTGGCGCGCCGGCCGACCGATCCCGGCAATTATTTGGCACCCTGGATCACCGCCCTGACCTTCGAGGATATGACCGCCGCGCTGGAGGTGATCGAGGCAGCGAGCCGGGAGGTACCGGGCGTCGGCTGGCCAAGGCTGCGCGCCCTGTTCGCCCGCGAGGTCGTGATGCAGATATTCGCCCGGTTCCAGGGCGCGTCCCACCGGCCCTCGCGCGTCCGCCTCGCCGAAGCCCTGTTCCGGATCGGCTGGCCCGGAGAGAATGGCGAGATCGCCGACGGTTTGCGCATCGTCCTGATGGAGGACCGGCTCGACCAGAACGACGTCGCCGGCGCCACCGGGTTCGCGGCGGCGGTCACCACCCCGTCCAGCGTGCTGCCGCTCCTGGTTCGCAAGCGCTATGACGCCTTGCTTGCGCCGAACGCCGACCGGCTCGCCTTGCTCGGACGCGCGCTCGATGAGCGCGAGCGCGAGACGACGGCGGCGCTGGCCGCGGCGCCGCGCGACTCCCGGCGCCTCCTCGAACGCGCCCAACATCTGCGCAGCCAGGGCCGCGACGCCGACGCGCTGGCCGTGCTCGCCCCCGCCACGCGCGACGTCGCCGCGACCGCTGCCGAGGAATTTGGCATGTGGGCGGTCAACGAGGCCGCTTATGCCCTGCTCGCTCTCAACCGGGGCGGCGAGGCGATCCGGCTGATGGAGCGGATCGCGGCGATGCCGCTCGAGCGCCACTATCACCTGGTCAGCGCTCGCATCAACCATCTCGAAGTACTGACCTCGGTCGGCCGCCACGCCGAGGCGCTCGAGCGGGCCGCGCGGCTCGAGGCCGAAGGCGGCCGCTTCGCCAGCGACTATGGCAAGGCCTGGATCGATTCGACCCGGGTCTGCGCGCTGGCGTCGCTGGGGCGCGCGCCCGAGACGGAGGCGCCGCTGGCGCGGCTGCGCGGCTGGAGCGAGATCAACGCGCCCGCCCTGAGCCGCGCTTATCTATGCCTGAACAATCTCGACGCGGCCGCCGCCTTGCTGGTCCAGCGGCTCGGCCGTGACGATCCCGTGCCGGCGATCCTGGCGCTGCAGGATTACCGGCTCAGCCGCGGCCCCGGCCAGGCCGGGCCGATGCACGCGCGCTTCCTGTCCCTGCGCGACCGTCCAGAGGTCCGCGCCGCATTGGACCGCGTCGGGCGGGTGCTTAGCCTGCCGCTCGCGCGGACCTATTGGGGCGATTTCTAGAGCGTCTCGCGAACGACCTTTACAGGACCGAAACGAAGCGGCTAGGCTTGCGTCTTCATCACGGATGGGGGACTTTTTGGGATGCGCAGGACGCTTCTGCTTCTCGCCGCGGCCACCGCGACGCTCTCGTCGGCCGCGACCGGCCAGCCGAATTACGGCGGCCCGCCGAGCTTCGGCACGGTCAATCTCAGGGCGGGCTTCAACCCCGATCCGCGCATCGTCAACGTCACCGCGGGAGGGCGGCTGGCCGCATCGTCGATCGACTCGGACTGCGTCGGCTCGGTCGCCAACAACCCCGACGTCAGGCTCAACTATAGCGCCGGCGCCACCGATTTGCCGCTGATCATCTCGGTCGATTCGGACGACGACACCACCCTCGTCGTCAACGGCCCGGACGGGCGCTGGTATTGCGACGACGATAGCGGGGAGGAGGGCAACAATCCCTCGCTCCGCTTCGACGACCCGGGATCGGGCCAATATGACATCTATATCGGCCATTATGCCGAAGGGCGCAGCATCCCGGCGCGCCTCTACATTTCCGAGGTGACCAGCCGCTAGGGAACGAAAATAGGGACAGTATATATTTTTCCAGTCGCCGCGGCGCGGTCGGCGACCGGCTCGAAAAATATATACTGTCCCTATTTTCCGCGGCTCGAAAAATATATACTGTCCCTATTTTCCGCCTCAGCAACCGTCCCCTCTCAGGCCGCCGTCCAGCCGCCGTCCATCGAAAGGTTGGCGCCGGTGATCGCGGCGGCCTCGTCGCGGCACAGGAACAAGGCGAGAGCGGCGACCTGGTCGACGGTGACGAATTGCTTGGTCGGCTGGGCGGCGAGCATGACGTCGTTCACCACCTGCTCGCGGGTCAGGCCGCGCGAGGCCATCTGGTCGGGGATCTGGCCCTCGACCAGGCTCGTCCAGACATAGCCGGGGCTGATGCAATTGACCGTCACATTGTGGGTCGCGGCCTCGAGCGCGACCGCCTTGGTCAGGCCCGCGAGGCCGTGCTTGGAGGCGACATAGGGCGCCTTGTTCGGGCTGGCGACCAGTGAATGGGCCGAAGCGGTGTTGATGATCCGCCCCCATTTCGCGGCCTTCATCGCCGGCAGCGCCAGCCGGATGGTGTGAAAGGCGGCGCTGAGATTGAGCGCGATGATCAAATTCCATTTGTCGGCCGGAAAATCCTCGATCGCGGCGACATGCTGGGTGCCGGCATTGTTGATGAGGATGTCGACCGGACCGGCCTCCTCCATCATCGCCTCGATCGCTCCGGCGTCGGTCAGGTCGGCGTCGCTATGGTCCGCGCCCAGCTCGGCCCGGAGCTTCCCGATCCCGGCCGGATCGCCGAAGCCGTTGAGAATCACGCTGGCGCCTTCGCCGGCGAGCGCGCGGGCGACGGCGAGGCCGATGCCCGAGGTTGAGCCGGTGACCAGCGCTCTCTTGCCTTGCAGGAACATGTTCCGATCGGTCCTTTCTTTCCGGCCAAGGCCGCCCTCTCGCGCGCCGCGCCGCTTCGTGCAAGGGACGACGCGCAACCATGCATGCCGCCGGTGCATTGAGCGTTTGCGGCAAGGAGAGGATTTGAGATGCGGTTCGGCGGGCGCAGGACGAGCGACAATGTCGAGTTTCGCGGCGAGGGCGGCGGCGGCCGCTTCGGCTTCGGCGGCGGCGGCGGCGGCGGGGCGTCGATGCTGCTCGGCTTCGTCTTCAGCCGGTTCGGGATCGTCGGCGTGGTCATCCTCCTCGGCCTGGGCTTCCTGCTCGGCGGCGATCCGCTCGGCATCATGGGCGGCGGCGGCGGCCAGCAGACGGCGGCGGGGCCGCGCCCGACGAGCCAGAGCGCGGCCCAGGTCTGCCAATCCGATCCGGCCTATCGCTATGCCTGCCAGACCCTCGCCTCGACCGAGGAGCAATGGGCCGCTTTGTTCACCGCGGGTGGCCGCACCTACGACCCGCCGCGCATGGTCCTCTACCGGAGAGGGACCGGATCGGGCTGCGGCGCGGCCGATTCCCGCATGGGGCCCTTTTACTGCCCCGCCGACCGCTCCATCTATCTCGACACGGCTTTCTTCGAGGAGCTCGCCCGCCGCTTCGCCGCGCCCGGCGACTTCGCCCAATCCTATGTGATCGCGCACGAAGTCGGCCACCATATCCAGACCCTGCTCGGCACCTCCGACCGGATCCGGCGCGCGCAGGCCGGCGTCTCCGAGCCCGAAAGCAATGCGCTGCAGGTGCGGATGGAGCTGCAGGCGGATTGCCTGGCGGGCGTCTGGGCGTCGCGCGAGCAGGGTGCGATGGAGCCCGGCGACCTCGAGGAAGGCATGCGGGCGGCCGCCGCGATCGGCGACGACACGATCCAGCGCGCTGGCCGCGGCGTGGTCGTACCGGAGAACTTCACCCACGGCAGCGCGGCGCAGCGCCAGGAGGCGTTGATGCGCGGCTATCGCGGCGGCACCCTGGCGGCCTGCGACAGCTACATCCAGGGGCTCTGACCGCGCCCGCAGAAATTTGCATTCCCGCTTGCGCCGGAATGACCGATAAGGCGCCCGTGCAGCGACAAGCCGACAGACAGGAGCCCCCATGCGACGCAAGATCCTCGCCGCCTTCTTGCTGGCGTCGGCCATGAGCAGCGCCGCGCCGGCGCCCGCGCAGGACCGGGACCTCAATCAGGCGATCGCCGGCGACATGCCCGCGCTGATGGCGCTCTATCGCGATCTCCACGCCAATCCCGAGCTCAGCATGCAGGAGACGCGCAGCGCAGGCTTGATGGCGGCCGAGGCGCGGCGGCTGGGCTTCACCGTCACGACCGGGGTCGGCGGCACCGGAGTCGTCGCGGTGATGGCGAACGGGCCGGGCCCGGTGCTGATGCTGCGCGCCGACATGGATGCCTTGCCGGTCGAGGAAGAAACCGGCCTCGCCTTCGCCAGCCGGGTGCGCGGGCGGACACGGGAAGGCCTCGAGACCGGGATCATGCACGCCTGCGGCCATGACACCCATATGGCCGCCTGGGTCGGCACCGCGCGGCGGATGGCGGCGCTGCGCGCTTCATGGTCGGGCACTCTGATCATGGTCGCCCAGCCCGGCGAGGAGACCAGCCAGGGCGCCAAGGCGATGCTCGAGGACGGCCTCTTCACGCGCTTCCCCAAGCCGACCCACGCCATCGCCTTCCACGACAGCGCGACGCTGCCGGCCGGCGTGATCGGCTATTCGGACGGGCCGGCGCTGGCCAATGTCGACAGCGTCGACATGGTGGTGCGCGGGGTCGGCGGGCATGGCGCGGCGCCGCATACGACGCGCGACCCGATCGTGCTCGCCAGCCGCATCGTCTCCTCGCTGCAGACCCTGGTCAGCCGCGAGCTCGACCCGCTCGATTCGGCGGTCGTCACCGTCGGCAGCTTCCAGGCCGGCACCAAGCACAATATCATCTCGGACGAGGCGAGGCTCTTGATCACGGTCAGGAGCTATACGCCGCAGGTCCGCCGCATGCTGCTCGACGGCATCGCCCGCATCGCCCGCGGCGAGGCGATCGCCGCGGGCGTCCCCGAGGACAGGATGCCGCAGGTCACCGTGCGCGAAGCCGAGGCGACTCCGGCGACGGTCAACACGTCTGCGCTCACCGCCGCCACCATGGCCCGCTTCCGCGCCCATTTCGGCGAGGACCGGGTGCAGCTGACGCGCCCGGTCATGGCCGGCGAGGATTTCGGCCGCTTCCTGGTCGCCGAGCCGCGTCTCGAAAGCCTGATTTTCTGGGTCGGCGGCGTGCCCCAGGCGCGCTGGGCCGCGGCGAACGGCAACATGGCCAGCCTGCCCTCGCTGCACAGCCCCTTCTGGGCGCCGGACGCGGAGCGGGTGATCGCGACGGCGACCGAGGCGATGACGGTGGCGGCGCTGGGGGTGCTGGCGCGGCCATAGGATTCGCGACGATGGAATCGTTCCGCCGCATTTAGTTCAAGCGCTAATGCGCCGCCCCCTGTGCGCCCCAGACCGCGCGGATGCGGGCGTCCTTGCCGCAGCCCCTCCGGTAGCGGTTGTAATGGCCGGGATTCCGCCTCGCATAGTCCTGGTGATAGGCCTCGGCCCGATAGAAGGTCGCGGCGCCGCGCACCGGCGTCACCACCCGGCCGCGCAGGATCCGGTTCGCCTCCGCCACCGCCGCCGCCGCCTCGCGCCGCTGGCCCGCGTTGAGCGCGAAGATGGCGGTGCGATATTGCTCGCCCCGGTCGCAATACTGGCCGCCGGCATCGGTCGGGTCGATCGTCCTCAGGAAGCGCCGCGCCAATTGGCGATAGCTGATCCGCGCCGGATCGAAGGTCACCCGCACCGCTTCCAGATGCCCGGTGCCGCCGCGCACCACCTGCGCGTAGCCCGGATTGGCGACGCGCCCGCCGGCAAAGCCCGACTCCGCCGCGATCACGCCGGGCACCGCCTCGATGTCCCGCTCCGCCGACCAGAAGCAGCCGCCGGCGAACAAGGCGGTCTGCGCGTTGGCATGGTGGCGGGGGCGCTGGGCCGCGTCGGCGCTGTCGGCGCTGGACTGGCCGCAGGCGGCGAGGAGGAGGGCGGCGAGGAGGAAGCGTTTGGTCATGCGCCTTCCTAGCGGGTTTGCAGATGAAGCGCGTCTGAACCCTGCTATGATCGCGCGATGCAGTCCCGCTCGGCCGCTCTGTTTCTCGCCATCGCGCTGATCGGCTGCGGTGCGCCGGCCACGGCGCCGGCGCCGTACGCAATGCCGGCGCTGGGGGACGTTCTGTCCAGCAACATGACCGACCGCAGCTGCGCCTGCGCGCGTGACAGACAAGCCTGCGCAATGGTGTCGGATGCGGTGCCCGGCCATTTCGAAGGACGGGGGTTGCAATGCGCGGGCGTGCCCGGCGAGTCCGGCGTCGTCCGTTGCCGGTTCGAGGAACGGTTCGTCACCGAAAATGTCGGATCGCCGGCCCGCCCCGGTCCTTGGCAGCCGCGCGACGGGCAATTCCGCCGGATCGCCGGCGGGTGGTGCGCCGGCTAAATCGGGCCCGCCACCGCGCTCAGCCGCTCCAGCTGCTCGCCGGTCAAATCCAGCGTCAGCACGCCGAGCAATTCGTCCAATTGGGCGCGGCTGGTGGCGCTCGCGATCGGGGCGGTGACGCCCGGCTGGGCGGCGAGCCAGGCGAGAGCTATCTGGGCGGGCGTGGCGCCGGCTTGCGCGGCGGCCTCGTCGAGTGCGGCGAGGACCGCGCGGCCCTTCTCGGTGAGATAGGCGTCCATCCGCCCGCCCCGCACGCTCTTGGCGAAATCTTCCTTCGAGCGGTATTTGCCGGTGAGGAAGCCCGCGGCGAGGCCGAAATAGGGCAGGATGCCGATCTCTTCGTCGATGCAGAGCTGCTGCAGCGGCCCTTCGAACGTCTCGCGCGTCATCAGATTATATTCGGGCTGCAGCACTTCGTAGCGCGCCAGCCCCTCGCGCGCGGAGACGGCCAGCGCCTCCGCGAGCCGCGCGGCGCTGTAATTGGAGGCGCCGAGCGCGCGCACCTTGCCGGCCTTCACCAGCTTGTCGAACGCTCCGAGCGTATCGGCGAGCGGCGTCTTCTCGTCGTCCTGATGGGCGTAATATAGGTCGATATGGGTGCCGAGCCGCCCGATCGAAGCCTCGGCGGCGGCGGCGATCCGCGCCGGCTCGAGCTTCTCGCCGCCCTCGCCGGGCAGCATCCCGACCTTGGTCGCGATCAGCACGTCGTCGCGCCGGCCGCGGCGCTTCAGCCATTCGCCGATATAGGTTTCCGATTCGCCGCCCTTGTGCCCCGGCACCCAGGCCGAATAGACGTCGGCGGTGTCGATCATCGTTCCGCCCGCCTCGGCGAAGCGGTCGAGGATGGCGAACCCTTCCTCGCCGGCCACGGTCCAGCCGAAGACGTTGCCGCCGAGCACCAGGCGCGGCGTGGCGAGGCCGCTGCGGCCAAGGAGCCTCACATCCATTCGTCGCGTCCCTTCGCCTTCAGCGCTTCGACCGCATCCTTGACCTTCTGGCTCTGCGCGCGGGGCACGATGAGGACCGCATCCCCGGCCGCGATCACCACCAGGTCCTCGACCCCGATGGCGGCGACGAGCGGCCCTTCGGAGCGGATCAGGCAGTTCCTCGTATCGATCGCGAGCACGTCGCCGGTCAGCGCGTTGCCGGCTTCGTCGCGCGCGAGCAGATCGAGCAGGGCGTCCCAGCTGCCGACGTCGGACCAGCCGATCGCGACCGGCACGACCGCGACCCTGTCGGCCTTCTCCATCACCGCATAGTCGATCGAAAGCGAAGGCGAGGCGGCGAAGGCGGCTGCATCGGGAAGGACGCGGCGGCCCTTGCGCGCGGCGCCGGCCATCGCGGCTTTCGCGGCTTTGGCGATCTTGGGCGCATGCGTCTGGAGCGCGTCGAGGCAGGTGCCCGCGCTGAGCAGGAAGATGCCCGCATTCCAGTCGTGGCGCCCGCCCGCGGCGTAGCGGCCGGCGGTGGCGGCGTCGGGCTTCTCGACGAAGCGCACCGCCTGGTGGACGCCCTCGCCCAGAGCGGGGCCGCGCTCGATATAGCCATAGCCGGTTTCGCCGCGCTCGGCCTTCATCCCGAAGGTGACGATCCAGCCGTCGCGGGCGAACGGCGCCGCGCGGCGAATCGCATCGTGGAAGCCGGCTGTGTCGCCGACCATATGGTCGCTGGGCAGCACCAGCAGGAGATCGTCGCGGTCCACGTCGAGCGCCGCCAGCGCGATCGCCGGGGCGGTGTTCCTGGCCTCGGGCTCGAGAATGAGCGTGCCCGCCTTGGGCAATGCCTGCGCGACCGCCTCGGCCTGGTCCCTCCCGGCGACCAGCAATGGCGGCGCGAACAGCCCGGGCTCGGCGACGCGCGCGACGGTCAGCGCCAGCATCGTGCCGCCGCCGGCGAGATCGAGCATCTGCTTGGGCCGCGCGCGGCGCGACAAGGGCCACAGCCGCGTGCCGGAACCTCCGGAGAGGATGACCGGGACGATCCTGGGCGGTGGCGGGTCGGCGCTCATCCGGGGGACCCTAGCGAGGCGAGCGGCCACGCTCCAGTGGCTTTGCTAGCACCTTCGTTCGTCCCGAGCATAGTCGAGGGGCGTATATGATGACTCCGTGCCAGCGCCCCTCGACTTCGCTCGGGACGAACGGGAATTTGGGTGGAGTGCCTACCCTCGCCGCGCCAGAATCAGCGGCAGGCCGCCCGCCGGCCGCATCGTGATCATGCCAGAGGGCCGGACCTCACGTCCCGGCATCGGCGCGAAGGACCATGACCGCAGCCAATGCGCGAGCACCGCGAGCGCTTCGATCGTCGCGAAGCGCATGCCGACGCACAGCCGCGGGCCGCCGCCGAAGGGAAGATATTGGAAGCGGTGGCGGCCCGCTTTGGCCTCGGGCCGCCAGCGATCCGGATCGAAGACGTCGGCATCGTCCCAGAGCGCCTTATGGCGGTGCAGCAGCCAGGGCCAGATCGAGATGATGTCGCCGGCCGCGACCTCGTGCTCGCCGAGCCGGTCGGCGGCGGCCGCCTGCCGGTCGAAGCGCGGCGCGGGCGGATAGAGCCGCAAGCTCTCCTCCAGCACCCGGCGCAGCAGAGGCAGACGGTCGGGCAGGCCCGGATCGGCCTCGCCCTGGGCCAGCGCCGCCTCCGCCTCCAGCGCGGCCTCCGCCTGCAGCGCCGGCTGCTCGGCGAGGAGGAAGAGCGTCCAGGCGAGCGCATTTGCGGTGGTCTCGTGGCCGGCGAGGTAGAAGGTCGCGGCATTGTCCACGGCAAGCGCGAACGCCTCCTCGGGCTCGAATTTCGCATTGAGCGCGCGGATCAGGCCGCCGAGAAAATCGTCCGGGCCGCCGTCCGGCCCCCGGTCCTTCACCACCTGGCCCAAAGTCTCGCGCAGGTAGATTTGCCCGGCTCTGGCGCGCTTGCCCTTGAAGCTCCAGGGCATGATCGGCAGGCCGAGCAAGACCTGCAGCCGCGCCTCGCTCACCCCGTCGAGCGCCGCCTTGATATGATCGACCGCCTTCTTGGTTGTGAGCCTGGCGTCGCAGGCGAACAGGCTGTCGGCGATGATCCGCATGGTGGTGGCGGTCGCGGCGGCGGCCATGTCGACATGGCCCGCCTGCCAATCCGCCATCGCCGCTTGCGCCGCGCCGGCGAAGACGGGAATCAGGCCGTCGACCGCGGCCGGCGCGAAATTGGCGGCGACGATCCGCCGCTGGTCGCGCCACAAGGCCCCGTCCGAGGAGAGCAGGCCCCGGCCGATGGTCCGCCTCAGGATCTTCATGACGACGCCGGGCTTGAGGTAATTGGCGGCATTGTCGAGCAATACGTGCTGGACCATATCCGGCTCGTTCGGGATGTGGACGTTGTAGCCGAACACGCGGCGCCGCATGTAGGTCAGCTCGAACGCCTGCGCCGACCAGCCGTAGACGGCGTTGCGTGCCCGCTCCCCGACAAAGCCGCGCCAGACCGGCACCGGTCCTCGCCCGCGCGGCGGGAAGGGCGGGACGAACCGCCCGGCGGGATCAGCCCTGGCCATCGGCGATGCGCGTCAGCCTCACGATCAGCTTGCTTGGATCGGTGGGATCCGGGCGGAGCTGGCGCAGCGCTCCCTCCAGCCGGGCGCGATCGGGGAAGCGGCAGAGCCTGGGCCCGTCGCCCGGCGCCTCGACGGCGGCGCCGGCCGCGCGGGCGGGGGCTTCGGTGTCCTCACAGCCGGGCAGATAATAGATGAAGTCTCCATTGTCGGCGCGCAGGAGCAGGCCGTAGAGGCTTCCGCTTCCGGTCCGGCCGGGGAGGCTGTTCTCGGGGGTCCAGGCGACGAAGCTGCGGCCCGCTTGGTCGAGCGGCGCGAAGCCGACGGTGAGCGGCGGCTGATCGGGCGTGCCGGTGATCCGGGTCATGCCGTCGGCCTGGATGGTGACGACGACCGGGGCGGCCAGGGGATCCCCGTTCGAATTGAGGCCGCGATAGCTGCCGGCCGGGATTGCGGGCCGGGCGTCCGCGGCGGTGAAGAAGGAGTCGCCGAGCCAGCATCCGGAGAGGAGCAAGGCTGCCAGGGCGGCGAAGAGCGTACGCATGGCCCCCACTATAGCTCAGATCATCGCCCAGGCATCAGGGATTCGGCGCCGGATCGGCGCGGACCAGGCGGACCACCTCGCCCAGCGCCTGCGCATCGGCGGGCAAAGCGCGCAGCGCCGCCTCGATGCTCGCCCGGCTGGTGAAGCGGCAGACCGGAGCGTCGCGCCCTTCCAGGCCGCCGCCCGCCGCGCCGGCGATCGCCGCCGAACGGTCGCACATCGGCACGATATAGACATAGGAGCCGTCGCCGCCGCGGCGGAGCAGGCCGTAGGTGACCGCGCTTCCGCCCTCGATGATCCCGCCGGGGACGGTCCAGGCGGCGAAGGCGCGGCCCTCCGGATCGAGCGGCGCGAAGCCGATCGTCATCCACTCATTTTCGCCGCCCGGCACGGCCTGAAACCGGGTCATGCCGTCGGCCTGCGTCGATATGCGCAGCACCGAGGGCGACACCTCGCCGGTTTCGCTGACGGTGCGATAGAGGCCGGGCTCGATGGCGGGGCGGGCATCGGCTGCGCTGTGGAGCGATTCGCCCTCCCAGCAGCCGGCGAGCAGCAGGGCGGCGGCAAAGGCGAACAAAGCGCGCATGGCGGCCGTCATAGCGTGGATCAGGCCGGCGGCATCAGCCTTTCGGCGGCGGCGCGGATGCGCTCCGGGCGGCCCGGCGCCATCGTCTCCATCCGCTTGCGGTAGAAGGCGAGGAGATCGGCGCCGGCGCGCTCGGGGCTGCCCGAATCGAACGGCGGGGCCGGGTCGTATTCGAGGGCGAGCTGGATCAGCCGCGCATGGGACTCGCCCCGGATCGCCGCGGTCAGAGCGAGGGCGAAATCGATGCCGGCGGTGACGCCGCCGCCGGTGACGCGGTTGCGGTCGAAGACGACCCGCTCAGGCACCGGCTCGGCGCCGAACAGAGCGAGATGCTCGCGCCAGGCCCAATGGCAGGCGGCGCGGTAGCCCTTGAGCAGTCCGGCGGCGCCGAGGATCAGCGAGCCGGTGCAGACGCTGGTCACCCACTGGGCGCCAGCGCCGGCGCGGGCCACCCAGGCGAGCGCTTCGTCGTCTTCCATCACCTCGATGCAGGCGATTCCCCCGGGGACGCAGAGGAGGTCGGTCCCCGTGACCTCGGCGAAGGTCGCGGTCGGCAGGATCGAGAAGCCGGCGTCGGTGGGGACGGGATCGCGGGTCTTCCAGACATAATCGACCCTGGCGTTGCCGAGCAGCGACAGGAATTGGGCGGGCCCGGCGAAATCGAGCTGGGTGACCCCGGGGTAGACGAGGAAGGCGATGGTGATTGGCTCCATGCCCTCACCCTCCCACGCGGCTGCGCCGCGCGGGCCCCTCCCTCTCCCCAAATGGGAGAGGGGTTTTGGAGGGTTGCATCCCGCCTTCCCTCTCCCGTTTCGGGGAGAGGGAGGGGCCCGCCGCGAAGCGGTGGGAGGGTGAGAGTCTTCTCACTCCGCCGCCAGCAAGCTTTCCGCGCCGCCCAGATCCACGCTGACCAGCCGCGACACCCCCTTCTCCACCATCGTCACTCCGAACAGCCGGTGCATGCGGCTCATCGTCACCGCATTGTGGGTGACGATCAGGTAGCGCGTGTCGGTCTCGCCGGTCATCCGGTCGAGGAGGCCGCAGAAGCGCTCGATATTGGCATCGTCCAGCGGCGCGTCGACTTCGTCGAGGACGCAGATCGGTGCCGGATTGGTGAGGAACAGGGCGAAGATAAGTGCGATCGCGGTTAGCGCCTGCTCTCCGCCCGAGAGCAGGGTGAGCGCGGAAAGGCGCTTGCCGGGCGGCTGCGCCATGATCTCGAGGCCCGCCTCCAGCGGATCGTCCGATTCGACCAGTTCGAGATGGGCGGCACCGCCTTCGAACAGGGTGGTGAAGAGGCTGCGGAAATGGCGGTCGACCTCCTGGAAGGCGGCGAGCAGGCGGACGCGGCCCTCGCGGTTCAAACTGCCGATCGAACCGCGCAGGCGGTGGATGGCGACGCCCAGCTCCTCGCGCTCGGCCTGGCTGGCGAGGCGGCTTTCGTCGAGTTCGCTCAGCTCGGATTCGGCGACCAGGTTGACCGGGCCGATCCGCTCGCGATCCTGCATCTGCCGTTCGAGCCGCGAGGATTCGATCGCCACCGCCTCGATCGCCTCCTCGCTGAAGCCGATCTTCTCGGGCAGCAGAGGAGGCGGGCATTCGAACTTCTCGCCCGAAATGCGCGCCATCTCGACGCGGCGGCTGTCCTGCGCCTCGGCGCGGGCGGCGGCGCCGGCTCGGGCCTCGCGTGCCGAGGCCTGGGCCTCGCCGGCCTGCGCGAGCTTCCCCTCGGCGTCGCGAAGCGCCTCCTCTCCGGCGCGCTCATGAGCGGCGGCGGCCTCTGCGGCTTGCGCGGCGGCGGTCGAGTCCCCGCTCAGCGCCTCGATCCGCGCGTCGAGCGTCTCGGGCGCCTCGGCGAGCTTTTGCGCCTCTCCTTCCGCGTCGGCGGTGCGGCGGCCGAACTCGGCGTGGCGGGTCTCGGCCTCGGCGGCGCGGGCGCGCCAATCCTCCTGCTCCTTGCGCGCGGCTTCGGCGCGCTGGCGGTCGGCGCCGACCGCGCGCGCATGGGTCGCGGCTTCGGCGCGGACCTCGGCCAAAGCGGCCTGGGCCTTCTCGGCGTCGGCGCGCAGGCCGGCGACCTCGGCCTCCGTCGCCGCCGCGTCGGGCAGCAAGGCGGCGCCGCTTTCGGCTTCGGCCAGCGCCTTTTTCGCATCGGCGAGATCGGCTTCGGCGAGAGCGGCGCGCTCGGCGAGGCCCTGGCGGCGCAGCTCGAGCCGCTCCAGCTCGACCCCGGCCTGGTCCTCGGCGCGGCCAGCCTCGCGGATCGCGGCGCTTGCCTCCGCCTCGGCGCGGCGGCCGGCATCGGCGGCGTCGCGGGCCTCTTTCATCTCGGCGAGCGCCCCGGCGGTGGTGCCCTCGGCGGCCTCGACCGTCGCCGCGGCGGCGGGCATGGCGGTCTCGATCTCGGCGAGCCTGTTGACCCGGATCAGCCGCTCGGCCGCGGCCGCGCCCATGCCGGTCGCGACATAGCCGTCCCAGCGCCTGAGGCGCCCGTCCAACGTCACCAGCCGCTGGCCGACGGCGAGTTCGGCGCCGTCATCCGTCTCGGCGACTGCGATCTGCTTCAGGCGGCGAAGCAAGGCGGCCGGCGCCTCGACATGGCCGGCGAGCGCCGACGTTCCGGCGGGAAGATCGGGGTCGCCGGGCAAAGGCGCGGCGCCCGTCCAGCGGCGCGGGCCCTCGCCGTCCAAAGCGGCATCGAGATCCTCGCCAAGCGCGGCGGCGAGCGCGCGCTCATAGCCGGGCGCGGCGCTGATATGGTTGATCGCGCGGTCGCCGCCCGACGTCTCGACCGCCTTCAACAGCGCCCGGGCCTCGGACTGGAGCGCGGCCAGAGCAGCGCGGGCCGAGGCGCCCTCGCTCTCGGCACGGTCGCGCTCCGCGGCGGCGCGCTGGCGCCTCGCCTCGGCGGCGGCGATCCCCGCACTCGCCTGCTCCAGCGCGGCTTCCGCCTGCGCGCGGCCGGTCCGCGCCGCTTCGAGCGTCGCCGCCAAAGCGGCATCGCCGCCAAGCTCGGCGGCCTGCGCGGCGATCCGCGCCGCCTCGGCCTCGGCGCGGTCATGCCTGGCGCGGGCGGCCTCCAGCGCGGCCCCGGCGACGCGCGCCTCGGCCTGCTCGGCGGCCTGGACGGCGCGCGCCCTGCCCAGAGCGGTCTCGGCCGCGCGGGCTTCGTCCTCCCGGGCGATGGTGCGCTCGTCGATCGTGCCGCGCCGGCTCTCCGCCTCGGCGAGCCGCGCGGCGATCGCCGCCAGTTCTTCTTCGAGCCGGAGCGTGGCGGCGGCGGCGTCGGCCTTCAGCGCCTCCTCGCGCGCGCGGTCGGCGGCCAAGGTGCGGCGGCGCTCCTCCAGCTCGGCGATGCGGCGGCGCACCCCGTCGCGCTCGGCGCGCAAGGCGGCGAGCTTGTGGCCGAGCGCCGAGGCGGTCTCGCGAGCGGCTTCGGCGGCCTTGCGCCGCGCGGCGAGATCGGCCGCCGCCTGATGCTGCCAGGCAGCCGCGGCGCGCTGCGCCTCGGCTGCCTGCTCGACCGCGGCCGCCGCAGTCTCCGCCTCGGCCCGCGCCGCTTCCGCCGCCTGCGCCGCCTCACGCCAGCGCGCGAAGACCAAACGGGCCTCGGCGACCTTTATCTGCTCGGAGAGCTTGCGGTAGCGCTCGGCGGCGCGCGCCTGTCGCCTCAGCGCGCCGGAGCGCAGCTCCATGTCGGCGAGGATCTCGTCGAGCCGGATCAGGTTCGCCTCGGTGGCCCGGAGCTTCTGCTCGGCATCCTTGCGGCGGACGTGCAGGCCCGCAATCCCTGCCGCTTCCTCGAGCATCAGCCGCCGCTCGGTCGGCTTGGCGGCGATCACGGCGCTGATCTTGCCCTGGCTGACCAGGGCGGGCGAATGGGCGCCGGTCGCCGCGTCGGCGAAGAGCAAGGCGACGTCCTTCGCCCGGACGTCGCGGCCGTTGATCCGATAGGCCGAGCCCGCGCCGCGCTCGATCCGCCGAGTCACCTCGACCTCGCCCATCGGCGCGACCTGGATCTCGCCTTCGCTGTCGCCCGCCTGGCGCTCGACCAGCATCGTCACCTCGGCGAAATCGCGCGCGGGGCGCAGGGCGGTGCCGGTGAAGATGACGTCGTCCATGCCGGCGCCGCGCATCGACTTCGGCGAGGATTCGCCCATCACCCAGCGGATCGCCTCGAGCACGTTTGATTTGCCGCAGCCGTTTGGCCCGACAATGCCGGTGAGCCCGTCCTCGATGCGCAGCTCGGCGGGCTCGACGAAGCTCTTGAAGCCGGAAAGTTTGAGCCTTTTTACCCGCACCTGATCGTTCCGGCCCCCTTAAGTCCCTTTAACGGCCGCGCAGCAGCGGCTCGATCCCCGCCCAGCTGTTGGTGTCGAGCGCCCGGCCGTTGATGAAGAAGGTGGGCGTGCCGCCGACCCCGAGCCGCTGGCCCCCGGCGTGCAGCGCCTCGAGCCCGTTCAGATTGGCCTGGTTGATGCAGGTCCGCCGCATCCGCGCTGTGACCCCGTGGCGGGCCGCGATCGCGTCGAGGCCGATCACCTCGACCAGCCGCTGCGCGGCCTGGGTCCCCCGCAGGGCGCCGAGCTCGGTGCGCTGCGCCTCGGTCAGGCTCTGGATCCGGCCCATCCACGTCGCCTGCGACGCAAGCAAGGCGTGGGTGAGGTTGAAATAGGCGCGCGGCGCCGCGCAACGGGTGAGCAGTGCCGCGGCGACGTCGAGGCCGTTCAGGTAATAATTGCGATATTCGACGCTGACCCGGCCGCTGCGCACATATTGGTTGAACAGGGGGGTGCTGCTCTCATGCGCGAATTCGGCGCAATGCGGGCAGGTCAGCGACAGATATTCGACCAGCTTGACCTGCGCGTTTGGATTGCCGAGGCGATAGCCGCCTTCGGGCGTGCGCGCCGCGACCTGGGTCCAGTCGCGCGCGGCGGCGGCGCTGCCTCTTTGCGCGGCCGGGGATGCGGCGGGCAGCGCCAGGGTCGCGGCGGCGGCCAAAGCGGCGGCGAGGATCCGGGCCCTCTTCACCTCAGCCTCCGAGCTGCGCGCGGATCTGGGGCTCGAGCGCTTGCCAACTGCCGACATTTTCGAGCTTGACGTCGTTGATCATGAAAGTCGGCGTGCTGCTGATCCCATGCTCCTCGTTGGCGCGGCGGGTCAGGTCGGCGATGCGCTGCAGATTGTTCGCGTCGGCCACGCAGGAATCGATCTGGGCCTGGGGCATGCCGCGCTGGCGGAAGAACTGGTCGAGCTCGCCGCCGCGGATGAAGGCGGCCGCGCGCTCGGGCGCGCCCATCGCCTCGAGGGCGGCCGCGTTCGCCTGCGCATATTGCTGGATGCGCGCGAGCCAGGCCGCCTGGTCGGCATAGAGCTGCTCGACCAGCTGGAAATAGGGCTCCGCCCCCCGGCAGTGCAGCAGGGCGAAGATGCCGGGATCGGTGGGAAACAAAGCGTGCGGGCGATATTCGAAGCTGACCTGGCCGCTCTTCACATATTGGCTGGTCAGCGCGCCGGCGCCATGGGAGAATTCGGCACAATGCGGGCAAGTGATCGAGGCATATTCGACGACCCTCACCCGCGCGTTCGGATTGCCCATGCGATAGCCGGTCTCGGTCGCGGTGACGACCTGCGTCCAATCGCCATTGGCGGGCGCCGCGATCTGCTTGAGCGGGGCGCCCGGGGGAAGGCCGCCGCCGGCGCTGCCGCCGGCGTTGTTGCCGGCGCCGCCGCCGCACGCGGCCAGGACCAGAGCGAGCGCCGCCGCGCCTGCCGTCAGTAATGCTTTCATGTCTTCCTCTCTCCACCAATTCGGCCGACGACCTTGATCGCCGGGGCCTTGGGCGCTCCATCACCGGAGGAAAGGCCGCGCGCAAGCGATTCCAGACAGGCTTTGAATTCCGGATCGACGATTTCGCGCAGTGAATCCCCCAATTCCGCCGGGATTTCGGGGCCCCCATCGGGCTGTCCGGGGGACAGCCCAGCCCCGAAATGCCTGAGCGACGGCGGCGCCCGGCGCGTCTTCGGCTCCTGCGCCTGAACCGCGCCTTGCCGGATGGCGATGCGCGCGACCGCCGGATAGCCGAAGAAATGGTTGACCCGCTCCTGGATGGCCGGAGCGACATGCTGCATCATCGGCGCATGCGCGCCCTCGACGATCAGGGTCAGCACGCCCTCGCTCTTCTTCCCCGCCGGGAAGCGGATCGATTCGGGCGAGGAGACGGCGGCGTAGCGCGTCCCGACGATCTCGCGCCAGCGGCTGACGATCGAGGACTGGACGAAGCCGAAGCGGCGGAAGGCCGCGCCTCCGGCCGCCGGCAGCAGGTCCGACATGGCGCGCATGCGCCGGGCGCGCGCGGGCTGCGCCGCCGTCTTGGCGGCCGGCTTGGCGGCGGGCTTCACGGCGCCTGTGGCGCCCTTCGCTCCGGACCTGGTCACTTTGCTTTCCACGCTCCGGCGAGCATGGCATAGCCGGCCTATGCCCGTCGATGCCGCCCAGGCGCTTTTATGTTGGTATGTTGTGGATAAGCGCCGGCTGCCCTGGCGGGCCGAAGCGGGGAGCCCCGATCCCTATTGCGTCTGGCTTTCGGAGGTGATGCTGCAGCAGACGACGGTCGCCGCGGTGAAGCCCTATTTCGAGAAATTCACCGCGCGCTGGCCGACCGTCCAGGCGCTGGCGGCGGCGCAGGACGGCGAGGTGATGGCCGCCTGGGCGGGGCTCGGCTATTACGCCCGCGCCCGCAACCTCCTCGCCTGCGCCCGCTCCGTCGCGAACGAGCATGGAGGCCGCTTTCCAGATACTGAGGCGGCGCTGCTGAAGCTCCCCGGCATCGGCGCCTATACCGCCGCCGCCATCGCAGCAATCGCCTTCGGCAGGCGCGCGGTCGTCGTGGACGGCAATGTCGAGCGCGTGGTCGCGCGCCTGCACGCGCTGAAGGAGCCGCTCCCCCGGGCCCGGGCCCGCATCCGCGCGCTCGCGGACGCGATCACTCCCCACGAAAAAGCCGGCGATTTCGCGCAGGCGATGATGGATCTGGGCGCCACCATCTGCACCCCGCGCGGCCCCGCTTGCGGCCGCTGTCCGCTGCAAGGCTGCTGCGCGGCTTTCCGCGAGGGTGCCCCGGAGCGTTACCCGGCCAGGGCGCCCAAAGCGGCGCGTCCCAGGCGCAAGGGCAACGCTTACTGGCTCGAACATGACGGCGACGTCCTTCTGGTGCGCCGCCCGGCCAGCGGCCTGCTCGGCGGTATGCTCGGCCTTCCGACCGAGCCGCCCGCGCAGGCCGAGTGGCGCGAAGCGGGCGCGGTCGATCACGTCTTCACACATTTCGCGCTGACAATGACCTTGATGTGCGCCGAGACGGACAGGCGGCCGGACGTAGACCGTTACGACAGTCTATGGTGGCCGGTCGAGCGCATCGGGGAAGCCGGCCTGCCGACCTTGTTCGCCAAGCTCGCCGCTCGCGGCGCGGACTGGCGCGCGAAGGAAAAGACGCGCGCGGACGTTAGCAATGAGATCGTCCCGGCCTGAAGGTGTCCCCATGCGTTCCACGGCCCTGCTGTTCATGGCCCTGTTCCTGGCCTCGCCCGCTCCGGCCCAGCGGGCACGGGCGCCCGTGCCGGCCGGGACGGTCGAACTCTCTTATGGCGAGGCGCCGCGCCAGCGGCTCGATTTCACCCGCGCCGAGCGCGAAGGCGCGCCGCTCGTGCTCTTCGTCCATGGCGGCGGCTGGATGATCGGCGACAAAAGGATCGCGCATCACATGGCCGCTTATTTCCATGGCCGCGGCCATGCCTTCGCCGCGGTGAATTACCGGCTGGTCCCCCAGGCGACGCCCGCCGAGCAGGCCGCCGACGTCGCCGCCGCGCTCGCCCGGCTGGTCGCGGACGCCGACAGGCTCGGCGTGGATCGGCGCCGGATCATGCTGATCGGGCACAGCGCCGGCGCCCATCTCGCCGCCCTGGTCGGCACCGACCCATCCTACCTTCGCGCCCACAGGCTGCCGGTCTCGACGATCGACGGAATCGTCCTGCTCGACGGCGCCGGCTATGACGTGCCCGCGCAGATGGGCCGTGGCGGTCCTTTGGTCCGGCGGATGTACGCCCGCGCCTTCGGCGGCGATCCCGCCTTCCAGCGCCGCGTCTCGCCGGCCGCGCACGCCGCCGCGCCCAATGCCGGCCGCTTCCTCATCCTCCACATCATGAGCCGCCCCGACGACAGCGGCGCCCAGTCCGAGAGCCTCGGCGCGGCGCTGCGGGCGGCGGGGACGGAGGCGGAAGTGGTGTCGGTCGAGGGTAGCCACGGCGCGATCTTCCGGCAATTCGGCCGGCCGGGGCATGCGGCGACGCGCGCCACCGACGCCTTCGCGGACGCGATTTTCGGCGCGGCGCGCTAAAGACCCTCACCCTCCCACCGGGCTTGCGCCCGGCGGGCCCCTCCCTCTCCCCGGGACGGGAGAGGGGAGATAAGGTGCGCTGCAAACCCCTCTCCCATTGGGGAGAGGGGGGCCCATTGCGAAGCAATGGGAGGGTGAGGGAATGAGGCATCCGCCCCGGCAAGGAGATGGTAGACCGCGCCCGCCGCCTGCGGCGCGAGATGACCGATGCCGAACGCTTGCTTTGGTCGCGGCTCCGCGCCTCCCAACTTGGCGTCAAGTTCCGCACGCAGATGTGGCTCGGAGGAGCCATTGCGGACTTCGCGTCGGTCGAAGCGAAGCTGGTCATCGAGGTCGACGGCGGCCAGCATGACCGGGATCGCGAGAAGGACGACCGCCGCGCGCGGAGAATGGCTGCCCTGGGTTATCGCACCATACGCTTCTGGAATCACGACGTGCTTCAGAATATCGACGGGGTGATGACAATCATCGCAGACGCTTTACCCTCACCCCAACCCCTCTCCCCAAATGGGAGAGGGGCTTTGGACCGCGACCCCCCTGAACCCCTCTCCCACTTGGGGAGAGGGAGGGGCCCGCCGCGAAGCGGTGGGAGGGTGAGGGAATGACCCCACCCGGTTTCACCGGCGCCGGGCTCGACCGCGCCGATCACCTCCGCCTCGACCCCGAGCGCATCGCCGTGATGATGGCCAATGGCGATGCCCGGCTGCTGGCGCTCGATACGCTCGATCCGGTGCTCGACCAGGATGGCCGGCTCGCCTGGGGGCCGCTCGCCGGGGAGGGCGAGACCCTGTTCCTCGGCCTCGACCAGGGCGTGCCCCTGTTCGCGCCGCTGATCCGCGCCCCGGCGCTCGGCCAGCGCGCCTGGTCCGTGTTCCGCCTGCTCGCCCTGATGAGCGGCAGGGACGCCGCCATCTGGGGTGCGGCGCGTTCGTTGAACGAATGGCACAACCGCCACCTCTTCTGCGGCATTTGCGGCGGCGCCACCGCGCTCTTCCGCGCCGGCTGGGGCCGCCTCTGCCCGCAATGCGGGGCCGAGCATTTCCCGCGCGTCGACCCGGTGGTGATCATGCTCGCCGAGCATGAGGGCCGGGTGCTGCTCGCCCGCCAGCATCAATATCCGCCGCAACGCTATTCGGCGCTGGCCGGCTTCGTCGAGCCCGGCGAATCGATCGAGGAGGCGGTGGCACGCGAATTGATGGAGGAAGCCGGCGTCGCGGTTTCGGACGTGCGCTACGTGGCGAGCCAGCCCTGGCCCTTTCCGGGCTCGCTGATGATCGCCTGCGTCGGCCGCGCCGAGTCGGACTCGATCACGCTCGACAGCAAGGAGCTCGAGGACGCCTTCTGGTGCGACCGCGCCGGGGTGAAGGCCGCCTTGGCCGGCGATTCCACCGCGCCTTTCCTCGCGCCGCCGCCTTTTGCCATTGCCAATACGCTGCTGACGCGCTGGAGTGAGGGCTCGGAACAAGGAGAATGAGGATGCGAGCTTCGACGATCGGCCTAGGCGCCGCCCTGCTGCTGCTCTCCGGCTGCGCAACCGGCCCGGGCAACCAGCGCGCCACCCTCGCGGTGACGATGACCGGGATCCAGGAGGTCCCGGGGCCCGGCGATCCGGACGGCTCGGGGACGGTCGAGGTGCGCGTGTTGCCCGCCACCGGCCAGGTCTGCTGGAACCTCTATGCGCGCGGAATCGACCCCGCCACCGGCGCCCATATCCACCGCGGCGCCGCAGGGACCGCCCCCAACGTCCCGTTCGTGCTCCGCTTGACCACGCCCGACTCAGCCGGCCGCAGCCAGGGCTGCGCGAACGTCGACCAGCGGCTGGCGCAAGAGCTTTCGCTGAGGGCGCACGATTTCTACGTCAACGTTCACAATGCCGCGTACCCGGCCGGAGCGATCCGCGGCCAGCTGCGCGGCGGGCCCGAAAATCCGCGCCGCATCCGCGAGCCGGGGGATTAGGGCGCCTTAGCCGGCGCTTTCCGGGTGGCAGCGGCGCGCCGCGGGCGCGGCTTGGCGGGTTTCTTGACAGGCGTCTTCGCCGCCGCGCCGGCGACCTCCTCGAAGCCCTGCAGAAAGCGGCGCGCGCCCTCCGCCACGGCGGCGTGGACGATTTCGCCGAGATCGAGCGCGTCGAGACCGGCTGCGGCGGTGCCGCGCCCCGCGGCCGTCGTGGCCCGGCCACGCTCGAGCATCGCCTCGGCGGCGAGCGTCAGCCCGGCCAGAGCGAGATCGCGCACCGCGGCGGATTCGGTCAGCTTCAGGGCCTTCTTCGCCTGCTTGCGGACCTTCTTCGGCACCTTGACGCCGCCGACGCTCTTGGGAATCTTCACCTTGCTCATGCCGGGCCTCGCTCAGTCGACGATGATCAGCGCGCTCATACCGCGCAGCCTGTGCAGCAGAAAGGCGCTGCGCGCGCGATAGCGTCCCGCCGCGGGAACCAGAGCGATCGTCCGCCGCTCGCCGGGCGCGAGCCGGAAGCCGCCGCCGCGCAGCCGCTGGGCGTCGCTCCGCCGCACCCGCGCGGCGGCGAAGAAATCGGGCGCGCGGAAGCTCAGATGCGCGCGGCCGTTATTGACGAAGCGCAGCTTGATCGGCTGCCCCGCCGTCAGCCGGATCGTGCGGGGCTCGTAGCGGAACGGATGGAGCAGGACGTCGACCTCGACCGCGATCCGCCATTCCGGCTCGCGTTGCGCGGTGGCGGGACTGCCGGCGAGCAGCAAAGCGGCCAGTGCGAGCAGTGCGAAGCGCATCCTCATCCTCCCCGTCTTCAAAACCTGAGCGGCTGCACCCTCTTCACCCCTGGTAAAGCCTCGAGCCGCCCGACCAGTTCCGCGTCGATATGGCCGTCGACCGAGAGCAGGGCCATTGCCTCGCCGCCCGCCTCGCGCCGCCCCAGGTGAAAGGTTGCGATATTGACGCCGGCCGCGCCCAGGGTCGTACCGAGCCGCCCGATGAAGCCCGGCACGTCCTCGTTGACGATATAGACCATTTCGCCGGTCAATTCCGCCTCTATCGCGATTCCGAACATGTCGACGAGGCGCGGCGCCGCATTGCCGAACAGCGTGCCGGCGACCGAGCGCCGCCCGGCCGGGGTCATCACCGCGACTCTGACCAGGGTGTGATAATCCCCCTCGCGGTCGTGGCGGACCTCACGCACGTCGAGCCCGCGCTCCTTGGCGAGGAAGGGCGCGTTGACCATGTTCACGCTGTCCGAATAGGCCTTCATCAGCCCGGCCAGCACGGCGCCGGTGATCGGCTTCGGATTGAGCGCGGCGGCGGCGCCCTCGACCTCGATCGAGACGCCCTTGACGCCGAGCCCCTCGACCTGACCGACCAGGCTGCCGAGCTTCTCGGCCAGCTCCATATAGGGCCTCAGCCGCGGCGCCTCCTCGGCGGTCAGCGAGGGCATGTTGAGCGCGTTGGTGACGCCGCCGCGGAGCAGGAAATCCGACATCTGCTCGGCGACCTGGATGGCGACGTTGACCTGCGCCTCGGTGGTCGAGGCGCCGAGATGCGGCGTCGCCACCAGCCCGGGCGCTCCGAACAGCGGATTGGCCCTGGCCGGCTCCTCGACGAACACGTCGAGCGCCGCGCCCGCGACCTGGCCGCTGTCGAGCGCCTCCTTCAAAGCAGCCTCGTCGATCAGCCCGCCGCGCGCGCAATTGACGATGCGCACGCCCCTGCGCGTCTTGGCGAGATTGGCGCGGGAGAGGATGTTGCGGGTCTGGTCGGTCAGCGGCGTGTGCAGGGTGATGAAGTCGGCGCGGGCGAGCAAGGCGTCGAGCTCGACCTTCTCCACGCCCAGTTCGACCGCCCGCTCCGCCGTCAGGAAGGGATCGTAGGCGACCACCTTCATCCTGAGGCCCAAGGCGCGGTCGGCGACGATCGAGCCGATATTGCCGCAGCCGATCAGGCCCAACGTCTTGGAGGTGAGCTCGACCCCCATGAACCGGTTCTTCTCCCACTTGCCGGCCTGGGTGGAGGTATCGGCGGCCGGCAGTTCGCGGGCGAGCGCGAACATCAGGGCGACGGCATGCTCGGCGGTGGTGATCGAATTGCCGAACGGCGTGTTCATCACCACCACGCCCCGCGCGCTGGCGGCGGGAATGTCGACATTGTCGACTCCGATGCCGGCGCGGCCGATCACCTTGAGCCTGGGCGCCGCGTCGAGCAGGTCGGCGGTCACCTTGGTCGCCGAGCGGATGGCGAGCCCGTCATAATCGCCGATGATCGCCTTCAGCGCCTCCTTGTCGAGGCCGGGCCGCTCGTCGACCTCGACGCCGCCGGCGCGGAAAATCTCCGCCGCCTTGGGGTCCATTTGGTCGGAGATGAGGACTTTGGGCATTTTGTTTCCTAGAGAAAAAATGTGTTCCCGCGAAAGCGGGAACCCAGGCCGGGCTCCTGCTTTCGCAGGAGCACGAGTAAGTCAGGCGGACCGCGCCTCCGCATAGGCCCAGTCGAGCCACGGCCCGAGCGCTTCGATATCCGCCGTGTCCACCGTGGCGCCGCACCAGATCCGGAGCCCCGGCGGGGCGTCGCGATAGGCGTTGATGTCGTAGGCGGCGCCTTCGAGCTCGAGCCGGCTGTCGATCTCCTTCGCCAGCGCGCGGGCATCGTCCTCGGCCAGCCCCTCGTCGGCGAACTTCAGGCAGACGCTGGTATTGCTGCGCGTCGCCGGATCGACGGCGAGATGTTCGATCCACGGCGTCCGCTCGACCCAGTCGGAGAGGGCCGCCGCATTGGCGTTTGCCCGCGCGAACAGCGCGTCGAGCCCTCCCTGCAGCTCGGCCCATTCCAGCGCCCAGATATAATCTTCGAGCGCCAGCATCGAGGGCGTGTTGATCGTCTCGCCCTTGAAGACGCCCTCGATCAGCGCGCCCCCCCCGGCCTGCGCCGGGGCAGGCTTGGTGAGGCGGAAAATCTTGGGGAGCGGCCAGGCCGGAACGTGGCTCTCGAGCCGCTCGACCGCGCGCGGGCCCAGGATCAGCATGCCGTGGCCGCCCTCGCCGCCCAGCACCTTCTGCCAGGAGTAGGTGGCGACGTCGATCTTGTCCCAGGGCAGATCCTGAGCGAACGCGGCCGAGGTCGCATCGCAGATGGTGAGGCCCTCGCGGTCCGCCGCGATCCAGTCGCCGTCCGGAACGCGCACGCCCGAGGTGGTGCCGTTCCAGGTGAAGACGATATCGCTCGCCATGTCGACCGAGCCGAGATCGGGCAGCCGGCCGTAATCGGCGCGCGCGATGGTGGCGTCGAGCTTCAGCTGCCGGACCACGTCGGTCACCCAGCCCTCGCCGAAGCTCTCCCAGGCGAGCAGGGTCACCGGCCTCGGCCCGAGCAGGCCCCACAGCGCCATCTCGACCGCGCCGGTATCGGAGGCGGGGACGATGCCGATCCGGTGGCTGGCGGGCACGCGCAGGACATGGCGAGTCAATTCGATCGCATGGGCAAGGCGCGCCTTGCCGAGCTTCGAGCGGTGCGAGCGGCCGAGCGATCCGATCGCCAGCTTTTCGGGAGCCCAGCCCGGCGGCTTCGCGCAGGGGCCGGAAGAGAAAAAGGGGCGCGCGGGGCGCGTGCCCGGTTTGGGAACCGACATCAAAAGACTCTCCTCGCAGAGAGCACGCGCCGCGTTGGGACGGCGTGGCCCGTCGACCGGGATAGAGGCAAGACCCGCCTGCCGCAACCCGCCCACGCTTCGACTCGTCGGCCGTTGACGCCGCGCGCCCGCTGGCCGACCAGTCGCCCATGCGGTGGGGGATCGCCTTTCTGGCCCTGGCGGCGCTGACCGCCTGCATCCCGCGCGCCGACCCGAGGCGCGCGCCGCCGCGCCCGGCGCTGCCGCCCGCCGCCGACCGCGGCAGCCCCGACACCCTGCAATGCCATATCGACCTGGCCCGCGAGCGCATCCGCTTCCGCGCCCTGCCGGACCAGCGCTTCGCCGGCGGCTGCTCGGCGCTTGGCGCGGTGCAGCTCGTCGACATGGGCGTGCCCGCGACCGGCCTGCGCGCGATGACCTGCCCGGTCGCGCGCCAGTTCGCCCGCTGGGCGCGCGAATCGGTCCAGCCCGCCGCCGACCAGTGGCTGCGCGCGCGGATCGTCCGCATCGAAACCTTCGGCACCTATGCCTGCCGCACCCGCAACAGCCGGCGCGGCGCGGTCCTTTCGGAGCATGCTTTCGCCAATGCCGTCGACGTTTCCGGCTTCGTCCTCGCCGATGGCCGCCGGATCACCGTCGAGCAGGGCTGGAACGGCGAGGACGAGCGCGTCCGCCGCTTCCTGCGCGCCGTCCATCAGGGCGGCTGCCGCCGCTTCAACATCACCATCTCACCCGACGCCGATGCCGATCATTACAACCATCTTCATTTCGACATGGGCCGCGGGCCTTACTGCAGGTGACAGCGCCAGCGGCGATGTCACCGTCATCCCGGCGAAGGCCGGGACCTCAGGTCAAGAAGTCTCGGCGTGTCTCCACGAGATCCCGGCCTCCGCCGGGATGACGGGGGAGGAATTCCGCTCTAAAGCCCCCCCATGACCGATCCAGTCCCCCCAAAGCGCGTCTTCGAGCCGGCCCGCGCCGAAGCCGCGACCGCCGCGCAGACCGCGCTCAGCCCGCAGACCATGGACAATGCCTATCGGCTGGCCTTCCAGGACATGGACTTCCTGCTGCGCGAGGATCTGCGCCCGGTCCGCTTCCAGCTCGAATTGCTGAAGCCCGAGCTGCTGCTCGACGAGGCGAAGATCGCCTCGACCTTCGTCTTCTACGGCTCGGCCCGGATCCCGGAGCCCGACAAGGCGGACGCGCTGATCGCCGCCGCCGGCACCGACAGCCAGCGCCGCACCGCCGAGCGGCTCAAGGCCACCAGCAAATATTACGACGTGTCCCGCCAGCTCGCCCGCCTCGCCAGCCGCACCGAGCCCGGCGCGGACGGGCAGCGCCATTTCGTGGTCTGCTCAGGGGGCGGCCCCTCGATCATGGAGGCGGCCAATCGCGGCGCGCAGGACGAGGGCAGGGAATCGATCGGCCTCAACATCGTGCTGCCGCACGAGCAGATGCCCAATCCCTATGTCACTCCCTCGCTCTCCTTCCAGTTCCACTATTTCGCGCTGAGGAAAATGCACTTCCTGCTGCGCGCCCGCGCCGTCGCGGTGTTCCCGGGCGGCTTCGGCACGTTCGACGAATCGTTCGAATTGCTGACCCTGATCCAGACCGGCAAGGTCAAGCCGATCCCGATCGTCTTCTTCGGCCGGGAATTCTGGGAGCGGGTGGTCAGTTTCGAGGCGCTCGCCGAGGAAGGCGTGATATCGCACGACGACCTCAAGCTGTTCACCTATTGCGAGACCGCCGAGGAAGCCTGGGACTATGTCTGCGGCCATTATGCCGGGACGGGGGACGACCCGGATTGCGCGCCGTGAACCCCTTCTCCCTTGAGGGGAGAAGGATACGAAGCCTTAGTGAGCCGAAGGCGAGCTTAGGCGAAGCTGGATGAGGGTGACAGCGCGGGAGGATTAGGCGACGACGACGCTTCCCTCACCCTCCCGCCGCTCGCGGCGGGCCCCTCCCTCTCCCCAAGCGGGAGAGGGCTAGCTCAGTGCCCGGCGGGTGCCGGAGCGGCCGCCGGGGCGGCGGCGTTGGCGGCGGGCGCGGCGGCATTGCCGGCGCTTGCATTGCCTGCGCTCGCATTGGCGCCGGCTTCGTTGCCCGCGGTCGCGTTGCCGGCCGCCGGCTCGGCCGCGGGCGGCGGCGGCACGGTCAGCGTGCCGCCGACCCTGGTGTTGAGGTAGAGCAGGACGTCGGCGCGCTGCTGCGGGCTGGCCATGCCGCCGTAGGTCATCCGCGTGCCCGGCGCGAAATCGGCCGGCAGCAGCAGCCACTGGCTCATCGTGTCCCAGTCCCAGCGCCCGCCCTTGTTCCGGAGCGAGTCGCTATAATTGAAGTCGGCGCGGTGGGCGACATTGCTGCCCATCACGCCCCACAGGTTCGGGCCGTTCCCGTTGGCGCCGCCCTGGTTGACCGTGTGGCACCCGGCGCAGGCGCCGAACGCGCGCTCGCCGCGCGCGGCATCGGCGGTCTGCAGGTAGAAGGCGATCGGCCGCTCGGCCTCGCCGGCATGGTTTTCCTCCTCGACGCCGTTGATCGGGAAGCCCATTTTCTCGGGCCGCTCGCTGCCGAAGAGTTCGTGGACGACGAGGTTCGCGCCGAGGAAGACGATGCCCGCGCCCAGCACCCATCCCGCAATCGTGTTGAACCGCCCGTCCATCCCGCTTTGGCCCTCTTGTGGGAGCGTCGCGCTCCGGTTTGGCGCCTCCTTTATGCGGGCCGCGCGCCCGGGGCAAGCGGTGCTTGCGCCTGGGCCGGCCCGCGCCCTTGCCCCGTTATCGGCCGGACCTGGCAGCCGCGAAGTTATGCACGTTATCCTCATTATCCACAGGCTGAATCCGCTTGGAATGCCTCTTTTTTCGTGACAGCTTTCGGATGTGGCCGAGACAATCTTCCGGCAACGGAGGGTCGCCTTCCCAGCCACAGCCCAGGCCGAGATCGGCCGCAGGCCTTCGGGCCGGCGCGCGGATCGGAGCGGAAGGCAGGGCGGCTGACGAAGCCGCCGCCAGGCGGAAGCTGCGGGCTTGCCCTTAGCGAATGCGAAAGCGGCATGCTTCGTAAAGCGCCCATCGGAACCAAAGGTCCTCGGACCGGCGGAACCGGACAGGCAGGACACCGGACCTTCGGGTTCAGGACCAGCCCGGCAGAAAGCGGGACTTCGGTCCGCGCGCTGCCACCGGTCCCTGGAGAAGCTTCGGCTTCGAGCGGGGCCGGGCAGGACCGGGCTTCGGCCCGGGAGCTGCGAACCCCGGCAATGACCCAGAGCTTCGGCTCATGGACTTGCCAGGCGGAACCGGGGCTTCGGTCCTGGATCCCGCCCGACGCGGAACCGAAGGCTTCGGCCGGACGTGCCCGCCACGGCGGGAAGAGAAGCTTCGGCTTCGACTTCGCCAAAGGCGAACCGCCAGGGCTTCGGCCCTGACGGGGAGCCCGCGGGGAAACTGGAAGGGGCTTCGGCCCTGGATGGACCCCGGAGGAAGCGGGACCTTGGTTTGGTTCTTTGGGGCTTGGCCTTTCGGGGCTTGGTCCTTCGGGACTTCGACCCTGGTCTCCGCCCCTCGAAACCGCCCGGCGCGGGAGGCCTTGCTTCGGCAAGGCGGAACGTGACGGGACAGTGGGGGCCGGCAGCGATGTCGGCCCCCATTATTTTTGCGCGATCGCGGCGTAGCGGGCGTGGGCCTGCGGCAGGGCTCCCGTTCGTCCGCTTCCGGTGGAAAGCGGATATTGTGGCGCTACAGCATTCGAATGCTGGGGTTCCCAGCGTCCGCAATGGGTGGAAAATTGGATTTGGGCCGATCGTCAGGGGCGGCGCCACCGGGCCCGAACGGAACCCGAGCTTCGGCGCTTTGTTACGATATTGCCCGTCCGGTCGCCGCTTACGAGGTGGGGCGCCGGGGTCAGTATCCCCTCCGATGGCCTCGCCCCCTCCTGGCCGTCGGAGGGTTACTAGCTTCGATCGCGCACGTCTGATCGAACCCGCCGGCGGCACCATTGTGAGCCGGACACCGAAAGCCGACGTGCTTCCCCGCATGTCCCCCATCCCCCGTTGCGCCGTCCGGTTCAGTGCGCGGAACGCTTTATGCCGCGCGCGGGTTTTGAGTGCAGCGAGCGCGGTTATTTTGCCGCCGAGCGTAACGGAGAGGATAAGATCATGGGTGACTTTGACAAAGGCCAGAACACGGGCGGCCAACAGGGTCAGGACGATGGCGGCAAGCCGGAATTCGACAAGCCGCAGGAACAGCAGGACGGCGGCAAGCCCGATCAGGGCCAGGATCAGGGCGGCGAATCCGTTAAGCCCGACCAGCAGAACTGAATGGGTGCGGCCGCGACCACCTCGGTCGCGGCCATCCTCGCGGGTCCAGCGTCCGCTTTCCGAGCATTCCGCGCGCAACCCGCCGTACGGAAAGCGGGCATTGCTCGCGCCGCTCCCTGGATTCGCCAGTGTGGACGAAGCGAAACGCCGGCTAGCGGGTGATGTGCGGCCTCAGGAAATCGGCCACGGCGGAATCGGACAGCGATGCGTAAGCGTCAACCGTTTCCGAGTCGCTGCGAAAACTCATAAACATCGGACAATCGGAATTGGTCGCCTCGACGGTCGTCTCCGCCAGCTTCCTTCCTGTCCGGGCCTCCCTGACCGAGAGCTCGTAGGTCGCGGTATGCCAGCGGACGCTGTTCTGGGTTGCTCTGCCGTCGTTCTGATACTCGTCGCAGATTTTCACCTGGCGTGCGGCAGTGCGCCTGGCGCAGACGACAAGATCGATGGCCCTGAACGCGTCGCTATTGGGGGAGAATCGTACGGTCCAGTCATCCGGCAGCGAGCTCGACCGGTCGGTGAAATCATCTCTGTGAGTTGCGAAATACAGGGCCTTGTGGGCTGTTGCTGCCCGGTCATAGGCCGTTGCCGCCGAGACCGAGGCGCCAGAGCACACGCCCTTGAAATTGTCCGGGAACAGCCGGCTTGCCTGGGCGGTGGGCGCGCCGGGCCCGCTTTTGGCACCGCTTCCGGCATTGGAGCCCCCATCTCCCCCGCACGATCCAAGGGCGGCGAACGCAAGGAGCGCCGCCGGAAACGGGATGACCGCCCTGAATGTCGCTGCCACGTCGAAACCCCCTTTCGGTAACTGGTTGCATCATCAAATGCCCGGTTGGGGCCCTTGTCAATGAAGGACGCCGGTTGTCGGAATCGTGAGCGGCATCGTCACGAACGCTCGGGGCTCGGCAAAGCGACTGGAATTCCAGACATTGGGAGAAGCAGGGGACATCGAGTACCGAGCCATCGCAAGTGCGGCTCCAGCCTAGCCACCCGAACGTCCGCTATGGGTCGAAATCGGTCATGAGGCTCGGCGGATTCACCTGCCCGTCGAGGGAAGGCTGAGGCTCAGCTCGGTCCTGGGAGAGATGAAGCAGCAGCCGCGTGATCTCGTCACTTAGGCTGTCATGATTCTCGGCGGTGAAACTCAACTGCAGGCAGATGACCAGGGCGCGCACCGCGTCCCCGTCGACGCTGGGCGTCGAGTCCTCTTGCTCCTGCGCGGGTATCGTGTTCGTCATGGAGCCAAGTAAACCCGGGATCCGGCTCGCGGTTGCAGGAGGCAGGGCCGGACCCTGCGAATCCGGCGGGTGCGGCACACTCATTACGGAACCCGGGTGACGGCGCCGCGTGGGCTTGAAGTTCAGGCGGGCGCTTCGTTGAGCGCGAGCCATTCGTCCTGGTACTGCGCCATCAACGCGGCCCTGCGCCAACCCGAGGCGACGCGAATGTATGAACCACGGGGCGCGCCATCACATTGGGAGGCACGCTCGTCTATGTCCGTGGCGCGGGCAAGGCATTCGATTGCTGTCATCATTTCTGCGCGATAGCAGATACTTAGCTGCCAAGCGACTCGCGATTTATACGGGCCGCGAAGCTCGGCCTCCACTTCGCCCTGGCCTGGGCGTGAGTGGGCCAATTAGGTGTGGACTAGCGCCAGGACTCGGCGATATTCACGGCGGTCCAGAGGCGGGGGGCGATGGTGTTCTGGTTGGCCGGATTGATAGCAGCGCTGCTGCTCGGTTCGCAACCGCAGGCGGCGCAGGCACCTGAGCAATCGGTCGCCGGATTCGCCGCCCACCTTCAAAGGGGCCTTCCGCAAGGCTTCGACGGCTTTAGGTTGGTGGCGGCGCGCGCCGAAGGCAGCCTGCTTGTGTTCACCGCGGATGGCGGCCGAGGCTGGCGGCAGCGCAAGAGCAATGCGGAGCTGACGCGCGAAATCATGGAAGGATTTTGCAGTGACGGACGCAACTTCCTGACCACGCTGAATGGCGGCGGTATTCGCGTCGATACGCTCGAAGATGGGTCGGCCCTGGAGCGCGGCGCCGTCATGAGCGATTGCCCCGCCACGACTGGCGGCGGGAACGTCGGCTAAGGATCGAAGCCGGACCGATCCCGCGGTTCGTGACATCACCGGCGAACTCGTTGAGGCAGGATGGGGATAGGGTCTCCGGCGAGCCGACCCGCGCGCCGGGCCAGGCACGCTGCCGAAAAGGGCGGCCGAGGGGAGCCTTGCAGGCCTTGGCCCGTTGACTTGCCATGCTTCAAGAACAGACCGTCGACCTCGGCTCCGGCCGCAGCCTGTGCGCTTACAGGAGGGCAAGGGCCACCCCGATCTGGTGGTCGGGGCACTCGCGCCCGCCTTCGCGGTCGCCGTCGGGCTCTAGCGCACGGCGCGGTTCCACCCGACGCGCATCGCCGCCGTGGGGCCAGATCATCGCCGAACTGCCTGGCCAGCGCGGCAGCCACAGGTGGCACCGGCTTGACTCCCCCGGCCTCTCCGCCACAATCCTCCCAGGCGCGGGAGGCGCCGCTTTTATGTTCTCACGCGACAAGACCGCCGCCGTCACCCTGCCCAAGGCGAGCCGCGCCGGCCCGCCCGGCCTTTCCTTCATCGGCCCCGAAGTGCTGATCAGCGGCGATCTCGCCACCGACGGGCAGCTCCATGTCGACGGCCGCATCGACGGCAACGTCCGCTGCGCCCAGCTCGTCCAGGGTCAGGCCGGGGTGATCGCAGGCAACATCCATGCCGACGAGGCGCGGATCGCCGGCACGGTCGAGGGCATTGTCTCGGTGCGCACCCTGTTCGTCGAGGCGAGCGCCAGGATCATGGGCGACGTCGCCTACGAGACGATCTCGATCGACGCGGGCGCCCAGCTCGAAGGCCGGCTCGCACGGCGCGCCGCCCTGGGTCTCGACGATGCGGCCGAGCCGTCTCTGATCGCCACGCCGGTCTCCTTCTCGCCCGCCAAGAGCGCCAAGACGAGCGGCGGGGAGTCGAGCGGCCTGTTCGCCAAGACCAAGTGACCCGCCACAGCGCCGAGCTCGTCTGGACCTGCGCCGGCGGCTTCGCCGACAACAGCTACAGCCGCCGCCACGAGATACGCTTCGACGGCGGCGCGACCCTGGTCGGCTCCTCCTCGCCCTTCGTGGTGCCCGAACCGATGTCGGATCCCGCCGGCGTCGATCCGGAGGAGGCGCTGGCGGCCTCCGCGGCGGCCTGCCACATGCTCTGGTTCCTCAGCCTCGCGCAGGCCGAGGGCCTCGAGGTCGCTTCCTATGCCGACAAAGCCGAAGCCGAGCTCGGCCGCGTCGGGCCGGGCAGGCTGGCGATCACCCGAATCACGCTTCGCCCCCGAATCGTCTTCGCCGGCGCCGCGCCCGCCGCCGCCGCGCTCGACAGGCTGCACCACGAAGCCCACGACCGCTGCTTCATCGCCAACAGCCTCAAATGCGAGATCGTGATCGACCTGAATTGAAAGCGGAGGAACGCGCCGATGCGCAAGGTGACCTGGAGCGCCGCGGTCAGCCTCGACCTCTATCTCGCCGGGCCCGGCGAGGCGATGGACTGGCTGCTTTGGTCCGACGACGCAGCCGCGATCGGCGGTGCGAGCTGGCAGGGCGTCGACACCTTGCTGATGGGCCGCAAGACCTATGAGTTCGCGGCCAGGAGCGGCGGCGATGCCGGCGAATCGACGATCCGCACCTATATCTTCTCGCGCGGCATGGCCGAGGCGCCGGCGGGCGCGGAGCTGGTCAAAAGCGACCCCGCAGCCTTCGTCCGCGCGCTCAAGAGCGAGGAGGGCGGCGACATCATGGTGATGGGCGGCGGCGAGCTCGCCAGCGCGCTGATCGAGGGCGGCGTGGTCGACGAGATCGGGCTCAACCTCCATCCGCTGCTGCTCGGCGGCGGCATCCCCTTCTTCCGGCCGATGGCGCGCCGCGCCGCGCTCGCGCTCGTCGAGGCGCGCCCGATCGCCGGGGACTGCATCTTCCTGCGCTACCGCCTCGACGGTTGAGCTTGCCAATGCCGGCGGGGCGGATAGTCTTCGCGGCAAGGGCAAAGGGGGCGGAAGATGGCATCAGGCAAGAGCGACCATGCGCTGGAGCGGCTGGTCTTCTTCTCCGACGCGGTGTTCGCGATCGCGATCACCTTGCTGGTCATCGAGATCCACCCGCCGCATCTCGAGCGCGGCGCCGGCACGAGCGAGCATCTCGCGGCGCTCGCCCGGCTCATCCCCAATTTCGTCGGCTTCGCGATCAGCTTCGTCGTGATCGGCTTTTTCTGGTCCGGCCACCACCGCGCCTTCACGCTGGCGGGCCGCTACCATAATGGCATCCTCCTCTGGAACCTGGCCTTGCTCGGCGCGATCGCCTTCGTGCCCTTCGTCACCGCCTTCTCGAGCGTCAATTACGACATGCGCGTCCCCGCGGTCTTTTACTGGAGCTGGATCGTGCTGACCGCCTTGCTCAACCTCAAGGTCAACAGCATCGCTACCGGCCCCCGCATGCTCGGCGAAGGCGTGACTCCCGAGGCGGCGGCCGCCGTCCCCCGGCGCAGCCTCGCCGTCCTGCTCGGCGCCGTCACCGCCTTCATCGTCGCGTTCGCCGCGCCGCTTGCCGCGCCTGCGGGGATGGCGACCGTTCCTTTGTGGATCTGGCTGCTTAGAGCGCGCCGAACCTAAGGGCGCCGGCGCGCCCCGCCCCCTCACCAGCGCATGAGCACCCAGAAGTCCACCACCACCCACAAAACGGCGCCCCCCAGCGCCAGCATCCCGGCGAGCGAACAGAGCGGCGGCGGCCCGGCCTCGCGCGGATCGCGCCGCCGCAGCGCCAGCCAGTTGACCGAGGAGCGCACGCTGAAGCCGAGCAGCGCGCCAAGAGCCGTCAGCGCGGCGAGTTGGGCGGGCAGAACCCAATCGCGGCCGGCAATGCGGCAATCCTCTTCGCTGGCGCAATCACCGAAGATCGCGCCGAGGATGAAGGGCGCGCTCGTGAGCAGCACGCTGATCGCCGCCGCCGCGCAGCCGCAGCGGCCGCCGCGCGTCCCGCCGGAGCGATAGCCGGGATCGTCGGTCATTCGGGCAGGTGAGGACGGGCCGCGGCGGAGCGCTAGCCGATCGACCAGCCCTGCAACTTGGGCGAGGAGGCCGCGCTCGGCTTTTCGGGGGCGATCCGGCCCGGCGGGCGCATCGCGGCGCGCGCCGCCGCCTCGGCGCCATGGGTGGAGAGCTTGAGATAGACGCCGTGCGCGCGCCTCAGCCGCACCCGCTCCGCCTCGCTGGTCGCGGCGGCGAGCTGGACGAGCGTCTCGGCGGCCTTCGCCTGATAATCTTCGGGCGTGCTCATCTTCGGATTCCTTTGCCGGGGAGCGCCGGGAGCCGGTCCCGGGCGCGGTCGAAGGAGGCATGGGCGCTTTGGGCCGCAAAAGCAAATGGCAAGCCGAAGCGCCCGCGCGTAGCGGCGCCGACGCGCAGCGACGCCGCCGCTACGCAAGAGAGCGCGAAGGCCGGCCAGCCTGCGGCCTACAGGTCGACAGGACTGACGTCACGAATTCAGTTCGTGACGGCTCCCGCCCGGCGCGCGGACCCGTCGGCCCCGTCGGTCGTTGAGCCTCCGGACAGGGGTCGTGTCAGGGAGAATGAGATGAAACTGATCAAGCTAGCCATCGCCGCCGCGATCGCTTTCGGGACGATGAGCGTGGCGAGCGCGCCCGTCGCCGCCGGCACCAGCACCAGCGCCGCCGCCGCCACGGACCAGCGCGGCGACTATCGCCGCGACGACGACCGCCGCCGCCACTATCGCGGCAATCGCGGCCGCCATTATGGCTGGCGCCACAATCGCGGCCGCCATTACGGCTGGTACAACCGCCGCGTCTGCCGGTGGGTCTGGCGCTACGGCCATCGCCAGCGCATCTGCCGCATCGTCCGCTACCGGCGCTACCGCTAGCGCCGGAGCGCCCGCGCCCAGCGGGCCCGCTGGGCAAGAGAGCGCGAAGGCCGGCCAGCCTGCGACCTGAAGGTCGACAGGACTGACGTCACGAATTCAGTTCGTGACGGCTCTCAGCGTCCCCGGATTTGCTCGGGACCCAAAGCGCCGCCGCCTCCCGGTTTGGGCCGGGTGGCGGCGGCGTGGGCATTGAAATGTAGGATTCGTTCTGCTTCTGTTCGCTCTTTTCGAACAGGAGCGAACATGACCGTCAGGACCGCGATCCACCGCCCAGTCCCCTCGGGCGCGCCGCCCGAATTCACGCCCGTCCCGCGCAAGGTCAGCGCCACTCGGCCTTGCGCGACTCTAGGTTTCCTCGTGCCCGGCATCTGCCATCCGACTAAGACTTGGAACGGTGTTGGCCCGAATACAGCGCAATATGTCCATTATAGAATAGCCGTGCTGCTGCAGTATTTCAAATATGACTTTGGCCCACTTCTGGGTCAGCCTCCAGTATTTGAAAGCCGAGTAAATTCGCAAACGCCTGAATGAACTTTTCGTGAGTAGCGCATATTGAAAATTGATGCTCCACGCCGAGCGACTATTTTCTGTCGGACTGTCGAGACGTTCAATAAGCTTGACTAGTTGAATTCGTGATTGAACTTCCTTGGGATAATCGCTTAGCACCGACCAGACCAGTCCGAGAAGCTCGGCTAGACTTACAATCAGAGATCGCTCGACTTGCAGCACGTCCCGGCCTTCAATCTCGACTAAC
Organism: Allosphingosinicella sp.; assembly: GCA_035629975.1. Taxonomy (GTDB): domain Bacteria; phylum Pseudomonadota; class Alphaproteobacteria; order Sphingomonadales; family Sphingomonadaceae; genus Allosphingosinicella. Next base: position 89,381 of record DASQLN010000005.1, on the reverse strand, counting down.
CAGCGCTGAAGATGCGCTTCAGCAGCGCGCGCGAACGCTTTCAACTCACTGTCCTTGCGGCTGTTCTTGCCTGCGATGTAGAGCAGCGTGAAAATGCATGCTGGCAGCTCATGATTGTCGCGGCCGAGGTTGAACGCCTTGATTGCGTACCCCAGTCCTAGCCGTGCGATTGACCGAGTGGCCTCATCATAAGGAGGCTGGCGGAGCAGGGTAATAAAGGTCTTGATAGCGAGTGCGGATCGGAAAAATGCTTGGTGTGATGGATTCGTTTCGGCCAGTCTTTCCCAAAGCGCGACGCCCTCCTTCATGGCTTGCTCCGCCAGATCGAACTCCCCGAGTTTCTTCCGGGCGGTCGCAAGTCGGACAAGCGTGTTGAAGAGATCCGGGGTCGACTCGGTAGCCGGTTGGCCTAGGGCGATCTCCCGCGCAAGCTCGAGCTGATGGAGGACTAGCGGCAGACTTTCTGCCGGATCGTCGGTGAGGTCCGATTGGCGTTGCAATGCAACCCGCAAAGTACGCGGCCATAGGCGCCCGGCCGAGGTCTCATCGATCCTAGATAGTGCGATCTTGGCGGCGCCGACATAGGCTTCAGCTGCGCGCCTTCTGACGGTCGTGTCGTGGCCTGCAATCCCGCTCGCCATGACGGCGCAGACGCTCGTCAGAAGGTCCAGGGCATCAATGCCGGCACTCGTGGCGTCGGCCACGCCATTGGGGAAGACGTCGGCCATTAGTGCGTCGAAATAGACTTGAATAAGTTGTTTGAAGTCGCCTTGTCGGTGACTCAGCGACAGTATTCTGTCGAGATATTCAAGGTCGGAGACATAGAGCGCCTCGCCACGATCCGCCAACGCCCGATCTAGCCAAATCGACGCAGCCTTGAGTGCGTTTGCATGCTCCTGATCTGCCGCGGCGCGACTCGCTATGCGCGCCAGGGCGTTCAGCGCGGCAGCGCGGCGCGCGATATCGGGGCTGTCGATCTCCTGCGCGAGAATCTCGTCACTTTGCTCATCGTCCTCCGCGCCCCCCTCGATCAGAGCACTCTGATATGCACGGTCGGCTTCCTCTTGATCGACCAAGTCCGTCAAGCGTGACCGCGCCACCTTCCAAAGATTGCGTTGGCGGAACTCCCCCGCTCGACGGCTCGAAAGTTTGACGAACGCATAGGGGTCCTCGGCGCGTACGAAATGGGCGAAGTGGGTGTTTCTACCGAAATGGGCGCATGTTCGCAGGGCGAGCGACGGCGAGAAAGTCATACCTTGGAGGCTAGCCGCGCCAAGCACGAGTTGAACCTCGGCCGGAGAATCGAGAAAACGGGTCAGGACGATGTCGTCGAGGCCCTGCTCCAGCAAGAAAGTCTCGCCTTCCTCCGATAGATGCGCGCCAGTATCTCGCCCGGCGAAGAGGCGCGGCCGGGCCAGCAACGTATTTATCAGAATGGCAAGATAGCTCGGGTTGCCGTCTGTCTTCGCGGTGATTGCGTCATATTGTTCGTTCGTTAGTCCAGGCAGTGCCGATTGAATTACAGGCTTAAGTTCGAGCGGCTTGATCTCGATCGGCACCGGCTCCGCACCCAAAGCCCGCAGATGGCCACCAAGGCCAAAATGCCCCTCGCCGCGCCATTCCCGCTCCCAACACGTAAGCAGGATAAGCAGCGGCCATTGCTCCGCGGCGCTCACAACGAGAATCCGGTCAAGCAGCTCGCCGACCATGGCATCGCGATCGCACCACTGAGCGTCATCGATCATGATGACGATTGGTACCGGCGCCAGATTTTCCGGCGGATTGGAACAAACCCGTCCGAGATCCAGAACAATGGTGTCGACAAGATTGGTTTCGGTTGCCTCAGGCATGGCCTGCACGATTGCCCCAAGTTGGTGATCAATCGTTTCGACGTCCTGCCGATACTCAGCTATCGACTTGAGCGCCCCCAAGAGCCCGAACGATGCTAGATTGCCAACAGCTTCTACACCAAGATCGAGCGCCAGTTTCTTTTGGGCGCTGCCGCGCTTTCCCTCCAGTGCGACGCGCTGCTCCCGTGCCGCGTAGCGGTACAGATGCTCCGCCAGAACGTTTTTCGCCTCGCGAAGGGCGGTGCCGAACTGTTGATTGCGTTGCCCAGGATCCGTGAGACGCATACCCCACCAGAGAAAAGGCATGGGCTCCTCAGATTGTGAGCCGCCGCCGGAATCCGGATTGACGCGGAGATTGTCTTCATCCGCCCCCAGCCGATCCGGCCAGTAGCCGAGGGGCTCGGCACCGTCCTCGTGCGTACTGAGCCAACCGAAAAACTCCTGGCAAAGCCGTGTCTTTCCGAAGCCGCTCTCGGCGACGATTGCTGCTACCATGGGCTCGCCCGCTTTAGCGCGCCACCAACACTGTTGCAGCTGCGCCATCTCGCTGTCGCGCTGGATCAGGATATTGCGCCAGTCCTCGCCCATGTGATGCCGAATCTTCGCCCCCCCGGAGCGAACCTATGGCCTTTGCAATGGCGTGGCAACGCGAACCATGCCTACCACGGTCAATGACTCTCGCAATGCGTTTTCTAGACCATTCTATCCTTGCAAAGCACGGATTAAGACTTCCCGCCGGATAGGCACTGGTGTCTCGACTCGGCCAGCAACTCGTATTCATTCCCCGCGGCTTCCCCCGATGGGGCTATGTCAGCGCCGCGCGCCGAGGGTTTCCTGCGCGTCCGCGTCCGCTCACTCTTCCCCCATCCGAAGCGCCGCAATAAGCGCCTTCTGCAGAATGCTCACGGAGCCAAACTCCCGCATCCGCTTTTTCCCGGCCTTCTGCTTCTCAAGCAGCTTCTTCTTCCGCGATATATTCCGACGGAATCCGCCATAGCCGTGAACGCAGTAGTGTGGGGCACTGATGTGGCTCACTCCTCCCCCATCCGCAGCGCCGCAATAAACGCCTCCTGCGGAATGCTCACGCTGCCAAATTCGCGCATCCGCTTTTTCCCGGCCTTCTGCTTCTCCAGCAGCTTCTTCTTCCGCGAAATATCCCCCCCATAGCATTTCGCCGTCACATCCTTCCTCAGCGCCGCGATCGTTTCCCGCGCGATGACCTTGCCGCCGATCGCGGCCTGGATGGGGATTTTGAAGAGGTGGCGGGGGATCAGGTCCTTGAGGCGCTCGACCAGCTGGCGCCCGCGGGCCTCCGCCGCGGCGCGGTGGACGATCATCGACAAGGCGTCGACCGGCTCGCCGTTGACCAGGATGTTCATCTTGACGAGGGCGCCGTCGCGGTGGCCGATCTGGTGATAGTCGAAGCTCGCATAGCCGCGGCTGATCGACTTGAGGCGGTCGTAGAAGTCGAACACCACTTCGTTCAGCGGCAGCTCGTAGGTGAGCTGCGCCCGCCCCGCCACATAGGTCAAATTCTTCTGGATGCCGCGCCGGTCCTGGCAGAGCTTGAGGATCGAGCCGAGATGCTCGTCGGGCACGTAGATCACCGCCTCGATCCACGGCTCCTCCATCAGCCCGATCCAGGTCGGGTCCGGCATGTCGGCGGGGTTGTGGATCTCCCTGACGCGCCCCGCGTCCACCCCGCCCGTCATGTGCAGCTTGTAGACGACGCTCGGCGCGGTGGTGATCAGATCGAGGTCGTATTCGCGGGTCAGCCGCTCCTGGATGATCTCGAGGTGCAAGAGGCCCAGGAAGCCGCAGCGGAAGCCGAAGCCCAATGCCGCGCTGGTTTCCATCTCGAAGCTGAAGCTGGCATCGTTGAGGCGCAGCTTCGAGAGGGAGTCCCGCAGTTTCTCGAAATCGTTGGCGTCGGTCGGGAAGAGGCCGCAGAAGACCACCGGCTGGACCAGCTTGAACCCGGGCAGCGCCTGCGCCGTCGGCCGGCGCGCGTCGGTGATGGTGTCGCCGACGCGGGTCTCGGCGACGTCCTTGATCTGCGCGGTGATGAAGCCGATCTCGCCCGCGCCCAGGGCTTCGAACTGCTCGATCTTGGGGCGGAAGACGCCGACCCGGTCGACCAGGTGGGTGGTGCCGGCGGCCATGAAGCGGATCTGCTGGCCCTTGCGGACCGCGCCGTCGATGACGCGGATCAGGATGACGACGCCGAGATAGGGGTCGTACCATGAATCGACCAGCATCGCCTTCAGCGGCGCGGCCGTGTCGCCCTTGGGCGGCGGGATGCGCTGGACGATCGCCTCCAGCACCTCCTCTATGCCGGTGCCGGTCTTGGCGCTGGTCAGCACCGCGCCCCCGTCCCGCCAATCGCCTCCGGCGGGGAGGCCGACGATGTCCTCGATCTCCTTGCGGACCTTGTCGACGTCGGCGGCGGGCAGGTCGATCTTGTTGATCACCGGGACGATCTCATGGTCGTGCTCGATCGACTGGTAGACGTTGGCGAGCGTCTGCGCCTCCACCCCCTGCGCCGCGTCGACCACCAGCAGCGCCCCCTCGCAGGCGGCAAGGCTGCGGCTCACCTCATAGGCGAAGTCGACATGGCCCGGCGTGTCCATCAGGTTGAGCACATAATCCTGGCCGTCATGGGCGCGGTAATCGAGCCGCACCGTCTGCGCCTTGATCGTGATCCCCCGCTCCTGCTCGAGCTCCATGTTGTCGAGCACCTGCGACGTCATCTCCCGCGCGGTGAGCCCGCCGGTCGACTGGATGAGGCGATCGGCCAGGGTCGATTTCCCGTGGTCGATGTGGGCGATTATTGAAAAGTTGCGGATTCTGGAAAGGTCTGTGGTCATTGCGCCGGGCGCTTAGCAGGGTGGGCCCGGCGTGGCAAAGTGAGCTAAGCAGTCCCGTTCCCCGGCACCTCGAAACTCCAACTAGGTCCGAGTCAGAGCCTTCATCGCAAAAGCAGGGTCTAAGATTGTACTAGCCCCCCGCTCTCTAGCCCCCATTATCAACACTCGATAGCGCGCTCTGCTGATCGCCACGTATAACTTATTATGGGCTGCAAACGTCATGTATGCGCGGCTCTCGGCCAAGTGACTCGTCATGAGCGGAGGAACCCGCCCTTGATCAACGCCGACTAGCACCACTCCGTCGAACTCGAGTCCCCCAACGTAGTCCGGCATAGAAAGCACGAAACGGCCAGTCGCTTTGGCCCTCTTGGCCAGCTCATCATCTCCTCTCTGTTTCAGCGATTCAACCGGCTTCCCGTGCTCTGCAGCGTACCGCTCCAAGTCTCGAAAGAGCTCTTCCGTCGAAGCAATAATAGAAATCTCGCCGCGGGAGGTCGACATATCGTCACGCATACGATCTGCCTGTTCGAACGCCGCCTCTATCATAGCTGCATCGCTAGCGTATTCCTCATAGGTCGGAGGCTTTGCCTTCTTTTCCTCCACGAATGTCATATTGCTGTGAGCGCGGGCCAGGGGATCATCAAAATTCGTAAAAAGGCTTGCCCCGGACGAGGTGATCGTGAAGGCCAGATTCACGATGTCAGGAGACGATCTAAATATCGAATTGAGCTTAACTTTTGACGTGTCGCCACCCGCACCACTAGGAACGAGCGACGTGATGTCGATATCGTCAGACCATCCTCGATCACCGATCGCCTGCGCACGATCAACGGCAAATGCTATTGGGAACTGCATGGTAGATTTAGTAAGATGATGAAAGACAGAGAGTTCATTCATATTGAATAGGTGGGTCTCGTCTACAAAAAGAGCATCGAATCCATCCCTGACCCTCCTCCGCCTCCATATTGGCGTCGACAACTGACCAAGAGCGGTCAAGACGACATCGTCGGTGTCAAACTGCCCGCCGGTCACGAGTTGCGCTCTATAGTTCTCATATATGCGCCAAATGAACGCCTTATCTCCTTCAGAAATGATTGGGAGGCCGCTAGATATCGCCGGAATTTTCTTATAGATATCCAGACTCTCTCTAGATCTTCCCTTGATCACGACCGCTATTTCATGTTGGATTAGGGCCAGCTTTAGATTTTCATCCTCGTTGGCTATGTAGTCTCGAAACGCAGGAGACATGAATCTCTCGAAGGTGGATATCTCCGACTTGACTGCTTTTAAAGCTTCCTCGACGTACATCGTCTGAAGTTGTTTGGCGTCATATGCGTCAGGATCGACGAATTCAGTTGCAGACAAGTCCTGTCTAAGAATACTAGCACAATATCCTTGGAGAGTCGATACAGTTAAGTGGTGCGAGCCTGACTGATCTTCAACATACTTTCCACCGCCCATCGATGCTATAACTGTTTCTATATATTTTCGACTTGCTTCACTGTGCGTGACGAACATCGCATTGTATTCAGTTCCGTCTATTTCCGCTTGCTTCATCGCATGAACGGCCGACAGGGCGAGCGAGACCGTTTTGCCAGACCCGGCCGGTCCATCAACTCGTCGGGGCGATATAAGCGGAGCCGTTACGAAATCTCTCTGATCATTGGTCAGCAAGTGCATCCACGTCTCGTAAGCAAGATGGGGATCAACATGGGTTTCGAGGTCCACTAAGCTCGTGCTCGACAGCCCAGCGATCTGTACGGGTCCCACTTCGGCGGCAGTCGCCTCCAACCCGGACCCGAGCGCATCTAGGTCGTCGAGGAAGCGCCTGAACGTAGCCAAGGCTGGCTCCTCTGAGCCAGAGCTATCGTCTGCAATCTTAAAAACGAGAAGATATCGTCCGGCCTTTCCACGCCTAGCAAGGCGTTCAGCATCAGGGCTGAGATCAATGACCATGCGAACGTTCGTTTGCTGACTGATCGGAAACGGAAAAATGATGCCTCTTGTCGAATTAGAAACCACGGATTCGGAGGGGGTTAGCACTTTTCCTCCCCAGTATTTGGTTGCGAACCTCAGCGTTTTCTGGATGAACAGAAGGGTATTAGAGCAACTGTCTCCAGGGCTAAGCCCGCCCGCCTGCTCAACGTCAAATACAACGTAGTGGCTTTCGCCACCGCTTCTGCCAAAAATAAAAATGCCATTTTTATTGGTGCGCATTTCAATTCGAGGCGTGACATCCACGGCCTGCTTGGCCTGAATCGCCTTGGCGAATTCCGTACCCTTCTCGAAATCGGTCGACTGGAGCAGGCGCTCCGCAATGATTTCCTCGATCGCGTCCCTACGGATTGCGACGTACGTCATCAAAAATCCCTCCGCATTGAGTCGAGGAGCGACTGCACCGAATCGGCACGTTCCTTTGGTATGTCAGCTACTCCGATTCGCGAAAACAACTGCGTTAGCCGCTGCATGATAAGCTCGATATGGGGCGATTCCACTGCACCGATCGGCATGGCAAAATCATTATCGGAGAGTATCTGCAGTTGGTGAGCTGCTTTCGCGGAGCCCCCCGCTAGCGCTTCATATGTTTCTCGATCCAAGCCTCCGGAGATCCCCTTCGCCAACGATGCTGACACAAATCTTATCTCTCTGAGCAGAGCGACATAACCACAGCTGGTTTCGCCGGGCTGCACGGAGGTGAGGTAGTGGAAATCAGCGAGCGCGTTTGCGAGCAGCTCGCCTATGAGACGTTTACAATCGCCCTCGTTGGCTTCGAGATAGGTAAATGAGTCCTGTCGGGACACCTCATCCCCGGAGGCCTGGACTGCTGCCGACATCAAATCAGCTGCTTTGGAAAACCGGATTGCGATCCCCCGGCCCTTCTTTGAGATATCCTTCTCGAGCTCTTCCTGGATCGCGTTCAAGGCTAGCGATTCCAAAATTACAGGTGCCATGCCGGCATCAGTTAGGACAGCGCGCATTGCACCTCGCGCTGCGGCAGACGCCCGCTTTGCGAGAAGCTCGCGCCCATCTCTCAATATCCAACTCTCAATCGGCACAACCGGCACATAATTGTAGATTTCCACCTTCTCGTGCGCCGCGTCGCAGCGCGCGGTGATGACCATGCCCACGGTGCTAGGGCCTTCATAGTTCTCCGCTGTCGCACAGGTGAAAATGGTCCCTTGGGTGAACTCTAAAGGCGCGATGGTCCGGATCATTGTCTGTAGCGTAATCTGCTACGAACTGGACGTCCATGAAATGGCCGACATACCCCTCCGACCGGGTCGCGGCATTGCTGCATATCCGCGCTTGGGGCACCTTTCGACGCACTCGAAGAGCCACTCCCTCACCCGTTATCGAAATCCACCACCCGTCATTTCTTCCCCAGCTTCATCTTCAGCGGCCGCATGTTGTGCACCACGGTGCAACGCGGGCAGACGAAGAAGGTGCATCAGGGCTCCCACCACTCTCAAGCATGCCCCACCACCCCCGCGTCGAAATCGACCACCGGCGCGCCCTCGGTGAGGCCGAGCGGGATGGGCAGGCCTGCTCCAGCATTTGCTGCGGCGTGCAGACGTAGAAGAGGTCGATATTGCTCGCCTCGAAGACGGCGAGCACCGTTTCTTCGTCCGGCGTTTCCATGCCGACTTCGAGGAGGATCCAGTCGCCGTCGCTCCCGAGCGCGAGGGCCTGGATGCGGCGGCGGGTGGTGGGGAGGCCGAGATCGAACAGCCTCGCCCTGAGCTGGCCCCAGATCTCCTCGGATTCGGCGCGGCTTTCGGCGCATGGGATGAAGAACTTCATGGCGACGGCTCCGGATCGCTCGCTTCGTCCATAGAGGCCCCTCCACCAGGCTTTGCCTGGTCCCCCTCCCCCGGAAATCCGGGGGAGGATTGGGGTTTGTCCGCCTCTCGCCGCGCCCAAGCCTCCGCCTCCGCCCGCGCTTTCTCCTCCCACGCCTTTTGCGCCTCCGCCGCCACCGCGGCGGCTTCGTCGCTGCGGCGGGGCCAGCCTTGGAAGTCGCCGTCGCGCTCGGGGATATGCTGGCATTCCATGGGCGGGCCCGTGCTGACCTCGTCGTCATGGTCGCCAAGCGCCGGCAGTTCCGGCCGGTCCGCCTCGCCCTTCTCCATCCACTGCATGCGCCGCACCTTGGCAAGCAGCAGGCTCATCGGCGTGGCGACGATGTCGATCGCGTTGGAGCCGCCGCGCTCCATCGCCTTGAGCAGCTCGAGCGCCTTGCCGCCGAGATCGAGGACGACCTCCAGCCAGGTCAGCTGGCGCACATAGAAATCGGCCTCGACGATGCGGCCCTCGAGCCGGCAGCGACGCTCCTGCCCCACCTTCAGCCAATATTTCCTGAGGATGCCTTCGAGCAATTCGTGGCTGTCGGCGACGCCGCCCGAATCTTCGTCCGGCGCGGGCTCCGCGGCCGGCGCGGGCGCGGCCTCCGGCCAGGGGCGGCGGCCGGTGCCGGCGAGGATCTCGCCGCGCGACGGGCGGCCCTTGGAAAGGCGCGGATTGCGGCGCAGGTGGAGGGCGAGCGCCTTGTCCCAGGCCTCGGCGAAGCCTTCGCCGCCGGCGGAGGTGCGGACCTTGTAGGCGCCGCTCATAGTCCGTCCGAGCGGGTGCGCGGCCAGTTCGGGATTGCCGGTTTCGGCGAGACCGACAATGTAGCGGCGCTGGTTGTCGGGCGTCCAGCCGTCGTGGCGCTTGCACTTGCGCTCGACCGGCTCGAAATCGAGCAGGGCGGCGATTTCGGGGTCGTCGGTGAGCGGTTCGGATTCGTCGGCCATGCGAGAACGAAGCCGGAACAAATCCTACATTTCAAGGCGGGGGAGCTTGGGAATTTGGTCGGGAACGGATGGAGTCCGCAAGGTGAAAGTCACGGGACCATTGTTCCGTGACGTCGATCCTGTCGGCCTTCGCTTTGCTCAGGCCGCAGGTCGGCCGGCCTTCCGCGGCTCTACGCGCTGCTCCGGCGGCGGCTGCGCCGCCGGCGTCGCTACGCTCGGCGCTCCCGCCTAACCCGGGCCGCCCGGGGCGCCCGGAATAGGCGGTGCGGCTTGCGGCTGCTGGCGCACCTGCGGGCCCTGGCCGGGCGGGCGGAAGCTCCAGGTCAGCGACAGCGTGACGCGCTGGGGCGAGGCGGGGGCGAACAGGTCGCGCGACTGGCTGGTGACGCCGGTGGTCACGGTTTCCCGCCCCTCCGACAGCCTGAGATTGGCGATTGTGAGCACGCCCGACAGCCGGTCGGTGATGGCGTGCGACCAGGTGAAGGTGGCGAGTGCGAAAGCGTTGACGCGGGTGAAGCCGGTGTCGGTGGGCCCGAAATAGCGCAAAGTCAGGTTGACCCGGTCGGCGCCGCGGCGGCCGTCCTGGCCGTCCCGATATTCGAGCTGGCCGGTCCCCGACCAGGTGGCGCTGTGCCGGCTCGGCAGCGGGCCGCCGGCGTCCTGATCGAGGCTCTGGTCGGAGAGGTTGGCGGTGAGCACATAGCGCAGGCCCTCGAGGATCGGGCCGCGCGCCGAGATTTCGGCGCCGGTCAGCGCCTGCGAGCCGAAGTTGAACGGGCGGGTGACCAGCACGCCATCGGGGTTCACCTCGCCCCGGAAGGACCAGATGTCCTCGGTCGTCCGCCGGAAGGCGGTGAGCTCCAAATTGTGCGGGGCCAGGTTCGCGCGGAGCCTGATCTCGTAGCTGTCGGTGAGCTGCGGCTGGAGCAGGGGATTGCCGGCCTGGGCGGTGGTCGCGTCCTGAAAGTTCAGCGCCGGGTTGAGCAGCTGGATCGGCGGGTAGGTGATCCGGCGCGAATAGCTGGCCGAGCCGGTCAGCCATTGCGCGAGCTGGCGCTCCGTGTGCAGGCTCGGGAAGAAACGGGTGGTCTTGAGGTCGGGCACGCCGGTGGTGCCGCCCAGATCATATTCGCGGCCCTCGAACCTCAGGCCCGGCATGATCGTGAAGCCGGCCAGCTCGAGCTGGTAGGTGACATAGCCCGCATATTCGAACCAGCTGCCGTCGACCAGCGAGCTGGCGGCGAAGGGCGTGCCGGACGGCAGGGTGCCGGTCGCGCTCTGGGCCAGCCGGTTGCTGGTGGTGACGAGCTGCGCCCCGACGGAGAGCCGGTTGGCGCCGCCGAAGGGCCGCACATAATCCACCTTCGCCGTCCAGTTTTCGTCGGACATGGTCTGCTGCTGCTGGAACAAATTGGCCGGGCCGCCGACCGGATCGGACGAGAACAGCCGGTCGAAATCGCCGGAGAAGCGCGCCCATTTCACCGAGGCGGTCAGCATCTCGCCCTGCCGGGCGGTGGTGCCGCGATAGTCGATGCCGAGGTCCCGGTAGTTGAAGTTCGCCTCGGCGGTGGCGAGCTGGTCGGCGCTGCCGCCCGGGATCGCCGCCGCGGTCAGCAGCGAGGGCCGGGTCTGGGCAAAGTCCGTATGGGCGAGGGTCCCGCTGACGGTGATCGTCTGGCGATCGTCCGGCCGGTAGCTGGCCGAGCCGTTGCCGTAATAATAGCGGCCCTCGTCGATCTGCCGCCCGTCCTCGGAGGAGACCAGCACCGGGCCACCCGGCGTCAGCGCGAAGCGCTCGCGCTCGAAGCGGTTGCGGTTCTCGAAGCGGCCATGGCCGAGATTGCCGGTGAGGGTCCAGTTGCCTGCGCCATAGGTCGGCGAAACCCTGACGTCGTAGGCGCCATAGCTGCCGCCGCTGACCGTCGCCGAGCCGCCGAGGCCGTTCTGGGTGTTGCGCCGGGTGATGATGTTGACGATGCCGCCCGTGCCCTGGGCCGGGAATTGCGCGCCGGGATTGGTCAGCACCTCGACTCGCTCGATCTGGTTGCCCGTCATGTTGCGAAGCTGGGTCTGCGGATCCTGGACCCGCCGGCCGTCGATCAGGATCGTCGCCTGACCGGCGCCGATCAGCCGGACGTTGCCGTCCGCCTGTACCTCGACGGACGGAATCCGGCCGAGGATGTCGTTGGTCGTCGCGCTCCGCGCCTCCGCGGTGTCGCGGACGATATAGGTCTGCCGGTCGATCGAGCTCTGCTGGGTGGGCGCCGTCACCACGATGTCGTCCTGACCGGGCTGCGGCTCGGGCTCGGCAGGCTCGGGTGCCGGCGGGCTGGGCGCGGGCGCGGGCGTTGGACCGGGCCGCGGATTGGCCGCCTGCGCCCATGCATTCGTCGCCGGCGCAAGCAGGCCAAGCGCCACGCTGCTGCACAATAACAGCCCGCGGCTGCTTCCCCACCTCTTTGTCACGCTTACACCACCCACACCGTTGAGACTGATCAAGGTGTATCAGTAATATCATACACCGCGCAATTGATTTGTCTTGCGAATTCGAAGGAGAAATCGTGCAGAGCCGGCGCTCGGGTTTATGCCCCGCCTCGGCCTCACCCGTGGTCACGCGCGAAGGCGCCGGGAATCTGCTTGGCCCGAGGCGGGCAGAACCTTAGCCCGACCGCATGGAGGAAGACCCCGCCAAGCCCGGCCCAGCGGCCAACGTCGCCGGCTGCTTCACGGCGATCACAGATCTCCTCCGATTCCGCGCGGCTTCCGGCGCAGGGGATGAAGAACCTCATGGTCCCGACTTCGGATCGCGTGGCGTGCCCACCGCGGCCTCGCGCTTCGCCCATTCCTCCGCCTCGGCCCGGGCCTTCTCTTCCCAGGCCTTCTGCGCCTCGGACGCCAACGCGGCCTTTGCGTCCTCCCGGCGGCACCATTGGTTATAGTCGCCATCGCGGGCGCTGTTGTAATTGCGGTGGGAGGGCTCGCCGGTGGCGCGGCTTTCGTCATGCGCGCCGAGCGGGGCGGGGGGCGGGCGGTCGGCTTCGCCTTTCTCCTGCCAGATCGCGCGGCGGGTCCGTTCGAGCAGGGTGCTGAGCGGGGTGGCGACGATCTGGACCAGATGGAGGTCGCCATGCTTCATCTCGTCGAGCAGCTGCTGGGCGCGGCCGCCGACGGCGAGCACGATCTCCATGTAGGCCAGCTGCCGCACATGCAGATCCGCCTCGACGACGCGGCCGGCGAGGCGCGCCCGGCGCTCGGCCTGGAGCTTGTGAGCGTAGAGCTTGACGAGCTCGTCGAGCAGCGCGCCGCGCTCTTCTTCCTCCAGCTCGGGCGGTGCGGCGGAAGCGCTGGCGCGGGCGACGCGGAGCTCGCGCGCGTGGCGCGGTGCCCCGGCCGAAGGGCGCGGCGCGCGCGTCCCGCTCCGCGTGCGGTGAAGCGCGATCGCCTCGTCCCAGGCGCGGGAGAAATCCTCTGCGTCCGCCTCTTTGCGCAATTGATAAGCGCCGCTCGCCGTCATCCCGACCGCGTGCGTCGCCAGGCGGTAATTGCCCGTCTCGACGAGCGCGGCGATGAAATCCTGCTGCCGCTCGGCCGTCCAGCCGTTCGCCCGTTGCTGCCGGCGCGGAACCGGCTCGAAGGCGAGCAGGACCGCGAGTTCAGGATCATTTTCGGGGATGGAAGCCGGATTCGCCATAGGCGGAACGACGTCAGATCAAATCCTACATTTCAAGCTTGGCGCGTGCGCCGAATCGGTCCGGCGCGGAGTCCGTTATGGAGGAAGTCGCCCGGGTTGGCGGGCGCGCCCCGGTGCCGCTCTGGGTGTGCCCCGCTGAGGAAAGGGCCGTCACGAACTGAATTCGTGCCGTCAGTCCTGTCGACCTTCAGGTCGCAGGCTGGCCGGCCTTCGCGCTCTCTCTTGCCCAGCGACAGTGCCGCTGGGCGCGGGCGCTCGGGCTCAGGCGTAGGAACCGCCGCAGGGGCTGGTCGCGCCGCGGCCGTCGGCGCCCCAGCGGCGGAAGCCGTTCGAATCCACGTGGAAGCGCATGCCGTTGTAGAAGCCCAGCCCGGTATTGTAGGTGCGGCCGTCGCGGGCATGGGCGGTGCAGATCGAGCGGATCATGCCGACGCGGGTAATCCCCGGGGAAACCGGGGTCAGGTCGAGCGCGAAGAACAGGCGGTGGGCGCTCGCGGGCGCGCCGGCCGAGCAGCGGTTCAGCGCCTCGTTGCGATAGCCGGACAGGGCCTCGACCTGGCCGACCGCGGGCACGACCTCGTCGCGAACGAAGCGCAGGGTGGCGGTGATATGATTCCATTTGTCGCGCGGGGCGACCTCGAACCGCTCGGCCGCGCATTGCCGCCAGGAGGAAGAGGTGCGGATCAGCTGCCAGACCGGGACCACGTCCTCCAGGCCCTGGGCGGCGAGATGGTCGCGAAAGGCGAGGACTCGGGCGCGGTTTTCGGGAGCGCGCGCCAGCCAGGCATAATAATCCGCCTTGGACTGGCCGGGGGCGCGCTCGCCATGAGCGTGGAGCCGCGGCGCGCGTGGCGCGGCGTGAAGCCGGGGCGCGCGGGGGGCGGCGTGGAGGGGCGCCGTCTGCCGGGCGAAAGCGGCGATCGACGGAGTCGCGAAGCGGGGCGCCGCCGTGTCGGCCTGAGCCGCGTACGGCACGAAAAGGAGCGTCACCGCCAAAGCGGCCGCACGAATAAAATGTCGCATTTCAGCCACATATTAGCTGCGCCCGGGCTTTCAACCCGGGAAAATGCTGCACTGCGGCAAAATGAGGCGGAGTCGGGATGGGTTGAGGAACGTCTCGCTCATTGCGCGCCCAGGTGCACGCGAAACCAGTCCGCCATTTCCGCTTCCGACAGTTCGCCGGCCGCGAGGGCGAGCATGGTTGCCACCGCCGCGGCGGGCTCGAAGCTCAGCGCATGCCCATTCAAAGCGAGGAAGAGGCGGGCCAACACCCAGGCGGTACGCTTGTTGCCATCCACGAACGGGTGATTGCGCGCTACGCCGAATGCATAAGCGGCGGCAAGCGCGGCGGGATCGTCCGTCCCATAAGCCCAGGCGTTGATCGGACGGGCGAGCGCGGAGTCCAGCATCCCCGAGTCCCGCACGCCGCTGCCGCCGCCATGCTCAGCGAGTTGCCTGTCGTGGATGGCGAGCGCGGTTTCGACATCGAGCCAGAGGGGCTCGGCCCGCTCGGCGCTTGTCACTTGGCGAGCTTGCGCAGGATATCCCGGTCCTCGCGCATGATCCTCTCCGCAAGATCCATCTTTGCCTCGAAGTCCGGATCGGAGGCGGTCAGCCGGACGCCATCCGGTGCCTCGCTTACGTAGAGCGTATCGCCCTGCCTCACCCGCAGGCGCGAGAGCAACTCCTTGGGAAGCACGACCCCGGCGGAATTGCCGATCCGGGTGATTTTAAGCTGGATGGTCATACGCTCGTTATAACAGCGAGCATCGAAAACCACAAGCGGAACCGGCCGCTATCCCTTCGGCTGCTCCGCAACTGGCTGCGCGGACGGCAACGCAGGAGCCGGTGCCACCGGCACGGGCACCGGCGGCGGCAGCGGCGGGGCGAGCGGGTCCTCGCCGCGCTCGAGCACCGCGCAGGGGCTTTCATTGCCCGCTGGCCCGGCCGACCCGTAGCGCCGGAAGCTGCGCGTATCGATGTGGAAGCGGGTGAAGCTGTAGAAGCCCAGGCCGGCATTCGCCGCCCGGCCCTCCCGGCTGTGCACCGGGCAGAGCCGCTCGAACAATTGCCGGCGAGTCAGCGGCTGCTTCGGAATCAGGTCGAGCGCGAAGAAATCGAGGTGGGCGCTGCGCTCGGCGCCGCGCGCGCACAGGTTCAGCGCGGGATTGCGATAGCCCGACACCGCCTCGACCTCGCCGACCGCGCCCTTCACATGGTCGCGGATGAAGCGCAGCGTGTTGACCATGCCGGGCCACAGACGAAAGGGCGGCACTTCGAAGGGCGGCCCGCTGCACTCACGCCACATCGAGGCGGTGCGGATCAGCTGCCAGGTCGGGACCACGTTCCTGACCCGGGCCGCCTCCTGCCAGGATTCGAACGACAGCACCTGCCCGCGCACGTCGGGCGAGGAAGCGAGCCAGGCATTATATTCGGCCTCCCCCTGGCCGACGGGCAGCTCCTGCGCGGCGGCGGGCGCGGCGAGGGCGGCGGCCGGGGCGAAGGCGAGGAGGAGAAGAAGGCGCATCCTGCCTCCTATATTCGCAAGCGCGCACGGTGACAGCCCCCGCGGGCCGAAGCGCCCCGACCGGCGGCGGGGGCATCGGCCCGCCGTCCCGCCCGGGCGAGCGCACGGCCTTGTTCCGGCGACGGCCCAGCCTGCGTCGCCGCAGATGGGACCCAATACTTTGTAGCGATTGCTGACATCTTGCGCATGCTCTGATCGTCTGACAGCATAACACTCGCGGGGATTCGGGTATGCGTAGACTTTTGATTCCGGGCGTGGCTTTGGGCTTCGCGACGATGGCCTGCGCCGCCGCGACACGGCCGGGCCCCTCAAGGCCGATCTCCGGAAATGCGCGGCAGCCGGGCGAGACCGGCGCCTCCGCCAGGCCAGGCCAGGCCGGCCGCGTCCAGGTCGTCCGCCGGGACCGCTTCCGGACCGGCCCCAATACCGGAATCTGCATCGAAACGCGGATGGACCCAGAGGTTCGTCCGCGCATCGAGGCGAGCGGCGAACATGTGGATCTCGCCGGCCTGACCGCCGATCCCGTCGAGCAAATCCACGAGCGCTTCAGCGCGCTCGGCATCGGTTCCTGGATCGATGGCGGCCAGAGACTGCGCGTCTTCGCCTATATCGAGATGTCCGGCGACTCTTCGTGCCTGACAAGGCCCGACACCATCCTCATCCGACAGCATGTCGCAGCCGCCGGTCCGGCGGGTTATCGGGTTTCCATCGAGGCGCGTCAGGGCGACCGGCGCTACTCGGCCTCATTGACCCGCCGTCACACCATCGTCCTGCCCCACGGCCGTCGGCTTGGGCTCGCTATGGACGCCGATCGCTTGCCCGGTCTCGCCACACCATTCTGGGACGTCGCCCGCGACATCCACCGACTTTCGGCGCCGCTGATCGACCATATTCTTGCCGGAGCCGGATCATGAAGGGCAAGATCGATCCATTGCAGCCCCATGCGAAGGCGCTAGGATCGCGGGGATGCGGAGCGGTGCGATGGTGAAAGGCTGGATGAGGCTGGCGGTGCCGGCCTTGCTCGCGCTGATGCCCGGCGCGGCGCGCGCGCAGGCGCCAGCGCCGCCGCCCGCCGCCGGCACTTTGCTCGTCGGCAACAAGGGCGAGAACACATTGAGCTTCATCGACCTCGCCTCGGGGCGCGAGCTCGGGCGGGCGGCGACCGGGCCGATGCCGCACGAGATCGCGGTGTCGCCGGACGGGCGGCGGGCGGCGGTGGTCGCTTATGGCGGGCGCGGCATCGACATCTTCGACGTGGGCACGCGCGCGAAGCTGTGGACGATCGACCTTAGCCCCAATGCCGGCCCGCACGGCATCGTCTGGCTCGCCGACGGCCGCATCCTGGCGACCGCCGAGCGCTCGCAATCCCTGGTCCTCGTCGACCCCGCGCGCGGCTTCGCGGTGTCGGCGATCGCCACGGGGCAGCAGGGCACCCACATGGTCGCTGTGTCGCCCGATGCCCGCCGCGCCTACAGCGCGGACATCGGCTCCGGCACGGTGACGATCGTCGACCTGGCCGCCGGGCGCAAGCTGCGCAGCTTCAGCCTGGGCGGCGCGCCCGAGGGGATAGCGCTCAGCCCCGACGGCCGCACCTTGTGGATCGCCGACAACGACGCGGCGCGCGTGCAGGCGTTCGACGCGCTGGCGATGGAGGCTGCCGACAGCCGCCTCGCCCCGGTCGTCGACATCTCCTACGCCGTGGCGGATGCGACCCCGGCGCAAGTCGAGGAGACGGTGACCAGGCCGCTCGAGGGGGCGCTGCGGCAGATGGCCGGCGCCGGGGAGATAAACAGCATGGTCCGGGAGAATGGCGGCTCGACCGCGCTCATGCTGGCGCCGGGGACGCCGCTGCCCGCCATGGAGGCAGTGCTCGCCCGCGTGCGGGCGGCCAGCGGCACTTTCCCGCAAGGCCGCACCGAGATCGTGCCGCGCATTCTCTCGGGCCCGCCGCTTGTGCGCGTCGCGACCGGCCCGGTGCCGATCCGCGTCGCCGCCAGCCCGGACGGACGCTGGATCGTCACCTCCAACATGGGCGACGGCACGCTCACCGTGATCGACGCGCGCACGCGCCGGGTCTCGCGAACGATCCGGGTGAGCGGCGAGCGGGCGGCGGGCCAGGTCACCATCCTCTTCTCCGCCGACGGCCGCCGCCTCTACGCCGCCGAGACCGGGCGCAACCAGGTCGCGGAGGTGGACTTCGAAAGCGGCCGGGTGCTCAGGCGGCTCGCCGCGGGCGCGCAGGGGGACGGGCTGGCGATCGCGCGCTGAGGCGGCGCATTGGTCGCGCCGGCCGGGGCCGCCGTAAGTGATAATGATGTAGTGTTGAAGGCAGCGTCTGACGCCTTGGGCGAATCATTGCCGGAGAGATACACCGCACTTGTCGTGATCATAGGGCGGACCGCTCATGCATCGCTTGTGAGCAACGGTGCCATAAACCTTGCGTTTCCCGACACGCATAGACGCTGCGTTCCGCTGCTCGGGCCAGGTTGACGCGCGTAACAACGGAGCGCCCGCCGGCCTCCTACATAAGATTGGGGGAATAAATGTGGGAATGGTTTAGTGATTACCAGCGGCGTTCATCGACCAATTGTCCGGCGTCGGCGGCGACGATCAGCTGTTTGGCGGCGACGGGGAGGACATCCTGTCAGGCGGTGCCGGAGTCGACATGCTGGCCGGCGCGGCGGGCGCGGACCTGTTCCGCTTCGGCGCCGGGGACAGTGTGGCTTCGTCGACCGACCTGATCGCGGACTTCCTCTCCGGAACGGACAGGATCGATCTTTCCCAGATCGACGCGGATCTCGGGACCGCGGGAAGGCAGGTCTTCACCTTCATCGGCACCGAGGCCTTCTCGGCGACGGCGGGCGAGCTTCGGCTACGGCCATGACGGCTCCGACACTGTTATCAAGGCCGATTGGGACGGGGACGGCGCCGCCGACCTGGTGATCGTCCTGGCCGGCACGCTCGCGCCGCTGGTGAGCGACTTCATGCTCTAGGCGTCCGTATTCCCCGCAACGTGGCTAAACCTCCGGTAACCATCCCGATTGAGCCCCTCTTAGCTTTAATCTGGCAGATGCACGGTCAGCGAAGAGCCGAAAAGGCCTTTGGAGGACCAGAAGCATGAGTCTTTGTGCCAGCAGGATGGCAGCGACCGCGCGTCGGACCGGGGGATTCCTGGGCCGGCTGTTCGGCGACCGGCGCGGCAATACGCTCGCGATCGTCGGTGCCGCCATGGTTCCGCTCGCCGCGATGATCGGCTCGGGGGTCGACATGAGCCGCGCCTACATGGCCAAGACCCGCCTGCAGAACGCCTGCGACTCGGCCGCGCTGGCTGCGCGCCGGGTGCTCGAGAACGACACCATGACCAATGCGGTCCGCGATGAGGGCCGCCGCTTCTTCAACTTCAACTTCAAGCAGGGCCAATACGGCACCGCCGCCTTTACCCCGACCGTCGAGCGGACCGGCCCCGGCACCGTCCAGGTGACCGCCTCGACGACGATCCCCACCACGGTCATGAAGATGTTCGGCTTCACCACCCTGCCGCTCAGCGTGACCTGCGACGCCTCGCTCAACTTCGTCAACACCGACGTCATGCTGGTGCTCGACACGACCGGCTCGATGAACCGCGACATCAACGACAACAACACAAACGACGATTCGGCGCGCAAGATCACCGCGCTGCGCGCGGCGGTGATGGCGCTCTATACCGAATTGCGGCCGACCCAGACCCAGCTCGAGGCGAACGGCCTCAGGCTGCGCTACGGCATCGTGCCCTATTCGAGCACGGTCAATGTCGGGCCGCTGATCTCCGCAGTGGATGCGAACTACATCCGCGGCAGCACGCCCTATCAAACGCGCGAGTTGCGCTACAACACGGCGGTCTATGTGCCGACCGATACCCCGATCACCGTCACCGAGGTGGGCCTCCTCATCAATCCCGGCGTTCAGCGCTTCCGGGCCGGCAGCCCGGCGGTCGACCGGCTGATCTCCAACACCAATTGCGGCAATTTCGGCAACAATGTCGCCTTCTCCCAATCGGGCACGTCGCCGACGGGCGGGACTTTCACCTCGACCGGGGTCAGCAACGACGCCGACATTTACGATCCGGATGGGGCGGCGGGGCCGCAGGCGAACGCGCCCGCGGCGCCGACGGGCTATGTCCGCTACCAATTCTCGCGCAACACGCCGGCCTGGACCGGCGGCGCGGCCAATCGTGTTTGCGACCGGAACGTCGTCGTGACCAGGCGCAGCTATACGACGCGCTACAGGTACACGTCATATCGCTGGGGCCAATCGACCTTCGACACGTCGGAGCTGCGCGGCGGTAGCACCACGATCGCGACGAACACCAATGGCACGGTGGCGACGGCCGGCTATTATAACGACCGTGCTCTCGCGACCGCCGCCTCCACCACACCCACGGTGCATAGCGGGGGAACAATTCCCGGCATATCCACGACATCGACGGCCTGGAACGGCTGCATCGAGGAGCGCGACACGGACTCTGCGATCAACACGTCCACGGATTTGACGATCCCGACCGGCGCGAAGGATCTCAACATCAACCTCATCCCGACCGACGATGGCTCGAGATGGCGCCCGCATTGGCCGCAGGTGCTGTGGAGCCGCGACACCAGCTCGGCCACCACGACCACTTCGGGCGACGCTGATTATATGGGCGACGACACGAGCGACAGCGTCGCCTGCCCCACCCAGGCGCGGCGGCTGCAGGCCTGGACGGAGGCCGACTTGCAGACCTACGTCAACGGGTTGGCGCCGCGCGGCTATACCTATCACGATATCGGCATGATCTGGGGCGCCCGCTTGCTCTCCAATGCCGGCGCCTTCGCCGCCGACAATCCGGACACGTTCAACGCGATGCCGGTGACCCGCCACATCATCTTCATGACGGATGGCGTGCTGATGCCGCAATGCTCCGCCTACAGCGCCTGGGGCATTGAGAAGAACGACAGGCGCGTGACCAACAGCTACAGCTGCACGGATCAGTACAACCGCCACATGCAACGCTTCCAGATGGTCTGCAACGCCGCCAGGGGCATGGGCTTCTCGGTCTGGGTGATCGCGTTCGGCACGACGCTCACGCCCGAGATGACGGCCTGCGCGAGCAACCCGAACCAGGCGTCGGTCGCGACCAGCAGCGCCGCCCTGATCGCGCGCTTCCGCCAGATCGGCGCGAATATCGGCGCGCTGAGGCTGACGCAATGAGGCGCCTGCTCTTCGCCATGCGCGCCGTGCGCGCCTCGCGCGCAGCGCGCCTGCGGCGCGACGCGCGCGGCGCCACCGTGGTCGAGTTCGCGATCGTGCTGCCGGTGCTGTGCCTGCTGCTGCTGGGGGTGCTCGATCTGGGCTATCGCTCCTATGCGGCCTCGATGGTGCAGGGCGCGCTGCACGACGCCGCGCGCATGGCGACGGTCGGCAACTACACGCTCGCGCAGATCGACACCCGCGTGAAGGCGCGGCTGGCCAATTTCGCCCGCAGCGCGACGGTCACCACCAGCACGACCAGCTATTACGACTTCGCGGGCGTCGCGCAGGCGGAAAAAATCGTCGGCGATACCGCGCCCATGGGCAGCTACAATTCGGGCGACTGCTTCGAGGATGCCAACGGCAACAACACATACAATGCCGACCGCGGCCGCGACAGCACCGGCGGCGCCGACGATATCGTGCGCTACCAGGTCTCGATCACCTATCCGCGCATCCTCCCCATGGGCTCGCTGATGGGCTGGGGCAGCACCGAGACGATCACCCAGAATACGGTGCTGCGCAACCAGCCCTTCGCGGGACGGTCGATCAACATCAACCGGATCAGCATCGCGGCGAACGGGACGGTGACACAATGCTGAAGACCCAGACCAGGCGCCGGTGCGCCACGAAGGGCACGCTTCGCGCCTGCACGAGCGGCGTCGCGCTCATCGAGTTCGCCTTCGCGCTGCCGGTGCTGCTGGCGCTCGGCCTGATGGGGCTGGAGACCGCCAATTATGCGATGGCGCACCTGCGTGTCAGCAGCATCGCGATGCTGACCGCCGACAATGCCGCGCGCGTGCGCGAGAGCATCGACGAATCCGACATCGTGGAATTGTTCACCGGCGCCAAGCTGAGCGGCGCCAACATCCAGTTCGCGCAGAACGGGCGCATCATCCTCAGCGACCTCGAACAGAGGGACGGCACGACCCAGTGGATTCGCTGGCAACGCTGCGACGGCGCGCTCAACTACACGAACCCCGACACCAAATTGCAGCCCCGCACGGCGGCCGGCGCCGCGATCACCAACGGCACCGAAATCTACAACGCCGACCGGACGACTCCGAACACGACGAGCCCGAGCAGCCCCGATGCGACGCCGCCCATCATCAGCATGGGGACCGGGTCCAGCACAATTTCGGCCCAGCCGGGCACCGCGGTGATGGTGGTCGAGGTCGTCTATAACTATCAGCCGATCATCCCGAACAGCTTCCTCGCCGGCCGTCAGATCCGCTACGAAAGCGCGTTCAACGTGCGCCAGCGCAACGATCAGGTGCTGAAGAATAGCGGGGCGATCACGCCGCGCAGCTGCAACACCTTCGCCGCCTGAGGTTTCCCAAGCCGCCGCGTCGGCCAGGGGGCCGCACTCGGTGCCGCAACGCCCGCCCGTTCGCGGCCGCCCTGATCACGGCCATTGCGGGTAGCGGGTGCTGACCCTAGGGTCGCGGCGATGAGCGCACCGATACAAGTCGACCTTCCGCACAATCTCGGCGCCGGCGAGGCGAAACGGCGGATCGCGGGCAATCTCGGCGGGCTGGCCGGCAGGCTGCCGGCGGGCGCTTCGGTTTCCTCGAACTGGCAGGGGGACCGCCTTGAGCTCGCCGTCGGCGCGCTGGGCCAGACGATCGACGCGCAGCTCCTCGTCGAGGACAAAAGGGTGCGGGTGACCGTCTTGCTGCCGCCGGCTTTGGCCTTCTTCGGCGCTGCGATCGAGGCCGGGCTGCGCCAGTCCGGCCCCGCCCTGCTCGAGGACAAAAAGCGGAAATAGGCCGGTCTAGCGGCGGCGGCGCGGGGGCGGGTCGGCCTGGACCAGCGACACGATCCGGCAGCGTTCGCCCTCGACGATCAGGCTCGAGCTGTTATCGAGCGCGCTGGAGTAGCGCGTGTCGAGGCCGATACGCAAAGCGTGCGGCAGATTGATGCACGGCCCGTTGAGCTGCGCCCGGTACCAGGTCCGGCGCACGCCCCGGAGATAGACGACATCGTCGCCCTCGGCACGGAAGCCGTGGATCGCGCCGAACTGGATGAACGGGATCCGCACCTCGCGATCGGCCGCGGGCGGGCCGGACAGGGCAGAAGCGGGCACGGGGACGATCGCGACGAGCGCAAAGAGGGGGAGGAGGCATTTCATCTCAACCTCTTGGCCTTGTCGGGCTGAACCAAGCCTGACCGGCGGGCTTGCCTCCTTCCGGGCGGGCGCTAAGCATCATCCGCTCCGGGGAGAGGAGGCGGGATGCGGCACATCGCGGTTATCGGGTCGGGACCCGCGGGCTATTACAGCGCCGAGGCGCTCCAGAAGCTCTATGGCGAGGAGGTCCGGATCGACATGATCGACCGGATGCCGGTCCCCTACGGCCTGATCCGCTTCGGCGTCGCGCCCGACCACCAGTCGATCAAGGCGGTGTCGCGGCGCTACGAGAAGGTCGCGCTCTCCGACAATGTCCGCTTCTGCGGCAATTTGCTGGTCGGCCGCGACGTCACCGTGCCCGAGCTCATCGGCCTCTACGATGCGGTGATCCTCGCCACCGGCGCGCCCGACGACGCGCCCCTCGAAATAGAGGGCGGCGACCTGCGCGGCGTGATCGGCTCGGCCGCCTTCGTCGGCTGGTATAACGGCCATCCCGAATTCGCCGGCCTCGCGCCGCCGCTCGACGTCGCCGCGGCGGCGGTGATCGGCAACGGCAATGTCGCCCTCGACGTCGCCCGCATCCTTTCCAAGACCCCGGCCGAGTTCGTCGGCTCGGACATCGTCGCCCACGCCTTCGCCGCGCTCGGCAACAGCGCGATCAGGACGATCCATGTGCTCGGCCGGCGCGGGCCGCACCAGATCGCGATGACGCCCAAGGAGCTGGGCGAGCTCGGCCATCTCGAGGATGCGGTGCCGCTTGTCGACCTCGACGATTTCCCGCCCTTGCTCGACGACGCTTTGCTCGAGCCCGGCCAGCGCAAGTCGGTCACCCATTTGCGCGACTTCGCATCGCTGGAGTCCAACAAGGCCAAGACCATCCTTTTCGATTTCTTTGCCAGGCCGGTCCGGATCGAAGGGGAAGGCAAGGTGGAGCGGCTGATCGTCGAGAGGACCAGGCTCGACGACAAGGGCGCCGCGGTCGGCACCGGCGAGACCTATGAGATCGGCTGCGGCATGATCGTCACCTGCATCGGCTACAAGACGCCGCCGATCGAAGGCGTGCCCTATGAGGCGGATCGCGGCCGCTTCGCCAACAGCGACGGCGTGATCGGCGGCGGGCTCTACGCGGTCGGCTGGGCGCGCCGCGGCCCCTCCGGGACGATCGGCACCAACCGTCCCGACGGCTATGAGGTCGCCGAGAAGATCGCCGCCGATCTGGCCTCGGCGGCGGGTCGCAAGGCGGGCCGCGACGGGCTCGACGCGCTGCTGGCGGAGCGCGGCGTCGACGTCGTCACCTTCCAGGACTGGCAGCGAATCGAGGCCGCCGAAGCCGCGCGGGCGCGGGAGGGGAGCCCGCGTGAGAAGTTCGTGGCGATCGAGGAGATGCTGGGCGCGCGAAAGGGATAGGCACGAATGACCCTCGACGAGAACCAGTCCGGCGCGGCCGCGCCCAGGCCGAAGCTGCCTTATGTCGTCGCCGTGCTGGCGGGGCTGCTGGTGATCGGGCTGGCAGTGTGGCTGGTTGTCGGCCGGCGCCAGGCCGGCCCCGCGGCGGACAACGCCATCGCCGCCGCGCCCGCGCCCGTGGCCGGCGCCCCGGCGGCAGCTCCGCCGCCGGCTGCCACGCCGGGGCGCGGCCGATTGCTGCCCTCCGGCCTCAGGATCGAGACGCTCAGCGAAGGCAGCGGCCCGCTCATCACCCGCGCCGACGCGGTGCTCGTCCGCTACGAGCTGCGCGGGCCGCGGGGCGACATGATCGACAGCAACATGGAGGCGCCGCAAGGCATGGGGATGACGCTGAACCTCGTGGTTCCGGGCTTCGCGGAGGGTCTCACTCATATGCGCCAGGGCGGCGTCGCCCGTTTGTGGGTGCCGCCGCACCTCGCTTATGGCGCCAGCGTTCCGCCGGGGGCGCCGTTCGGCCCGACCGACACGCTCATGTTCCTGATCCGGGTGGAGCAGGTCGCGCCCGGCGAGGCGGCGGCTATGGAGGCGGCGCAGCGGGGGCCGCCGCCCCCATCGTGATAGCAAGGGGCGCCCAGCCGCCTTGCCGAAGCCAGGCGTAGCGGATAGCGTTCCCGGGACCTCAGGGGGGCGCATGGCCGGCCACGTCTTCATCAGCCACGGTTCGGAAAACAGCGATGATGCGGACGAGCTGTGCACCTTCATCGAATCGAAAGGGGTGAAGGCCTGGATCGCGCCGCGCGACGTGCGCCCCGGCATCGACTATTCCGAAGCGCTGCAATCGGCGATCGAGAATTGCTCGGCCTTCGTCGTCCTGGTCACCGACATGGCCAACAAATCGCCCTATGTGCGCGCCGAGACAGAAATGGCGTTCAGCTCGCACAAGCCGATCTTCCCGGTCCGCCTCACCGACATCAGCCCCGGGCCCGGCCTCGCCTTCTTCCTCAAGATCCGCCACTGGACCGACGCCTACGGCAAGGGGCGCGAGGCGAGCCTCGGCCGGCTGGCGCTCGAGCTGCAGACGCTGAGCGGCGTCCTTCCCGCCGCGCCTTCGCCGCCGCCTCCGCCCGAGCCGGCGCCGGCGCCGCCGCTCCCCGATCCTGGGCCGGCACCGCCGCCTCCCCCGCCTGGGGGCAAGGCGCCCGCCGCGCCGTCAGCGGCGCCGGCCGACGCCGACCGGCTGGCCGCCGCGATCGGACCGAACGCATCCTGGTATGTCGAGCGCTGGCGGCGGATGGATGCCCGCCGGTCGCAGGTGCAATGGAACTGGGCGGCCTGCCTGGCGAGCCTGGCCTGGTTCGCCTATCGCAAGATGTGGGTGCCGGCGGCGGCCCTGGCGCTGTTCTTCGCCCTGCTCGCCGCGCTCGGCCTGCTGACGATGTCGCTGCCGGTCGCGATCGGCGCCGGCGTGCTCGCGCTCGCCGCGATGGCCGCGAGCGGCGCGCTCGGCACCTCCTTCTACCGCCGGCATGTCGGCAAGCTGGTCGCTGGCGCGGCCGGGCTCGACGGGGAGGCGGCCTGGGCCCGCTTCCAAGCCAAAGGCGGCGCTTCCGGCCCGGCGGCGTTCGCCGGCGCGGCCCTGCTCGCCGCGATCGTCGCGGCGGTCGTCGTCGTGCTTTTGCTGCGCCAGAACGCCGCCCCCCGCCCGGTCAGCGACGATCCCTTCTTCGAGGGCGCGACCTCCGGCGAGGGCAGCGATCCGGGCGGCGAAAGGGGTAACGGAGATTCGACGTCGAGCGTCGGCACCACCGGCACGGATAGGAACGTCTCCGTACCCACCCCCACGATCGAGGACCCCACCGCCAACATAAATATCGACGAGCTGACCAACGCGCTCGATCAGCTTCCAGCCCAGCTCGACCAGCTGCCGACACAGTCCACGGAGTGACCCGGCGCCGATAAGCCTGCTTGAACTCCCCCCACCCCCTCCTTATAGACGCCGGGCCCCGCCGGCCCGCTTGAGGGCCGCGCGTATCGGTCGGGGAGTAGCTCAGCCTGGTAGAGCACTGTCTTCGGGAGGCAGGGGCCGGAGGTTCGAATCCTCTCTCCCCGACCAATTTGGCTACGCCAAGGACGCGGGCGTCCTTCGCGTGGGAAACTTCGCCGGCAGCTGACGGCCTCCGCCGCGTAAAGCTTGCATGGTTCCGCCCCTCGCATCCCAGCCATGTGGTCCGCCCGAGCACCCTTCCCCGCCAGAGCGCGCCGCGCCGGCGACTTCGGCGATTGAGAAGTTCTTCGTGCAGGCGTAGATCGACGGCGCCGGCGGGCGATTTCGCTCGTCCGGCCTTTGTCTGGAGTCACCCCAATGAAGATTCTCGCGAGCCTGATCGCCACCTGTCTCGTCGCCACGCCCGTTTTCGCGCAGGGAGACCCCGCCCCGGGCGCGGATACCGGCAAGCCGGCCGCGGGCAGTGAGCCGCCCGCCGAAGGCGAGCCGCCGGCCGACGATCCCGCCGCCGCCGCAGTCGCCGCCGCCAAGCCCGTCTCGACCGAGCCCGAGCCGGAGGAAGCTCCGGAAGGCACCACGCCCGACAAGCCGGCCGAGCCGCCCGAGGCGTGACTCGGAAAAGGGGGCAGTCACAGCGACTGTCCCCTTTCCTCAAACCCTCCTGACAGCGCGCGCGCTCGTGTGTAGGGAGCCGCGCATGCTGTCCCTCAACGCCATCACGGTCCGCCTCGGCGGACGCCTGATCCTCGACCGCGCCAGCGCGGCTTTGCCCCCGGGCAGCCGCGTCGGGCTGGTCGGACGCAATGGGGCGGGCAAATCGACTCTGATGCGCGTCGTGGCGGGCCTGCTCGAGGCGGACGAGGGCGCCGCGGAGATGCCGCGCGCGGCGCGGATCGGCTATATCGCGCAGGAGACTCCGGCGGGCCCCGCCACGCCGTTCGAGACCGTGCTCGCCGCCGATGTCGAGCGCGCTCACCTGCTCCACGACGCCGAGACGACCTCGGATCATCACCGCCTCGCCGAGATCCACGAGCGGCTGAACGCCATCGCCGCCCACGCCGCGCCGGCCCGCGCCGCCCGCATCCTGGTGGGCCTGGGCTTCGACGAAGCGGCGCAGCAGCGCACCCTCGACAGCTTCTCGGGCGGCTGGCGGATGCGGGTCGCGCTCGCCGCCTTGCTGTTCTCCGCGCCCGATCTGCTGCTGCTCGACGAACCCTCCAACCATCTCGATTTGGAGGCGACGCTCTGGCTGGAGGATTTCCTTCGTTCCTACCGGGCGACCATGCTGATCGTCAGCCACGAGCGCGACCTCCTGAACAACGTCGTCGATCACATCCTGCATCTCGAGGGCGGCCAGACGATTCTCTACGTCGGCGGCTATGACGCGTTCGAGCGGCAGAAGGCCGAGCGCCAGGCGCAGCAGAGCGCGATGCGCGCCAAACAGGTCGCCGAGCGCGAGAAACTGCAGGCCTTCGTCGATCGCTGGCGCGCCAAGGCGTCCAAGGCCAAGCAGGCGCAGAGCCGGGTCAAGGCGCTGGCGCGGATGCAGCCGATCGCCGAGGCCGCCAACGATCCGAGCCTCACCTTCGATTTCCCGAGCCCCGCCGAGCTGAAGCCGCCGCTCGTCACGCTCGACATGGCGGCGGTCGGCTATGCCCCGGGCCAGCCGGTCCTGACCCGGCTCAACCTGCGCCTCGACCCCGACGACCGCATCGCCTTGCTCGGCCGCAACGGCAACGGCAAGACCACGCTCGCCCGGCTGCTGGCGGCGCAGCTCCCCGCGATGGAGGGGAAGATGACCGCGTCGGGCAAGTTGCGCGTCGGCTATTTCACCCAATACCAGGTCGAGGAATTGGACCGCGAGGACAC
The DNA here is from genome assembly GCA_035629975.1 of Allosphingosinicella sp. Taxonomy (GTDB): domain Bacteria; phylum Pseudomonadota; class Alphaproteobacteria; order Sphingomonadales; family Sphingomonadaceae; genus Allosphingosinicella. The sequence continues at coordinate 60,982 of DASQLN010000005.1, read as the reverse complement.
GCCGCTCGAACATATGAGCCGGCTGATGCCCAAGGCGACGCCCGGCGCAGTCCGCGCCCAGCTGGGCCGCTTCGGCTTTTCCGGCGACAAGGCGACCATGAAGGTCGAAAAGATGTCCGGCGGGGAGCGCGCGCGCCTCGCGCTGGCGCTGATCACCCGCGATGCACCGCACATGCTGATCCTCGACGAGCCGACCAACCATCTCGACGTCGATGCGCGCGAGGCCCTGGTCCAGGCGCTCAATGCTTATTCGGGCGCGGTGGTGGTGGTCAGCCACGACCGCCACATGCTCGCGCTCACCGCCGACCGGCTGGTCCTGGTCGACGGCGGCACCGCCACCGAGTTCGCCGGCAGCCTCGACGATTATACCGACCTGATCCTCAAGGGCGACGGAGGCGCCCGCAAGGACGCGCCCAAGGGCAGCCGCAGGGACGAGCGCCGCGCCGCCGCCGAAGCGCGCGAGCGCGGGCAGAAGCTGCGCAAGGCCGCTTTGGCCGCCGAGCAGGACATCGCCAGGCTCGAGGCGCGCAAGACCGCGCTCGAGCGCGCCATGTTCGATCCCGCCTCGGCCGCCCCTGAGGATGCGGCGCTGGCGATGAGTGCGCTGATGAAGCGCCACGCCGAAGCGGCCGCCGCCCTCGCGGCCGCCGAGGCACGCTGGCTGGAGGCGAGTGAGGCGATCGAAGAGGCGCGGGCGGCCTAGGGGACATAGTCACACGGCCCCCTTCCCATCGATGGCAGCGGAGCCGCCGTAACCGGAGAGACTTGTGGAGCGCCTTTCCGTCCAATAGCTTGACGGGGACGCGAGGACGGGATGGCGCTGAAGCTCAACTGCCTCGAAAATCTGACGGCGATCGGGATCGGCATAGGCGCCTGCGCGCTCGCGCCGTTCGACGCGGGACTGACGGCGGGCGCGGTGATCGGCGGTTCGGGCCTGTTCGCCCGCATCCGCGAGAACATGCGCAAGGTCGGCCTCGACGACAAAGCCGCCATCGAGCGGATGCAGAGGGCGATCCTGCGCGAATGGGACCATTGGCAGGCGACGCCGGAACATCGCGACGCCGTCGCAGAGGCGGACGCCGCCATGACAAGGTCGCTGCCTCAGGTGATGATGACTCGCGAAGAACTCGCGGCGACGGCGACCAAATCTCCCGATGTGGCCTATCCGAGCGCCGCGGCGCGGGAGGTCGTGGACCGACTGGCAATGCACGACCCGGCGTTCGCGGTGCCCGCTGCGGAGGGCGCCGAGCCGCCGCTCGCGCGCGCCTTCGCGCTGGCGGTGATCGAGCGGGCTTTGCGCGCGGCGAAGGAGGACAAGGACTATGCGACCCTCCTAACGCTCGACATCGCCATCGAGCTTGGCCGCGCGATCGCCGAGACGCTGCAGGCTATAGACGAGCTGGGCGCCAAGATCGACGCCGGCTTCGCCGCCGTGCGGGAGTCGCTGGGCGGGGAGTTCGAGCGCATATCCGTCCAGGCGTTGCGCGGCGCGGTCGCCCGCTTCGTAGTTTTCAAGCCTGACGCGAACATGAGTGAGGTCGTCGACGCCGTCGAAGAGTTCGTGCCGCAATATGAAGAGCTACGAGCTCGAGTTGCGGCGCTGGAAGCCAACGACAATCGGTTGAAAGGCGCCCAGCAGGCGGCGCAGCAGGCACTCGAGCAAGGCGATCTGGACGCCGCGCGTCGCCATCTCGCGGAGGCGGCCGACATTCAGGTCGATCGCTTGGCGGAGCCGGTCCGCCAGACCGCCGCAACCATAGACGAACTCGCCCGCGCTGACCTGCTGGCGCTCGACTGGCAAAGCGCCGACGCCAATTGGAGCCGAGCGAGCGCGATGCTCGCGCCCTTCGATCGCGCCGGCGCCGAGGCATTGGAGGCCTTTGCTGCACGCGAGCTCCAGCTACACGGCGAGCGGTTCGTGCGCGCACCGTCGCTCTCCGCAGCGATCCGGCGATGGCGGGGCCTGGTGATGGCGGCCTTCGCGCGCGGCGATGAGGCTTTCTGGGCGGTCACGCAAAACAACCTCGGTATCGCGCTGGAGACGCAGGCGGGGCGCGTCGGCGGCGAGGAGGGCCTTGCGCTGAGGGGGCAAGCAGTCGAGGCTTATCGCGCCGCACTTGAGGTCTATGGTCAGGCCGAGAAACCCGCCGATTGGGCAATGGCGCAGAACAATCTGGCGAACGCGCTCCAGTCACAGGGCGAGCTCACTGGGGGCGAGGCAGGGTTAGCGCTGGGGACGCAGGCGATCGAGGCCTATCGCGCCACCCTCACCGTCTACACCGAGGACGCGATGCCCTCCCAATGGGCGATGACCCAGAACAATCTCGGCAACGCACTCCAGAGACAAGGGGAGCGGATGAGCGGCGAGGCGGGGCCGGCGCTGCTGGTGCAGGCGGTCGAGGCCTATTACGCCGCGCTCACGGTCTATACTGCAGCTGCGGAGCCCGCGAAATGGGCCATGACGCAGAACAATCTTGGAGCCGCGTTACGGAAGCAGGGTGGACTCGCCCAAGGCGAGGTCAGGCTGGCGTTTTTGGCGCGGGCGGTCGAAGCCTATCGCGCCGCCCTTGCTGTCTACACCGAGGCTGCAACGCCGGCAGACTGGGCGCGAACGCAAAACAACCTTGCCATTGCCCTTCAAAGACAGGGCGAGCACACGGCGGATGAAGCAGGGCTGGGGCTGCTGGCCCAGGCGGAAGATGCCTATCGCGCCGCCCTGACCGTCCACACGGAAGATGCGATGCCGGCCCAATGGGCGCTGACCCAGAATAACCTCGGTGCTGTGCTCCAGGTGCGGGGCCAACGCACGGGCGCCGGGGCCGGGTTGGCCCTGCTTAGGCAGGCAATCGAGGCCTATCGCGCCGCGCTTACCGTGCGCAGCGAAGAGGCAATGCCTGCATTTTGGGCGATGACGATGGAGAATGTGGGGCTCTGCCACGAGCGAATTGCCGATCGGACTCTCTCACCCCTGGGCGAATTGCGGGCCGCCGAAGAGGCACTGGTCGGTGCTCTTCGGGTCTACACCCCCCAGCATATGGGCCGTTATCACGACAAAGCGACCGCATCGCTTGCACGCATCCGCACGAAAATCGCGGCGCTGGAAAGGTAACGGGCCTTCCACACCCCTCCGGTCCTACAGTGTTTCCATTTATGTTCTACACTGCGGGTGACCCAAGCGAAACGCCGCGACAGCTGCATGCCCGGCCGGCAGTTTTGCCTTCATTCGCGCGCTTGCCGAATGCGGCTGCGTTATCGAGGCCCGCCGCCGCGTGACCGGACCTGACAGCTGAACGGCCACACGACATCCATCGCCTTCTCCGCAGCCAGCCCGATCGCCAGACCGACCGCGACGTCGGTGGGATAATGGGCGCTGCGCGGAATCTGGGCGAGCGCGATGAAGCCGGCGCCGGCCAGCGCCGCGCCCTGGTGCTCGGGATATTCGCGGGCGAAGGCGCGGGCGACCGCCGCCGCGCCGGCGCTGTGGCCGGAGGGGAAGCTGGTCTCTTCCTTGGCCCGGCTGCGGCCGGGCTTGATGCCTTGGCCCTTGCCGCGACCCAGGCTGCGAGGCCGGGTGCGGTCGACGCGATGCTTGACGAAGTTCTTCGCGGCGGTGGCTAGCAAATGAGACAGGACCATGCGCGCGCCCGCTCGCGCCATGCGGCCGTCACGGCGGACCAGGCCCAGCGCGAGAAGGCCCCCCGAAAGGGTGAGCAGCTGCGGCTGGTCGCCGAGCTCGCTCGCCCAGAAGATGGCGCGCACCGCCCTGCTCTTGCGCTTCGGCTCGACCGCCCGCAGCGCCGCCTTGTCCGCGTTCATCAGTGCCTGATGCACTTTGGCGAGCGGCTTCTTTTCCATCTCCGCGATAACAGATGGAAGCCCGACTTGTGCCCTCCCCTAGGAAGGCGGCGGCGCGCCGCGCGCGCGCTTCAGGGCGAATAGGTCGAGCGCGATCGCCGCGGCGAGCGCGGCGATGGTCAGCCAGAATCCTATTTGCGGCCGGACCTGGATCACCTCGAGCATCCGGCCCGGGTCGCGCAGCGACTCCTGCGCCGGAAACTCGCTCCCGGCCCAGGCGAGGAGCCAGTCGCGGGTCAGCAGCCTGACCTCGAAGAGGATCGCATAGCCGAGCAGGCCGATTGCCGCCGCAGTGGCGGCGGCCGCGGCCAGCGCCGCCCGCTTGCCGCCGAGGGCGAAGCCGGCGGCGAGGCCGAGCAGGATGAGCAGGATCGCTGCGAGGACCGCCGGGCGCGGCCCGGGCGCGGCGGGCTGCGCTCGATTGAGCGCTGGCGGGATGGAGATGACGGCCGTTCCGGTCGCCAGGCTGAAGCCGGTCGCGGCGCCGCTGCCGGACTTTTCCGACACAGTCAGGACCTGCGTCAACTCGGTGTCGCCGGGCATCGAAGAGCAGGAGACGGTCACCCAGGGCAGAAAGAAGAACAGCAGGGCCGCGACCCGTGCCCCATTTGCGAACGACCGGATTTGCCGCTTGATCACGCCGATCCCCCATAGGCTCACCAAGGACAAATGCGCCTGGAATTCCGCCTCGAGTCAATCGTCAAGAAGGAAGGGGGCGGGGCCGTGGCCCCGCCCGCCGCAGGTTACCAGCGATTGCCGTAGCGGTAGCGCCGGCCCCGGTCGTAGCGGTCGTTGTCGCGATAGCCGCGCCGCGCAGCCGCGATTTCGCGCCGGCATTCGCGCAGCTCGCGGCGATATTCGCGGCGGCTGTCGGCCCGCCGCAATTCACGCCGGCATTCGCGCTGCTCCTGGCGGACCTCGCGATTGTTGTAGCCGTAGCCGTAGCCGCCGCGGCCGCCATAATATTGGGCATTGGCCGTGGCGGGAATGGCGACGGCGCCGATGGCCGCCGCAAGGATCAGTAAACGCATAGTCGGTCACTCCCTTGTTCTTAAGGTCCATTCCAACGTCCGAATGAACGAACGAACGCTACCCCTCGTTGCATGAACCGGGCGCGACCCGGATGTTCAGCGAGGGTTTAGACAAAGAGAAAGGGCGCCCCGTTGCCGGGACGCCCTCTCCTCGCAATCAGGCGAAGCCGTTAGCGGCAGCGCAGGTCGCGGCGGCCGTCATTGCGGTCGATCTCGCGGCCGAGCGCGCCGCCGGCAACCGCGCCCAGGATGGTGCCGAGCGCGCTCGACCGGCCATTGTCGATTGAGTTGCCGACCAAGGCGCCGACGCCGGCGCCGATGATGAGACCGGTCGTGCCGTCATTGCGGCGGCAATAATAGCGCCCGTCGCGGCCGCGATAGATGCGGTCGTTCGAGCTCAGCCGGCGCTCGCGATAGTAGCGGCCGTCGCGATAATAATCGTCGGCATAATAAGCGCCGCCCGCGGGGGGCCGGTTGTAATCGTAGCGGTTGTAGGTGCGCCAGTCGCGGTTGCGGGCCTGGTTGACCTCGCGGGCGCACTCGCGCCGCTCCTGGCGATATTCGCGGCGCGAGTCTGCGTTGCGCAGCTCACGGGCGCACTCGCGCAGTTCGCGTTGTTCGTTACGGCCCTGGGCCGCGGCCGGCGTGGCGATGGCCAAGGGCATGGCAGTCGCCGTCATCACGGCGGCAAAGATCAGCTTACGCATCTCAAAAAATCCTTAGGTGGCTTGGGATAATGATAGAACGAACCGCAGCCCCGGAGGTTTCGTGAACGCAACATTACGCTTCGTTCATCCTGGGTTTAGACGCCGGCGATTTCGCTGAAGTCGTAGCGGTCCCGGATATGGGCGTTGAAATGGCGGCCCTTGCTGAACGCGGCCTGAAAGCGGTCGGCCTCCTCGGGCGGGACGTCGCGGTAGAGATAGCGCCGGCCGGTGGTGAAGATTATGTCCAGCACCTGGCGGTCGGGGTCGTAATAAGCGGCGCGGATGACGGTCGAGGGCATGTCCCCCGGGAAACGCGGTGGCGCGCGCTTGGTGCCTCAGCAGGTCGCCGGAATAATGCATGGCATAGCCAGGCGAAGGCGAGCTGGTCGTCGCGCCCGGCGTTTCGCCAGTCAATCGCGGCAGGCGTCTTCCATGTCGTGCTGGTGCTGGGTCGCAGGCTCGGCCGGCAGCGCGGCGGCACTCGAGCCGATTTCGGTGACGATCTCGAAGCCGCGCACCAGCGTGCGGTGGACCGGGCATTTGTCGGCGATGGCGAGCAATTTCTCCTGCTCCTCGGGCCCGAGCTGACCTTCGAAGGCGATGCGGCGCGAGAAGAGGTCGCGCGGCGGCGTGCCGTCGGCGCGGGCCGGGACGATGGAATGGGCGGCCGCGACCGAGAAGGGCGGCAGCGCCCGACCCTTGCGCTCGGCATAGAGCTTGAGAGTCATCGCGGTGCAGGCGGCGAGCGCCGCGGCGAGCAGCTCATAAGGCGTCGGGCCGGTGCCGCCGCCGCCGGCCTCGACCGGCTCGTCGGCGATGATCGTGCCGCCCGGGACCGCGATCGCGGCCTGGAAGCGGCCATTGCCCGTCGGGCGCGCAACCACCTCGTGACCGTTAACCTCGCCCGCGTTCGCCATAAGCCAGTCTCCCCGCCGCGAGCATGGCACAGGCAGCGCCGCGGGGGTAAGGCCGCGGCCGCGGCATCCCGCCGGCCTGATCGGAGGCGATAGCCGCTTGGCCAAACTCACGAAATGATATATTATAACCGTTATTAGAGGCGAAATCGGAGTTTTCCACAGGTTCCTAACAATTCGGTCCCGACAATCATTAGCAATGCTAATTAAGGATCGGATGGCTCGACAGGGAGGAAAGGCGATGACCGTTTCCGGCAATATCCCCGCCCACGCCGCAGCCAGCGGCCCGCGCTCTCCCCGGATCAGCTTCGACCCGCCCAAAAACGATTTCGCTCCGATCGTCACGATCAACACCACGCCCCTGATCGACGTGATGCTGGTGCTCCTGATCATGTTCATCATCATCATCCCCGCGGCGACCCACAAGGTGCCGCTCGATCTGCCGCAGCCGGCGACCGTCCCCGCGCCGCCGCCGCCATCGCATCGGCTCGACATCGCCGCGAACGGCGCCCTGGCGTGGAACGGCGCCGCTCTGCCCGAAGCGGCCTTGCCCGCGCGGCTGGCGGCGATGGCCGCGGACCCGGCCCGCCCCGAACTCCACCTCAACGCCGCCGCGGAGACGCGCTACGAGCGGGTCGACACGATCCTCGCCCAGATCCTGGGCGCCGGCATCACCAGGCTCGGCTTCGTCGACAATGAGCGCTTCCGAAACGCCTTCTAGCTTTCACGGCGCCGCTTGACGCGGCCCCGCCCGTTGCCGAAGCTCGTCCCCGGCGGGGCGCCGCGGCGGAGGGCATATGGGAGAAGGCAGGAGCAAGGCCTTGCTGGCGGTGAGCTGGCTGTGGATCGCGGCGGTCGCCGGCTACATGGCCTGGGGCGTGATCCACGAAGCGGGCCTCTCCCGCTGGCTGTCCGCATGGCAGCTCGACCGGTGGGGGGGCCTATTATCCCGAGCAGACGGCGTTCGTGGCCGGCTTCCTGCTTGCCGGGCCCGCCTTCTGGTACATCAGGCGGCGGGCGGCGATCGTGCGGACGCGCGAAGGATCGGGGCCGTCCGCCGACGCGCGGCGCATGGCCCGCACCGCCCGCAATTGCGCGCTCGCCGGCCTGGCCGCGGCTCTGGTCTGCGGCGGCGCTTTCCTGCTCTCGCGGCGCGTGCCCGACGGCACCGAGAAGGCCGCTCTCTACGATAGCGCGCGGCTCGGCAGGGAGCCCGCGCCCGCCGGCAAGGTCCGCATCGCCGGCCGGCTCGAGCCCGAGGCGCGCACCTACGTCACCGAAACCGGCGGCGGGCGCGAGCGCGTCGTCCATTATGTCGGCTTCCGCCCCGACGGCGCCGCCCGGGACGCGCCGCTCGGCCTGTTCGTCGAGCGCCACGTCGACGGCCGCGAGGAGCCGCCCACGGTCCAGTATTTCCTGCCCGAGCAAAGCGGCTATCTGATCGAGAACGGCGTCCCGCCGCTGGCGCTGAGCGCGCTCGAGAATCGCGGCGTGCGGGTGGCTCGCCCGCATTATCTGCTCAGGACCGGGGACCTTGCCAGGCGCGAGCCTTATTATGTCACCGCGGCGGTCAGCGGCCTGCTCGCTCTGGCCTGTCTCGCCGTTGCGGGGATCGGCGGCATCCAGGCGCGGAGCCGGCGGCGGTTCGCCGAGGCGCTGGAGGCGCAGCGGCGGGCGCAAGGCTCGTGACGGGCGATCAGAGCCGGTTGGCGCTTTCTAGGCGGGCGCAGGCGATGGGCTCGACCAGATAGAGGCCGGCGCGGCCATCGTCCGACCAGCGGATCACGCCCCGATGCTCCTCGCCGCTGTCGAAACGGAGCTTCACCGCCATGCCGGCGCGAAAGCAACCGTCGTGGACGAAGCCGGCTCCGTGCTGGGAGAGGTTGAAGATCCGCACCGTATGCAGGCCATTGTCGCAATAAGCGATGGCGCGGGTGGCGACGGGGAGGCGTGGCGGCCGGTAGCGCGGCGCCTTCTGCTCGGCCACCAGATCCTCGAGCAAGGCGGCGCAATCCACAGGCCGGGCGAAGGCAACGCCGCACCGCGTCCCGTCCCACCAGATCGCGCGGCCCTCGATCGCGATCATCTCCGAAAGGTTGATCGTCAGCCGCTCGCCCGGCACCACCTGGACCTGGGTGGTCATCATCATGCCGCCATCGGAGATGTTGCGCACCCGCCACAGCCCGACATCATGTTCGCGGCGGACCATCGCGACTCGCATCACCGTGTGGATTCGGTTTTCCTCGCGTCGGTCGCCAAGGCGGACCGGGCGTTTGGGTGAAGTCTCCCGCAGCCTGGATTGACGTCCGACCAGCATGTCTGCTCTCCTTCACGCTCCTGGCACGCTTCGGCCGAGGCGCTCCCACGAAGTGGCAAAGAAACAACCTAAATCAATGTTGGTTCCTCGAAGTAGCAGTTGTGATAAATTCACGCAGCTCTACTGTATTCCTAGAAAATATGGTTAACGAGCATTAACCATATCTACGCGGGTTCGCGGCGGCGGCATCAGACGGCGCCGGCGAAGACGTCGTCGTGCCAGCGGGCGAGATCGGCCTCCGCGCGGGGCGAAGCGAGATAGCGGCTCCAGGCGGCGGCTTCGTGCGCGACCACGCCCAATTCCCAGACGCAGAAGGTCGGCCGCAGCAGCGCCGCGCCCGGATAAGCGGGCTCGAAGCGGGCAAAATCGGCCATGTCCGAGTCGCGATACCAGACCGCTTCCCACGCCTCGTTGGCGCCGCGCCAGACCGTCAGCAGCAGAAAATGGAAGTCCGCGCCGCAGCGGTGGAGGATGACGAAGCCGCAATCCCCGCCCCCGCCATCCCCGGCAAGCCCCGCCGCCGCCAGGCCTTCGCGGATGAGGAAAGCCTGCGCCGAGTCCGCGATCGCGTCGGGAACCGGCGCGCCGGGCTTCTCCACATGGTAGAGCTTGAGTTCGCTTCCGGCCGCTGCGAGCAACCTGCGGGGAACCGCTTCTTTCTCATAGTGCCGGTAATCGGGCGGCACGGGGCTTGGTGCGGGCATGCCGGATTCTCCGTTGGCGTTCGCGATCTGTTCTAGCTGATCGGCGGCCCCCGGGAAAGAGCCTCGGCAGAGTCGCGCCAGAACGTATGCGTGTATTGGTCGGCTCCCTCCTGCGACGAACTCACATTCATGATATTATCGATCGCGAATATTGGGCGACTCGGCAAAGGTCGTCGCGTCCTGAGGGGGTCGTCATGCGTTATCATCAATTGTACTGCGGCATATTCTTGCTCCTTGGTGTCAGCGCGTGCGGTGCACCGGCCGGAAACAATGCGACGGGCAATGAATCCACTCAGGCCAATGCCCCGCAGCCGGATGAAGAGGCGTCCGCCAATCAAAGTGCGACCACCGCCAATGCCGCCGCCGTCGCCGAAACGCCCGTCGGTCCCTGCGCCTTTGCGACCCGAGGCTGGGCGGCGGAGGTCATGCCGCCGAGCGGAAGCGAAAGGCCGAGCGTGGCCATCAACGGCGAAATCCGGACCGACCGCACCGGACGTCAGCCGATGATTTCCACTTTGGCCGAGCCACGCGCGCCCGCCTACGTCATCGAGCTGATCAGCGACCCGACGGTGGAGCCGCAGGCGGACCGGGGCTGGATGACGAACGGGGGCGTCTTCGAGAATTACGACCCGGCCTTCACCCATGTCGCGGTGCGCTGCGGCGGGGCCGAGATCGCGCGCGTTCCGATCCGCCCGTCGCAGCTGCGCACGCAATGAGCCCCTCTGCTCGGGCCCTATAGCCGGCAGTAGAAAGCGCAGACCATGATCAGCGCCGAAGCGCCGCCGAGCGCGGCGCGGACGGCGTGGAGGCGGCCCCAGCGGATAAGCAGTGCGCGGGTCTCGGGCGCGGGCGCATCGGGCGAGAGCGCCTCGAGCCGTCGATTGGTCGGCATTATCGCGGCGAGGGTGAACGGCCAGTTGGCGAGCAGCGCCAGCCCGCCGATCAGCCAGATCAAATTGCGTCCCTCCCACCACATCCAGAAAGCGAGCAGGGCGCCGATCAACGCCAGCGCCGCCTGCATGATCTTGCCATTGGCGTAGCTCGGCTTCCACTGGCGCAGCGCCCAGCCGTCGTCGAGGGCCATGCGCGCCGGATGCTCGGCGATCGAGACGTAGCAAGCGGCGCCGGCGAACGCGGCGGCCGCCAGCAGGGCCAGCGCGCCGGCGAGTTCGGGCACCGCCTAGCGCCCGCCGGCGATGATCTGGACCTGGGTGGCATCGCCGACCCTGGTGGCGGTGACGTTGAGCGCCTGGCCCTCGCCGCGCCGCGCGGTCAGGGTCGCCGACTGACCCAGGTCCATCTGGTTGGCGATCGAATAGCCGCCCCGAAGGGCCTCCGCGGCATAAAAGGAGATCACCCGCTGCGGCGTATCGGCGGTCCGGAAGCCGAGGATGCGGCCTCCCTGCCCGGCCTGGGCGGCGGTCACATCGACGCTCTGGCTGGTCTGGGCGCCCGGATAGGGCGGGACGCCTTCGGGCCAGTTGGCAACCGCGGCGCCGCCCGAGCGGATCTCGGCGCGGACTTCGGGCGTGGACAGCGTGATGTTGGCCGGCTGCTGGCCTGGCCCCGGCGCGGGCGGGCTCGGCCCGGCCCCTGCATTGCCGGCGCCTTCGTTGCCGGCACCACCGCCGCAAGCGGAGAGCGCGAGAAGGGAGGCGGCGAAGATGAAGCTGGCGCGCACGGCCGTTCCCCTGATGACCCGACCTCGCATGATATCGCGGCGGCGGAGCAAGGGGAGCATCGCCGGAGTCGGCCCGCAACGCTCCTCAAAAAGAACTCGGGCGCCCGCGAAGGGCGCCCGAAAGAAGGTCAGTCGTGGGCGTCGTTGGCCTCGATCGTGTCGGCCTGATTCTCGGCCGCTTCGCGAGTGGTGTCGGCCCTGTTCTCGTAGCCCTCGGCCCGGTTTTCGCCCGAGTCACGCGCTTCTTCGGCCTTGTTCTCAAAGCCCTCAGCCTTGTTTTCGGCCGCGTCGCGGACGGCCGCCGCATTGTTCTCGGCAGGCGTCCGGTTGCACGCGCCGAGCGCGAGGAGGCCCGTCACCGCAAGAGCTGTCGCCAGTCTCTTCATATTGAAATCCCCTTGTTCGCGTCACGAAAAGGAGCGCCCGGGCCTAAGCCCAGGCGCCCCGGAAAACCGGGAGACCTCCCAGCGTCCATGTGCAGAAAGCGCGGAGGCGGGCTTGAGTTCCACGCGCCCTGAAGTCGCTAGGCCGCGAACGTGCCGTGAAAGGTCAGCGGCAGCGGCAGCGCGGCGCGCCAGCTCGCCACCGGCCCCGCCGCCAGCCGTTCCGCATCGAGCAGATGCAGCTCGGTCGCATTGCGGGCGAGGTTGAGCGTGGTCCCGATCAGCCAGCCATTGCCCTCGCCCCCGCCGCGCGGCGCGAACAGGAATTCCTCGACCAGCTGGTGATCGCCGAAATCGAACAGGGTCTCGCGCCCGCTTTGCCAATCCCAGCGCGCGATCGCATGGGGGAAAGGCGTGTCGCGATAGTGGGTGACGTGATTGGTATAGCGCCGCGCGAGGCCCGAGAAGCGCCGGTCGCTCGAGGGAAATTCGGCGGCGACCCCGGCCGGCAGCAGCTCGGCGCGGCCATCGGGACGGAGCACCACCTGGGTCAGGATCGGATGCGGCATCCGATGATGCTCGCCGCGCAGCAAGGCGGCGGCGGCGCGCTGGCCGAAGCTCGGATCGGCCTCGAACGCCCCATCGAAGCGGATCGTGCCGTCGCTTTCCTCCCAGGCGTCGCCGAGATGAAAGAAGGCGAAGCTCGGAAGCTCGAAGATCCGCCGCCTGCTCAGATCGTCCTTGTCGAGGACCAGCACCTGCGTGCCGAGCTCCGGGCGCCAAAGCATGCCGGTCGCGAGGGGCAGCCGGAAGCTTTCGTTGATCCATGGCTGGAGGACGATGACGAGATGGCGCGCGGTCGCGGTGAAATCGTGGAAATAGGAGCGGCGCGGCAGCTCGATCACATCGGCGCGGGCGAGGCTGCCGTCGCCATTCAGCTTCCAGGCGATGGCCTGCGCGCCGGAGAGGCCCATGTTCCAGACGGCGCCGCCGGGTTCGTCGCGTGGATGGGCCTGGAAGGGCATGTAGCGAAGGTCGGGGCGGAAGGTCCTGAAGCCGCGCGTCTCGAGGCTCGCCGGATCCAGGCGCGCGGGCGAGCCGCCCTCCCAGAGCGCGAGCAACTCGCCGCCCGCCATCATCACGCCGGTATTGGCGGCATTGACGTCCTCGGTGTTGGCGATGCGGGCGCCTGGGCCCGGCGGCGTGCCGAAGCCGGGCTGGACCATCGCGCCGAGCCGGGCTTCGAGCCGCCTCTTGGGCGTGTCGACGAAGCGCGCGGTGAGCCGGGCCCGGCCGCCTTGCACCTCGAACTTGCGGACCAGCCCGTCGCCGTCGAACCAGTGGCCGGCGGCGCTGCCGCCGCGGCGGAACTTGGCCGGGCCGTTGCGGTAGAGCCGGCCAGCAAAGCCCGCCGGCGCGCGGCCGTGGACGAGGCGCATCGCCTGCTCGGGCAGATCGGCCTCGACGTCGCCGACGCCGAGCAGCCAGGCCGGCGGCGCCGCGCCCGCCAGCGCCATTTCGGGGGTGACGATGGCGGCGGCGGCGGCGGCGAAGCCGGCGGCGAGGAAGGCGCGGCGATCGAGCGTCGGGGTCATCGGCTTGCTCCCTGTGGTGTCGTCACTGGATGGCGATGGCGTGGCGGTTCGCGCCGGCGCGAAGCTCGAAGGCCGCTTCGGCCCAGCCCGCCGGCCCCGCCGCGCCGCGCGCGCCGTTCGAGAAGGCGAAGGGCTCGATCGGGATGCCGAACGGGTTGGTGCCCATGCGCCCGTCGCCGTCCATGTCGTGGAAGCTCTTCACCCCGTAGCGGCCGGGCGGGAGGCCGTCGAACAGCGCCTGCGCCGACGCGCCGGCGACCGCCGCCCGCACGGTGCGCACCGGCCTGTTCTCCCGCCAGCCCGCCTCGCTGTCGAACAGAGCGACCATGACGAAGCCCTCGGGCCGGGCGATGCCGGTGAAGGCGAGCGTCAGGCTGGCGGGCGCCGCGGTCGCGGGAGACGGTGCCGGCGCGGGCGGCTGCGCCGCCAGCGGCGCGGCGCCGGCGAGAAAGGCGGCGGCGAGGACCTGGGTCAGATTGGGCATGGATATTCCCCTTCAATTTGTGCTTGCTGTCGATGCACGGGGCAATTGCCGGGCGCGGCGGCCGCCGCAATCGGGGATACGCGAGGGAAGGGCGAGGATGCGCGAAGCGACGGACAAGACCGTTCACGCTTCGCCAGCGGCGGACGAATGGCGGCGTCACCTGACCGGCATCCTCATCGCCACCATCGCCGCGCCGGTCATGGCGCTGCTGGCGCCGCTGGGCACGGACGGCATCCCCTTCTGGTCGCGGCTCTTCTACTGGCTGCTGCTGATGGAATCGGGCGCCTTGATCGGGATCGGCGCGTCGAGCGGGGTGGAGCGCTGGGGGCGGTTCAGGGACCGGCCGCTGCTCGAAGGCGCGCTGATCGCCCTGATCATCGCGATTCCGCTGACTTTCGTGGTCGCGGGCGCGAGCAGCGTCTTCTTCGGCGTGCGGATGCCGGGCCCGCGCGCCTTCGCGATCATGTTCGGCCTGGTCCTGATGATCTGCGCGATCCTCACCGCGATCAATTATGCCGTCCACCGGCCCGTCGCGCCGGTGGCCGCGGGCGCCGCCGGTCCGGGGGCGGCGGAGGCGGCAACCGCCCGCTTCGCCGAACGCCTGCCCTTGCCGCAGCGCGGGCTGGGACTGCTCGCGCTCGAGGCGGAGGACCATTATCTGCGCGTTCACCTGGCAGGCGGCGCCTCGGCGCTGATCCTGATGCGCCTCACCGACGCGATCGCCGAGCTGGAGGCGGTGCCCGGCGCGCGCACCCACCGCTCCTGGTGGGTCGCCAAAGCCGCCGTCACCGCCATCGCCAAGGCCGACGGCCGCGCCACGCTGACCCTCGCGAGCGGCGTCGAGGCGCCGGTCAGCCGCACTCATTACCGGGCGCTGAGCGAAGCGGGCTGGCTGGTCTCCTGAAAAGCGGCTCGGACCCGGGTGCGGCAGGGCTCAGGCGGCGCCGGTGACGCGGGCGGCCTGGAGCGTGTCGGTATATTGCTGGAAGGCCGCCGCCTTGCCGTCCACGACCCGCCAGACATGGGCGAGCTGGGCGTCGAGCCTTTTGCCGGTCGCCTTGAAGGTCCCCCGGTAACGGCCGAGCGCGACCACCGCATCGCCGGCGTCGAGCAGTTCGTCCGGCGCGGCCTCGAACCCGTCCCATTCCGCCCCGATCCGCGCGAACACGCCCTGGAGCACGGCCTCGGGGCCAACATAGGGATTGCCGTCCGCATAGGGGAAATTCTCGGCCTCGTTCCAGACGATATCCGCGCTCATCCGCGACAGCACCCCGGGCACGTCGCCGGCGGCGAAGGCGGCGTAGATGGCGCGGATCAGTTCGACATTCTCCTGCGACATTCGGCTTCTCCTCCCATGCCGGCGCACGGCGAACCGGACCGCACACACTATAAGTGCAGAAATTAGTTTTCGGCCAGAGCGGCTTTTGTGCTGCAGTGCAACAAAGGCGCACTATATAGGTTTCTCCCGGGCGCCATCCATTCCGGCCGGCCGCAGGGTGGAGACCATCATGCCAGCGATTCGACCGGGCCTTCGGCTCCGACCAAGCCGCAAGGGCGCGAGCGCCTTCGGGGCCCCGCCCGCCAACGACCGGCTGGCCGCGCTGGCGCCGATCCGCGACAATCCGGGCGGGCTCACCGCCCGAGTCCATGTGCCGGCGGGCCTGCGAGGCCCGGCGCCTCTGGTCGTGGTGCTGCACGGCTGCACCCAGAATGCGGCGGTCTACGATCAGGGTTCGGGCTGGTCGCAGCTCGCCGACCGGCACGGCTTCATCCTGCTCTTTCCCGAGCAGAGCCGGGCCAACAACCCGATGCTCTGCTTCAACTGGTTCTCCGCGGGCGACAGCCGGCGGGGCAAAGGCGAGGCGGCCTCGATCGCCAACATGATCGCGACGATGAAGGAGGCGCACCAGATCGACCCCGCGCGCATCTTCGTCACCGGCCTGTCCGCGGGCGGGGCAATGGCGGCGGTGATGCTCGCCACCTATCCCGAGCTGTTCGCGGCCGGGGCGATTATCGCCGGCCTCGCTTATGGCAGCGCCTCGAACGCCGCGGAGGCTCTTGACCTTATGGGCAGGCGGCCCCGGGGCGACTCCGCGACGCTCGGCCGGAGCGTCCGCAGCGCCTCGCCGCACAAGGGGCCCTGGCCGCGCCTCCAGGTCTGGCAGGGCAGCGCCGACACGACCGTCGCGCCGGGCAATGCCGACGCGATCGTTCTGCAATGGATGGATCTGCACGGTGTGGCGCCGCGGCCGGACCGCGAGGACGAGGTGGCGGGCCATCCGCGCCGGACCTGGCTGGGCAAGGACGGCAGGCCGCTGATCGAGCAATATACGATCGCCGGCATGGCCCACGGCATCCCGCTCGATCCGGGCACCGGCGAGGGCGAATCGGGCCAAGCGGGCGCACACATGCTCGACGTCGGCCTGAGCTCGACCGACCGGATCGCGGCCTTCTTCGGAATCGGGCCGGAGGTGGCGGAGAAGAGCGAGACGGCCGAGCCCCGCGCCGCCAACGACCGGCGGCCGGCACGAACCGCGGCGGGGCCGGTGCCGGCCGAAGGCGTCCAGGCCGTGATCGAAAAGGCGCTGAAGGCGGCCGGGCTGATGCGCTGACGCCTAGCGGGGGCGGCCGCGCCCGACCATGATCTGGACGCTGGTGACGCCCGCCGCCGGGGTGGCGGTGACGTTCATCACGTCGCCGCTGGCACGCTCGAGGCCGAGCACTTCGCTGCGGCCCGAGCGGACGCGGTGGATCTCGCGGAAGCCCGCGCGGCGCGCGGCGTCGGCATAGAAAGCGAGGACCGCTTCGGGCGGATCGGCGGTCCTGAACCCCATCACCCGCATCTCGCCTTCCGCCGAAGCCCCGCCGAACTGGACTGCGCCGGTGCCGCTGACGCGCGGATAAGCGGGGATGCCTTCGGGCAGGCCGGAGAAATCGGCGTCGGCGCGGACTTCGCTGCGGCCGTCGGCGGAAGTCATCGGGGCCTGTGGGCCGCCAGCCTTGTCGGCGCGGTTCGTCCCAGGCGACGCGCCGCCCGCATTGCCGCGCTCCCCCTCGGGCGCGTTGCCGCCGCAGCCGGCGAGCAGGGCCGTGGCCGTCACCATGATGTGCCGCATGTCATGTCCTCCCCTTCCCCGCGCCGGTTCGGGCAGGCGGGTGGGGCCATAGCACGGACCCCGGCGCGCTGAATTGCGCGAATTGCGGCAATGCGCGGTTGGCCGCCTCCCAGGACAGCCGCTCCTGCGTCCAGATCTCCTTGGTGGGCGGAAAGGCTTCGGGATCGTCGAGCGAGGCGGTGGTGACGTCGAAAAGGCCGGGGCGATTGGCGCGGGCATAACTGAGCGAGGTCCCGCAGCCCGAGCAAAAGCCGCGCTCGACGCCGGGCGAGGAGGCATAGACTGCGAGCGCGCCGGCGACGATCTCGACATCATCCTCCGCGAAGATGGCCCAGGCCAGCGACGGCCCGCCGGCCGCGCGGCGGCAGGAGGCGCAATGGCAGAGCGACGTCGATCGCGGCGGGCGGCTCACCCGGTAGCGGATCGCGCCGCAGAGGCAGCCTCCGGTTGCGGTCATGGCTGGGCTCCTTGCGCTGTCCTGATTTTTTCTAGCGAGACCGGCGCGCCGAAGGAAGGCGTTCGGGGGGCGCGTCCCCCGCCGCTGCCTTGTATTCGCCCGATTGCGGGGCGATAACCCCCCGCGTCGGCCGTGGAGTAGCGTATGTCCCTGGCGTTCCTGTTGTTCGTGCAAGCGGCGACCGCGCCGGCCGCCCCGCCCCCGCCGCCAACGGCCAGGCTGCTGCGCATCGATTTCGACCTGGGGCGCCACCGGCCCGCCGGCGGCGGCTCGGCATTCTGTCCGGGCGCGGGCGCCGACCCTGGGGAGGTCGTCGTCTGCGGCCCCCGCCGGCAGGGCGGCAACTACCCCTTCGCCCAATGGGCGCGCACCTTCGCCACCCGCCCGCTCCTCGCCGAGATTGGGGTCGGCGGGAATATGCGGGGCGACGTGCACGTGGAATCGGTCGCGATGGACAGGGGCGCGGTCAGCAACCGGGTGATGGTGCGGCTGACAGTTCCGTTCTAGGGCGTGCGGCTCCTGCGCGGGCCAGCCGCCGCCTCGAGCATGCCAGGGGAAATCCTGCATTGGAAGGGGTTGGCGGAAGCGGGCGCAAGGCCAGCCTCCGCTCAATGCTCGAAGCGGCCCCCGGCCTCGCGGTCGCGCTCGTACCGCCGCGCGAGCGGGAAGGGCGGCAGCCAGGCTTCGCGGCGGACGGTCCAGCATTCGTAGGTCGGCACCAACTGGTCGGGGGCGTCGAGGGCGCCAAGATGCAGCTCGATCTCGTCGTCTGCCATGAGCGCGAACAGGGATGAGCCGCAGCGCGGACAGAAATGCCGCCCGGCCCAGGCCCGCGTCTCGCCCTCGACCGTCACCGCCTCGCGGGGAAAGATGGCGGCCGCGAAGAACAAGGCCCCGTGATGCTTGCGGCAATCGAGGCAGTGGCAGAGGCCGACCCGGTGCGGGCGGCCGGATGCCGCGATGCGGACGTCGCCGCACAGGCAGCCGCCTGTAAGTTGGTCCATGCCGGGTTCCTCCTGAGCGAGCGCTCCGCGGCTCAATGCAGATCGCGGACAATTGCTCCCCGGCGCGCCGATTGACCCGGTCTCCCGCGGAACGCATGATCCGGCCATGACGGGCCATCGCATCTATCGCATCAGCTTCACGAGCGTCTATCCGCACTATCTCGCCAAGGCGGAGAAGAAGGGCCGCACGAAGGCGGAAGTGGACGAGATCATCCGCTGGCTGACCGGCCACAGCCAGCAGAGCCTGGAGGCCGAGCTCGCGGCGGGAACCGATTTCGAGCATTTCTATGGAGAGGCGCCCCGGCCCAATCCCGCGCGCGCGCTGATCACCGGCGTGGTCTGCGGCATCCGCGTCGAGACCATCGAGGAGCCGCTGATGCGCGAGCTGCGCTACCTCGACAAGCTGATCGACGAACTGGCCAAGGGCAAGGCGATGGAGAAGATTTTGCGGGCGTAGGGTTTCTTGCTGGATTGCGGAATTGAGTATCGTATCCCCGGAATTCCCCGGAATGTGCTGGTCCGAGCTTGTGGGGCGCCGAACCACCCAGCCTTGCCACCGATTGGACGAACCGCCTAGACACTCACCATGACTGACGATGTGACGGAAGGTGCCAAGAGCATCCAGTTCATTTCCGCTCGAGATGCGGATTTAGGCGACGTGTTGCCGCCTGAGTTCCTGGATCGGTACGAGGTGCGCAGCTATCGCAACGCCACTCGGATCCTCGCCAGCGCCTCACCTGGGGAATTCGCGGAGCTGATCCAGACGCTGATGTCGTTTTCAATCTCCACGATGGACATGGTAAAGGGCGGAGGGAACAAGTCCCAAATCGCGCTTAAGATGGACGATCTTCTGTACCCACACGGATGGTACGAGACGCGGATCCGCGGTGACATGCTAATCCAAACGATGACAGTGGAACCCAACCCGGCATTCGGAACCAAGAGGAAAGAGAAAAAGACCACGCCGGTCGAACGAGCTTTCACCATCCAGAATATCATCGACGGGCATAAGATTGACTTCATCAAGAATCGGGTTGCATTCGACATGGAGTGGAACAGCAAAGACCAGACTTTTGATCGCGATCTTTATGCGATGCGGACCTTTTACGAGGCGGGTATAATCGATGCAGGTGTGCTGCTGACCCGCGATGTCTCGCTGGGCCCCCTCTTTGCCGAAATCGGGAAGCGGGTCCATATCAAGGACTTCAAGAGCAAGTACGGCGCGAGCACAACCTGGATGGGCAAGCTCACCTATCGCCTGGATGCGGGTAGGGGAGGTGGATGCCCAATTCTCGCGATCGGCATCAAGCCCCCGGTCGTGAGCGACTACGAGCAATGGAAGGGCGAGAATCCGATCATCAAGAAAGGGCTCGCAGCCGACGATCTCGTTCAAGGTGGCGAGGACGAGGATCCTACCGAAGAATAGCTACTCCGCTGCGATTGCCGCGCTGTTGTAGCTGTAGGTGTCCCAGGTCGGCTTGTAGTCGTGGTCGGCCTGATTGCCCCACACGGTCCAGCCGCGGCGCTTGCCGCGCGAAAACATTTCAAGGCGCGGTCCCCAGCTGCACGATTCGATGATGTCGTATTGCTCGTCCGGTTTGCGGCTGTGCTCACGCTTGCGGGTCTGCATCATGTTCACCTGGCTGCGGCCGGGATCGAGCGTGCGGGCGTTTTTCCCGCGCGTGCCGAACAGCAGCAATTCGGTGACGTTGCGGAAATAGAAGCCGACGCCGCGCCCGTCCGAGCCGCCATCCTTCCGAACCTTGTGCCAGACGATGTTGGAAATGTAGCGATAGCCCCAGGCGTCCATCACCCTCAGGCCTTCCGGCAAGAGGGCGTTCGGCACCCACAGGTAGAGATGGGAACGATCCGCGGCGATCTCCCTGACGGGAAGGGCGCAGATGTCGTCGAGCGTCATCGTGCCGTAGCGCGAAAGCCGCTTATGCTCGGGCGCGACCTTGCCGGTACGGTTCTGGAACTGCCAGGGCGGGTCGGCGAGGATGGTCGAGAATTTCTGCCCGCGCGCGGAGGCGATGAGGTCGATTCCAGCTTCGGAGAGGTCGTCGGCGGAGCGGAACATAACGAGATCCTTACGCGATCCGCGAAAAAGGTCAACGCCGATTCCGCAAATAGCGGAATTATCGCCGGCCGTCAGGCGCGGCCGGCCAGCCTCCGCGCGTCGGACTCGAGGGCGGTGAGGCAGGGTTCGGCGTCCGTCAGCTCCCAGGCCTGGTCGTCGATCGTGAGCTCGATCTTGAGCGAGAGCGCGGCGAAGTCGGGCGCCGGGGGGCGGAGCAGGCGGCGCAGCGCGGCGAGGCGGGCGCATTCGAGATCGTTGAAGCGCTCCTCGAGCGGCTCGCAGGCGGGAAAGGCGCGCGCCGCCGGTGGCAGCAGCGCCTCGGGGCGGCGAAAGGCGGCCAGCCGCGCTTCGGCCCGGCGGTAGTGGGCAAGAGAGCGGCTCCAGCGGTCGGAAGCGGCCCAAAGCTCCCGTTCGGGCTGAGCCTGTCGAAGCCCTCCCTTTCCACATGGGTTGGGAAGAGAAGGGCGGCCCTTCGACAGGCTCAGGGCGAACGGATCGGTGGATGCGGCCACGGCGGCGAGGGGATGCGAAGCGCACGCCCCCGCAACCACGCCTAGCACCGCCCGGCGCGACAGGTTATGCCTCCCGGCAGTCATGCTGGAAGCCTCCTTCTTCGCGGTCACTGCTAGTGACCATGCAACTGTCTGTCAAGGCGGTTACTCTGCCCGCTGACGGACTTTCGCCGGCACAGTGCCGAATGGCGCGGGCGGCGCTGCAATGGTCGCTTGACGAAACTGCGGCTGCCGCGGGCGTGAGCCGCCGCACAATCCTGCGCCTGGAAAACGACCAGCGGGACATTCTGCCGGACAAAGTCGGGGCCATCCGCCGCGCCTACGAAGCGGCCGGCATCCGCTTCCTCGATCATGGCCCCGATAAGGGCGCCGTCGTTCCACCCCCGCTTCGAGTGCCGCCGCCACGCTAGGGAGCCGGCACCAAGTCTCGCGGTCACTTTCTGTGACCACGAAGCAGTGGAGCAGGGGGGAATTGGTCTGGACGGTCACTCGTATTGCCTGCGCGATCGCGGATGGCGCGGGCGGCGCTGCAATGGTCGGTCGAGGAGGCCGCCGAGGCCGCGGGCCTGAGCTATCGAACGATCCTGCGCTTCGAGAAGGAGCAGCGGGATATCCAGGTAGAGCTGATCGCCAATCTCCGCCGCGCCTATGAGGGCGCAGGGGTGCGGTTCATCGAGAAGGGTGCCGATGCCGGGGGTGTCGTGCCGCCTGCGCTTCGGGGTCTGCGGCCGAATTAAGTATCGTGTGCCCGGAATTCGAGCCGAACCGGGTACTGTGCCTTGGGAAGTCGAAGACTACCCGAGATTTTTCGGAATTGCCTAGTTGAGCTTCGCCTTCAGGTCCGTGAGATACCGAACGGGATTCTCCAAGTGCGCCTTCCTCTTCTCGATTGTTGCTCGTCCTACCTCAACCGCACAGGAGCCGATGGCGAAAACGGCGGCCCCGGCCGCAGCCGCCGCGAGCGGCGCACCAAGAATTGCCGCTGAGATCGCGCCGACTGCAGGAAGAGCGCTTTCCTTAGAGAACAGCACTCCCATCGCTCGATTTAACGTCTCGAATCCCCAACCTCTTACCACTTCGTCATGATGATAGATTCGGCTCAATAGAATGTCCTCGACTTGGGCGGCCTCCTTCCCTGCCAGATCAGCCTCGAAGAAAAGGCGCAAATCGCGAAGAGCTGCCTTCGCGCCCGCGTCTTTCCTAAATTCGATGATGCGCTCCCAAGAGGTTGCTTTGACATCTACTAGCTTTAGACCGGATAAGGATGCGAAGAAGGCATTCTCCTTGGTAGATGGCAGGAGTGATTGACCGAATATTGTAAAGGAATCGGATGCCTGCCACGTTGGGCCATCCCCGTATCCTGCACTTACAATCGCTTTTTGGATCTCGCGATTGAGGGAGTTAATCTGGGGCTTGCTTACACGACCTCTAGTAAGTGCTGATTGTACGCTGCGGCGAAATGCCGGGCTTATTTCCTCTGCCGTGTCTAGAGCAGCGTCTTCCAAGTCCAAATTTAAGGTCTTGTGCCCTCGCGCTGCTAGCCCCATCATTGTCATTAGGAGGGCGCCGCTCATTAGCGATTGACGAAGATACTGTCGGTAGGCTTCCCCCCGCTCTCCGAGGAGGCTTTCCAAGACTGGGCTCAAAAAGGTGTCGTCGAGCGGGGGTAGATGAGTCTTTAAGAGGTCAAATATTTCGGGAGAGGATCGTTGGCGGTCAGCATGCGTAAGGATTGAGGAAGTGCCAAGGTCAATCGGGAATACCCGATCGAAATATAGCGCCGCTTCCTTCGGGCCTCCCAAGCACGCGATTGCTGAATCTGGACGCGCCATGCGTTTCCCAATTACTCCGCCGCCACCCCAGCCCGCGTGAACATATCCGCATCCCCGCCCTCGACCTCCGGCACATCGTTCGCCGCCTTCGCATTCTGCCTCTTGTCAAAATTGTCCCAGACCTCGCCCCAATTCCCCCTTGTCGCGGCCTTCGAATATTCCGTCGCGCGCTGCTCGAAGAAGTTGGCGTGCTCCACGCCGTTGAGGAGGGGCGCCAGCCAGGGGAGCGGGTGCTCGTCGACCATGTAGATCGGCTGGAAGCCGAGCTGGCCCAGGCGCCAGTCGGCGATGTAGCGGATGTATTTCTTGATCTCCTTGGGCGTCATGCCGGGGACGGGGCCCTGCTCGAAGGCGAGGTCGATGAAGGCGTCCTCGAGGCGGACGGTCTTCTGGCAGACGTCCAGGATGTCGTCCCGGACCGCCTTGGTCATGCAGTCGCGCTCCTTGACGAAGGCGTGGAACAGGCGGGTGATGCCCTCGCAGTGCAGGCTCTCGTCGCGCACGCTCCATGAGACGATCTGGCCCATCCCCTTCATCTTGTTGAAGCGCGGGAAGTTCATCAGCATGGCGAAGCTCGCGAACAGCTGCAGCCCCTCGGTGAAGCCGCCGAACATGGCGAGCGTCTTGGCGATATCCTCGTCCGTGTCGACGCCGAACGTGGCGAGGTAATCGTGCTTGTCCTTCATCTCCTTATATTGGAGGAACATGCCATATTCGCTCTCGGGCATGCCGATCGTGTCGAGCAGATGCGAATAGGCGGCGATGTGGACCGTCTCCATGTTGGAGAATGAGGTCAGCATCATCTTGATCTCGACCGGCTTGAAGACGCGGCCATATTTGTCGTGGTAGCAATCCTGCACCTCGATGTCGGCCTGGGTGAAGAAGCGGAAGATCTGGGTCAGGAGGTTGCGCTCATGCTCGGTGAGCTTCTGCGCCCAGTCGCGGCAATCCTCGCCCAAGGGCACCTCCTCCGGCATCCAGTGGATCTGCTGCTGGCGCTTCCAGAAATCATAGGCCCAGGGATATTCGAAGGGCTTGTACTGGGCGCGGGATTCGAGAAGGGGCATGGACTTAACTCCGGTTCAAATGCTTCAAATTCAAAGGTTTCATGGATCAGGTCATGACGAGCTGCCGCAACATGCCGAACGCGCCGAAGCCCAGGAAGATCATGCCGATGACGCGCGGGCTGCCGGCGGAGATGCGCGGCTGGTAGCCGCCGCCATAATCGCCCTCGGCTTCGCGCCGCGCCTGCGCCCTGGCCTCGATCCGCGCCGCGAAGACGAGCTGGTAGAGGCCGGCCAAAAAGACGAACGCCGAAATGCCGAAGACCACCCAGCCGCCGACGCCCCAATGCTGCATCGCGCTCATGCCCCGCTCCCCGGGCCGACGCCGGCAAGACGGCCGGCGATGTCGAACAGGCGGCTCATTCCGCCTCGTCCCTGATCACCTTGGCGTCGACTACGCCGGCGCGGCGGCGGGTGCGGGCGGTGCGGTAGACGATGCGGGTCCTGCGCGCGCCGACTCCGAACACGACGATGCCGAGGAAATAGCCGAAATCGTACCAGCCGCCATTGTTGGGCACGGCGTAGACCGAGACTTCGGGCACGAACAGGGAGACGATCCACGCCCAGGGGAAGACGAAGCCGTCCCACAGGCCGCGCAATATGCCCGGCGCGCCGGCGGCGACCGCGGCCGGGATCTGCCGCGCGCAGGCCGCCAGCGCCGCGACGGCGACGAGCAGGAGAAGGGCGCGGCCCCGGCGCATCAGAACAGGTTCCTGACGTTGAAGCCGAAGCCCATGGCGACGAAAAGCACCCCGCCTGCCGTGAAGAGCGCGCCCGCCTGCCGGCTCTGGTTGAAGCCGCGCGTGCCCCGCGCGCGCACCAGCATGGCGACGGCGATTGCCAGGAAGACGAGGCCGATGACGAATCTGGTCGTGTCGACGATTTGCATCCTAAATTTCCTCACCCTCCGACGCCTGCGGCGCGGGCCCCTCCAGTGCCGGGCCGATCGCGCCCCGCACGATCTGAAGTCTGCCGGGGGCAGTCTTCACCCGACACGCCCCAAATGGGAGAGGGGCATTCCCGGTCACTGGCAGGCCAGGCACTCGTCATAGTCCGTCGTCAGCAGCTCGATCTCCCTGAGATCGGGCGTGTTGTCGGCCTCGACTCCGCCCGCGAAACCGGCGCGCTGGACCGACTTGGAGCGCAGATAATAGAGGCTTTTGATGCCGAGCTCCCAGGCGCGGTAATGGAGCATCAAAAGGTCCCATTTGTCGACGTCGGCCGGAATGAACAGGTTCAGGCTCGTCGCCTGGTCGATATAGGGCGTGCGATCGGCGGCGAGCTCGATCAGCCAGCGCTGGTCGATCTCGAAGCTGGTCTTGAACACGTCCTTTTCCTCGGCGGTGAGGAAATCGAGATGCTGGACCGAGCCGCCGCGCTCGAGGATGGTCGACCAGATTCCCTCCGAATTCTTGCTCTTCTCCTTGAGCAGGTTCTCGAGGTGCGGATTGCGGATCGAGGTCGAGCCCGACAGCGTCTTGTGGGTGTAGATATTGGCCGGGATCGGCTCGATGCAGGCGCTGGTGCCGCCGCAGATGATCGAGATGCTCGCGGTCGGGGCGATCGCCATCTTGCACGAGAAGCGCTCCATCACGCCCATGTCGGCGGCGTCCGGGCAGGGGCCGCGCTCGTTGGCGAGCATCAGGCTCGCCTCGTCGACCTGGGCGCGGACATGCTTGAAGATCTTCATGTTCCAGGATTTGGCCATCGCGCCTTCGAACGGGATCGAGCGCGCCTGCAGGAAGGAGTGGAAGCCCATCACGCCCAGGCCGACGCTGCGCTCGCGCATCGCCGAATAGCGGGCGCGGTCCATCTCGTCCGGCGCGCGGTCGATATAATCCTGCAGGACGTTGTCGAGGAAGCGCATCACATCCTCGATGAACATCTTCTCCCCGTTCCACGCGTCCCAGGTTTCGAGGTTGAGGCTGGAGAGGCAGCAGACCGCGGTCCGCTCGGCGCCGAGATGGTCGGTCCCGGTCGGCAGCGTGATCTCCGAGCAGAGGTTGGAGGTGGTGACCTTGAGGCCCAGATCGCGGTGATGCTTGGGCATCGACCGGTTCACCTTGTCGATGAAGATGATGTAGGGCTCGCCCGTCGCCAGCCGCGTCTCGACCAGCTTCTGGAAAAGCGAGCGGGCATCGACCGAGGCGCGGGCCGAGCCGTCCTTCGGGCTCTGCAGCACCCATTCGGCGCCGTCGCGCACCGCTTCCATGAAGGCGTCGGTGACGAGCACGCCGTGATGGAGGTTCAGCGCCTTGCGGTTGAAGTCGCCCGAAGGCTTTCTGATTTCGAGGAACTCCTCGATCTCGGGGTGCGAGATGTCGAGATAGCAGGCGGCCGAGCCGCGGCGCAGCGAGCCCTGACTGATCGCCAGGGTCAGGCTGTCCATCACCCGCACGAAGGGGATGATGCCCGAGGTCTTGCCGTTGAGGCCGACCGCCTCGCCAATGCCGCGGACATTGCCCCAATAAGTGCCGATGCCGCCGCCGCGCGCCGCCAGCCAGACATTCTCGTTCCAGGTGCCGACGATTCCCTCGAGGCTGTCGGAAACCGAGTTCAAATAGCAGGAGATGGGCAGGCCCCGCCCGGTGCCGCCGTTGGAAAGGATGGGCGTCGCCGGCATGAACCACAATTTCGAGATGTAATCGTAGAGCCGCTGGGCGTGGGCAGCGTCGTCCGCATAAGCCGAGGAGACGCGGACGAACAGATCCTGAAAGGTCTCGCCCGGAAGCAGATAACGGTCCTGCAGCGTGTCCTTGCCGAAATCGGTGAGCAGTGCGTCGCGGCCGTGATCGACCTCGACCGGATAGACGATCGGCTTCACCGAGCGCGAATCATTGTCGCCGGCCGCCTTGCCGCCTTTCGCCTTCCTGGGCGCCTGGGTCACGCTCGTCGCCACGTCGGCCTGGCTCACTCCGCTGCTGCCGGACAGGTCCATCACTCTACCCCTTGTTCTAATAACGTTCCAGTGGGCCGCAGCCCCCCTCTAGGCGATTCGCGGGGGCAAAGGTGGGCTCATTTCGCCTTGTCCCCGATATCCACAGGGCAGGCGGATCCGCGCCCGGCGAAGCACGTTCGCCGACAGGCACTGCCACAACCACTAGCGGCTCCCCCTTTGAAGCGCCACCAGCCATAGTGGCTCATCTGGGATAGGATGCAATATGGTAAATCACGCTCAGGGACTCGCTTCGTCGCATAATATAGGTGCGACGAAGCGAGTCCGGGAGGGGTGCGCGGCCAAATTGGACAGTTTGCTTTTCACCGGAAAGCAACTCTCCCCGGCGCCGGGTAGTGGGGCAGTTTGAATCAGGAGGGGGTTGATGCATCATGAGCCGTGCGCCCGCGCGCTCCGCGAGGCGGCGCTATTCGCGATCCCGTTCTGCGTCCTCTATCTCTTTCTTCTCGCTGCGCAGGCGCTCGCTCACAAGATATAGAATTAAGATGATCACTAGGATTGCGAGTATCGCTAGGAACATCCAGACCCGAGGCATCCACGCATCGCGAGCCATTAGAGCATCGCGAGCCTTGTCCGGAGCAACAAAGGGCAGGACCGCATCCGACCCCGCACCGACGCCGACGCTGAAGGCGGCCAACGATCCGAGGATAATCAGCGCGACATTACAGATCCATTGATACACGGCCATGTAAGTCTTTGGGTAGCGCGCGGCTAGAAACCACAGACCCGTTACGGTGCCGACAAACAACGTCCCCAAGGCCGCGTACAATGCGTTCATTTTCCCCTCCCGTCCCTCGGAAGGTACTTGAACGGAGCCAAGAGTCGAGTCAGGCGCTCCGCTTCTTGTAAGGCCCGCGCTTCGTCGGCATGCGGCTTTCGGCCTTCTCGATCAGCCCGACGATATCGCCGATCTCCCAAAGCCGATCGGCAACGCCAGCGGCCATGGCAGGGGTGACGCGCAGGGTCTTATGGATGCGGACGAAGTTGTAATACATCATGTGCAGCGCGACCGCGTAAGCGTGGTTCTCGACCTTCTTTGAGAAGGCGTTGGTCAGCCGGGTGAAGCGGCGCATGTGCATCCGCATGGTCAGGTTCTGGCGTTCAACGTGGCTGGTCGAGACATGCTCGATATCGGGATTGCCCTCGACGCGGTATTTCTTGGCGCCGATGCACTGCGCGGGGCTGTAGCGGCCCGGAGCGGTGATCGTCGGGCCATATAGCTTCACGAGCTGCGCGTAATCGACATCGGCGCCGAACGCGCCTTCGACGGCCTGTAGATACGCCTTGTGGCCGTCCGTGGTGAGCTGGACCTTGTTGGCGAGCCGCGAGCGCAGATCGTCCATGAACCACATCGCATATTCGGTGTCGCGCCCGCCGACGAGATAGGAGACGATCAGCTTGGAGTCGCTGTCGAGCGCGGTCCAGGTCCAGGTATCGCCAGCGTGATCCGGCGCGGCCTTGGCTGCGCTGACATTCTTCTGCTTGGCATAGGTGAACGACCAAATCTCGTCGCACTGGATGCGGCTCGCCTTTACGCCGCGCACATACTGGTCATGGAAGGCCATGCACGCCTTGCCGGCATCGATCAGCAGCTTCTCAACAGTGTGCTTGCTGGAGCCGGTCATGCGCTCAATCGCGCGGATGGAGTTACCTTCACAGAGCATGTGGAGGATGCGGGCGCGATCTTTGGGGGTCAGCTTGTTCATAAGTACCCATATGCCTGACCGCTCAGGTTATGTCAACCGAATAAGGCTTTATGGCGACGCAAGTGACACAAAATAAATTCAGATTGGCCGCAGCGGCGCCCCGCCTCTCTGAAATCCCCTTCGATTCAAGGTGGCTACCAGAGAGGCTTATTGACGGCAGCGCCCAAAGGCGCTTGCAATTTGGTGGCGGAACGGGCATAAGGTGTACGTACCCACTCCGCCAAATGGCGGTGAGCATCCTAGCCTCCAGCTTGGGTTTTGGGGACCAGAAGCCGAGGGGTGGCACCCCCTCGGCTTCATCGTTTCAGGCAGCGAACAGCGCGGTCAGCATCTCCTTCGCTTTGAGTTTTCCCTGGTTGTTGAGACCATACTTCATGCCTTTGCGAGCACCGCCCCGAAGCAGAAGTGAATCGTGCTTGGCGATGGTGCGATCAATTCGATCCAGATTGACGCCGGAGATGCGAGCTGCGTTGATCAACTGAGTGCCGAGCACCTGCTCCTCGCCCTTGAGGGCGGCGTACCCGTACAGCAGCAGCAGCAGCGCGTCGGCCTCCTTCTGCGACGTACGAGGCAGGTATTTCAGCGACACGACCTGCTTCGCCACCTGAAATGCCTTTTTGAGCATCGCGCTATCAGCATCATTGTCGATTGCGTCCGTCGTCTCGCTGCCGTTGTTGCCGGCATCCGTGGCGAGATCCTCTGCGGGCTTGGCCGGCGCGGACGCTCTGGGAGCAATGGCCAGCGCAGCCAGGAACGCCTCGAATTGCTTGGCGACAGTCTCCTTGTCGCCCTCCGCCGAAAACTCGGCGTCGCCAATCTTGATAGTGACCTTATGGGGGTCGCTCATCCTAGCCTCCTTGCCTCGCGAAATAGGTTGGCACTCGCGATGCAAGGGAGACCATAGCTTATCGGCGCTAGGCCCGCAACGACTTTATGGCAAAAAGTACGCCATGAACGGGCTACTGGCCGTCTTTACGCCCCCAGCGTAAAGCGGCCCCCTTTTTCCCTATAGCAGTCAACTGGTTAGCTGATAGCTTCTTGGCGCGAGCATGTCCGCCCTTCAAGCCGCCACGGCGACCGAGCGCCACGGCGGCTGGGTCTTTGCCCGCGTCGGGGTCGGTTTCTTGAGCTTGCCCCGTGGCAATATCAGTAATCAGCTTCGCCAGCTGATTCGAGTCGCGAGGGCGCCTAGGCTTCGCCATTTTGAGCCTCGTATTCTTCCCGCGTCGGCAGTTCGTCGAACGGCGGTTCGTGCCGATTCGCGACGTAGGTGTCGCGTGTCAGGAAGGTTTCGGGATTTGTGCCCCAATCCATGCAGACACATGCGCCGAGTTCGTCCTTGTGAGTGCGGTATAGTCCCTTTGCCATGCCCGGAATATGGCACCTTCCCGCTAAGCATTCCAGTCAGCGTCAACCCTGCTTATTTTCAAACTGCCCCACTACCCGGCGCCGCGCCCAATTGCCTTTGCCCCGCTGAAACCCTGTCGTTCCAGCGAAACTGGAATCTCTTTTCCTTCGGCTCTTGAAGAACGGAGATTGCAGCTTTCGCTGGAATGACGATTCGCCTCGTGTTTATCGCCGCCGCCGTTGCCTTCGCCCCTCCGCCGGTTCATGGGGGCGCCATGCTTTCTCAACGGACGCGGTACACAATCCGGGCGCTGCTTCACCTCGCCGATCGATATGGCGACGGGCCGGTGCAGCTTGGCGAGATCGCGCAGGCGCAGAATCTGCCGCCCAAATTCCTCACCGTGATCCTCTCGCAGATGCGCCGCGCCGGCCTGGTCGAGACGCTGCGCGGGCGCGAGGGCGGCTATTGGCTGGCGCGGCCGCCGGCCGAGATCAGCTATGGCGAGATCGTGCGGCTGACCCGCGGCTCCCTGGGCCTTCTTCCCTGCGCCAGCCGGCTCGCCTACGAGAGCTGCAAGAATTGCATCAGCGAGGACCAGTGCCGGCTGCACCGGGCGATGCTGATGGTCCGCGACGAGACCGCGCGCATCCTCGACGGGCTCAGCCTCGCCGACAAGGTCGCCGTGGAGGAGAGCGAGGCGGCATGAGCGGCCGGCGCGTGGCCGTGATCGGCGCCGGCGCGTCGGGGGCGCTGCAGGCGCTGCACCTGAGGCGCGCGGGCGCCGAGGTGTCGCTGATCGAGCGCGGGCCGGCGCCGGGGCGCGGAGTCGCTTACGGGACGACCCGGCCCGAGCATCTGCTCAACGTGCCGGCGCGGCGGATGAGCGCCTTTTCGGACGATCCCGACCATTTCACCCGCTGGTTCGAAGCGCGCGGCGGCGGCGGGCCCGAGGATTTCGCGCCGCGCATGCTCTATGGCGACTATCTCGTGTCGCTGCTTTCCGAGGCCGGGATCGAGGCGGTGCGCGGCGAGGCGGTGGACCTTGCCGGCGGCGCCGTGCGGCTGGCGGACGGCCGCGCGCTGGCCGCCGACGCCGTGGTGCTCGCGCCGGGCAATTTCCGGCCCGCCACGCCGCGCGGGATCGACCCGGCGGCATTGGGCGCGGCCTGGATCGAGAATCCCTGGGCGGGCGGCCTGGAGGGGCTCGGCGCGCGCGATGTCGTGCTGCTGGTCGGCACCGGCCTGACCGCGGTCGACGTGGCGCTGACCCTCGACGCCACCGGCTTCAGGGGCCGCATCGTCGCCCTGTCGCGGCGGGGCCTCGCACCCCGAGCCCATGGCCCGCGCGAGCCGATGGTGGCGCCCGCCGAGGCGCTGCCCGCCTCCTGCGTCGCCCTGCTTCGCCGGGTGCGGGCGCGGAGCGGGGAGCTCGGCTGGCGCAGCGCGGTGCACGAGCTGCGCAGCGTCACCCAGGCGATCTGGGGCGGGGCGGGGCCGGAAGAGCGGCGCCGCTTCCTGAGGCATTTGCGCCCCTGGTGGGACGTGCACCGGCACAAGGTCGCGCCGGCGGTCGGCGAACGGATCGAGGCGATGCAGGCCGAGGCGCGGCTCGCCGTGGCGGCGGGCAAGCTGGTCTCGGCCGAGGCCATCGAGGAGGGCGCCGCATTGCGCTTCCGGATGCGCGGCGGCGAGGCGGTGGAGACGCTCAGGGTGGCGCGGATCGTCAATTGCACCGGGCCCGAATGCGACATCGTCCGCGCCGGCGAGCCTTTGCTGGCCGCCTTGCTGAAGGCGGGGCGGATCCGGCAGGACGCGCTCGGCATCGGCATCGAGGTCGATCCCGACTGCCGCGCGATCGGTGCGGACGGGACGGCGAGCGAGACGCTCGCGGTGATCGGCCCGGTCACGCGCGGCACCTTCTGGGAGAGCGTGGCGGTGCCCGACATCCGAGCGCAGGCGGAGCGAGTGGCGGCGCGGCTCACCGGCTAATCCCTCCCCCTCGAGGGGGAGAGTAGGGTGGGGGTGTTCGGCGGCCCCCGACTATTCTCGGACGCCGAACCCCCTCCCCCTACCCCCTCCCCGCTGGGGAGGGGGGATTTCAGATCACGATGCGGAACAGGGCCCCGCCGCCCTTGCGGTCGCCGACGCTGATCGAGCCGCGATGCGCGAGGACGACCTGGCGGGCGAGGCTGAGGCCGACGCCGGTGCCTTCCTTCTTGGTCGTGAAGAAGGGCAGGAAGACGTCCTGCCTGAGCGCCTCGGGTACGCCGGCGCCATTGTCCGCCACCTCGATCTGGGCGCGGCCCGAGCGGGTGCGGGAGAAGCTCAGCCAGACGTGCGGCTCCTCGCTGTGCGCGCGCGCCGCCTGGCCCGCATTGCGGATCAGGTTGATCAGCACCTGGCTCATCAGGTCCGGGTCGGCCTCGAAGGTCAGGGTCTCGCCGGCCTCGAGGGTGAAGCCGATGCCGACCGCGCGATCGCTGGCGCGGAACAGGGCTTCGAGCTCGCGGCCCCAGGCGGCGGCGTCGATCGGCCGGCGGCGGATTTCGGGGGCGCGGCTGATCTGGCGGTAGCTCTCGACGAAATGCATGACTCCGTCGGCGCGCCGCGCCAGCGTTTCGACCGCGAGCCGCGCGTCGGCGACCTCCGCATTGTCGCCGGCATCGGCCGCGCGCATCAGATCGACGGCGCTGTGGGCAAGGCTGGTGACCGGAGTCATCGAATTCATGATCTCATGGGTGAGGACCCGGATCAGGTCGGACTGGGCGGCGATCTCGATCGCGTTCAATTCGCCCTGGATCGGCTGCACCGCGACGACGCGGACGAGGCCGCCCAATCGGTGAACGATGGCGGCGCTGACCAGCATGGTCTGCGGCACGCCGTCGCTGAGCAATGGGACGAGCCGCGGGCGGCCGACCGCGCCGCCCTCCAGCGCCTGCGCGAAGGCCTCGCCATATTCGCGGAAGTCCTCGACGCGGACGCCCTGGTGGCGGACGAGCAGGCGGCGCGCGGCCTTGTTGGCGAGCTCGACCTTGCCGTCGCCGTCGACGGTGAGCAGAGCGGTCGGCGCGTCGTCGAGCACGGCTTCGTAGAAACGGTTGGCGTCGATCAGCTTGTGGCGCTCGTCGCGGAGCTTCTTGATCGCCTCGTCGAGCACCTCGTTGAGGTCGCCGAAGCCGGAGCCCTGGCCGCGCTGGGAGAAGCCTTGCGAGAAATCTCCGAAGCGGACCGCGTCGATGAAGCGGGCGAGCTCCATGTTGGTGCGCTGGATATAATGCCACAGCAAGGCCGCGGCGCCGAGGACGGCGAGGCCGGCGACGATCTGGCCGGCACGAAGATCGTCCCGGCCGAGCGCTGCGGCGAAGGCGAAGACAACCGCGAGCAGCAGGCCCAGCCGCAAGGCCAGGCCCAGGAGGAAGCGGTTGCGGAAGCGCATTATCCTGTGTCCCGGCGAAGGCCGGGACCCAGGCCTACTGCCTGCGCCACTGGACCCCGGCTTTCGCCGGGGAACGGCGGGGGGATTGCCTCACAGCCCATGCTTTTCCATCCGCCGGTAAAGCGAGGCGCGGGTGAGGCCGAGCTCGGCGGCGGCGAGCGAGATGTTGTAGCTGTGCTTTTTCAGCGCCTCCTCGACGATCTGCTTTTCGGCGCGCTCGAGGTTGAGGTCGTCGCGCGGCACCGCGAGGGGGGCGGGCGCGGTCGGCGCCGCGCGGGAGGGCGCGAGGCCGCGCGACAAGGAGAAATCCTCGCTCGTGAATTGGGCGCCGTCCGACAGGATCACGGCGCGCTCGCAGGCGTGGCGAAGCGCGCGAACGTTGCCGGGCCAATCATAGGCCTGGAGCGCGGCGCCGACATCGGCCGGCAGCTCGCGCGCGGGCTTGCCGTATTTCTTCCCGTAGAGGGCGATGAAATGGCCGGCGAGCGGCAATATGTCCTCGCGCCGCTCGCGCAAGGGCGGCAGGTCGATCTCCACCGTGTTGAGCCGGAACAGGAGATCCTGGCGGAAGCGGCTCTCGTCGGCGAGCTGGTCCGGCGGGCAATTGGTCGCGGCGATGACGCGGATGTCGATCTTGGCCGGCTTGTTGGCGCCGACCGGGATCACCTGGCGCTGCTCCAGGGCGGTCAGCAATTTGGGCTGGAGGTGGAGCGGCATGTTGCCGATCTCGTCGAGGAAGAGCGTGCCGCCGTCGGCCGCCTGCATCCGCCCGATCCGGTCGGCCCGGGCGTCGGTGAAGGCGCCCTTCACATGGCCGAACAGCTCGCTTTCGAAGAGATTCTCGGAGACCGCGCCGAGATCGACCGAGACCAGGACCTGGTCCGCGCGGCGCGAGCGGCGGTGCAGCTCGCGCGCGACCAATTCCTTGCCGGTGCCGTTCTCGCCCAGGATGAGGACGTTGGCGTCGGTCGGGCCGGCGCGCTCGATCAGCGACCAGATCCGCGCCATGGCCGGCGAATCGCCGAGCAACGGGGTCTCGCCGCCGCCCGAAGGCGTCGCGATCGCCTCCACCTTCTTGCGTTCGGTCACCACTTCCGCGCGCGAGGTGCGCAGCGCCGCCGCGGTGCGGACGGTGGCGAGCAGGCGTTCGTTCGACCAGGGCTTGGAGACGAAATCGGTGGCGCCGCGCTTCATCGCCTCGACCGCGACTCCGATCCCGGCATGGGCGGTGATCATCACCACCACCGCCTGCGGGTCGCGCTTCAATATTTCGGAGAGCCAGTGGAAGCCCTCCGCGGCGTTGGTCGCGCCGCGGCCGAAATTGGCGTCGAGCAGGATCGCGTCGGGCAGCTCGCGCTCCATCGCCGCCAGCGCCTCGCCGGGCTCCTGATAGGCGGAGACGTTGTCGAACAGATCGCGCAGCAACAGCCGCGCCGAAAGCGCGATGTCCGGATCGTCGTCGATGATGATGCAGCGCCCGAAGCGCCTTTGCTGAGCCACTGGACGTCTCCCCACCCGTCTTGTCCGATAATGGACAATCACGAACCATGCCAGAGTCCGCTTGCGGACGGACATGTGCGGTCCGGGAATTGGAAGCCCGGGCAGCGGCGGGACGGAAATGGCGGAAATCCGCGCTTTTTCGCGTCTGGCACGGCTCCTGCGACGCATCGGGCAACAGGGATCAATGCTGTCGAGGAGAGAATATCATGGCCAGCAAAATCGAAACGCTCGCCTTCGCCATCGGCTTCATCGCCACCGGCTTTCTCACGTTCGTGGCGATGCCGCTTGCGTAAAACGGGCGCCTGTGCGGCGGCGGACAGTCAATGTCCGGAAACGGACAGCCAGGGTCGATGACCCGATTCTGACCGCCGCCGCCCGCCTGAATTTTCGAACGGGGATTTGAATGACCGTCGTGCGGATGAACGAGGCTGGAGGCCCGCAGAGCGGCGACGGAATGGACCGCGTCGTCAAGTCGCGCAAGCTCTCGACCCGGGTCAGGATCGGCCTCGGCGCCGCAATCCTGATCGTCGCCGCCTTGCTCTTCTATTTCCTCGCGCCCGGCTCGAACAGCCAGACCGTCGCGGCCGGCCGGCTCACCATCTCCACCGTGAGCGAGGGCCGGTTCGACGACTTCCTGCCGCTGCGCGCCCGGGTCGAGCCCTCGCTCACCGTCTATCTCGACGCGGTCGAGGGCGGCCGGGTCGAGCGCATTCTGGTCGAGGACGGCGCCCGCGTCCGGCGCGGCCAGCTGCTCGCGGTCATGACCAATGCCGACCTCCAATTGAACGTGCTCGCGCGCCAGACCGAGGTCATCCAGCAGATCAATTCGATGCGCAGCCAGGAGCTGGCGCTGAACCAGTCGCGGCTCGCCAACGAGCGCGCGCGGATCGAAGCCGACCTCGCCACCCAGACCGCGCGCCGCAATTACGAGATGCAGCGGCCGCTCGCCGACCGCGGCTTCGTCTCCGGGCGCTCCTTCGCCGACGCACGCGACACCTTTGAGGCCAATCGCCGCCGCTCGGAGGTGCTGCGCCGCCAGCAGGGCGACGACGAGCGGCTCCAGTCCAGCCAGCTCGCCCAGCTCCGCGCTTCGGCCGGCGCGCTCAACACCAGTCTCGGCATCGCCCGAGGCAGCCTCGACGCGCTCAACCTGCGCGCACCGGTCGACGGCCAGCTCACCTCCTTCTCGATCCAGATCGGCCAGTCGTTGAACCGCGGCGAGCGGCTCGGCCAGATCGACAGCGCCGGCCGCAACAAATTGCGCGCCCAGGTCGACGAGTTCTTCCTGGGGAGGGTCAGCGAGGGCCTGCTCGCCGACGCCGAGCTCGGCGGGCGCAGCTATCGGATGCGGGTCAGCAAAATCTATCCGCAGGTCAGGAACGGCCAGTTCGAAATCGACCTCCAGTTCGTCGGACCCGAGCCCGCCGAGCTGCAGCGCGGCCAGACCGTGCAGGTCCGGCTGACGCTCGGCGCGCCGTCGCGGGCGCGGCTGCTCCCCGACGGCGCCTTTTACGAGGCGACCGGCGGCAATTGGGTGTTCGTGGTCGCGCCCGACGGCCGCAGCGCGGTGCGCCGCCAGGTCCGTCTCGGCCGCCGCAACCCCGATTATGTCGAAGTGCTTTCCGGGCTCGAGCCGGGCGAGCGCGTCATCACCTCCTCCTATACCGGTTTCCAGGAACGCGACCGGCTCTCCATCAGTGGGCAATGAAGGGAAAAGAACATGCTGAGCATGCGTGAAGTTTCGCGGGTCTACCGCACCGACACGGTGGAGACGACGGCGCTCGACGGCATCTTCCTCGATGTCGCCGACGGCGAGTTCGTCGCGATCATGGGGCCGTCGGGCTGCGGCAAATCGACCCTGCTGAACGTGATCGGCATGCTCGATTCGCCCACGTCCGGTTCCTACGTCTTCAACGGCACCGAGGTCGCCGGCCTTTCGGAATCGAAGCTCGCCGATTTCCGCAAGCGGAACATCGGCTTCATCTTCCAAAGCTTCAATCTCGTCGACGAGCTCAGCGTCCGCGAGAATATCGAGCTTGCGCTGCTCTACCACAACGTCCCCGCGGCGGAGCGGCGCACCCGGGTCGACAAGGTGATGGACAAGGTGGGTATCGCCCACCGCGCCAGGCACCGGCCGTCGCAATTGTCAGGCGGTCAGCAGCAGCGTGTCGCCGTCGCCCGGGCCCTTGTCGCATCACCCGGCCTGATCCTCGCGGACGAGCCGACCGGCAATCTCGACACGGCGCATGGCGAGGAGGTG
This sequence comes from Allosphingosinicella sp., assembly GCA_035629975.1. Taxonomy (GTDB): domain Bacteria; phylum Pseudomonadota; class Alphaproteobacteria; order Sphingomonadales; family Sphingomonadaceae; genus Allosphingosinicella. Next base: position 24,040 of record DASQLN010000005.1, on the reverse strand, counting down.
ATGAAGATGCTGCAGGCGCTGAACGCCGAAGGCTCGACCATCGTCATGGTCACCCATTCGCCCGCCCATGCCGATTATGCCGGCCGCGTCGTCAACATGCTCGACGGCCGAATCCTGGTCGAGCACCGGCGCGCGGCGTGACGGACGGAAGATGAGAACCCACCACCGTTCGCCCTGAGCCTGTCGAAGGGCCTTTCTTCCTTCATCGGCAAGAAGGGAAGGGCTTCGACAGGCTCAGCCCGAACGGGGGCGGAGCAAGACTTGAACGGGAGCAGGAATATGTGGCGCAATTATCTGACGGTGGGCGTGAGGGCCCTGACGAAGAACCGGACCTATGCCTTCATCAACATCGTCGGCCTGGCGATCGGCCTCGCCGCCTGCCTGATGCTGCTCCTCTACGTCCGCTACGAGACGAGCTACGACAATTGGCTCGCAAATGCGGAGAACACCTACCAGTTCCAGACCTATTTTCGCGACCCGCAGACCGGCGAGCGCACCGACATCCAGATGTCCTCCTACATTGCGGGCCAGCGGCTCAAGGCCGATTTCCCCGAGATCGAGAACAGCGTCTACGTCCAGGCCAGCCAGGCCACCGTGCTGCGCGGCGGCGAAGCGCTGGCGGTCGAGAAAGTCGGCTATACCGACGGCCCCTTCTTCGACACGGTGCGGCTGCCCCTCGTTTCGGGCGACCCGCGCACGGCGCTCGGCAGTCCCGGCTCGGTGACTCTGTCCGAGACCGAGGCGCGCCGCCTGTTCGGCACCACCAACGTGGTCGGCCAGCGGCTGACCATCGTGATTCGCGGCCGCCAGGTCGATCATCGCGTCACCGGTGTCCATCGCGATCTGCCGAGCGATTCCCACATGAAGTTCGCGATGCTGGTCCGCATCGATCCCACCGCTCATTTCGCCGAGCAGCCGGAGATCATGCGGCTGTGGGGCTGGCAGACGGGCTGGAACTATGTCGCGCTCAGGCCCGGAACCGATCCGGCCGCGATCAACGGCCGGATGACGGAGTGGAAACGGCGCAACATCCCCACCCAGGATTTCGGCGGCACCCGCATCAACCAGGGCGAATTCACCGATTTTGCCCTGGTCAACGTGCGCGACGTCCACTTGGGCGCAGCGCAGGACGGGGCCTGGACGGCCGGCAACGACACGAACACGATCTGGACCTTCACGATCATCGCCTTCCTCATCCTCGGCATGGCCTGCGTCAACTTCACCAACCTCGCCACCGCCCGCGCAAGCCAGCGCGCCCGCGAAGTCGCATTGCGCAAGGTGCTTGGCGCCAACAGGCGGCAATTGATCACCCAGTTCCTGGGGGAATCGGTGCTGATCGCCTGCATCGCCATGCTGCTCGCTCTGGCGCTGGTCGAGCTGCTGCTGCCGCTTTTCTCCGGCTTCCTCGACGCCTCGCTCAGCATGCAATATTTCGGCTGGGGCGGCATGCTGCTGCCGATCGTCGGCCTGACCCTCTTGGTCGGCGCGGCGGGAGGCCTCTATCCGGCCTTCTACCTCAGCCGCTTCCAGCCGGCGCAGGTGCTCAAGGCCAACAAATCCTCGGCCGAGGCGAGCGGCTCCGGCCTGCTGCGCAACTTTTTGGTGGTCGCCCAGTTCGCGGTATCGATCGGCCTCATCATCTGCACCGCCGTGGTCTGGGCGCAGACCAGCTATGCGCGCAGCTCCGATCCCGGCTACCGCCGGGACGGGCTGCTGCAGATCGAAGGTATCTCCCGCCGCCAGCTGATCCCGCTTCAGGAGACGCTGGCGCGCGAGATCGAGCGGATCCCCGGCGTGACCTCGGTCGGCCGCACCTCGATCGGCGTCGCCACGCAGAACAGCACCAGCGAGGCAGTGCTCATCCCGGGCCAGCGCGATCCGGTCTCGATCGGCTCCTATCAGATCGATCACGGCTTCTTCCGCACCATGGGCATCCGCACCATCGCCGGCCGCCAGTTCGACCGCAACCGGCCGATGGACGATGCCACTTTGCCCTTCCCGGCCGATCCGAACGCGATCCGGGCGCAGATCGCGCGCGGCGGCGTCAACGTCGTCGTCAACGAGCTTGCCGCACGGCGGATGGGCTTCCGCAGCGCGACCGACGCGATTGGCAAGACTCGGCGCGCCTCGCTCGCCGGGCCGGAATATCCGCCGGTCCCGATCAACATCATCGGCGTCGTCCAGGATTCGCGCTTCCGCTCGATCCGCGAGCCGATCGAGCCGATCATGTTCCGGATCAGCAATAACGGGGCCACCCACCTGATCCTTCGCTACGAGAATGCCGATCCGGCGCAGGTGCGGGCCGCGGTCGAGCGGGTCTGGAAGCGGATCGCCACCGACGCGCCGTTCGACGCCGACTTCAGCGACGACATCATCGTCGAATTGTACAAGGCCGAGGCGGCCCGGACCAAGGTCTTCGCCGGCTTCTCGATCCTCGCCGTGATCGTCGCCTGCCTGGGCCTGTTCGGGCTCGCCGCCTTCACCGCCGAGCGGCGGACCAAGGAGATCGGAATCAGGAAGGTGCTCGGCGCGCGCATCCGCGACATCGTCGGCCTGCTCGCCTGGCAATTCTCCAAGCCGGTGATCATCGCCAATCTGATCGCCTGGCCGGTCGCCTATTACGCGATGAAGACATGGCTCGACGGCTACGATGTCCGCATCGACCTGGGCATCACCCCCTTCGTGCTCGCCGGGCTGATCGCTTTGGCGATCGCGATCGGGACCATCGCCGGCCACGCGATCAAGGTCGCGCGCGCCAACCCGATCCTCGCCCTCCGCTACGAATAGGAAGCAGGGCCGAATGGCATTCGTCGAAGACTGGGGCGCTTCCGCAGAAACCTGCGCCCCCCGCCGCCCGATGGATGCCAGACCGCCCCCAGCAGGAATGAAATGACATGATGACCAATACGCTCATCTTCGCCGGGACGATCCTCGCCGTCACCTTCATGGTGACTCTCGCCGCGTCGCGCGCGTGGCGCGGCTGGCTCGACTATAAGAGGCTCGAGCTCGCCAGCCGCGGCGTCGGCCCCGATGCCGCCGAGGCGGCGGAGGACGAGGTCGGCCTCCGCATCGAGCTTGCCGCCGTGCGCGAGCGGCTGAAGAAGCTCGAGGCGATCGCCAGCGGCGTGGAGCTCTAGGGCCCTCCCCGTCATTCCAGCGAAATTGAGAGGCCGCCCTGTCCCCCGGACAGGGCTACGAACGTCCGGGGGACGTTCGTACCTCCTCAATGGAATCCCCCTTCTTTTTGCCCGACCGCTGCGAAGGCAATGAGATTCCAGCTTTCGCTGGAATGACGGGCGAGATAGGCCCGCCGTCATGAGCAACGAGCAGGAAGAGCTGGGCCTTGGCTCGCGCCTCGTGATCGGCGGGATCGCCGGCTTCGTCGCGACCATGGCGATGACCTCGGCGATGCGCCATCTCCACAAGAGGCTGCCGGGCAAGGAGCGCTACCCGCTGCCGCCGCGCGAGATCGTCGATCGGGTGCTGGACCCGCCGGCGGCCGCCGCGCCCGATTTCACCCTGATCGCCCATTTCGCATATGGCGCCGCCTGCGGCGCATTGATCGCCGCCGCCAATCCCCGGATCGACCGGGTGAGCGGCTCGATCGCCGGCGGCGGCATCTGGCTGGCGAGCTATATGGGCTGGCTGCCGGCCTTCGGCATATTGAAGCCCGCCACCCGCCACCCGCTGCGGCGCGACGCGGTGATGGTCGGCGCCCATCTCGCCTGGGGCTGGACCGCCGCCGAGGCGATGCGCGAGCTTGGGCGTGACCGCGCCGCGATCTTCGCCGACGGGCCGGCCCGGGACGCGCCGGCCTGAGCGCCGGGGCTTTTTTCGCCAAGTCCGCGCACACCGGCGCTTAACGAATTTGGGTTAGCGTTGCCGGCCAGAGGGGAAAATATGTGGCGAAGCTCGTGGTGATGCGAAAGGGCGGCGGCGGCAAGGTCGCCATCAACCCCGAATTGGTGACCTACGTCCGCTCCGCGAACGGCGCCTTCACCGACATCTTCTTCGACGGCCAGCAGGTGGCGGTCGAAGGCAGCTTCGAGGACGTCGTCCGCCAGATCTCCGCGGGCGACCGCCGCGCCCCGCCGGCCGCGGACGCCAACGACAGCGGCCTCGTCCTCGGCCAGGCCGAACGCTGAAGGCCATCGCCGCGCCCTGCGCCGACCGCCCGGATGCCGAGCCGGCGTCGTCTACCAACTCACAAACTTGAACATTGACTCAGGTTTCAGTTTGAGCCATTAGCTCCCCATCCGCAGAACCCCGAACAGGGGCGTGCGCGGGCTTTGGGGAGGGATTTCTGCACGGCTTTACTGCCTCGGACGGGACGCGAATCGCCTATCGCGACACGGGGAGCGGCACGCCGATCGTGCTGCTGCACGGGCTGATGGCGCATGGCGGCTTCTTCGAGGGCCAGGCCGGCCTCGCCGACAACTTCCGGATCATCGCCATCGACCTTCGCGGCCACGGCGACTCGGCCGGCGAGGACATGCCCTCGCCCAGCGTCGAGCGGATGGCGGCCGACGTCGCCGAGCTTGCGGACGCGCTCGACCTTGAGGGCGCGATCGGAGTCGGCTGGTCGCTGGGCGCGACGATCTTGTGGCACGTGCTCGCGGGCCCCGCCGCGGCGCGCTTCGCCGGCGCGGTGGTGGTCGACATGACCGCGCGGGTGAAGAACGACGCCGAATGGGATCTGGGGCTTTCGCCCGAGGCCTGCGAAGCGCGCTCGATCGCCATACGCGACGATTTCGAGACCTTCGCTTTGGGCGCGGGCCAGGCGATCTTCGCCCAGCCGGTGGCGCCCGGCATGCGCAAGCTCGCCGACTGGGCGAGCCTCCAATTCGCCCGCAACGACGCCGATGCGATGGCGTCCGTCTGGAACTCGCTGATCCGCCAGGACGTGCGCGCCTTGCTCGAGAAGATCCAGCATCCGACGCTCATCGTCCACGGCGCGCAAAGCTCGCTCTACGGCGCCGACACCGCCGACCATCTCGTCGAGGCCCTGCCCCAGGCCCGCGCCGTCCGCTTCGAGCGGTCCGGCCACGCCCCGCACCTCGAAGAGCCCGAATTGTTCAACGCCATTTTGAAGGACTTCGCGGACCGGCTGTCCCCGGCCCGCGCCACCCAGGATACGAATTCATGAGGAGACACGTCATGACCCAGAAGCTCAACCACCGCCTGATGCTCGGCACCGCTTTGGCCGCGCTCGCCGCTTCCGCCAGCCCCGCTTTCGCGCAGGACGATCCGCTCCCGGTCAGCATGGCACCGGCCCCGGAGGCCGCCCAGGACGACACGGAGATTTTCGTGACCGCGCGGCGGCGCTCGGAGAGCCTGCAGAACGTGCCCATCGCCGTCACCGCATTCTCCGGCGAAGCGCTCGAACGGCAAGGCGCGACAGACATTACGGACCTCAACGACACGACGCCGAACGTCACGCTGGAGACCTCGCGCGGCACCAACACGACGCTCACCGCCTTCATCCGCGGCGTCGGCCAGCAGGATCCGGTCGCCGGCTTCGAAGCGGGCGTCGGCCTCTATCTCGACGACGTCTTCCTCAACCGCCCGCAAGCGGCGGTTCTCGACATATACGACGTCGAGCGGATCGAGATCCTGCGCGGGCCGCAGGGCACGCTCTACGGCCGCAACACGATCGGCGGCGCGATCAAATATGTTACCCGGCGGCTCGCCGCCGACCCGACCTTCCGGGTCCGCGCCAATCTCGGCACGGACGAGCAGGTCGATCTGATCGTCTCGGGGAGCACGCCGCTTTCCGACCAGATCCGCGTCGGCGCATCGGCGGCACGGCTGAGCCGCGGCGGCTTCGGCGAGAATCTCAACAACGGCCTCGACAATTACAATCGCGACATCTGGGCCGCGCGCGGCACCGTGGAGCTCGAGCCGGCATCGAACATCTTCCTCCGCATCTCCGGCGACTACAGCAAGGACAATTCGGATCCGCGCAACGGCCACCGGCTGATCCCGGGCCTGCTCAACGGGGCTCCGGTACTCGGGGACGTCTACGACACCCGCGCCGGGCTCAATTCGCCCCGCCAGGACGTCGAGGCCTATGGCGGCGCGTTCCGCGCCGAGATCACCCTCGGCGGCGTGACCGTGCGCAACATCATGGCCTACCGGCAGGACGTCAGCCACGCCCCGATCGACTTCGATTCGCTGCCGGCCGCCGACGTCGACGTTCCCGCCATCTACCGCAACAAGCAATTCTCCAACGAATTCCAGCTCATCTTCCAGGGCGGCCCGCTGCAGGGGGTGATGGGGGTCTATTATCTCGATGCCAACGCCAGCAACGTGTTCGACGTGATCCTCGCCACCACCAGCCCGGTGGCGTTGCCCGGCCTCACCGCCTCGACCTTCGGCAACGTCGACACCGAAACCTGGGCTGTGTTCGGCGACGCGACCTACGATATCACCAGCCAGCTGCAGGTCTCGGTTGGCGGGCGCTACACGCGCGACAACCGCAGGGCGACCGTGATTCGAGCGAACTATCTCAACGGCCCCTCGCCGGCGCTGGGCGGCAACGGCGTCCAGCTCGGTGCGCTGACCTCCAACTTCACCGGCGAGGCGCAGTTCACCGAATTCACGCCGCGCGCCTCGCTGAGCTTCCGGCCCGACGAGAACAACACGATCTATGCGAGCTGGTCACGCGGCTTCAAGGGCGGCGGCTTCGATCCGCGCGGCCTTTCCACCGCCGCGCCGGACACCAACGGCAACGGGACGCGCGAGCCCGCCGAGATTTACGACTATTTCCTTTTCGATCCCGAGCGGGTCACCAGCTACGAGATCGGCTACAAAGCCAATTTGTTCGACCGCAGGCTGCGCCTCGCCATCGCCGGCTTCTATGCCGATTATACCGACGTCCAGGTGCCGGGCTCGGTCGGCGCGGTGATCAACGGCGTCCCGACCTTCGTCGGGGTGACCACCAATGCCGGCGCCGCCACCTTCAAGGGCGTCGAGGTGGAGATGGTCGCGAACCTGCTCCGCGCCGACAATGGATCGCGGCTCAACTTCTCGGGGACATTGGGCTATCTCGACGCCCAATATGACGAGTTCATCACCAACATTCCGGGTCAGGGCCCGGTCGATGTCGCCGATTTCCGCCGCATCCAGAACACGCCGAAATGGACGCTGTCGGGCACGCTCGACTACACCACCCCGGTCATGGGCGGCGACCTGTCGATGAGCACCACCGTCTCCTACCGGAGCAAGACCTTCCAGTTCGAGACGCCGAGCCCCTATCTCGACCAGCCGGGCTATGCGCTGTGGGACGCGCATCTGGTGTGGACGAGTCCCGACAACCGCTACACGATCGGGCTGCACGCCAAGAACATCCTCGACGAGCAGTACATCACCTCGGGCTACCAGTTCCTGGCGACCAATCCGACGACGGGCGCGGTGATCCTCAACGGCGCCGGCAACCCGACTCCGACGCTTGGCCGGGAAGGCATCGCGACCGCTTTCTACGGCAACCCGCGCCAGGTCTTCCTGAGCCTTGGGTTCAACTTCCGCTGATGCGGGGCGCGAGCGGGAGCGGGACGAAGGGGGCGGGCCCGGGCAGGCACGTCCTCATCGTCCTGCTCCTCGCCTACATCTTCAACTTCGTCGACCGCCAGATCATCGGCATCCTGGCGGTGCCGATCAAGGCGGAGTTCGGTCTCGAGGACGACACGCTGGGCCTGCTCGGCGTCGTCTTCGGGATCTTCTACGCGACCATCGCCCTGCCGATCGCCTGGCTCGCGGACCGCAGGAACCGCGTCACCATCATCGCCGCATCGATCTGCCTGTGGAGCCTGTTCACCGCCGCCTGCGGGATGGCGCAGAATTTCACGCAGCTGGTGCTCGCTCGCATGGGCGTCGCGTTCGGAGAGGCGGGCGGGATCGCGCCCTCATATTCGCTGATCTCCGATTTCTACCCGAAGTCGCGGCGGGCCCGCGCGCTGGCCTTCTTCTCGCTCGGCATCCCGATCGGCTCGGCGCTCGGCATCTTCTTCGGCGGCTGGCTGACCACCCACCTTTCCTGGCGCGCGGCCTTCATCATCGTCGGCCTCGCCGGCCTGCCCACCGCGTTGCTGGTCTGGACGCTGATCCGCGAGCCCAAGCGCGGCGGCCTCGACCGCGCGGAGGGCGAGGCCGTGCCGCCGGCGCCGCCTTTCCTCGCGACCGGACGGACGCTGGCGGCCAATCCGAGCTTCTGGCTGCTTTCCTTCGGCGCCGCATCGGGCTCGATCCTGGGCTACGGCCTGATCTTCTGGCTGCCGAGCTTCTTCAACCGGACCTTCGGCCTCTCGACGGCCGATGTCGGCTGGTTTTACGGCTCGATCGTGCTGGTCGGCGGCGTCGCCGGGACCTTGCTGGGCGGCTGGGTCGGCGACCGGATCGGGCCGGCGCGGCCCGGCGCCTATGCGCTGATCCCCGCCTGCTGCTTCCTGGTCACCGCGCCCGCCTTCGCACTGGGCCTGTTCGCTCCCAATTTGTGGGTCGCCTGGCTGTTGTTCACGCTCGGCCAGATGACCGCATTGGCCTGGCTCGGCCCGGTCATCTCGGCGGTCCAGCACATCGTTCAGCCCGCCATCCGCGCGACCGCCTCGGCGAGCTTCCTGTTCATCAACAATCTGATCGGGATCGCCTTCGGCATCTATTTCCTGGGCTGGCTCTCGGACCGGATGAAGGCCGCGCACGGCAGCGATTCGCTCCAATATTCGATCCTCTACGGGCTCGGCTTCTACCTGTTGAGCGCGGCCATCTACTTCGCCGCGGCGAAACGGCTGAAGAAGGATTGGGTGGGCTGAATCGGGTGGATTCGGCCCCGCGGATCGGCCATATTCCCCCGTCATGAAAGCGATCCTGTTCCTCGCATTGCTGCTTGCCGGCGCGCCCGCGCTGGCGCAGCCCGAGCCGGCGCCCGCCGTGCCCCGCCAGCTCTACCTCTTCCTCTACCGCCCCGGCCCCGCCTGGCGCGCGGACCGGCCGATGCATCAGCAGGATTTGCGCGACCATGTCGCCTATCATGGCCGCCTGCTGCGCGAGGGGCGCAGCGCCGCCGCCGGCCCCTATGTCGGCGAGCATGGCGGCGTCGCCATCGTCCGCGCCGCCAGCCTCGAGGAAGCGCGCGCGATGCTCGCAGCCGATCCGGCGATCGTCAACGGCGTTTTGGCCGCCGAGCTCCGGCAATGGGCGCCCGCCTTCCACAATGACGGCCCCCTGGTCGAAAGGCCGCGCTGACGCTTTAAGTCGCGAAGCCCGGATCGAGGCGGTAGGCCTTCCTCAGCAAGGCCGGCCAGGCGAGCAGCTTGGCGGCCATCTTCAGGCCGACCTTGCCCATCTCCGCGGTGAGCTCGGGCGAGCCCTGGGGCGGGTTGCTGAGATTGCCATCGCCGGCCGAGAGCGCCTTGATCTGGGCCTCGCAGGCGCGCTCCAGGAAGTAGATGCGGATGAACGCCTCGCCGACGCTTTCGCCGACGGCCAAAGTGCCGTGGTTGCGCAGGATCATCGCGCCTTTGTCGCCGATGTCGGCGATCAGCCGCTCGCGCTCGTCGAGATCGAGGGCGACGCCCTCATAATCGTGATAGGCGATCTCGTCGCGGATCAGCATCGCGGTCTGGGTCAAGGGCAGCAGGCCCTCGCCATGCGCGGAAACCGCCTGGCCGTCGGGCGTATGCAGGTGGATCACCGCCTGGGCGTCCTCGCGCGCCATGTGCAGCGCCGAATGGATGGTGAAGCCGGCGGCATTGGTGATGAACGGAGTCGACTCGACCGGATTGCCCTGCATGTCGACCTTGACCAGGGAAGAGGCGGTCACCTCCTCGAACATGAGGTTGTAGGGGTTGAGCAGGAAATGATGCTCGGGCCCGGGCACGCGCGCCGAGAGATGGGTGAAGATGAGATCGTCCCAGCCATAATGAGCGACCAGCCGATAGGCGGCGGCGAGATCGACGCGCACCTTCCATTCCTCTTCGCCGACCTTGCCCTTGAGCGAGGGGATATCGACGCAGGAAAGCGCCTGGGCCTCGGCGTAGGAATTGGCGATCGCTTCGACACGTCCCATGCGGATTCTCCTCGATTGCCGCCCTTTTAGCGCGTCGCCGCGTCCGGCGCGACCCTGTCGGGATGGGCGGCCGCGAACGGCTCCAGCGTCGTTGCCGAGGCGTCGGCGCGCACCAGATTGGGGTAGGGAGCCAGATCGACTTCGAAGCGGCGCGCATTGTACATCTGCGGGACCAGGCAGACGTCCGCCAGCGTGGCCTCGTCGCCGGACAGGAAGCGGCCGGCGCGCGGCGCGGCGAGGGCCTCGAGCGCTTCGAACCCTTCGCAAATCCAGTGGCGGTACCAGCCGTCGCGCGTTTCCTGGTCGATGCCGAGCCGGGCGAGGTGCTTCAGCACGCGCAGATTGTTGACCGGGTGGATATCGGCGGCGATCGTCAGCGCCAGCGCCAGCACGTGGGGATCGTCCCGCCGCAGCGGCGGCTCCGGAAATCGCGCGTCCAGCCAGGCGATGATGGCGAGGCTCTGGGTGATCCGCCGCCCGTCCGCCTCGAGCATCGGCACGAAGCCCTGCGGGTTGCGCTCGCGATAGGCCGGGTCCTTCTGCTCGCCTTCGAGCAGGTTCACCGGCACGCGCTCGTAGGCGAGCCCCTTGAGTTTGAGCGCGATGCGGACTCGGTAGCTCGCCGAGGAGCGGTAATAATCGTAGAGGACGACCTTCATCGCGCCGCATGTTAGCGGCCGAGCGGGGGGAGCGCCATGGCGAGGGGTGGAGGCATCTGGGCGAAGATCCACAAGTGGCTGGCGCTCCTCATGGCGATCCAGATCCTGTTCTGGTTCGCGAGCGGGCTGTTCTTCGCCTGGTTCCCGATCGAGAAGGTGAGGAGCGAGCATGCGCGGGCCGAGCAGCCGGCGGCGCCGGTGCCGCTCGACGAGGCCGCCGCCGGCCTGGCGCGGCTGCGCGCGGCGGGGCTTGCCCGGGCAGAGGCGATCGAGATCAAGCGCGTGGCCGGCCGGCCGGCGGCCCTGGTCGGGGTCCATGGCGGGCGCCCCGCTCTCTACGATCTCGCCACCGCGCGGCGGCTGTCGCCGATCCCGCTGACGGTGGCGGCGCGGATCGCCGAAGCCGACCATGCGGGCGAGATGCGCGCCGCCCGGGTGACGCGGATCGCCGCCAACGACAGCGAGTATCGCGGCGCGCTGCCCGCCTGGCGGGTCGATTTCGAGGATGGCGAGGGCCGCTCAATCTATGTCGCCGCCGATAGCGGCGCGGTGACCGCTCGGCGTTCGACCTTGTGGCGGGCCTATGATTTCCTCTGGGGCCTGCACATCATGGACTGGCGCGGCCACGAGAATTTCAACACCTGGCTGCTCGTCATCGCCACCGGCCTGGGGCTGGTCGTGGTCGTGACGGGGATCGTCATCATGCCCAGGCGGCTCGGGCTGACGGCCTGGCTGAGGCGGCGAAAGGCACGCCGGCTCAGTGCTGGGCGAACACCCGCCGCTGCCCCGTCCTGGTGAACAGGATCGACCGGTAGGGCTCGCGGTGGCTGCCATGCTCCATGCCGGGCGAGCCCATCGGCATGCCCGGGACGGCGATGCCGGCAGCAGCGGGGCGCTCGCGAAGCAGGCGGCGGATGTCGGCCGCCGGAACATGGCCCTCGATCGCATAGCCGCCGACCGAGGCGGTGTGGCAGGAGCGAAGATCGTCGGGCACGCCGAGCCGCCGCGCCGTCGGCGCGACGTCGGCGACGTCGCTGATGCGGACCTGGAAGCCGGCGCGGCGCAGATGCGCGACCCAGGCGCTGCAGCAGCCGCAGGTCGGCGTTTTCACCACCGTGACGACCGGCCCGGCCTGTGCGCCCTGCGCGTAGGTGGCGAACAGCAAGGGCAAGGCGGCCAAGGCGGCGCGTCTGTTCAGCATCATCGGGTTGCTCCTCTTTTGTCTCACTCGATCTTCAGGCGGATGAAGACCATCGCCCCGTCCGGGTCTCCCGCATAGAGCCCTTCGAGGGCTGCGGGAACGAAGTTCATCGAATAAAGCGCGCCGATGCCGAGGCGCGCGTTCGGCCCAACGCGGAAATCGCGAATCGCGCCGAGCGAGACCTTGGCGACCTCGAAGGTTGGGCCGTGATGGCCTCCGGCCGAGACGAGTTCGTTATTCTCGGTGCGTTCGGCGCGGGCGAACAGGGTCCAGGCGCGCAGCCCGATCGCGCTTTCGAGCACGAAGGCGTCATATTGCGCGTCCTCGCCCGAACGCCGGCCCCAGGCGAGGGTGGTCGACCACCAGCCGCCGGCGCCGATCGGCCGGGTGTAGATCGCGCTCGCCGACCAGCGGGTGCTGTTTTCGTCGGGCTCGAGCTGCTCGGAGCCCACGAGATGCGCCCAGCTCGCCTGGAGCGAGAGGTTGGGAGTCGGGTTCCAGGAGAGGCGGAGCGCGGTCGAATCGAGCGGGCCGGTCTCGATATCGTAGCGCCGCTCATCCGGCTCGCGGCCGTTGAACCGCGACGCTTCGGCCTTGAAATCGCCCAGGACCAGGCCGGCGGTGACGACGCCGAAGGTGATGTGGGTCGAATCGAGCCAATGGTGGCTGATCGGCGCTTCGGGCGAATCGAGGATCGACATGCGGTGCATGAAGGCGGGCGGGCCGAAGGCCGGCTCACCGGGGAGGCCGGCATAGAGAAAGAGGCTCGCATAGTTCGAGAGGCGAAGGCTGTAGCTTGCCGACATCTCCATGAAGAGATCGTGGGGGTGCTGGCGGTCGACGAGGGGCGTGATGCCGTCCGCGGTCTCGCCCGAGGCGAGATGAAGGGGGTAGCCGCGTCGGCCCATGAACGGATCCGGACTGAGCATGGCCCGGAACTGGAGCGTGCCGCGGCCAAGGTCGCGCCGCGCCATGCCCATCACCATGCCCGACACGAACCCCATTTCGTCGCCGCGCGGACCCTCCTGCCAATCGTAGACGGCGTTGAGGGTCAGATGCCCCATCAAGGTCCAGTCGCCGGCGGCGGCATGGAGGCCGCCATGATGCGAGGCGTCGGGTTGCCAGGCGGTGCCCGACGCTTCCCGGCTCATCGGATAAGACCCCAGAGCGCCGCTCATGCTTGGCTCCACGCCTTGCCGCTGCGCGTCGGGCATGGCGTGGCCGGAATGATCGACAGGCTCGCCTTGGGGCGGCGCCGGCGGCTTCCCGTGGGCGGAATGATCGATCATCGGCGGCTCCGCCGGAGCGGGCGGCGCGGCCGGCGGCGTGGCGGCAGGCGGCGGCGTCGCGTGACCGCCATGCTGCGCGAAGGCTGGGGCCGATGCGGCCAGCGCGATGGCGGCGCAGGCGCTAAGCGGAACCGACTTCATCTGGCACTCCGTTCCAACAGCTGGATGAGCTCGCGCGCCTTCGCGCGCTGCTCCGTGACGTCGCCGCCGGTAATCGCCGCCTCGATGCAATGGCCGAGATGGTCCTTGAGCATCTCCGTCTCGACCCGCGACAGAGCGGCGCGAACCGCCTGCAGCTGGGTCAGCACGTCGATGCAATAGCGGTCCTCCTCGACCATGCGCGCGATGCCGCGCACCTGGCCTTCGATCCGGCTGAGGCGGTTGATCAGCTTCGGCTGGTTCTCGCGTTCCACTTCATTCTCCTATTCTCCGTGCTTGCATTATGCCCCCCTGGGGTATACGTCAATATACCCTATGTGGGTATATAAGCAGTTTGCGGAGACTCAATGGCTCATTCTCATTCCCATCACGGCCACGCTTCCGGAGGCCCGCTCAAGGTCTCGGCGCAGGCGACCCTGCATTGCCTTACCGGCTGCCTCATCGGCGAGGTGGCCGGGCTCGCGATCGGGGTCAGCCTCGGACTTGCGGCCTGGCAGACGATCGTGCTCGCCACCGCGCTCGCCTACGCCTCGGGCATGACGCTTGGCCTCGTGCCGGTCATGAAGAGCCGGGGCATCGGCCTCCTCGCCGCGCTCCGCATCATCTGGATCGGCGAAGTCGTCTCGATCGGCGTCATGGAAATCGTGATGAACGTCGTCGACTATCAAATGGGCGGCATGGGCGCCCCTTCGATCTTCTCCTGGATGTTCGTCCGCGGGCTGGCAATTGCCATTCCCGCCGGCTTCCTCGCCGCCTGGCCGGTCAATTACTGGCTGATCAAGCGCGACCTCAAAGGCTGCCACTGAGACCGGTCGCTAGGGCCCGACGTCCGCCGGGCGGGGCGCGGCGACCGGACGCGGCACAGGCGGGCCGATGCCGAGCGCCGCGGCGACGCGCGCGTCGCGGCCGTAGACGTCGCGCACGATCCTGACCGCGCCATTCTCGACGAATGCGGTGTGATAGAGGAGGCGCACGGGAATCTCGCGTTGCAGCGGGATCCAGAGCTGGCGGTAGCGCAGGCGTCCCTCCCCGTCGGGCCGCGGCGGCCGCTGGGCGCGCCGCCACTGGTCGAGCACGCCTTCGTCGCGGGCGATGATCTCGGCGAACTCGAGCGCATCGTGCACCCGCACGCAGCCATGGCTGGCGTGGCGCTCGTCGCGCAGGAAGAGCGCCTTCGACGGCGTGTCGTGCAGATAGATGGCATGGCCGTTGCGCAGGTCGAACTTGACCAGACCGAGCGCGTTGCGCGGGCCCGAGGGCTGGACGCGGCGGCCGTTGCGCACTGCGATTCCGTTGCGCGCCATATAGCGCGCGCTCATCCCGATCGATTTGGGCACCGTCCAGGTCGGATTGGCGACGAGCTGGAACATGGGGGTGGCGAGGCTCGGCGTCGCCCGCTCGCCCGCCGAGCCGACGACCACCCGGCGCGTGTCCCGGGGCGTGCCGTCGCGCCAGTAGACGAGCATGGTCGAGGCGGTGTTGACGTCGATCCGGGTCCTGGCGGGCGCGCGCTCCAGCCAGCGGCGGCGCTCCAGGTTGACGGCGAGCGTGCGGACCCGGTCGCCGAGCTCGCTCGCCCGCCGGCCCCGCGACTGGGCGCTGGGCTCGCTCGCGGGCCGGCCCCGCGCCGCGGCGACCTGGCGGCGGGCTTCGAGATAGGCGCTGGAAAGGGCGCGATAATCTGCATCCTGCGGCGCCAGCCCGTCGATCCAGCCGCGCAGATCCCCGTCGAGCGCCTCGTTGAGCCCTGCGGCGAGATCCGGATTGGGACGCGGAATCTCGTATACGCCCTCTGTCCGGGAGGGATCGACCCGGCCGCGGGCGAGCGCCTCGGCATAGCTGAGCGCGGCGAGGCTCAGGCCGGCCTCGCGCGCCGCGGGCGTGCAGGCGCGGGCCAGGCCGGCCAGAAAGTCGTCGGGCCTCAGCCCGTGCTTGTCCGCCTCGCCGATCTCGGCCCTGAGCGCCGTCTCGGCCTCGGCGGTCCAGGCCGGCCGCCACTGGCGCGCCGCGTAAAAGCGCGCGACTCGCGGGTCGGTCGCGGCGCCGCGCAGCGCCGCCGCCTCCACCGCCGGCGGCACCGGACCGACCGGCGCCGGCGGCGCCTCCGCGCAGGCCGAAAGCGCGATCAGCGCGGCGGCGATCCAGATTTTGGGGCTCACAATCACTCCGGAAGCAAGGGATGGCGGGAAGCGGCCTGCATGGCGGCCGGCTGCTTCCAACAAAGCTTCCGGACGCGCTTAAGGCTTGTTTAGCCAATCTGGGCGCATAACAAAGCTTCTCTTTTCAGGGGCGTTTTGGTGAGCAAGGCACAATTGGCAATCCTTCCCGTCGTCGAGGGCCGTTCGGCCGAGCGGCGGATCGTCAACCTGGCGGCGCGGCTGCGCGACCCGGGCGCGCGAATCATCGAGGTCGAGGTGATGAACCTTTCGACCGACGGCTATATGGCCGAAACCGATGTCGCGCTCGACATCGGCGCCAATGTCTGGCTGAAGCTGCCCGGCCTGGAGCCGCAGAACAGCCGGGTGATGTGGGCTGAGGACGGCAAGACCGGCTTCCAGTTCGCCACGCCGCTCCATCAGGCGACGGTCGACATGCTCATCGAGAAGGACCGCAAGCCCATCGTCAAGGGCCATTTCGGCCCGCAGGGCGGCGCCCGACGCTGAGCCGCCGCCGACGCGCTTTCTTCCAGTCCGTTCCGCTTTGAACTATGACGGTCGCCGCAGCGACCAGGCAAAGGGGGACGATCATGCGGGCCAGCCGGAGCATAGCCGCGATCCTCTGCGCGCTGCCGCTCGGCGCCTGCGCGGTGGCCGGTCCCGAATTCGACCGGGCGATGGACGACGCCCCCGCTTTCGCCTGCGCGGAGCCGGCCGCCCTCCTCTTTCTCGCGCCGGGCGGCCGCTCCTGGCAGCCTTTCGAAGGCAACCGGATCGCCGCGGGGACCGAGGTACTGGCGTTGACCTCAGGGGCCGGCAATTTCACCCATGTCGTGCTGACCGGCGAGAGCGGAGGGGCGGGCGCGATGCGGCTCGATGTGCCCGACGCCTTCGGGCGCGGCGACCGCGGCCGCACGCTTCGCTGGCGCGAAGCCCGGCGGCGCTGGATCGCTCCCAATATCGGAACCGCCGTGCACAATCCGGCGGGGCTGCGCATCGCGGTGACGCAGGGCGAGGTCCGGATCGACCGGATCTGCTTCAAATCCTATTTGCGCACCCGCACGCCTCCGGCGGCGCAGGAGGGCGCGGCGAGGCACTCGCCAGCCGAGCATTGATCGCCAGCTCGCTTGTCATCGCCCCGGCCCGCTGATAGAGCCCCGGCCTCTCAGGAGCGCCGCTTTAGCTCAGCTGGTAGAGCACATCATTCGTAATGATGGGGTCAGGTGTTCGAGTCACCTAAGCGGCACCACCTCTTTCACCCAGCTTCGGAAAAAGCGCCAGGCGAAGGCCTGACAGCTGGGTGCCGCGCTTCGGCAAGGCTTGGCGGCCCTGACGATTTTCAGGCCCGCCTTCGACCCGTCGCGGACGTTCCTCGCATGATTTGGCGCGTCGCCAGGCGCGGCGGGGCCCTCAATCGTCGATGTTGATGAAGCCCACATATTCACGGCCTTCGACCTCGGCGGTGACTTGAATCCGGCCGGCACTCGCATCGCCGGCGATGCTGATGCTGCGGCGGTCGGGACTGAGCAAAGCCATCCGGCCGTCCGACACCCGCCAATTCGTGAGGCATTCGAACGGCACGTCGTAAGTCTGCCCGCGCATCGACCAGAGCGGCCGCAAGCGGGTGGTGCCTCCTGGGCGCACGGGTTCGGACGAGATCGGCTGCGAGCGATTATATTCCGACAGGCGGTAGCGCGAGCAGTCGCCGGGCACGGGCGGTATTGCCGGGTCGTCCTGCATCTCCAGATAATATAGCCCGTAGCGAGAGCCCTGGATCGAAGTGACGACGACGCGATACTCGCCGTCCGCCGGGAGGGTGGCGCGGACCATCCAGCCGGAGCCGTTTTGCTCGCCTTCGGCGGCGAAGCCCCCGGGCCCCTCGATCCGCAACTTCGGGTCGAGCACCGGCAGGGTCTGCGTTTCAAAGGACGAAGGAATGCCTGGGAAGACGGGCGGCCGCTGGCCGCTCGCCTTCCACACGACGTTCTCGCCGGCGAAGCCGCGGAAGCGGTATGCATCGCGCCCCGTCTCCATCAGTGCGTGGTGGCCGCTGAGGCCGGGGTAGACGAACGGCCCGAATAGGGGGGCAGTCCCGGTGTGACCAAGCCGCCGCCGCCACTCTTCCCGGATGGTGGAATCGAGCGGTGCGAACGAGACCGCGGCCGCGCCTGCGGTCAGCTCCACAATGAGATTGGGCGATCCCCCCCAATAATAGTTCCAGTCCACGGGCAGGCGGCGGACGGGCGATCGGCCTTCAGGGTCGGCAAGCTCGGCGCGCAGCGAGAGCGCGCAGCGGGGACCATCGGGCGCTGCATCGATGACGAGCCGCATGGTCCCTTCGGACCCGGCTGCGCATCCCTCGGGTGCGGCTCGAATGACGAGCGATCGCGACTGTCCCCGGATCGACTCCTGCTCGGGGCCGGGGCCGAGGCGCCACGCCTCTACGACGCTGGTCCAGCAAGCGCCGTTCGGCCGCACCGAATGCTCGGCCAGCCAGGTGCCTTCCAGAAA
Organism: Allosphingosinicella sp.; assembly: GCA_035629975.1. Classification (GTDB taxonomy): domain Bacteria; phylum Pseudomonadota; class Alphaproteobacteria; order Sphingomonadales; family Sphingomonadaceae; genus Allosphingosinicella. Next base: position 6,002 of record DASQLN010000005.1, on the reverse strand, counting down.
AGCGAGGGCTTCGCGCCGCATGGCTGGCGAGGCGTCGCAAGGGCCGGTCCAGAACGGGGCGGCGGCGGCCGCATGGGCCGGCGCGGCAAGGGCCGCGATCCCGGCCAGGCATCGGAACAAGCGCATCGGGCACCCCCTATCATTGTCCGCCATTCTCCGGCCCCGGCTGGCTACCACGTCGCTTGTGCCAATGTCTGCTTTGCACCGCAGCCGATCATCGGCCCAGCAACGTGATCGTCGGTGGGGGCCGTTGCCTCCGGGCCGGGTGGCGTCCGTCCGCTTTGCACCCGCCAGGCGCCGGGGAGGCGATGTGACACGTGTGGCTCCCCCGTTTCGAAGCGGGATGGAACAGGCCGACGGGGCGACCGGCGACCTGGTTATTTCGCCCAGGCGTCGGCTGGCAAGCCCGCCCTTCGAGGCCCCCGCACAAGCCGAAGCTTATCGCCAAGGCGCGCTTAACCATATTTCAACCCCGTCCGGTGCATTCTTTGCCTCTTAGAGCGGTGCCGAGGACGTGAACTTTATGGATATCTCCCGGGGGTTCGAGGACGAGGCGGCGCTTTCTGCCGCACCCGAGGACGAGCCCGTCATGGAGCGGCCGCCGGAGATCGGCGTCGACGAGAGGCGCATGCACGTCCGCGCCTACAATTATTGGGTGTCGCTGCTGGCGGGACGGCCCTACCCCTCGATCCAGGACGTGGACCCGCACACGATCGGCGATTTCGGGCCGCACAGCGTGCTGCTCGATTTCTCGGCCGATCCGGAGGATCCCGAGATCGCCTTTCTCGGCCGCGCCTTGCGAGTCGAATGCGCGCTCGACGGCGCGATCCGCCATATCAGCGAGGTGCCCGGCCGCTCGCTGCTGTCGCGGCTCACCGACCATTATCTGCAGATCATCGCCAATCGCGCGCCGATCGGCTTCGAGGCCGAGTTCGTCGGCATGCGCGGCTACAACACGCTCTATCGCGGCATCCTCATGCCCCTGTCGTCGGACGGCCAGGGGATCGATTATATCTACGGCGTGATCAACTGGAAGGAGATCGCCGACAGCGAGACCCAATCGGAGATCGCCGAGGAGGTCGACCGTGCCATCGCCGAGGCGCCGGCGCCGGTGGTCACGGCCCATGCCGAAGAGACCCCCGTCTGGGCGGACGGACCCAATTCCAATTATGTCGAGGCGGTGGTGACCGACGATCTCGCCGAGCCGCTCGACAAGGCGACCTTGAACCTGTGGCCCGACGACGGCCTGGGGGACCGGCTCTCCGTCGCCCGCGACAGCGCCGCCGACGCGGCCGCCTGCGACGCGCGCAGCCGCTCCGCGCTCTACCGCGCGCTCGGTTTCGCCTACGATTTCGCGCTGGCGGCTGAAGCCGCGCCCGAGGATTTTGCCGAGCTGCTCGCCGATGCCGGGCTGAAGGCGCAGGCGCGCGCGCCGATGACGCCGGTCGCCAAGCTCGTCTTCGGCGTCCATTACGACAAGGCCCGCCTCACCGAGTTCGCCGCCGCCTTGAGCTGGGCGAGGCGCGAGGGCGTCGCCGCCGGCACGCTCGCCGCCCTGATCGAGGCGCATGAAGGCGGGCTCAAGGGGGTGGTCGCCGACGAGCGCGCGCATCGCCGGCCCGAGGCCCGGCCCGACCGCTGGGCCGAAATCCGCGCCGCGTTGCACTCGGCGGCGCCGCTCGCCCGGGTCGAGCTCGAGGTCGCTGGCGAGGACGAATTCGTCCTCCTCGTCGCCCGCCGCGATGCCGGCGGTCTCGCCATCGTCGCCCCGGTCTGCGACCAGGCCCTGGTCGAACGCGCGATCAGGAAGAGCGCCGCCTAACCCCAATGGCGTCGGCTGCGAGTGACTGTCCCCCCATGCGACGATCGCCGGCGCGGAGATTCCGCGAGCAAGTTACGGGGACACTATACTTAATTGGGCAGGCCGCGGTTGCGCGGGCCTGGAGCGAATTGCGGCGAGGCGATTGAATTAAGTATAGTGTCCCCGTAATTGTTTCGGCGCCGTGCGCGGCGGGCGTGGAGGTGCCGCAGCCGGAGCATGGCTGAAATGCACGCACAGGCTCCACTCGGCCTTCGGGATGCACTGGCGAATCACGGCCGCGTAGCGGCGGCCCAAGCCTTGCCGCCAGCGTGGAGCCGGGTCTATAGGCCCCCGCACAGCCGGGCGCGCGACGCCCGAATCCCGGGAGCGGATTCTATGAAAGCGGACAGCATGGTAGCGGGAAATGCCGCTCACCAAGGCCTGCTGGACACCCTTGGCGCCTCTTTGTGCGGCGGCGCGCTGCCCGGAGAGCTCGAGGATTTCAGCGCCGAGGATTGCCGGGCCGCCGCCGCCTTCCTCGCCGCCTGCGCCGCCCGCCGCCCGCCCGGCATCGCCCTGGTCCGGCTCGAATCGACCGGCACCAGCCTGGGGCACCGGCGGATGCGGATCGGCATCGCCAATGACGACATGCCTTTCCTGGTCGATTCGATCGGCCAGGCGATCGCCGCGCGCGGCCTCATCATCCATCGCCTGCTTCATCCGGTGATCTGCGTGACCCGCGACGACAAGGGCATCCTCACCGGGATCGAGCCGCTCTGCCTGGACAAGACCCGGCGCGAATCGTTCATGTACATCGAGGTCGACCGCGCCGACGCCAAGACCCGCCAGGAGCTGGTCGCCGAGCTCCACCGCGTGCTCGCCGACGTGCGCGCCGCGGTCACCGACTGGCGGGCGATGCAGGCCAACATGCACGCCCAGGCCGATCTGGTCCGCGATCCCGAGGGCAGGGCCCTGCTCCACTGGCTCGCGGACGGCGCGATGACCTTGCTCGGCTATGAGGTCGAGCGGCCGGGCGAGGCGGCGTCCGGAGGGCTCGGCATCATGCGGCTTTCCGACGACCCGACCGACGAGGGCGGAAGCGAGGGCGCGATCCGTTATTTCGAGCAGGGCGGCCAGGAGCCGCTCATCGCCAAGGCCGATTTGCGCTCGCCCGTCCATCGCAGGGTGCCGCTCGACCTCATCGTCGTGCCGTTGCGCGAGAAGGGCAAGATCACCGGCATCGGCGTCCATGCGGGACTTTGGACCAGCCAGGCGCTGACCGTGCCGATCGAGGAGGTGCCGGTGCTGCGCCGCCAGCTCGCCGAGCTGGAGCGGGATTTCGGCTTCGAGCCCAGCGGCCATAGCGGCAAGGCGCTGCGCCACGCCTTGGCCTCGCTGCCGCGCGACCTGCTCGTCAATTTGCGGCCCGACGCCGTCAAGCTGCTCGCCGCCACCGCCATCTCGCTGGCCGACCGGCCGCGCCCGACTTTGCTCCTCGTCCGCTCGATCCTTATGGGGCATTTGTTCGCGTTCGTCTGGCTTCCGCGCGACGAGCTGACGACGCGGCGCCGGGTCGCGATCGGCGAAATGATCGAGCAGGCGGCCGAGGGCACGATCACCAACTGGTCGGTCGACCTGGGCGATGGCGACCTCGCCTTGGTCCGCTACACCCTCAACATCGACGCCAAGAGGCCGACGCCCGACGTCAAGGCGCTCGACCAAAGGCTCGACGCCATGGTGCGTGGCTGGGAGCCGAGCGTCGAGGAGGCGCTGGGCGTGATCGTCGGGCCGGCCCGGGCGACCCGGCTCGCGCTCACCTATCTCGATCAGTTCCCCGAAGGCTACCGGATCCGCACCGGCGCCGAGGATGCGGCGAGGGACGTGGTCTGCCTGTCGGGCCTCGAGGATCAGGGCGCGCGCGACGTGCGCCTGTTCCGCCGCGAGACGGACGCCGACGACCGGCTCCATCTCAAGACCTACCGGGTCGGCGCGATCATTCCTCTGTCGGAAGCGGTGCCGGTGTTCGAGAATTTCGGCTTCCGCGTCCTCGACGAGGTGCCGACCCCGGTGGGCCGCGCCGGCGCAACCGGCTATGTCCACGATTTCGACCTGCAGATGCCGGGCGACGGCGACGCCTCGGCGGTGCTGAAGCGCGCCGCATTGGTCGAACGCGCGGTCGCCGAAGTGCTCGAGGGCAAGAGCGAGAACGACCCCTTCAACCAGTTGATCGTCTCGGCCCGGCTCGAGCCGCGCGAGGTGATGCTGTTCCGCGCCTGGTTCCGCTATTTGCGGCAGACCGGCCTTTCCTATTCGCTGGTCACCGTGGTCGACGCGCTGCGCCGCGCGCCCGACGTCACCAAGGGCCTGATCGCCCTGTTCGACGCGATGCACGATCCGGCGCTCGCCGGCTCCCGCGACGAGGCGGTCAAGGCGGCCGAGAAGAAGATCGACAAGGGCCTCGCGGGCGTCGCGGCGATCGACGAGGACCGCATATTGCGCCTGATCCGCGGCGTGATCGCCGCGACGTTGCGCACCAACGCCTTCGCTCCGTCGGGCGCCGAAGCGCTCGCCTTCAAGCTCGAATCCGCGCGCGTGCCGGGCCTGCCCGCGCCGGTGCCGTGGCGCGAGATCTGGGTCTATTCGCACCGGATCGAGGGCATCCACCTGCGCGGCGGCCCGATCGCGCGCGGCGGCCTCAGATGGTCCGACCGGCGCGACGATTTCCGCACCGAAGTGCTCGGCCTGATGAAGGCGCAGGTGGTCAAGAACGCAGTGATCGTGCCGACCGGCGCCAAGGGCGGCTTCTATCCCAAGCATTTGCCGCCCGCCGCCAATCGCGACGCCTGGCTCGCCGAGGGGACGGAGAGCTACCGGACCTTCATCCGCGCCTTGCTCTCGGTCACCGACAATATCCTCGGCAACAAGGTGGTGCACCCACAGGGCGTCACCATCCACGACGGCGAGGACCCCTATTTCGTCGTCGCCGCCGACAAGGGCACGGCGACCTTCTCCGACGTCGCCAACGAGATTGCGATATCGCGCAATTTCTGGCTCGGCGACGCCTTCGCCAGCGGCGGCTCCAACGGCTACGACCACAAGGCGATGGGGATCACCGCGCGCGGCGGCTGGCTTTCGGTGCGGCGCCACTTCCTGGAGATGGGCGTCGACGTGCAGGCCGAGCCCGTGCGCGTCGTTGGCTGCGGCGACATGTCGGGCGATGTGTTCGGCAACGGCATGTTGCAATCGCAGGCGATCAAGCTCGTCGCGGCCTTCGACCACCGAGATATCTTCATCGATCCAGATCCCGACCCGCTGCTCAGCCTCAACGAGCGCCAGCGCCTGTTCGACCTGCCGCGTTCGAGCTGGCAGGACTACGACAAGAGTCTGCTGTCGAAAGGCGGCGGCGTCTACGCGCGCTCCCTCAAGAACGTTCCGCTGTTCGGCGAGGCGCGCAAGGCACTGGGCCTGACAAGCGCCGAACTGTCGCCCAACGACGTCATCGCCGCCATTCTCAGGGCCGAGGTGGACCTGCTCTTCTTCGGCGGCATCGGCACTTACATTCGCTCCTCGCAGGAAACCGACGCCGACGACGGTGAAGTCGGTCGACTCGATGTCTGTCCCCAGCTCGCGGAAGTGGCGCTTGACCGATTCCCACGCGCCGCGTGCGGTGATCGCCATCGCCTTGTGGTCGTAGCCGGCCGAGCCGCCCGAGGCGAACGCGTCGCCAAGCCAAAAGCCGTACTCGAGCGCGATCGCGTTCGCGAGGTCCGAGAAGGTCGCCGTGCCCTTGTCGGCGGCGACGACGAGGTAGGGATCGTCCTCGTCGTGACGGACGACATCTGGCGGCGAGACGATGCTGCCGCCGGCGATCGTGTCGGTGACGTCGAGCAGGCCGCGCATGAACGTCCGGTAGCACTCGACGACCTCCTCGAGCAGCGCGGCGCGGTCGGCTCCCGGCGGGGGCCGCTTGACGACGAAACCGCCCTTCGCGCCCGTCGGGACGATCACGGCGTTCTTGACCGTCTGCGCCTTCATCAGCCCGAGCACCTCGGTACGAAAGTCCTCGCGCCGGTCGGACCAGCGGATGCCGCCGCGGGCGACCTTGCCGCCGCGGAGGTGCACGGCCTCCATGCGCGGCGAGTACACCCAGACTTCGAACATCGGCCGCGGGTCGGGCAGGTCGGGAACGAGGTCGGGATCG
>DASQLN010000004.1:0-58310 GCA_035629975.1 Allosphingosinicella sp. | reverse complement strand
GCCCGCCTCGCCCGCGGCGAGAGTGACATTCTCGACGTTGATCGCCATCTGGCCTTAGCCCTCCATCGCGTCGCGGGCGTTGACGGCGAGGTTGAGGATGGCGTTTTCGAGCTGGTTGGTGTCGACGCTGACGTTCCACGTCTCCTCGGGGAAGCGGGTTCGGACGGTGATCCGCTCGCCGATCGAGCGGTCGATGAGGTCGAGCATGCCCTCGACCAGGCCGGCCGGAGCCACGGCGACCGGAAGCAGCGGTTCGGCCCGGGCGAAGGCGAGCAGCCGGCGGGTGAGCGCCGCCGCCCGGGTCGCCCCCTCCATCGCATTGTCGAGGTGGAACTCGACCTCGCGGCGCGAGCCGGTGAGCTTGCGCCGCGCGAGGTCCAGGCCGCCGACGACGACGGCGAGCATATTGTTGAAATCGTGGGCGATGCCGCCGGTCAGCTGGCCGACCGCCTCCATCTTCTGCGACTGGCGCAGCGCTTCCTCGGCCTGCTCGCGCTCGGCGATTGCGGCGGCGACGCGCGCCTCGAGCGACTGGTTGAGCTCGCGCAGCGCCTCCTCGGCGGCGCTGCGGACGGCGATCTCGCGCTGGGCGGCCTCGTAGAGCCGGGCATTGTCGATCGCGATCGCGGCCTGGCCGGCAATGCCGACGAGGAGCTCTTCGTGCCGCTCGGTGAAGCGCGCCGGATCCTTATGGCCGAAGAAGAGGCCGCCGATCACCTCGCCCGAGCGGCTGGTCACCGGCACCGCGAGATAGGAGGCGACGGGCAGATGCTCCTTGGGCATGCCGTGATGGGTGTCGCTCTTGCCGTAGCGGGGATCCTTGGTGATGTCGTCGGAGCGGACCACGCCTTCGCCGTTGAAGGTGGGCGCGAATATCTGCGTGTTGCGCGGCATCGGGAATTTGTCGAAATGGCTGCGGTCGACCCCGGAGATGGCGTAGAGCATGTAGCTCTCCCCCGCCTCGTTCAGCACATTGTAGAAGAAGGCGCCGAATTGCGCGCCCGACAAGGCGACCCCGGCGTCGGTCACCATCTGGACGACGCGCTGGAGGTCGAGCTCGGAGGCGAGGCTGGCGCCGATCCTGTTCAATGTTTCCAGTGAGCTTTTGTCATCCTTCAGCGCTTCTTCCGCCTGCTTCGTCTCGGTGACGTCGATGGCCATGCCCACATAGCCGATCAGCGCATCGTCGGCGTCCAGACGAGGCCGGCAGCTGACCTTCATCCAGCGCAAATTGCCGTCGCCGCGGCGGTAGCGCGCCTCGTAGCCGTAAGGCGTGCACGCCGCCCAGGCGCGGTCCCGCTCGGCGAGAACATGAGCGAGATCGTCTGCGTGGATCATCTCGATCCAGACCGCGCCGGTCAGCTCCGCCGCCGGCCGGCCGGCTATTTCCTCGAAGGCCTTGTTGGCGAACTCGATGCCGTTCGCATTGGTCACCCAGACTGGCGCCGGCGCGCAATCCGCCATCGCGCGGAAGCGGGCCTCGCTCTCGCGCAATTCGGCGTCGGCGCGCTTGGTGTCGGTGATGTCCATCGCCATGCCGACGAAGCCCGCCGGCGCGCCCGCGGCGTCGAAACGCGGCTTGAGGCTGGCGCGCAGCCAGCGCCATTCGCCGTCGTGACGGCGCATCCGCGCTTCGAAACCGTAAATCTCGTGCCCGGCCCAGGCGGCCGCACGGCGCGCCATCACCTCTGCCAGATCGTCCGGATGGACGATCGCCGCCCAGCCGGTCCCGCGCAAGCGCTCGAGCGGCAGGCCGCAGAAGTCGATCAAAGCGCGGTTGACGAATTCGATTCCGTCGGCGTCGGTCACCCAGACCGGGGAGGGCGCGCTGTCGGCCATCGCCCGGAAGCGGGCCTCGCCGTCGGCGAGCGCGGCGCGCAGGCGGGCATTGTCGGCCTCGATCGCGGCCAGGCGGCCGTCCTCGTCATGGCGGGGGACGGGCCCGGCGTCGCTCGATTCGGGCCTTTCGGACACTACGCGCCCCCTCTTACGATGGAACGGGAGTCAATCCGCCGAGGCGGAAATCGTTCCGGCGAGCGCGGCCGCCCAGGCGGCTTCATCGAAGCCCGCCAGCCGCCGGCCGCCCAGGTCGAGCAATGGCCTCCTGATCATCGACGGCTGCGCCAGCATCAGGGCGATCGCCTTTTCCGCGTCGAGATCCGCCTTGTCCGCGTCGGGCAGCTTGCGGAAGGTCGTGCCGGCGCGGTTGAGCAGCTTCTCCCAGCCGAGCTCGGCCGCCCATGCGCTGAGACGCCCCTCGTCGATCCCGGCGAGCTTGTAGTCGTGGAAAGCACAGGGAATGCCGCGGCCCTCGAGCCAGGCGCGCGCCTTCCTGACCGTGTCGCAATTCCTGATGCCGTACAGAATCATCCGCGCCTCCTCCCCCGCAGACAGAACGAAGGCGTCATCCAGTCAAGCCGCGCCGATCCAAACGCACCCGAGGTCAAAATTGGCGATTACGTAGTTTACAAACCCCGCGCTGACGCGCGCCGCCTGGCCATTCGGCCCACCGCCGCGACCATCCCGCCTGCGATCGTAAGCAGCGCGACAAGAGCGAAGGGCATCGCTGCGAAGATGACTATGCCGGCACCCGGCGGCAGATCATCATATTCCGCCAACATCGCGACGATCGGCAGCATCACTGCGAGCAGCATCGTAAGCCCGGCCATCACTGGCCAGCCCTTCGACAGCATCCAGAGCGGCGGAACGAAAAACAGCAGTATGGCGGCAGCGAAAATCATTCCGGCTTCTCCAGCGCCTTATGCCTTTCGTTCCCGAAGCGGCTTGTGCCTTCGGCACGGCTTGCCAGCATCCGCCGGAGAACGTCGTCCTCTGATTTGATCGGCGTCTGGCATGATCCCTGACCTCGAAGGTAAGATGGTCCATCAAATCGGCTATTGCGTCGTCAACTGGCCGGCGGCGGAACGGGCGCTTGCCGACATGTTCGAACTCATACACGAAAGCGGCGGTACGGTCATCCAGGCCGATCTGCCCCGCGCCGTCAGCCAGGCCTCGAGAGAGGACTTTGGCCTTGGGCTGGCATAGAACCCGCGCCAGACGGGCCGCCAATTCTCGATATGTGCGAGCAGGCTCGCCACCGCCGAATTGCGCAACAGCCCTCCGCTTCGGGCAGGGCTGGAGTGATCTCAGTTTCCCCCTGAGGGGCAACGCCGGCCTGTCGATTCTGTACCTGTCGATGTGCTTCGTCACGTACATCATGTGCAATATCGTTGACATTACGTTCGAATGAACGCACATGGAGTTGCGAATCGGGAACATCAGGAGGGAGTATCATATGGCTTTTCGTGAGAAGATTGCGTGGCTGGAGCTGGGAACGATGCTGGTCGCCTACGGTATCTATTTCGGCATCGTCGGGCCGGCCGCCGGGTTCGGGGAGCGGCGAATGCTGGACATCCTCTGGTCGTTCGGCCCGGTCGCCGCCGCGCACGGCGTCGCGATGATCGTCGGCGCCATCGCGATCGCGGTGACCGCGGTGAAGGAGGCCGAGGCCCGGTCCGACGAACGCGACCGTGCGATCGCCCGGCGCGGGGCGACGATCGGCTATTTTGTGCTGATCGCCGGCATGATCCTGGTCGGCGTGGTGATGCCGTTCAGCGAGCCCCCCTGGAAGATCGTCAACACCGCCTTGCTCGCCATCGTGCTTGCCGAAGCGGTGCATGCAGCGGTCGTGCTGCTCAGCTATCGCCGAGGCTGGCATGGGTGAGCGGCGCCTTTCCAACACGATCCGCACGCTGCGCTTCCACGCAGGCGAGATGACCCAGGCCGAGCTGGGCGGGAAGATCGGAGTCACCCGCCAGACCGTCGCCGCGATCGAGCAGGGCAAATATTCGCCGACGCTGGAAACCGCCTTCCGCATCGCCGACGTGTTCGGGGTGGCGCTGGACGAGGTGTTCCGCTGGGCGGAGGACTGAGAGGTCAGCGCCGCTTCACGCGCCGCGCTTTTCGAGAAAGCGGCCCAGCGTGACGACCTTCTGCCGCTCAAGCCCGAGCGCCTCGTAGAAGGCCAGTGCCGCCTCATTGTCCTCGCGGACCATGAGCTGGATCTTGGGGGCGCCGCGCGCGCGCAGCCAGGTTTCGGCGGCCGCCATCATCCGCCCGCCGATGCCTTCGCGGCGCCGCTCCGGCGCGACCGCGAGATAATAGACCCAGCCGCGATGGCCGTCGAAGCCGACCATGATGGCGGCGGCAAGCCCGGCCTCGCCGCGCAGGACGAGGATCGCCGAGGCCGTCCCTTCGGCGGCAAGGCGGAAATCGCGGGCGGGATCGTTCCACGGGCGGGTGAGCCCGCACTCGCCCCACAATGCGGTCACCGCCGCTTCGTCGGCCGGCTGGGCTTCGGTGATCATAAGCAGGCGGTCCGGCCGGCGCGGAGATCCTGGATCTTGCCGTTGATCAAAATGCCGCTCACCGGACCGGCGGTGAACTCCTCCAGAGGAGCATCGGTTATGCCGACGCGGCGCAGCGTCACCGGGCCGAGCGCGCGGAGCGCCGCGCGCGGAGAATCGACCCCAATCCCGCCGCGCATCCTATAGGCCGGGTCGGCGCTCTGCTCCCAGGCGACAAACCGGCCCGCCTCGAAATGGAGGGCCAGACCGCCGGGATAGTCGAGACGGATCTTGGGCTGGACCCGGCAATGGGGATCGCCGGTCCGGGCATCGGGCTGATCGGTGATCCGCTCGACCAGGGCGCGCGTCGCCGCCTCGGACGTTCCGAACGGCAGCGGCCGCGAGGGGCCGGCCGGCCCGTCGACCAGCTCCAGGCCACCGCTGGCGGGATTGAGCCGCGCGGCGCGCGCGGGCGCGAGCGCGGGCGCGGGCTCGGGCGCTTTGGCCTTTGCGGGGGCCTTGTCCGCGACCCCGGCCGGCTGGCCGCAGGCCGCGCAGAGCAAGGCCAGCGCCGCGACGGCCCTCAACGCGCGGGGACCGCCGCGTTCGATGGCGGCGCGAGCGCCGGCTGAGCCTCGCGCGCGGCCGGCGCCGGCAGCGCCTTGGCAGCCGGCGCTTCCTGGAGGTCCTGGCCGCGCCGCAGCACCCGCCAGCATCTCCGCCCCTCGCAGGCGATCACCGTGCCGCTCCTCCCGTCCACGCGGACGATTTGACCATCGCCGACCGCCGCCTGGAAGCGCGGGGGCGACGGCCTCATATAGATTGCGAGCGCGATCAGCCCGCCGGCGATGACGATCGCGGTGACGATCTTGCGCGCGGCATTTTCGACGATGTCCGCCAGGGTGAGAACCTCCGGCGGGGCGTCGCCCTCAGTCTCGAGATCGTCCAACCGGTTCCGCCTCATCGTTCACTCCCAAAGATTCGGCGTCACGCGCCTGCCCGGCGTTTTCGGCCTTGCGCCGCCCTCGCGCAAGCTCCTGCGTGTCACCGCCGCCTCGCGCGCCGCGCCGGCAAGGGCCGGGCCACCCGGTCCAGCACCATGCGGGCGGCGCGGCGGCCGATCTGCTCGCCCGCCTCGTTGGAGAAGCGGAAATGGACGCCGCCATAGATCCGCGAGTCGGACACCTGCTGCGCCCATTCGTCCCAGCTCGGCAGCACCTGCACCGCCGAGAGCGGGATGGCCTGGGAGGAGACCCTGACGCCGCCGGCCGGGCGCGGCCCGACCTCGGCGGTCATCACCTCCGCGATCGCGGCGGCGACGACGCAATGGCCGCAGGGATATTCGGGAAAATTGGGCGTGGAAAGCAGGGGCGCCCAGGCCGGATCGGGCGGGGTCGCGTCGTTGCCGTCGTCCGCGCCGTTGCGGATGGCGGTGATCGGCCGCCAGTAATTGTAGTGCATCTTGGACGCCGACATCGCCAGCGCGCTGTCGTCGAACGCCATCTGGTAGATCGCGAACATGCGTGCGTTCTGCACCGGCGTGCGGCCGGGCGCGTCGGCGGCGAGGCGCATCGAGGGCGTGATGTCGAACGCCTGCCGGTAGCGCGCCACCAGGGTCTGGAATTGAGTCCGTTCGGTGCTCGTCCGGCCGCCGAGCCGCCGCACCTCCTCATAGTCGCGCGCCCAGACGGCGCTGGTCAGCGCGGGGGGCGGCGGCGGTCGGAGCGCCTCGGCACTTGGGATCGCCCAGGGGCGGAAGGCGGCCATGAACGGATCGATCAACGGCAAAGCGGTGCCGATCCACTCGCCCGGCGTGGTGCGCGGGCGATAGGGGGTCTGGACGATGGCGGGATCGATCCCGCCCGCCGCGATCGCCGCCGTCGCCGCGGCCTCGCCGATCAGCCGGCCGGCCTCGCGCCGCGGCTCGTCGGGGATCGCGGCCATCGCGATCGCATAGCTTTCCTCGAGCGCAGGGCGCTGGGCCGGGAAATGGTGGAGCAGGACCTTGTAGGCGGCGGTCGCCGCGGCGGCGTCCGGCGAAGCCGTGGGCGCGGCGACTGGAAAGCCGAGATAGGATGTGTAGCGCCGGTCGATCGCGTTCACCGCTTCGAACATGGCGAGCGCGGTCCGGGTGACGGCGCGCTGCTGGTCGGGCGTGCCGGGCAGGCCGGTCGGGCCCTGCGCCGTCAGGGCGATGCGATTGGCGAATTCCCACCAGTCCGTGACCGGGTCCGCCGCCGCCGGCTGCGCCAGCAGGAATGCCCCCGCCGCAGCCATTCCGATAAGTGCCTTACGCATGATGTCCGCTCCTTTTGATGCGCTGGCTTGCGCTTGGGATGGACTAGGCGTATTGCCTAACTAATACACCGTGGATCGCATGACTTGAAGGGCCAAAAGCATGATCGCAGGTTGCATCGATCGAATGAGGCGGGACGATTGCGGCGGCTGCGAGCGGCGCGATGCCTGCGCTTCCCTGTTCAGGATGCTGAAATTCGACCGGCCTCCGAAACCGCAGCCCGAACGGGGGCAGGAACGGCCGTCGCCCCCGCGCAAGAACCCCTTTCTGGCTTTGCTGGGCGAGGTGGTGAAGGCCATCGAGGGCAAGGCCGCCGCGCCCAGGAGCGAATTCCGGGCGGAGGTGGAGCGCCGGATGGAGCCCCTGCTTGCCTCCGGTCCGGTCCGGATCGACGACGTCGCCCGCGCGCTCCGCTGCAGCCGCCAGACTCTGTACCGGCGATTGAAGGCGGAGGGAGTCACCTTTGCGGAGCTGCTCGACGACCTGCGCCGCCGCCTCGCCTCGCGCTTCGTGCGCGAACAGGCGCTGTCGGTGAAGGAGACCGCCTGGCGCCTGGGCTTTTCGGACCCCGCCGCCTTCTCCCGCGCCTATAAGCGCTGGACCGGGACCAGCCCGAGCGCGGCGCGGGGCAAGGACCGGAACTGAGCTAGACTCGGTTTCCTTCAATCGCTCCCCGGGTGCTTCAACGTCGATGAAATCGAGTCAGCCGCGCCGGAAGGAGCCGGCTTGATGATCGTCGACGATGCCGACCGCCTGCATCCAGGCATAGACGATGGTCGGCCCGACGAACTTGAGGCCGCGGCTCTTCATGTCCTTCGAGATCGCTTCCGATAGACCGGTCTTCGCCGGCAGGGTCTTGCCGTCGCCCTTCAGCACCTTGCCGCCGGTGAAGGACCAGCAATAGGCGGCGAAATCCTCGCCCCGCGCCGCCATCTCGCAATAGATTTGCGCGCCTTTGATCGTCGCTTCGATTTTGGCGCGGGCGCGGACGATGCCCGGGTCCGCCATCAGCCGCCCGACCTCCCCCGCCTCGAACCGCGCCACCCGATCCGGATCGAAGCCGGCAAATGCGGCACGAAACGCCTCGCGCTTCCTCAGGATAACGATCCAGGAGAGGCCCGCCTGAAACCCCTCCAGCATCAACGTCTCCCATAGCATCCGGGAGTCGCGTATCGGCACGCCCCATTCGGCGTCGTGATAGGCGCGCATGAGTGGGTCGCCCTGCGCCCAGGTGCAGCGGGTCACCACATGGATTGCACCGGATAGCGCCGGATGGTCTTGTCGGCGGTGACGAGGACCATATCCATCGCCATGGCGTGGGCGATGAGCATCCGGTCGACAGGGTCGCGGTGAATGGCCGGCAGCGCGGCCGCCATGGCCCACAAACTGCCGGAAAAATCGAGGATCTCGAATTCCAGCATTTCACGCAACGCACCAAGCGGCGCGGAATCCGCAAATCGCCGTCGCGCCTCGAGATCGGCATATTCCCACGCGGTGATCGCGCTGACGTAGAGCGCGTTGTCCGGCGACTCAATGGCTTCGCGGGCGCTCCGGCTCAATCGGCGGCTGCCGACGCCGAACCAGACCAAAGTATGCGTATCAAGCAGCAGGGCCGAACTTCCGGCGGAACCGTTCCTCGGGATCCCCGCGCTCCGCTTTCAGCGCCTTCAGGCTATGATCATAGCCGCGGGCCTGTTTGCGAAACATGCCAAAGGCAGCGCGCCGCCGGGCACCGATCTCCTCCCGCGACAGCGAGGGGGGAGGCTCGACCGGAACAAGCCGGACCTGCGGCTCGCCGGCCTTGTTGACGAATACCTCCTCGCCGCGCATCGCGGCAGCCACCAGCTCCGAGAGGCGGGTCTTCGCTTCGCCGATGTTGACGTGGATGGTCATGGCTTGGCCAAGATAGCTTGGCCAAGGGCGAGCATCAACCTTCTTCGACGAATTGACGTCCGGCTTCGGTCAACTCGAAATAGGGAGCGTCGGATTTTTCGTCGTTGAATGTCACCAACCCTTGCGCCAGCAATCTTGCCATCACGGAGCGATCCATATGCAGCGACTTGCCGCGATCGAGCCGGAGGCCGTCTGCGTAGAGTTTTCCGGGCGCATCACCGGAATCGCCCGATGCAATGCGAAGATATGCGTGCAACAAGGCGCGATTGCGATCGGAGCGCCGATCTTCCTCGACACGCCCCGTCGCCAGCCACCAATCCAGCGAACGAGCTTCCGTCCGAAGCCGGTCATGTGCGGGAGCCGTCGAGGAATCATAATATAATCCGAGGCGCTTCAGCTCTTCCTCCACAATTCCGCTTGCCCGCAACGGCATCAGTCTCGGCATCATCTCACTCCCACTCGATCGTCCCCGGCGGCTTCGAGGTGTAATCGTAGACCACCCGGTTGATGCCCCTGACCTCGTTGACGATCCGCGTCGCCACCCGGCCCAAAAACGCCGCGTCGAACGGGTAGATGTCGGCGGTCATGCCGTCGGTCGAGGTCACCGCGCGCAGGGCGCAGACGTGGTCGTAGGTGCGGTGATCGCCCATCACGCCGACCGTCTTCACCGGCAGCAACACCGCGAAGGCCTGCCAGATCGCGTCGTAGAGGCCGGCGTTGCGGATCTCCTCGAGGTAGATGGCGTCGGCCTTGCGCAGCGTGTCGCAGCGCTCCTTCGTCACTTCGCCGGGAATGCGGATGGCGAGGCCCGGGCCGGGGAAGGGATGGCGGCCGACGAACGCCTCGGGCAGGCCGAGCTCGCGTCCGAGCACGCGGACCTCGTCCTTGAAGAGTTCGCGCAAGGGCTCGACCAGCTGCATGTTCATGCGCTCGGGCAAGCCGCCGACATTGTGGTGGCTCTTGATCGTGACGGACGGCCCGCCGGTGAAGCTGACGCTCTCGATCACGTCGGGGTAGAGCGTGCCCTGCGCGAGGAAATCGGCGCCGCCGATCTTCTCCGCCTCGGCCTCGAAAATCTCGATGAAGGTCTTGCCGATCAGTTTGCGCTTGGCCTCGGGCTCGTCGAGCCCGGCGAGGCCGGTGAGGAACTGATCCGCGGCGTCCACATGGATCAGCGGAATGTTGTAGTGGTTGCGGAAGAGCGAGACGACCTGCTCGGCCTCGTTCGCCCGCATCAGGCCGTGATCGACGAAGACGCAGGTCAGGCGGTGGCCGATCGCCTCGTGGATCAGCACCGCGGCGACCGCGCTGTCGACGCCCCCTGACAGGCCGCAGATCACCCTGCCCTCACCGACCTGGGCGCGGATGTCGGCGATCTTGGTCGCGCGATATTCGGCCATCGTCCAGTCGCCCGGCAGGCCGCAGACGTGGCGGACGAAATTGGCGAGCAATTTGCCGCCGTCGGGCGTGTGCACGACCTCGGGGTGGAACATCAGCGAAAAGAAGCGCCGCGCCTCGTCGGTGGCGACGGCGTAAGGCGCGCCTTCGGAAGCAGCGGCGACGGCGAAGCCCTCGGGCAGCGCCTCGACGCGGTCGCCATGGCTCATCCACACCTGGTGGCTCTCGCCGGGCTTCCACAGGCCGTCGAACAGCATGGATTCGCCCGTGATCTCGATGAAGGCGCGGCCGAATTCGCGACTGTCCGACGGCGCGACGCGGCCGCCCAATTGCTGCGCCATGGTCTGCTGCCCGTAGCAGATGGCGAGGATGGGGATGCCGGCGTCGAAGAAATGCTGGGGCGCGCGCGGGCTGTCGTCCCACATCACCGACGAGGGCCCGCCCGACAGGATGATGCCTTTGGGCTTCAATCGCGCATAGGCCTCGTCTGCGCGGTTGAACGGGGCGATCTCGCTATAGACGCCGGCCTCGCGCACGCGCCGGGCGATGAGCTGGGTCACCTGGCTGCCGAAATCGACGATGAGGATGGAATCGGGCTGGAGCGGCATGGCCGGGCGATAGCAGCGCCGGCGCGGCTGTAAACCGCACTTCGTCATCCTGCCGAAAGTCAGGATCCACGAACACGGACCGCGACCTTGTGCGACCTCCGTGTTCATGGATTCCATTGAACGGGTCGCCATGTCCCCCGGACATGGCTGCGCAGTGCGGGGCACTGCGCAGCCGTTCAATCAAGTCCGTGATGACGAATGGGTCTAGATCGGCAGCGGCACCAGCAGCAGGAATCCGTTGGCCATGAGCAACGTGCCGACCGTGCCGAGCCCCGCCGCCAGGATCAGGATCGCCCGGTTCAGCGCGAGGATCGCGATCGAGCCGAGCACCAGGGCGAGCTGCAGGAACACCTCGGCCATGTCGAAATTGTCGTCCCTTTGCTGCGCGATCTCCCGCGCCGCCTGGAACGCCTCCGCCTGGGCGCGCAGCTGACGCTTGCCTTCGCCGCGCAGGAGATCGTTCGGCGCCGCCGGATCGGGCTCGGAATCGTAGCGGGCGATGGTGGCGCGGTGCTCGGCCAGCTGCCGTTCCATCGCCGCGCGCCGGTCGGGCGTCAGGCCGGGCTCGGCCAGGTCTCCCTCGATCTCGACGATCGCGATCTCATAAGCGGTCTGCCGGATGTTCTTCGCCTGGAAAAAGGCCCAGGTGTCGCTGGCGCGGATGTTGTTGTAGATCATGTCGTCGGTGGCATTGCCGCCGCCGAGCCCCGCGACCGCGAGCACCGCCGCCAGAATCGCGATCATCAGCGCCGCGCGATTGCGGAAACGGACGCCCTCCTCGCGCTCGTCCTCATGGACCCCGGCTACCAGATCGGCCGCGTCGGTGCTGTCCATCCTGTCCTCCTTCGCCCTGACCCGCGCGCCCTAGCGCAGCGGTCCGGCGTAGGAAAGTTAAGCGAGCGCTGAACTTTCTGTTGCCCCATTGCGGCGCGAACGTTAGTTAAGCCCATGCTTAACGAATCGGCCCGGCTCGATCTCGCTTTCCAGGCGCTCGCCGACCCGACCCGGCGGGGGATGCTTGCGCGGCTGAGCCGGGCTCCGGCCTCGGTCAGCGAGCTTGCCGCGCCCTACCGCATGTCGCTCCCAGCGGTGATGCAGCATTTGCAGATGCTGGAGGCGAGCGGGCTGGTCCGCTCGGAGAAGAAGGGCCGGGTGCGCACCTGCCGGCTGGAGCCCAACGCGCTCGGCGTCGCCGAAAGCTGGATCGCCGAGCAGCGCGCGCTCTGGGAAGGCCGGTTCGACCGGCTCGAAACCTATCTCGAAACACTGAAAGCCAAGGAGAGCGACAAGTGAGTGAGCATGACCTCGTGCTGGAGCGCGTGCTGGACGCGCCGCGCCGCCTCGTCTGGGAGGCGTGGACGACGCCAGAGCATATCAGGAAGTGGTGGGCTCCGAAGCCCTATAAGACGCCCGAGGTCGAGCTCGACCTGAAGCCCGGCGGGATCTTCCGCATGCGCATGACCGGCCCCGACGGCTTCGACACGGGGCCCGGCAACGGGGGCTGCGTCCTCGAGGTCGTGGAAGGCGAGCGCGTGGTCTGGACCTCGGCGCTCGGGCCCGGCTGGCGGCCCAACAGCCCGGGGCCGGCCGATTGCGGCGGCTTTCTCTTCACTGCCATCATCACCTTCGAAGACGCTCCCGACGGGAAGACGCTTTACCGCGCAGTCGCGAAACACAAGGATGTCGGCGACGCCGAAACGCATGCGAAGATGGGCTTCCACGAAGGCTGGGGCACCTGCGCCGACCAGCTGGGCGCGGTCGCGAAGGAACTGGCGACGCGGAACCCGATGAAACGGGAGGGCTGAGAAATGGCCGACCCGATCATCCTCACCGTCGAGCGCCATATCGATGCGCCGCCGGAAAGAGTGTTCGACGCGTGGCTGGACGCGGACGCGGTGGGCCGATGGCTTTTCGCCACGCCCGACGGTGTGATGGAGAAGGTAGAGATCGACCCGCGCGTCGGCGGCAAATTCCTGATCGTCGAGCGGCGCGGCGACCAGCTCGCCGAACATTTCGGCGAATATCTGGAGATCGACCGGCCGCGCAGGCTGGTCTTCAGCTTCGCGGCGATGCGCGAGGCGGGCTATACGAAGGTGGTGGTCACGATCGTGCCGGACGGCGACGGCTCGCTGGTCACCCTCGTCCACGAAATGGACGCGGAATGGGCGGATTACGAATCGCGGACCCGCCAGGGCTGGACGATGATCCTCGACAGACTCGCCCGCACCCTGAAATAAAAAAGCCCTCCCCCTCGAGGGATTGCGGCCGCTCTTTGGTTCGTCCGGGGGACGAACCTGCGGCCGCAATGGTTGGGAGGGGGTGTTCGGCGCACGAGAATAAACTCCCGCGCCGAACCCCCTCACCCTGGCCCCTCTCCCCGCCGGGGAGAGGGAATTGGAACTAGCAGCGGGCCGCCTCGCGGCCGATCAGGGCGCCGAGCGCGCCGCCGATGATCGCGCCGGTGGTGCCGCCGCTGCGGCCCCGGTAGCGGCCGCGATAGCCGCGCCCATCGCGGCCGATCTCGCGTCCGATCAGCGCGCCGGTCGCGCCGCCGACGATGGCGCCGGTGGTGCCGTCGTCGCAGCGATAGCGATAGCGGCTGCGGCCGTAATAGCCGCGCGGATAATAGCCGCTATTGTAATAGCCCCGGCCGTAATAGCCGCCATAATAGCCCGGAGAATAAGCGGGATAACCGTAGCCGTAGCCGTAGCTCGGCGCGATATAGACCTGGACCCGGCTGCGCGGCCGGTAATAGCGGCGGTGGCGGTAACGGTCGCGGCGGCTGCCGCGATAATTGTCGTAGCGGCGCCCGTCGCGGTAGCCGTCATAGCGGCCCTGATAGCCGTCCCGATAATAACCTTGGGCGCTGGCGGTCGCCGGGAGCGCGACCGTCGCACCGACCGACACGATAGCGCCGATAATGAGTTTCCTGAGCATGGCTCGCTCTCCACATGATTGTGATTCGGGCGAAAAACGCTGCCCGGAAGCAAATGGTTTCCACCTTTCCGCCTGAGCGGGCGATGAACAGGATGGTAAAGAGCCGTTCAGCGCCTTGCCCGGTCCGGCGTTTCGCCTCAATAGTCGGCCATGGCCTCCCCCGATTTCCCCGAGCCCGCCTTCATGGACGACGAGGAGATCCGCATGTTCGCGGATTCGGTCGGGAAGTTCCTCGACCGGAACGCGCCCCCGGAGCGAATCGCCGGCTGGCGCGAGGCGGGGATGGTCGAGCGCGAATTCTGGCGCGAGGCGGGCGCGGCCGGGCTGCTCGGAGTGAGCGTGCCGGAAGCCTATGGCGGCCCGGGCGGCGATTTCCGCCACGACGTGGTGGTCGCCGAGACGATCATCCGCAAGGGCGTCGAGGGCTTTGCCGCCGGCCTGCACAACGTCATCATCACGCCTTACATCCAGGCCCACGGCACCGAGGGGCAGAAGCAGCGCTGGCTGCCCAAATTGGCAAGCGGCGAGCGGGCGGCGGCGATCGCGATGAGCGAGCCCGGCGCGGGCTCGGACCTGCAATCGGTGCGGACCACGGCGCTGAGGGACGGCAACGGCTACCGGATCAACGGCGCCAAGACCTTCATCTCCAACGGCCAGATCGCCGATCTGATCGTCGTCGTGGCCAAGACCGACCCCAATGAGGGCGCCAAGGGCGTCTCGCTGCTGGTGGTCGAGCCAGGCGAAGTCGAGGGCTTTCGCAGGGGCCGCAAGCTCGACAAGGTCGGGCTCGATGCGCAGGATACGTCCGAGCTCTTCTTCGACGACGTCTGGGTGCCGGCCGACAATCTGCTTGGGGATGAGGAGGGCAAGGGCTTCTACCAGCTCATGGCCGAATTGCCGCGCGAGCGCCTCCTGATCGCGATCGGCAGCGCCGTCGCCATGGAGCGGGCGATCGAGGAGACGATCGCCTACGTCAAGGAGCGCAAGGCGTTCGGGAAGCCGATCATCGACTTCCAGAACAGCCAGTTCGTGCTCGCCGGCTGCAAGGCCAAGGCGGTGGTCGCCCGCGTCATGGTCAACGACTGCATCGCCCGCGTGCTGGCCGGCACGCTCGACGCCACCACCGCCGCCATCGCCAAGCTCTGGGTCACCGAAGCGCATGGCGAAGTGGTCGACGCCTGCCTTCAGCTCCATGGCGGCTACGGCTACATCAACGATTATCCGATCGCCCGCATGTGGCGCGACGCCCGCGTCCAGCGCATCTACGGCGGATCGAGCGAGATCATGAAGCTGCTGATCGCACGCTCGCTTTAGAACACCCCGCTTTCGACACCCGTCATTCCAGCGAAATGAATGGGACCCCTTAGTCCCGTCCGGGGGACGGGACGCCCATTCATGGAATCTCTTTTCCTTCCAGCACCTGAAGAAGTGAGATTCCAGCTTTCGCTGGATGACGATTCGATCCAATAACGCAAATCGATATGATATTTGACGACCATCGATAAGTGTATTATCGTTTATCGATATCCCCGAGTCGTTGGAGTGCTACGTGATGACCCGACATTATTCCGCCGCGCTGCCGATCGCCTTCGTCATGCTTCGGATTCTCATCGTCCTGAACTGGCTGCTCGGCGCCGCGATCCTCGTCCTGCTGCTGATCATGCCCCACGAGCAGTGGATCATGAGCGCGTTCCAGCTGACGCCCTCGCCCGATGCCCAGCGGCTGATCTGGGGCCTGCGCGCGGTCGCGGCGCTCGGGCTCGTCACGATCCCGATCAACAACATGATCCTGAAACGGCTGCTGGCGATGGTGGATACGGTCCGCATGGGCGACCCCTTCGTCGCGACGAACGCGCGCCGCCTGCAGGGTATCGCCTGGGCCTTGCTCGCGCTCCAGCTGATCGGCCTCGTCATCGCCATTATCGGCAAGCTCATTTCGACGCCGGCTCATCCGGTCGACTTCGACACGAGCTTTTCGCTCAACGGCTGGCTCGCCGTGCTGCTCACGTTCGTGCTTGCCCGAGTGTTCGCGGAAGGCGCTGGCATGCGCGAAGACCTCGAAGGGACGGTGTGACATGGCCATCATCGTCAAGCTCGACGATCTGCTCCACGATCGGCGGATGACCCTGACCGAGCTCGCCGAGCGCGTCGGAATCACCATCGTCAACCTGTCGATCCTGAAGACCGGCAAGGCCCGCGCGATCCGCTTTTCGACGCTCGAGGCGCTGTGCGCGGCGCTGTCCTGCCAGCCCGGCGACATCCTGGAATTCCTGCCCGACGCGGCGGAGGAGAAGGAAGCGGCATGAACATCCTGATGGCAATCCACATCGCCGCCGGCATGAACGCGCTGGTCGCGGGAACGGCCGCGGTCGCGGCGCGCAAGGGCGGCCGGCTGCATGGGCAGGCTGGAACCTTGTTCTTCGGCTCGATGCTCGTGCTGGGAGTCACCGCCTCGTTCCTCGAGCCGCTCCGCACGCCCGAGCCGGGATCGCCGGTCGGCGGGATCATGGTCTGCTATTTCGCCGCGACCTCCTGGGTTGCCGCTCGCCGCCGCGACGGGACGACCGGCCGGTTCGAAATCGGCGCCTGCGCGGCCGCCCTCGTCATGGCCGGGCTGATGGTCTGGGGCGGCCTTGAAGGCGCGGCGACACCGGCGGGCACCGGGCCGGTCTTCGCGCTTGCCTTGATATTGCTCATTGCCGGCTTGCTCGATCTCAACGCGATCCTTCGCCGGACGCTCACGCCCGCGCAGCGGATCGCGCGTCACCTTTGGCGGATGTGCTTCGCCTTCTTCATCGCCACCGGCTCCTTCTTCCTCGGCCAGCAGGACGTCCTGCCCCAGGCGGTTCGCGGCTCGCTTTTCCTGTTCGTCCTTGGCTTCTCTCCGATAGCCGTCATGGCTTTCTGGCTGGTGCGGCTGCGGCTCGGAAGGGCCTTTCGCGGCGGGTTCCCCGCGCCGGTTCGTGCCGGGGTCGAAGTTTGAGATGGCTCCGACCGTTCCTTCGAGCCCGCCCCGCCCGTGGGAAAGGGGCGAGAACGAAGTCTCGCTGGTGCGGCTGTACGTCTTGCGCGCAAATTACCTCCTCTGGGTCGTCGCCGGCCTCTTCATGGCGCTGCCGCCGCTGATCCAGCCTGCCCCGGGCGCGCGCGGAATGATGGACAGCATGTTCGGTGGCTTGTGGGTGATGGGAGTTTTCGGGCTTCGCTACCCGCTGCAGATGCTTCCGATCTTTCTCTTCGAGTTCGTGTGGAAGACGATCTGGGTGCTGGCTTTCGGGCTGCCGCAGTGGATGGCGGGGGCGGGCTCGCCGCGATTGAGCAACGATCTCATATCGATCGGCAATGGCCCGATCCTGTTCGGGCTCATCATCCCGTGGGGCTACGTCTGGCGCAATTATGTGAAGGCCCCGGCAGAGCGTTGGCGGTGACCGGCGCAAAGCGGATTGCTTCGCAGCGCCTCTCCCCGCAATGACGAGTCTTTCGCGGGAGACTCGGAGCATGCCCGAAGCCTATATCGTCAGCGCCGTCCGCACCGCCGGGGGCCGAAAGGGCGGCCGCCTCGCGGGCGTCCACCCCGTCGACCTCGCCGCGATCAGCCTCGATGCGGCCGTCGCCCGCTCCGGCATCGATCCGGCCGCGGTCGACGACGTGATCATGGGCTGCGTCACCCAGGCGGGCGAGCAGTCGCTCCATGTCGGGCGCAACGCGGTGCTGGCCTCGAGGCTGCCGCAGAGCGTGCCCGCCGTCACCATCGACCGCCAGTGCGGCTCCTCGCAGCAGGCGATCCAGTTCGCCGCCCAGGCGGTGATGTCGGGGACGCAGGACGCGGTGATCGCGGCCGGCGTCGAGAGCATGACGCGCGCGCCGATGGGCCTCTCCATGGTCGCCGACAAGGGCTTCACCCCCTTCCCCGCCAGCGTCACCCAAAAATATGGCGTGCCCTTCTTCAGCCAGTTCATGGGCGCCGAGATGATCGCCAGGAAATACGGCTACGACCGCGGCCGGCTCGACGAATATGCGCTCGAAAGCCACCGCCGCGCCAAGGCGGCGACCGTGGCGGGGGCGTTCGCGGACGAGATCGTGGCGGTCGAGGTCACGCTCCCCGACGGCGGCACCGAAACCCACAGGGTCGACGAAGGCATCCGCTTCGACGCCACGCTCGAAGGCATCGGCGCGGTCAAATTGCTCAAGGAGGATGGCGTGATCAGCGCCGCATCGGCGAGCCAGATCTGCGATGGCTCCGCCGCCGTGCTGGTCGTCTCGGAGCGGGCGCTCAAGGACCATGGCCTGACCCCGCTGGCGCGCATCCACAATCTCACCGTCACCGCCGGCGATCCGGTGATCATGCTCGAAGAGCCGCTCTTCGCCACCGACCGCGCGCTGAAGCGGGCGGGCATGACGATCGCCGATATCGACCTCTATGAGGTCAACGAAGCGTTCGCGCCGGTGCCGCTCGCCTGGCTCGGCCATGTCGGCGCCGATCCGGAGCGCCTCAACGTCAATGGCGGCGCGATCGCCTTGGGCCACCCGCTCGGCGCCTCGGGCGCGAAGCTGATGACGACCTTGATCCATGCGCTGCGCGCCCGCGGGCTGCGCTACGGCCTGCAGACGATGTGCGAGGGCGGCGGCGTCGCCAACGTGACGATCGTCGAGGCTTTGTGATGGAAAATGGGGACAGTATATATTTTTCGGCGGCCGAAGCGCCGGCAGGACCGACCGGCCTGCGTCCGAAAAATATATACTGTCCCCATTTATGCGCGCGATGAGCGGCCCCCTCTCCGGCATTCGCATCCTCGAAATGGCGGGGCTGGGGCCGGCGCCCTTCTGCGGGATGATGCTCGCCGACCACGGCGCCGAGGTGATCCGCATCGAGCGCCAAGGCGGCTGGCGGCTGCCCGGGGATCCGCTGGCCCGCTCGCGCCGCACCGTGACGGTCGATCTCAAGCATCCGGACGGCGTCGCCCTCGTCCGCGACCTGGCGAAGAGCTGCGACGGGCTGATCGAGGGCTATCGGCCCGGCGTGATGGAGCGGCTCGGGCTCGGGCCGGACAGCCTCCTCGCGGACAATCCGAAGCTCGTCTACGGCCGCATGACCGGCTGGGGTCAGACCGGGCCGCTCGCCGGCGCCGCTGGGCATGACATCAACTATATCGCCCTTTCGGGTACGCTGCACACGATCGGGCGCGCCGACGAAAATGGGAGGGGCCGCCCCTCCCCGCCGGTCAATTATGTCGGCGATTTCGGCGGCGGGGGGATGATGCTCGCCTTCGCCATGGTGAGCGCCTTGCTGGCCGTGAGAGGCGGGGGCGCCGGCCAGGCGATCGATTGCGCGATGACCGACGGCTCGGCCTTGCTCGCCAGCCTGACCTGGGGCCTCAGCGCCGCCGGGCTGTGGGAGGATCAAGCGGGCGTCAACCGCATCGACGGCGGCAGCCCCTATTACGACACCTACGAGACCAAAGACGGCAAGTGGGTCGCGGTCGGCGCGATCGAGCCGCAATTCTATGCCTTGCTCTGCGACAAGGTGGGCATAGCCGCCGAGGGGCAGGACGATCGGGCGGCCTGGGCGGATCGCAAGCAAAGGCTCGCCGCCTTGTTCGCCGCCCGCACGCGGGATCAATGGTGCGCCCTGCTCGAAGGGACCGACGCCTGCTTCGCCCCGGTCCTGTCGCTCGCCGAGGCGCCGAAACATCCGCACAACAAGGCGCGCGGCACCTTCATCCAGCTGGACGGCGTCACCCAGCCCGCGCCAGCGCCTCGCTATTCGGAAACGCCCAATGCTTCGCCGCAGGCACCGCTCGCGGATGCCGACGCGTTGTTGGCCGAGCTGGGCTACGCGCCGGAACGGATCGCGGCTTTGCGGGCTTCGGGGATCGTCGCCTAGACTCTGTCCCATTCAGGTTGAAGCACCTGTTCCCCGGCGAAGGCCGGGGCCCCAGTCCTGCCGTCCGTACCGCTGGGCCCCGGCCTTCGGGGTCCCCACAAAGTACTACTTTGCGGGGTGCCCCTTCGCCGGGGAACGATTTCGCCCGACTGAAACTGAGTCCAGTCAGAGCCGCGCCGCGTGCCAGCGCAGATGATCTTCCATGAAGCTGGAGATGAAATGATAGCTGTGGTCGTAGCCCGGCTGGAGGCGCAGCGTCAGTGGAATCGAGGCGGCTGCGCAGGCGGCTTCGAGCAGATCCGGGCGCAACTGCTCGGCGAGGAAGGCATCGCCCTCGCCCTGGTCGACGAGCAGGTCGGCCACCCGCGCCCCGTCCTCGATCAGGGCGACCGCGTCGTGGCGCCGCCAGGCCGCGCGATCCGGCCCAAGATAGCGGCCGAGCGCCTTCTCGCCCCAGGGCACCCGCGATGGCGCGACGATCGGCGCGAAGGCGCTGCAGCTGCGGTAGCGGCCGGGATTGCGAAGCGCGATCGTCAGCGCGCCATGGCCGCCCATCGAGTGGCCGGTGATCCCCTGCCGGTCCATGTCGGCCGGGAAATGGGCGGCGACCAGGGCCGGCAATTCCTCGACGACGTAGGAATACATGCGGAAATTGGCGTCGTATGGCGCCTGCGTCGCGTCGACGTAGAAACCGGCGCCCTGGCCGAAATCATAGGCCTCGTCGTCGGGCACGCCGTCCCCGCGCGGGCTCGTATCCGCCGCGACGAAGATCAGCCCGAGCTCGGCGCAGGCGCGGCGATACTCGCCTTTCTCGGTGACGTTGGCATGGGTGCAGGTGAGGCCCGACAGATACCAGACGACCGGCAGCTTCCCGATCGCTTCGGCCTGCGGCGGCACGTAGACCGAGAAGGTCATCGGCGTGCCGGTTTCGGCGGACTGGTGGCGATAGACGCCCTGCACGCCGCCATGCGCCTTGTTGGCGGAGAGCGTCTCCAAGGCCGTCATCGGCTCAGGCGATCCGGTGCAGCGCACACAGCTTGTTGCCGTCGGGATCGCGCAGATAGGCGAGATAGAGCTTGCCGAAGCCCCCTTCGCGCACGCCCGGCGGATCCTCGATCGCGGTGCCGCCATTCTCCATGCCCGCCTGGTGCCAGGCATCGGCCTGCTCCGGGGTCATGGAAAAGCCGATCGTGCAGCCGTTGCCGGAGGTCGCGGGGGCGGCGTCGATCGGCCTGGTGACGATGAAGATGCCGCCATTGTGCACATAGACCAGGCGGCCCTTGTCGTCCTCGAACCCCGGCTTGCCGCCCATCGCCTCGAAAGTGGCGTCGTAAAAGCCCTTCGAGCGGGCAATGTCGTTGCTGCCGACCATCATGTGGCTGAACATGTCTCTCTCCTCTTATCCGGGTCAGTAGATTTTATCCGGTTCAGTAGACGACGACCGAGCGGATGCTCTCGCCCGCATGCATCAGATCGAAGCCCTTGTTGATCTCCTCGAGGCTCAGCACATGGGTGATCATCGGGTCGATCTCGATCTTGCCGGCCATGTACCAGTCGACGATCCTGGGCACGTCGGTGCGGCCGCGGGCGCCGCCGAAGGCGGTGCCTTTCCAGACCCGGCCGGTGATCAATTGGAAGGGACGGGTGGAAATCTCCTTGCCGCTCTCCGCCACGCCGATGACGACGCTGGTCCCCCAGCCGCGATGCGCGCTCTCGAGCGCGGTGCGCATGACGTCGGTATTGCCGGTGCAATCGAAGGTGTAATCGCCGCCGCCGCCGGTGAGCCTGACCAGATGCGCGACCAGGTCGCCCTCCACCTCCTTGGGATTGACGAAATCGGTCATCCCGAACCGGCGGCCCCATTGCTCCTTGCCCGGATTGATGTCGACGCCGACGATCCTGTCCGCCCCCGCAAGCCTGGCGCCCTGGATGACGTTGAGGCCGATCCCGCCCAGCCCGAAGACGATCACGCTGGCGCCCGGCTCGACCATGGCGGTGTTGAGCACCGCGCCGACCCCGGTGGTGACTCCGCAGCCGATATAGCAGGCCGACTGGAACGGCGCGTCCTCGCGGATCTTCGCCACCGCGATCTCGGGCAATACGGTGAAGTTCGAAAAGGTCGAGCAGCCCATATAATGGTGGATCGCCTCGCCCTTGTAGCTGAACCGGCTGGTCCCGTCCGGCATCACGCCCTTGCCCTGGGTGGCGCGGATCGCGGTGCAGAGGTTGGTCTTGCGGCTGAGGCAGCTCGGGCATACGCGGCATTCGGAGATGTAGAGCGGGATGACATGGTCGCCCGGCTTCACCGAAGTCACGCCCGCCCCGACTTCGCGGACCACGCCGGCGCCTTCATGCCCAAGGATCGACGGAAACAGGCCCTCGCTGTCGAGCCCGTCCAGCGTATAGGCGTCGGTATGGCAGATTCCGGTCGCCATGATCTCGACCAGCACCTCGCCCGCCTTGGGTCCCTCGAGGTCGAGCTCGACGATCTCGAGCGGCTGCTTGGGCGCGAAGGCGATTGCGGCGCGGGTCTTCATGGATGCTGGCTCCCCTGCAGCGGATGTTGCGCGCTTTCTATAGAGCGCCCGCCGAAGAGCAAGAAGCCCCGATCCACGCTCCGGCCCCCTCCTCCCCGTCGGGCCGCCCAACGCGCACCGGCCCCCGGATTGCTCTGCCTGGGGCCCCCGATTCGCCGCGATCGGTTTCGTGGTTCCCTTATAAGGGAGCTCCCTTATAAGGGAAGGCAGAGCCGAGCTTGGCAGCGGCGAGCTGGCAGAGCCGAGCTTGACGGCGGCGAGCTGGCAGAGCCGAGCTTGACAGCGGCGAGCTGGCAGAGCCGCGCTTGGCAGAGGCGAGCTGGCCGAGGCGAGCTCGGCAGCGGCGAGCTGGCCCTGATATGGCCGAGATCAGGCGCCGCGCCGCGAGCCGGCGGTCAGCGGCTCAGGAACCGGCTGATCCACTCCCCGATCCGCTTATTGTCGTTGGGCGCGGCGAGCGAGGCGATGGCGGCGCCGGCATCGGGGATGCGATCGCGCCGCGACTCGTAGAGCGCCGCGGCGAATGCCGGCGACATTTCAGGATGGAACTGGAAGGAGATGGCGGGCTGGTCGCGCCAGGCGAGGCCGGCATAAGGCGTGAACAGGGACGAGGCGATCACGTCCGCCTGCGGCGGCGGCTGCACCACCTGGTCCTGGTGCGAGGCAGGAGCGGAGACGATCGGGCAATCGTCCATCCACGGCTCGCGCTGGACGATCGGATAGTTATGCAGGCCGACGCCCCAGCCCCTGGCCGACTTCTCGACCCGTCCGCCGAATGCCTCGGCCATGATCTGGTGGCCGAAGCAGATGCCGACGAGCCTGGCGCGGCCCTTGGCGGCGCGCAGGAAGGTCGAGAGCTTCGCGATCCAGGGCAGATCCTCATAGACTCCCGCCGAGGAGCCGCTGACGAGATAGGCCGCGTGCCGCCCGACGTCCGGCGGCAATTCGCCGGCGGCGACGTCGTAGCTCGCCGCCTCGATGCCGAGCAGCCGCTCGAACATCGCCGGATAGCGGCCGTGCTCGGCGACCAGGGCGTCGGGCGGCCTTCCGGCTTCGAGGATGGCAAGACTCATCGGGCGCGTGGACGGCGTCCCCGCGAGGGCGCCAGCGCTTCGCGGAAGAAGCAGATCGTGACCGGCCAAGCCTGCGCGCGGGCGCGGTCATTGGCTTCGATCGTGCCGCCGAGCATCGGCAGCTGCTCCGCCCGGGTCGGGCCGATGGCCGGGGGCGCCGGCGCCATGTGGCCGGCATCCGCATAGGAGACGTGCGCCACGCGGTGCCGGAAGCCTCGCGCCCTGAGCCGGGTCACCATCGCCTCGGCCATCGCCGCGGAGGGCCAGAGCGCGTCGGCGCGGCCCGAGATGAGCAGGATCGGGCCGTTGATGCGCTCGACCGGGATGGCGGCCTGGGCGTTCTGCGGCAGATTGGGCAGCGCGTCCTCGTAGAGCTTGAAGATCGAGACGAAGCCGCGGCTCGCCTCGTAAGGCAGGAAGGGCAAGGGCGCGCCGCCCGCCGACCAGCTCGACCGGCGCGCGAAGTCCTGCGACAGGCCCTGCCAGACGACATGGCTGGGCGAGCCCGCGACGACCGCGCGGATCCCGGCACGGCGCGAGGCGACCAGCAGGGCCGCCTCCGCGCCCTTGGAGATGCCGAATATGCCGATCCGGTTACGGTCGACGCTCGGCTGGGCGGCGAGCCAGGCGAGGCCGCGGTCGAACGTCTCGAGCAGGATCTGGTCGAGCGCGGGCGGCAGCCCGTCGGCGCGGAAATAGGACAAAGCGAGCACAGCATAGCCCTGGGCGGCGAAGGGCGCGGCCATCGCCCGGACGCCGCGCGTGCCGCCCTCCGAGCCGCCCAGGATCAGCAGCGCCGGAAACGGCCCGGCGCCCTCCGGCCGGATGAACCGCGCGACCATCCCGTGCTGGGCGATGTCCTGGGTAATTGTGGCGACGTCCGCCGCCGGCGTGCATTGCGAACCATTCTGGGCCTGCGCGGCGCCGGACCACAGCAGCAGGGCCGGCAAGAGAAACCATGTCCGCATCGTCCGTCTCCCCCGAAAATAGGGACAGTATATATTTTTCGCGTGCGCCCCAGAGGTTCACCCGCTCTGGCTGGAAAATATATACTGTCCCTATTTTTTCGCGCGCCGGTCCCGCGTCGCCAGCGTGCGCAGGCGCAGCGCGTTGAGCTTGATGAAGCCGGCGGCATCGCGCTGGCTGTAGCTGGACGAGCCTTCCTCGAAGGTGACCAGATCCTGGTCGTAGAGCGCCAGCGGGCTTTCGCGGCCGATCACCGTGGCATTGCCCTTGTAGAGCTTGAGGCGGACCCTGCCCGTCACATGCTCCTGGCTCTTGTCGATCAGGGCCTGCAGCATCTCGCGCTCGGGGCTGAACCAGAAGCCGTTATAGATGAGCTTGGCATAGCGCGGCATGACCTCGTCCTTGAGATGCGCGGCGCCGCCGTCGAGCGTAATCGATTCGATGCCGCGATGGGCCGCGAGCAGGATCGTGCCTCCGGGCGTCTCGTAGACGCCGCGCGACTTCATCCCGACGAAGCGGTTCTCGACCAGGTCGAGCCGGCCGATGCCGTTGTCGTGGCCGAGCTGGTTGAGCTTCGTCAGCAGGGACGCCGGCGACAGCCGCTCGCCGTCGATCGCGACTGGATCGCCGCGCTCGAACTCCACCTCGATCACACTCGCCTTGTCCGGCGCGTCCTCGGGCGAGAGCGTGCGCTGGTGGACATATTCAGGCGCCTCGAGCGCGGGGTCCTCCAGCACCTTCCCCTCCGAGGAGGAGTGGAGCAGATTGGCGTCGATCGAGAAGGGCGCCTCGCCTTTCTTGTCCTTCGAGATCGGGATCTGGTGCTTTTCGGCGAAGTCGATCAATTGCTCGCGGCTGGCATAGTCCCATTCGCGCCAGGGGGCGATGACGCGGATGTCGGGCTCCAGCGCATAATAGCCGAGCTCGAAGCGGACCTGGTCGTTGCCCTTGCCGGTCGCGCCGTGGCAGACCGCATCGGCGCCCACGGCGCGCGCGATCTCGATCTGGCGCTTGGCGATCAGCGGCCGCGCGATCGACGTGCCGAGCAGATACTGGCCCTCGTAGAGCGTGTTGGCGCGGAACATCGGGAAGACGTAATCGCGAACGAATTCCTCCCTCAGATCGTCGATGAAGATATTCTCCGGCTTGATGCCGAGCAGCAACGCCTTGGCCCTCGCGGGCTCGACCTCCTCCCCCTGCCCCAGGTCGGCGGTGAAGGTGACCACCTCCGCGCCATATTCGGTCTGCAGCCATTTCAGGATGATCGAGGTGTCGAGCCCGCCCGAATAAGCGAGCACGACCTTCTTCGGTTTGTCGGTCATGCGTTTGATTCCCCGTCATTCCCGCGAAAGCGGGAATCCAGATTGAGTTTGGTATCCTTCGCGAGCGCTGCCTGGATTCCCGCTTTCGCGGGAATGACGAAGGACATTCATACGTAAGCGACCTTCTCCTGCCCCATCATCCGCCGGAAACGGGTAAGGACATGGTGGGTGGCGACGCCGTCGCGCACCGCGACGAACATCGTGTCGTCGCCCGAGACGGTGCCTGCGATTTCGGGCAAGGCGGCATGATCGATCGCCGAGGCGACGAGATGGGCCGAGCCGGGCGGAGTCTTGAGCACGATCATCTGCCCGGCCGCCTCGATCGAGACCACCCATTCGGTCAGGATCTTCTCGAGCCGGTTCGCGCCCCAGTCGGCGGTGCCGATCTGGTCGGGCAGCGCGTAGGAGAGCACGCCGCCGCGCTTCACCTTGACCGCGCCCAATTGATCGAGATCGCGCGAGACGGTCGCCTGGGTGACCGCGAAGCCCAATGCGGCGAGCCGCTCGGTCACCTCCTCCTGGCTGGCGAAGGCGCCCGAGCGGACCAGCTCGGCAAGCGCCCGCAGCCGCCGGGCGCGGGTGTCCGTCATGAGATCCTCCCCGGAACGGGGAGGGTGACCGCGACGCGAAGCGGCGTGGTGGAGGGGTCGGGGCAGTGGAGGCGTCCTCGGCCCCTCCACCATTCGCCTGCGGCGAACGGTCCCCCTCCCCGTTCCGGGGAGGATTTTTCCTCGCGCCAACCCATCACCTTACCCCCGCCAGCCAGGCCAGCGCGCCGCGCGCAGTGTGCATGCGGTTCTCGGCCTGGCGCCACACGGCGCTCCGCGGGCTTTCCATCACTTCGTGGGTCACCTCCTCGCCGCGCCGGGCGGGGAGGCAATGGAGGAAGAAGGCGTCGTCGGACTTCGCCATCAGCGCGGCGTCGACCCGATAGTCGGCGAAGGCGCTGAGGCGGGTCTCGGTTTCATCGTCCTGGCCCATCGAGACCCAGACGTCGGTGTAAATGATCTGCGCGCCGGCGGCTGCCTCGCCCGGGTCGCTCACCTGACGGACTCCGTCGGGCGCGTCGCTCAGCTGATAGCCTTGCGGGCTGGCGAGCGTCAGCTGGGCGCCGACCGCGACGCAGGCCTGGGCGAGCGAGCGGGCGACATTGTTGTCGGCATCGCCGACATAAGCGATGCGCGCGCCTTCGAGCCGGCCGAGCAATTGCCTGACCGTGAGCAGGTCGGCGAGCGCCTGCAGCGGATGATCTTTATCCGACAGCATGTTGAGAACCGGCGTCTCGACCGCCGCCGCCATGCGCACCAGGTCGCGATGGTCCATCACCCGGGCGGCGATGATCGCGTGATAGCAGGCGAGCGTCCGCGCCACGTCCTCGGCGCTCTCGCGCGTGCCGAGCCCGACCTCCTCCTTCTGGATGTAGACCGGATGCGCGCCGAGCTGCACCGCCGCCATCTCGGTCGAGTTGCGGGTGCGCGCGCTCGGCTTCTGGAAGACCAGGGCGACGCCCTTGCCCTCGAGCGGACGGCCGAGATCGGCCCGCTCGGACAGCGCCAGGATTTCGGCGAAGGCGCCCTGGGGCAGGCCGGCGATGCTGAGAAGGTCGCTCACCAGTCCCGCTCCTTCCTGACCATCGTTCCGATGCCCTGATCGGTCAGCACCTCGATCAGCAGGGCATGCGGCACGCGGCCGTCGATGATGTGCGCCGAGCCGACGCCCCCGTCGACGGCGTCGGCGCACGCGCGAAGCTTCGGAATCATGCCGGCGCTGACACTTTCGTGCTCGATCCGGTCGCGCAGCTCGGCAGAGGTGAGTCGCGCCACGAGCGTGCTCTCGTCCCTGGCGTCCTCGAGCAGCCCCGGCGCGGCGGTGAGATAGACGATCTTCTCGGCGCCCATTGCCACCGCGATCGCCATCGCCGCCTCGTCGGCGTTGATATTGTAGGGCTGGCCCGAAGCATCGGCGCCGATCGTCGAGACGACCGGCGCCAGGCCCTGGTCGAGCAGGCCGTGCAGCCGCTCGGCGCGGACGTGGGCGACGTCGCCGACATAACCGAGGGCCGGATCGCGCGGGGTCGTCGTCAGGAGGCCGCCATCCTCGCCGGCGACGCCGACCGCGAGCGGATCGTCGAGCGTCTCGCGGTTGATGGTGGCGACGAGATCGCGATTGACCTCCCCGACCAGCACCATCCTCACGATCTGCAGCGTCTCGGCATCGGTAACCCGCAGGCCGTCCCTGAACTCCGGCTCCTTGCCCATCTTCTTCATCAGCGCGTCGACCTGCGGCCCGCCGCCATGGACGAGCACGCAGCGCACGCCGACGCTCATCAGCAGCAGCACGTCCTGCGCGAGCGCGCGGTCGAGCTCGCGGTCGATCGCGGCGCCGCCGAGCTTCACGACGATCGATTTGCCGCGGAAGCGCTGGATGTAAGGCAAGGCCTCGACGAGGATCTGCGCGGTGAGGGCGGGGCTGGTGCTCATGACCCGCTCCCCGTCACCCCGGCGAAGGCCGGGGTCCACCTACCCTGTCCCGCGGGAGAAAGAAGATGGATCCCGGCCTTCGCCGGGATGACGTTGTCGGTGAGGGCGGGCCTGCTGTTCATGACGTCACCGAGTTTTCCTTGATATAGCCGGGGCCGAGGTCGATGCCGATGACCCGGGCCGAGCCCTGGCCGGCGCCGAGATGCACCTCGATCTCGACCCTGTCCCGCCGCATGTGCGCCGCGACCGCTTCCCGATCGTGATCGACCTCGGTGCCCCGGCGCGAGACGGTCGTGCCGCCATAGGCCACGGCCGAGGCGTCGGTGTCGAACGCGACGCCGGCCGATCCCGCGGCGCCGAGCAGGCGGCCCCAATACGGGTCCGAGCCGTACCAGGAGCATTTGACGAGATTGTTCTCGGCGATGTTCTTGGCCGCGATCCTGGCCTCCTCGTCGGTCGCCGCGCCGGTGACGTGGAGCATCACCATCTTGGTCATACCCTCGGCGTCCCGGGCCATTTGCAGGGTCAGGTCCTCGCAGAGCTTGTGCACCGCATCGGCGAATTCGGCCGGATCGGGCGGGCCGGCGCGGCCGTTGGCGAGCAGGATGACGGTGTCGTTGGTCGATGTGGCGCCATCGACGTTCAGGGTGTTGAACGTCCGGTCGGCGGCGTCCTTCAGGATGCGCTGCAGATCCTCGCGCGGCACCTTCGCGTCGGTGGTGAGATAGGCGAGCATCGTCGCCATGTTGGGCGCGATCATGCCGCAGCCCTTGGCCATGCCGCCCAATGTGAAGGTCGAACCCCTTACCACCGCTTCCTTGGCCAGATGATCGGTGGTCAGGATGCCCCTGGCGGCGTCACGGCCGCCCTCCACCGATAGCTTCTTCGCAAGTTTCGGTATGGCGGCGAGAATCTTGTCCATGGGCAGCGGCGTGCCGATGATGCCGGTCGAGGAAACGAGGACGTGCGCCTGTTCGGCGCCAAGCGCCTTTGCCGTGGCCGCGCCCATCCGCTGGGCATCGAGCAGGCCGTCGCGGCCCGTCCCGGCATTCGCGTTGCCGGAATTGACGATGATCGCGGAGGCCCGGCCCTTCGTCGTTTCCAGGAGCGTGCGGTCCAGCACCACGGGCGGAGCGACGAACTTGTTCTGCGTGAAAACCCCCACGGCGGTAACCGGCTTGCCATCGTCCGTGGCGATCAGCGCCATGTCATATTTGCGATGCTTGATCCCGGCGTGGAGGCCGGCGGCGAGGAAGCCCGGAGCGGCGGTGACGCTCATGGCCAGACGCCCACGGCCGAAAGTCCCGCCGCCTCGTCGAGGCCGAGCATGA
Organism: Allosphingosinicella sp.; assembly: GCA_035629975.1. GTDB lineage: Bacteria > Pseudomonadota > Alphaproteobacteria > Sphingomonadales > Sphingomonadaceae > Allosphingosinicella. The sequence continues at coordinate 29,239 of DASQLN010000004.1, read as the reverse complement.
GGTTGGCGCACTGGATCATCTGTCCGGCGGCTCCTTTCCCGAGATTGTCGAGCGCGGCGATGGCGAGGACCCGGCCGGTGCGTTCGTCGTAGCGCGCGGTGAGATGGACGGCGTTCGAGCCGTGAGTCCATTTGGTCGAGGGCGGCCGCTCGGAGACGTGGACGAAAGGCTCGTCCGCATAGGCGTCGCGCAACGCCTGCAGCGGGTCGCACGGCCCCTTCGCCATCGCGGTGCAGGTGGCGAGAATGCCGCGGTTCATCGGCGCGAGATGCGGCGTGAACAGGATCCTGCCGCCGAGCGCCATCTCCATCTCCGCGGTATGGCGGTGATCGAGCAGCCCGTAGGCGGTCATATTCCCGTCGACCGTGTTGAAATGGGTGGCGTCCTTAAGCCCCTTGCCGGCGCCGCTGACGCCCGAGGCGGCGTCGACGTTGACCGTGTCGGGATCGATCAGGCCCATGAGGGGCTTGAGCGCGAGGATCGCGGCGGTCGGGTAGCAGCCAGCGGCGGCCACCGTCCTCGACGCGGCGATCGCGGCGCGGTGCAATTCCGGAATGCCGTAGACGAACCGGCCCAGCAATTCCGGCGCCCGGTGCGGCTCCCTGTACCAGCGTTCATAGGTTGCGGCGTCGTCGAGGCGGAAGTCGGCGCCCAGATCGACGAAGGGGATGCCGCGCTCGAGGATCTGCGGTGCGACCGCCTGGGATTCGCCATGCGGCAAGGCGGCGAGGACCAGCCCGATTCCCTCCAGCGCTCCCGGCGCATAAAGCTCGATCCGGGCGCCGGGATAGGCCGGGGCCAGATGGGGATGGACATCGGCCGCCGCTGCGCCCGCCTTGCTGTCGCCGAACAATCTCGCCGCGCGCAGATCGGGGTGGCCGGCGCAGAGCCGCAGGAGCTCCGCGCCGACGAAGCCGGACGCACCAAGAATCGCAACGTCGATCATGCAGTTCTTATGCATTATCCTGTATTATTATGCAAGCCCTGACAAAAAAACGCCCCGGGGCTGCCGGGGCGCTCTTAGTCGGGAGACCGTTTCGCGGCTTATGGGCTCTCGGAGCCCTCGTCGTCCTTGGTAAGCTCGATGATGCCCCAGATGATGAGGCCCAGAACCACCGCGCCGATCAGATAGATGCCAATGCCGTTGCGGCTGTCGAGCGAATTGACGCCTTGTGCGTCCGCGCCAGCACGCATCGCCGGCGAATTCGCAAGGCTGAGCGACTGCGCCGATTGCGCAACCGCCGCGCTGCTCGCGGTGAGCATGGATATGGCGACGAGCGCCGACAGTTTCTTCGAAAGCATACTACCTCCCAGGCAGTGGGGTGCGGGGAAATCCAGCGACCCAAGACCAGCAACATGTGACAGGTGAATTGGTTCCGCAACCCTTTTTTGGACCGCACCGGCCACTATTGCCTATATTCATCCGATTGAAAACGAATTGAAACCCTGGTGTCATCCCAGCGAAACGATAGCTTCGGATACTAGTCCGTATGGACGGCCAATATCGGGAAAGGCCCCAAACCCTCCCCTCCCCGGCAGGAGTGGGCAGGGGACTTCAGGGCATTCCTCCGACTGCCCGAGCCTGCCTAGCCCCTTTGCGACCGCGTCCACTCGGCGACCACGGTCGCGAGCACTTCGAGCGGCATGTCGCTGTTCAGGAGCACCGCATCGTGGAAGCCCTTGAGGTCGAAGCGGGCGCCGAGCTGCGCGCGCGCCTCCTCGCGCAGCCGGACGAACTCGTTGTGGCCGATCTTGTAGCTGCAGGCCTGGCCGGGCCAAACGACATAGCGTTCGATCTCGCTGGTCGAGGAGAGTTCGTCGAGCCCGACATTCTCCATGAAGAAGCGGATCGCCTGCTCGCGGCTCCAGCCCTTGGCGTGCATGCCCGTGTCGACGACGAGGCGCGCCGAACGGTACATGAAGCTCTGGATCATGCCGAGCCGGCCGACCGGATAATCCTCGTACATGCCGATCTCGTCGGCGAGCTGCTCGGCATAGAGTCCCCAGCCCTCCCCATAAGCGGCGATTCCGATATTGCGGTGGAGCAGGGGGATCGCCTGGTTCTCGATCACGATCGAGCCCTGCCACAGGTGGCCCGGTATCGCCTCGTGATGGTTGAGCGTCGGCAGCGCCCATTTCGGCCAGGAGCGGGTGTCGCGCAGGTTGATGTAGAAGGCGCCGGGCCGCGTGCCGTCGAGGTTCGGCCCCATCGCATAGCCCCGCGGCGCGCCGACCTCGATCGCCGGCGGCACCCTCTTGATCTCCATCCCCGAGCGCGGGATGGTCGCGAAATAGTCCGGCATGCGGCCGCGCAGCCGGTTCATATAGGCGGTCAGATCGGCGATGATCTGGGTCCGGCCGGCTTCGGTGTTGGGATAGAGATGGCGCTCCTGCCGGCCCAGCTCGGTGATCCGGGCGCCGACGCTGCCCCGGGTCAGGCCTTCGGCGCGCAGCAGGGGATCGGCCAAAGCGGAGAGCTCGGCGATCTGCCTGAGTCCGGTTTCGTGGACCGCGTCGGGGCTGAGCCCGGTCGAGGTGTGGTAGCGCAGGCACATCGCATAGAATTGCGCCCCGCCCGGCAGCCGGCCCGCGGCGGGGTTGCGGCCGGCGCCTCGCCTGAGCTCGGTCAGAAGCGCGATCTGCCGGTCGAGCGCGGCTGCGATTCGGCCGTCGACGATCGCGCTCGCCTGCGTCTCCCAGTCGCCCTCGATATTGGCCGCACTGGTGCGGCGGACGAGGGACTGGACGAGGCCGGCGCTGGCGCCGCGCTCGGCGCGCAGCGAGCGGGTCTGGGTCAGCGTCTTGTCGAGGATGAAATCGGGCGGGACCACGCCGCGCCCGGAATCTGCGCGGGCCTGCTCCACCTCCAGGTCGATGTTGCGCGCGAACGCCTCGAGCCGGCTGACATAGGCCTGCGCGTCGGCGCGGGTCTCGACCTTGTGCTGGCTGTCGAGGAAATCGGGAACGCTCTGATAGGAGCCGGTCAGCTGCGAGAGGACGTAGGGAACCGGATAGCCGTCGAAACTGCCGTAGGGCACGCGGGAGAGGTCCGAGACGCGCTCGCCGAGCCAGACGATGGTGTCGCGCCAGGCGCGCTCGCGCGGCTCCAGGCCGGAGCGGCCGATCCGGCGCAGCGCCGGCAGGTGCGCGACCAGCGGACGGTAGCCGCCCATCTTGCCGGCGGCGCCGGATTCACCGAGGCGGCCGCGCAGATGCGCCTTTTCGCCCACGTCTAGGCCGAGGCTGGTGGCGAGCTCGGGCGAGACTTCGAGCATCTCCTCGAAGATGCGGTCGTAGAGCGCGCGGGCGCCGCCTGCACGCGAGCGCGGCGCCACCGAGGCGCAGCCGCCCAGCGCGAGCGCTCCCGTCGCGGCGGCGGTGGCGAGCAGGAACTGGCGGCGGTCGAAGCGCATGTTCATGTGGGTTTTCCTCCTATGCCCGCAATGGTCCCTGGACGAACGCACCCAAGGTGATTTCGACCAACTCACGGTTCCAATCGATGGACGCGGCCGCGGGCCATCACGAAATTCATCCGCCGCAACAGGCCGACATCGGCCAGCGGATCGCCGCGCACGGCGACGATGTCGGCGATCTTGCCGGGCTCGATCGTGCCGATCTCCGCGGAGAGGCCGAGCAGATCGGCGGCGTTGACGGTCGCGGCCTCGATCGCCGCCATCGCCGGCATGCCGTGCTGGACCATGAGCAGGAATTCATCGGCATTGCGGCCGTGCAGCGAGACGCCCGCATCGGTGCCGAAGGCGATCCTGACTCCGGCCGGAAAGGCGCGGCGCAGCGCCTGGCCGGTGACGGAGATCCGCCACTCGATCTTGGCGCGCACCTCGCCCGTATAGGCGTTGGGATTGGCGCGCAGGCGCTCGATATAGCCGTTGATGGTGGACAAAGTCGGCACGTAATAGGCGCGGCCGCGCACGAACAGGCGGATGCTTTCGTCGTCGAGCAGGGTGCCGTGCTCGATCGAATCCGCGCCGACTCGAAGCGCCAGGTTGACTCCGTCGGCGCCGTGGGCGTGGACGGCGACGCGCTTGCCGTAGAGGTGGGCGGTCTCGACGATCGCCCGCGCCTCGTCCTCGAACATCTGCGCGCCGAGGCCCAGCCCGATGCGGCTGTTGACGCCGCCGGTGGTGGCGATCTTGATCACGTCGACGCCGCGCGCGATCTGGCGGCGGACCGCGCGGCGGCAATCGTCGGCTCCGTCGCAGGTCGAGCCCGGGCCGCGCAGCACGTCGTGGAATTCCTCGCGCATGCCGAGCGTCGCGTCCATGTGGCCGGTGCTCGTCGAGATCGCCGTGCCGGCGTCGACGATCCTGGGGCCGATCGCCCAGCCCCGCGCGATCGCGTCGCGAAGGCCGAGCGTGATGCCGTCGTCCGAGCCCAGGTTGCGGACCGTGGTGAAGCCCGCGTCGAGCGTCTTGCGCGCATTCCACGCCGCCTCGAAGCTGCGCAAGGGCGTGCTGTCGGTAACGTCTGCGAGCTGGCCCTCGACCCCGGCCCGGTCCGTTCCCAAATGGACGTGGCTGTCGATCAGCCCGGGCAGCACGAAGCGGTCGGAGAGGTCGATCAGGCGGGCGCCCTCGGGCACGGGAGCGAAACCGTCCTGCACCGACACGATCCGGTCCCCCCGCACGACGATCGTCGCATTGCGCCGCGGCGGCCGGCCCGGCCTGTCGAGCAGAGCGCCGGCATGAATCACGGTCACCGGCCCGGACGCGGCGGGAGGCGCGGCCGCGGGCGCCTGCGCGGCGGTCGAGGCGGGCAGAGCCAGCAGCGCAAGCAAGGGCAACAGCATCGCGGACATGCGCATGGACTCGTTCCTCCCGTAAGCCCGCACGACGATAGCGGATCGCCGGAGTCCGCCAATCTCAAAATTGCAGCACCCCCGCTGGGTATTATTACCACGTGCCCTTCGCCGGGGATCGCGCGCACTAGGATGCAATGCGCTACCGATACAAAACCGCGGCCCTGCTTGGAGGGTGGAAGGCAACCGCCGAGGAAGCGTGCCAGGACGCCATCAGGGCAAGGCAGGCGGTGCGCGCCGAGGACGGCACCATGGCGTGGGTGGGAAGCGCGGGGCTCGAGGCCGCAAGCACGGAGGGGGCCGCCCGACGAATTTCCGAACCGGCCAGGCGGAGCGCTTCCGACGGACGGTGAAGCTGCTCGACCTGCCGCTGTGTCGCGGCCCTCGCCCTGGCCTCCGGCAAGTCGCGCAATTTCACCGGCTATTGGCAGCGGGCCGGCTTGAAGCCATAGGGTCGCTTCGGCGGCCCCACTTTTAATGCCATGGTTTGGGTGGGTACCTTTGCTCCACCACGTTGCAAGGCGGCACGGCCAGGGCTGAGGAGCGCGGCATGATTAGGAAAGTCCTGGGGCGCATCGGCTGTCTGTTTGGGAAGCACCTGCGATCAAAGCGCCGTGCCAAGCTGGACGGGCACATCTATGTTTCCGTGTGCCAGTATTGCGGCGTCCGGATGCGCCAGCGCGGCAACAAGGACTGGATCGTGGAGCGCACTTAGCGCGCCCAGCCTCCAAAGCAGCAGCCAGGCCAGACACCTCGATAGGGCCCGCGAAGCTTGGATTCTGTCACTCGATGATGTGCATGTGCGTGCGCCCCAATGTTGCAAAGCAGCATATCTGGCCCGCTACGCCGCCGAAAATGGCATGGCACGAGGATCACCGCCGCAAATCCACTGGCGAGCAGTTCGAGTGCGTCGCCACGCTCGTCATGGCCTCGCGCAAGTCGCACAGCTTCACCGGCTACTGGCAGCGTGCAGCTTGAAGCCGTAGGGTCGCTTCGGCGGCCCCCTTTTACGTCGCCCTCGATCATGCTAAGTCATTGACCGGGGGAGAACATATGCTGGCGAATGGGGGGCCTCCGCGCGATCCGCGCAGCCGTGCCGTGACGGCCATAGTCGATGCGCCGAAGGGTAGCATCGCGGTTCAGCTCGAATGCGGCCACGTCACTTATCGGCGACCGCTGTGCAAGCCGTCGCGGGCAATCTGTCAGGAGTGCTAGCGCGTAGCTTCGGCGGCCCCTCTTTTTGTGAGCGCCGAATAACGTTGCCCGGCCTGCGGTTACCGTATAACTACGGCGCCGTGGCCGAGGGGGGACCTTCCGGTAGCTAGAGCCGGGCAGGAAACTGCTCGGCTCGTTTCGTTGTGCGCCTTCGCCGCCCTCTTTTTGCGACGCGCTATCAATTTCGTTGCTCACCCGTTATAACCCGCTCTGGGGGGCGGGGAATGCCGGACTATCGGCTCTTTTTCCACAATGCCGAAGGCCATTTCATGCGTGCCGAGGTCGTGGACGTGGCCGACGATGCGAGCGCATTGGCAAAGGCGCGCGAGCTGGATCACGCCCATTGCATCGAGGTGTGGCAGGGCAATGACGATTACGATCTGCAAGCCCAACTCGTAACGTCCGCGTGGACCCGCGCTATGGGCATCGCTGCGATAATCGGGATGGCGGTCGGCACCTTGGGCGTCGGCCTCATTTTCATTACCTTCCGCGAAACCAGAGCTGGCAACACCATTGCCGAGCGGCAGGTTGAGGCCGCTCGGGATGCGACCAGTAAGCAGCTGCGGGCCTACATCGGCGTCTTGAAAGCGAACGCGTTTTACATCGGGTCGGCGGCTCCACGGGTTATTGCCGAGATCAAGAACTTCGGACTGACGCCCGCCTACGGCGTTGTCAGCATGACGCGGCTCTACATCGACACGCACCAGACCGGCTTTCCCGGCAAGAGCGACAAGGGCGGGACCGTGACATTCACGACCGAGTTTGGGATCATGGAGCCGGGACAGGAGCGGCTGATCTGGGTGAATCTGCCGGAGGACTGGATCAAAGAGAATATCGAAGCTCTGCGGGCGAAGACTCATCGCCTTTTTGCCGAGACGCGCATCAACTACACCGATCTCGACAACCTTAGCCGCTACCGGCACTTCTGCTATTTCCTGCCGGACCTAATCCACAGAGAGAGGGGCGGCGGCGCTATGCACATGCCCATAACTGGACATGGCAACGTAGATGGCTGGGCCAAGTTTGAGAGCGACGAGCGCGCCTAGCCACCCGCTAATCACCTTGGGTACCTTGCGCCACCATGTTGCAAAGCAGCAACAGCGTGGCAGCCTTTGTTGCGGTGCGGCCACAGCGTCGTTGTGCCGGGACTCCCCCATGGTTATTCTGGCCTAGAAACAAACAGGGGGTACCCATGTCACGCTCGATCTTCCGCCGGCGCACCGCTGCCTCCCTCACCGCCGTCTCCTTGCTGGCGCTCGCCGCCGCCACCCCTGCTTTCGCGCAGGACGAGCCGTCCGCCGCAGCGCCGGAAGGCGAGACCGAGATCGTGGTCACCGCGACCAAGCGCGAGACCTCGCTGCAGGACGTGCCCTTCTCGATCAACGCGCAGACGGAGGCGGCCATCCAGCGTTCCGGCGCGAACACGGTCGAGGACCTGTCGCGCAACGTCGCCGGCCTCTCCATCCAGAATCTCGGGCCGGGCCAGAGCCAGGTCTCGGTGCGCGGCGTCTCCGCCGGCCAGGTCGTCCGCGACCAGCCGGGCGTGAAGGAGCAGGTCGGCGTCTATCTCGACGAATCGGTGATCTCGCTTTCGCTCTTCACCCCCGACATCGACCTGTTCGACCTCAACCGCGTCGAGACGCTGCGCGGCCCGCAGGGCACATTGTTCGGCTCGGGCTCGGTCGGCGGCACGATCCGCTACATCACCAACCAGCCCAATCTGAACCGGGTCGAAGGCTCGGTCGAAGCCAATATCAACGTCCTCGCCGGCGGCGACATCGGCGGCCACCTCAAGGGCATGCTCAACGTTCCGCTCACCGACGGCGTCGGCCTGCGCGCGGTCGGCTATTACACCCAATATGGCGGTTTCGTCGACGCGATCGGGCCGGCCGGCGGCGAGAACGTCAATGACGGCCACCGCGCCGGCGGCCGCGTCTCCCTCACCCTGCAGCCGGCGCCGGGGATCCGGATCACGCCGCGGATCCTTTACCAGGAAATCCGCGCCAACGGCTTCAACCGGCAGGAGGTCTACAACCTCTACGCCAATGCCTTCACGGCGCCCCCGACCGTCTATGACGACCGCGAGCAATATCTGCTGCTCCGCGAGGGCTTCTCGGACGACACCCTGCTCGCCGATCTCAACGTCAATATCGACATCGGCTCGGACCTCTCGCTGAGCTCCATCTCGACCTATATCAACCGCGACATCACGGTGAGCCGGGACGCCAGCGCGCTGACCGGCTCGGTCTCGGTCGATCTCGGCTATCCAACCGCGGCGGTGAACCTGCCCTCGAACCTCGTCGACACCACCGACCTCGAGACGTACGCGCAGGAGGTCCGGATTTCTTCCGACAGCTCCCGGCCGTTCAACTTCGTGATGGGCATCTTCTATTCGAACACCAGCCGCTTCTACCGCCAGCGTCTGCCCACCCCGGGCTATGACGCCTTCACCGACGCCACCCTGGGCGCGGGCACCTCGGCGGCGACGCGCAACGGCTTCCCCCCCAATTCGCCCTACAATTCGGATCTGCCCTACGACATCGAGCAGCTCGCGGGGTTCGGCGAGGGGACCTGGGACATCACCGAGCAGCTGCACCTCACCGCGGGCGGCCGCTATTACGACTTCTCCGAAGAACGCGGGTTCGTCTCTGGGGGCCTGTTCTCCAACCTCGACAACCGGACCGACCGGACCTCGTCCAGCGGTTTCAGCCCGCGCGTCATCATGAGCTACGAGCCGGTCGACAATCTGCGCTTCAACGCCCAGGCGTCGAAGGGCTTCCGGCTGGGCGGCGTCAACGATCCCCTGAACCTGCCGCTCTGCAGCGCGCAGGACGCGGCGATCTTCGGCGGCTTCCAGGATTATGACGACGAGAGCCTGTGGAATTACGAGCTCGGCGTGCGCGGCCGGCGCGGCGGCCTCAACTTCGCGGCCGCCGCCTTCTACACCGACATCAGCAACCTCCAGGTGACGCTCGATGCCGGCTCCTGCTCGTCGCGCATCGTCTTCAACGTTCCCAAGGCGCATACGATGGGCCTGGAATTCGAGCTGGCGGCGGAGCCGGTCGAAGGGCTGAGCTTCACGCTCAACGGCTCGCTGGTCGAAGCCGAGTTCGATTCGACCGTGGTCGACGGCACCGGCACGGTGATCGCCGGCCTTCGCGAAGGCAACCGCCTGCCGAGCGTGCCGCGATTCCAGGTCTCGGCCAGCACCAGCTACGCCTTCCCGGTCGCCGAGGACGCCGAAGCCTATGTCGGCGCGTCCTTCCAGCATGTCGGCAGCCGCTATACCCAGTCGAGCGACCAGGAGAACAATCCGCGCAGCTTCGTCTCCGGCCTGGCCTTCCGCGGCGCGACCGGCGCCGGCGCCACCGTGGTCGACCTGAAGCTCCCCTCCTACAATTATGTGAACCTCAGCGCGGGGATCGACTGGACCAACGGCCTGGGCGTGATGCTCTACGTCACCAATCTGTTCGACGAGAACGCCCTGCTCTCCTTCGACCGCGAGCGCGGCGGCAGGGCGCGGCTGGGCTTCAACATCGGCCAGCCCCGGCAGATCGGCATCACCGTGCGCAAGCGCTTCGGCCGCTAGGATGGCCCGGGGACGGTTACTCGTAACTGTCCCCATGGATGGTCCGGGGACAGTTGCTCGTAACTGTCCCCATTCCATTGCGATCCCCATTGCGTTGCGCCGCAGGCCGGTGGAGGAGCCCGCGTGATCGACCCCGACCCCGAGGGGTGCCTGATCGGATGGCCGCGCGCATCGCTCAGGCAATGGCTCGTCGGGCTCGGGTCGTTCGCATTGCTTCTGGCCGCGCTCTATTTCCTCTTCTCAGCGGCGGGATTGTAAGAGAGACATGTTCGCCCAGGCCTAACCCTGCCCTCCTGCTGCGGAGACCCCATGACCGAGATCAGCCGCCGCTCGCTGCTCATCGCAGGCGCCGCCACCGCCGCGGCGGCGGCTTTTCCCAACTCCCTCTCCGCCCGCACCCCGCGCCGCGGCCCGGAGGTGATCGTCGTCGGCGCGGGCGTGTTCGGGGTCTGGACGGCCAGGAAGCTGCAGGAAGCGGGCCACAGGGTGCGTCTGATCGACGCCTGGGGGCCGGCCCATGCCCGCGCCTCGTCGGGCGGAGAATCGCGCATGACCCGCGCCGGTTACGGCGCCGACGCGGTCTACACGCGCATGGCCTGGGATTCGCTGGCCGAGTGGCGAAGCCTCTCCGATCGCTCCGGCCTTCCCGTTTTCCACCGGACCGGCGTGCTCTTCTTCGCGCCCCGCATCGACGATTATTTCGAGCAGTCGATCGCGGTGCACCGGCGGCTGCGCCTGCCGATCGAGGTGCTCGACGGACGGACGCTGCGCAGGCGCTTTGCGATGATCGACTTCAGCGGCATCGAGGCCGGCCTCTACGAGCCCGGCTTCGGCGCGCTGATGGCGCGACGCGCGGTGCAGACCCTGTTCGCAGAGTTCCTGCGCGCCGGCGGCACCTACCATCAAAAACAGATCCGGGCCGTCGAGGCGGCCGGCCGGGCGCTGTCCGCCGTCACAGCCACCGACGGGACCCGCTACCGTGCGGAGCGCTTCGTCTTCGCCTGCGGGCCGTGGCTGGGGCGGATCTTTCCCGAATTGCTCGGCCGCCGCATCTTCCCGACCCGGCAGGAGGTGTTCTTCTTCGCGCCCGCCGCCGGCGACGACAGGTTCGAGCCTGGCCGCCTGCCCGGCTGGGCCGATTTCAACGGCGGCGACATCTATTACGGCTTCCCGAACCTCGAAGGCCGCGGCTTCAAGATCGCCCACGACGCGCACGGGCCGGCGATGGACCCCGACACGGGCGACCGCACCCCCTCGCCCGCCGCGCTCGCCGACGTCCGCGCCTTCATGGCCCGGCGTTTTCCGCTGCTGGCGGACCGGCCGCTCAGCGAGGCGCGCGTCTGCCAATATGAGAACAGCTCGAACGGCGACTTCCTGATCGACCGCCACCCGGCCCTTGAAAATGTCGTGCTGGTCGGCGGCGGCTCCGGCCACGGCTTCAAGCACGGCCCCGCCGTGGGCCGCTATGCCGCGGACCTGCTGCTTGGGCGGCTGGCGTCCCCCGAGCCCCGCTTCTCCCTCGCCACCAAGGCCGAGCGGGCGGAGCGCGCCGTTCACTGAGGCCGGTTGACGTATCGGCTTTACCCGATATAATGTCGGCCCATGACCCGCCCCGCCGCCGCCGCTTCCGCCTTCAGCGCCATCGCCCACCCGACCCGGCGCGCCGTGCTGGATCTGCTGCGCCGGGGCGAGAGAAGCGCGACCGACCTGCGCCTGGGCCTGGCGCCCGGCATCTCCGGCGCCAGCCAGGCGGCATTTTCCGAGCATCTGTCGGTCCTTTCCCGCGCCGGCCTCGTCGATGCCCGGCCGAAGGGGCGCGAACGCATCTATTCGCTGAACGCCCGGCCGCTGGCCGAAGCCTTCGACTGGCTGAAGCACTACCAAGCCTTCTGGGACGAGCGGCTGGCGAAACTTGGCGACTATCTGGACCGGAAAGCGAGGCCCCAATGAAGTCGTTCCGACGGGTGGCGACCTACAAGCACGGCATCGAGGACGTGTGGAGCGCGCTCACCGATCCCTATGCGCTCGCCGAATGGCTGATGCCGGTCACCTTCTTCGAGCCGAAGGTGGGCAGCGGATTCCGCTTTCAATATGATCCGGAGCGGCTCTGCCCGTCCGGCATCGTGGACTGCGAGGTCATCGAGGTCGAGCGGCCGCACCGTCTCGCCTGGTCTTGGCAGAACCGGGCGGTCGAGGGCGCCCCACAGCCGCCGCCGATGCGCGTCGAATGGACGCTGACGCCGGTTAAGGGCGGGACCCGGGTCGAGCTCGTCCAGTCCTACGAGAACCAGCCGTGGAGCCTCACCTTCGCGATGGGCATGGGCTGGCGCTTCTACCTGCGCTGGTTCCTCCCCAAGGCGCTGAAGAATGTCGAGGGCGGCACCTTCCGGCGCGGCGCGATCCCGCTTAAGAAGCGCGCCTACAAGGCAACCAATCTGCCCGACGACGTGATTGTCTGAGAGACACCAGACTCGAATTTCGATCGAGTTTGCACATTTTTGTTCCCCGGCGAAGGGGCACCCCGCAAAGTAGTACTTTGCGGGGACCCCGAAGGCCGGGGCCCAGGGCCCGGCGCTCGCCGGGCTAAGGCACGATAGTTTGGAAGAGCCTTCGACTCCTGGGCCCCGGACTTCGCCGGGGAACAAGCTCGATCGAAATCCGGCGCTAGTCCCCCCGCCGCCGCGCGCCCGGCGCGAAGTTGACCCGGCCGGTCTCCCGGATCGTGCGGCCCCTCATTTCTCCCTCGACCAGCTCATAGCCCAGCAAGGCGAACACCCGCTCGCCAAGGAAGATCGGCCGGGCATTGCCGTACCAGTCGGTGCAGGACGCCTGGCAACCATCGTCGACCACCCCGCGCGTCTGCGCGGCGAGCTCGCCCGCCGGCGCGAAGCGGCGCTCGTCGCGGCGCAGGAACAGCATCGCCGCGGCGCTGCCGAAGAAGCGCCGCATCGCCGGCTCCGCCTGGCGCGCGATCGGCAGGCCGATCAGGCCGGACGCGCCGTCGGGCGTCGTCGGCCGGAAGAAGAAGGCGTGGCTGCGGGTCTCGCCTTCCGATGCGGCCGGCAAGGTGAAGACGTCGCCGCGCCGCGGCCCGCCAGCGGCCGGCAGCTCGATGGCGGTGAAGCCCAGGCTTTCGTCGGCCCCGTCGCCGACGATCAGCGCGTCGCGGCCGAGCGCCTCGATCCGGTCGACCGCATGGCCGAGCGCGATCTGCGCCACCGGGCCGCCGCGCACCGGCGCGACCACGACCGTCCCGCTCTTGTCCTCGGGCCCGCTGCCCAGCGCCCCGGAGCCGTAGAGGACATGATCGCCGACGAAGCGGTTGCGGAACGAATATTCGTCGCCGCGCGGACTTGGCAGCCAGCGATAGCGCGACGCCGGCGCCGGGCGCCAGCCGTCGCCGAACGAGGAGATCGGCACGCGCAGCAGGGCGACCCGGCCGCCGCTGACCTCCGGCCCGCCCATCGCGTCGCCATTGCCGCCCTGGTCGCGGACCAGCACGTTGAGCATGCCTTGCGCGCGGTCCTCGCGGAACGAGAATTGATCGACCGGCGCCCCGCGCGCGCCGATCGCCGACGGCCGCTCGCGCCCGAACGGCAGACGGTAGACGAACGCCTCCGGCTCGCCCCGGCGCGGCTCGTCCCGGAAATCGGTAACCCACAGATAGACCGCATTGCCGGAGACGTAGAAGGTGCGCGAGGCGGGGCCGAGCACGCCCACCGCCGTGCAGGTCAAGGCCGGCGCGACGAGGTCGCAATTGGTCACCGAATGAAGCGCGTTGATCTCGTCCCCGGTGGCGCCCCGCATCAGCGGAGCGATGTAGATCTGGCGGGCGCCGGCGATCGGCCGGAAGGGCCGCTCCCCATTGCCGGGCTCCCATTTGCGGATGCCGGGCAGCGCTTCGAGAGGATCCTCGTCCCATACGAGATCGAGCGGGGTGTAGAAGACCAGCCGGTTGCCGATCAGCCGCGAGGCATAATTGCGCGAGGAAAAATAATCGTTCGAGCGCAGGTGATAGGCGTCCTCGAAGCGCAGCCGGCCGGCGGCGTCGAGGCGGAAGCGGTTGATCTCGGTCCCGCCCCTTGCATAGCTGTAGCCGACGACGATCACCCGGTCGCCGTGGACCAGCATCTCGTCATACCAGTCGCCCCGGGCCGAGACGCCGGGCGGGAAGGCGTCGATCGAATCGACCGCCCGCATGCCGCCGCCGGCCAGCGACACCGTGAACAGCCGGCCGCGCCGCAGGATGATCAATATGTCGCCGCGCACCTTGACGATGCCGCCCTCGTCGACGTCCGCCTCCTGGTTGTTGGTGATGCCCGGGCTCGGGGCGGAGATCCGGGAGCCGGTGACTGCGACTGCCCCCTCCGACGCAAACCCGTCCGCCGCGGCGGGGGGCGCAGAGGGCGACGGCATCGGCACCGCCACCATCGACTCCACGACGCGCAGCCGGCGCAGGAAGCGCCTGAGCTCGGCATCCGAGCGGAAGGCGGTGAGGCTTCCCGAGGCGCGGGGCGCGGCCACGGGGCGGTCCTGCGCCGGGGCGCGCCGCTGGGCCTCGGCGCCCTGGGCCGCCAGCACCAGGGCCGCGCCAAGCGCGGCCACCCAGCCCATCAGTCTCCCGCTCGTCCGCATGCCGCCCTCCTGAGGATGATGTCTCACCTTATCGCCGCCGGTCCGCTGAATGCTCCCTGACTGCGCGGAAAATGGGGACAGTATATATTTGTCGGGCACCAGGGCGCGCGACGGGCCCTGCGAGTCTGGATAAATATATACTGTCCCCATTTAGTCCCCATTTACTCATCGCCGTCGCGGCGCCGATCTCTCCCTGACTGCGCGGAACTCCGAGTCCCGGCGCCATTGCGGCCAGTCACGCGAGAAGGCGAGCTCGCGCCCGATCGCGTAGGCCAGCGCAACGTCCTGCGCCGCGCCGCGCAAATCCCAGTCGGCGCGCCATTCGTCGCAGCTCTGGTGGTAGCAGCGGGCGGTGAACTCGCTGACCCAGCGGTCGCCGGCCTCCCGGCCGCCGCTGATCAGGTCGACGCCGCCGCCCAAGGCCATCAGCAGCAGCACCGGCACGCCGCGCTTGGCGAGCGGGAAATGATCGGCGCGGTAGAACAGGCCGCGCTGCGGCTGCGCGTCTGGCGTCACCGCCCTGCCCTGGCGCGCCGCGTGGCGGGCCATCCGGTCCTCGAGGTCGCTCTGCCCCCGGCCGATCAGCACGACGTCCCGCGCTGGACCGGCGCTCTGCAGCGTGTCGAGCGTCAGGTTCGCGGCCATCGTCTCGGCGGGATAGAGCGGATGCGACGCATAATATTCCGAGCCGAGCAGGCCGCGCTCCTCGGCGGTCCAGGCCGCGAAGAGCAGGGTGCGCGGCGGCCGCTGCCCGGCGGCGAAGTGGCGCGCGATTTCGAGCAGGCCGGCGATCCCGAGCGCATCGTCGTGGGCGCCATTGCGGATTCGGTCGCCGCTCGAATCCGGCGCGCCGGTCCCGTAGGCGTCCCAGTGGCCGGAAAACATGACCGTCTCGGCGGGACGCCTCGTACCGGTCAGGCGGGCGATGACATTGTGGCTCGCGACCCGCTGGACGGTCACTGGCAGATGGGCCGAGAAGGTCGCGTCCAGATCGATCGGGCGGAAGCCGGCGACTCGCGCGCGGCGCTTCACCTCCTCGAAATCAAGCCCGGCGCGGCGGAACAGATCGACCGCAACCTCGCGCTGGAGCCAGCCCTGGAGCAGCACCGGCGCCCGCGCGCCCTCGCCCAGCACGACGTTGTAATTCTCGCCGGCCGGCGCCTGCACCGTGGTCCAGCCATAGCCGGCGCCTTCGCTCTCGTGGATGACGAGCGCGCCGATGGCGCCGCGCCGCGCCGCTTCCTCGAACTTGTAGGCCCAGCGCCCGTAATAGGTCATCGCCCGCCCGCCGAATCGGCCCGCCACCGCATCGCCGGCCGCGGCCTCGAAATCGGGATCGTTCACCAGGAAGACCGCGATCTTGCCATTGAGGTCGACGTCGCCGAAATCGTCCCAGCCGCGCTCGGGCGCGGTCACGCCATAGCCGACGAAGACCATCGCCGCATTGTCGATGCGGACCGCGTCGGTCTCGCGCACCGTGCTCAGATAGATGTCGCCCGGCGAGCGCAGGCTCAGCGTCCGGCCGTGGCTGGCGACGCTGAACGCGGCCTCGGCCGGCACCTGGGTGCGGATCAGCGGGACGCGCTGGGTCCACCCGCCATTCTCGCCGCCCGGCTCGAGGCCGGCCGCCTGGAGCTGCGCGATCAGCCAGGCGACCGTGCGCGTCTCGCCCTCGGTGCCGGGCGCCCGACCCTGGAGCTCGTCAGAGGCCAGAGCGCGGGTCCAGTCGGAAAGGCGCTGCGTATCGATCGGCGCGTAGGAGGCGGGCGAGGCGGGATCGGCGCGCGGCGCCACGGTCGCGCAGGCGCTCAAAGCCAGCGCGCACAAGCCTGGGAGGAGCTTTCGCATGACCCTCCTCTTTGGCGCTTTTCGCGGGCCGCACAAGGCTGCTAGAGCGCGCTCCTGCCCACGTCTGGAAGGCATTCAGCTCATGCGTCTCATCGCCTTGTTGCTTCTCCCCCTCGCCGCCGCCTCCGCCTCCTTCGCCCAGCCTCCGGCCCCGCTCGCTTATCCCGAGACCGCGCGCGGCGAGGTCGTCGAGGAGCAGTTCGGCGAGCGCGTCGCCGACCCCTATCGCTGGCTCGAGAACGACGTCAGGCAGGACCCGCAGGTGCGCGCCTGGGTGACCGCGCAGAACGCGCTCAGCAGCCGCTTCCTCGCCGCGCTCCCCGGCCGCGCCGCGATCCGCACGAGGATGACGCAGCTCTACAATTACGAGCGCTTCGGCGTCCCCGAACGCGCCGGCGCCCGCTATTTCTACACCCGCAACGACGGCCTCCAGAACCAGTCGGTCCTCTATGTCCGCGAAGGGCTCGAGGGAGCGCCGCGCATATTGATCGATCCCAACAGCTGGGCGCGGGACGGCGCCACCGCGCTCGCCGAATGGCATCCGTCGAAGGACGGCCGCCATCTGCTCTATTCGGTCCAGGACGGCGGCACCGACTGGCGCACGATACGCGTGCTCGACGTCGCCACCGGCCGGCCGACGAGCGACGAGGTCCGCTGGGTCAAATTCTCCAATCTCGACTGGGCCAGGGATGGCTCCGGCTTCTATTATTCGCGCTTCCCCGAGCCCGATGCCGCCGCGCAGTTCCAGTCGACCAACGAGAACCAGGCGATCTACTTCCATCGCCTGGGGACTCCGCAAAGCGCGGACCGCCTCGTCTTCGCGACGCCCGACCGGCCACGCATCAGCCACCGCGCCGAGGTCTCCGAAGACGGGCGCTGGCTGATCGTCTCCTCGTCGGAAGGCACCGACGCGCGCTACGAAATCACCCTGATCGACCTCACCCGCCCGGGCGCCGGGCCGCGGCGCCTGATCAGCGGCTTCGAGCATGGCTGGCACTATCTCGGCAACGAAGGCACGACCTTCTACTGGCGCACCAACAACGGCGCGCCGCGCCGGCGCATCGTCTCGATCAACATCGCCCGCCCGCGCCTCTTCATCCGCGAGCTCGTGCCCGAGGATGCCGCCACGCTCCAGGACGCCTCGATCGTCGGCCGCCGGTTCGTCGCCGAATATCTGGTCGATGCCAAGAGCGAGGTCCGCACCTTCACCTTCGCCGGCGTCCGCACCGGCGCCGTGGCCTTGCCCGGCATCGGCAGCGTCGGCGGCTTCGAGGGCGACCAGTCGAGCGGCGAGACCTTCTTCTCCTACACCAGCTTCACCCAGCCCACCGCGATCTTCCGCTACGACAGCGCGACCGGGCGCACCGCCCCCTTCGCCGAGCCGCGGCTCGCCTTCGATCCGGCGCGCTTCCAGGTCCGCCAGATCTTCTACGCTTCGAAGGACGGGACACGGGTGCCGATGTTCCTGGTCCACCGCCGCGACCTCGACCTTGGGCGGCCGCAGCCCACCCTGCTCTACGCTTATGGCGGCTTCAACGCGGCGGAGCTGCCCCGCTACCAGCCCAAATGGATGACCTGGGTGGACATGGGCGGCGTGCTCGCGGTCGCCAACATCCGCGGCGGCGGCGAATATGGCGAGGCCTGGCACGATGCCGGCCGGCGCGCCAGCAAGCAGAACGGCTTCGACGATTTCATCGCCGCGGCCGAGCATCTGATCCGCGAGGGGCTGGCTTCGAACCGCACGCTCGCCATCGAAGGCCGCTCGAACGGCGGCCTGCTGGTCGGCGCCGTGCTCAACCAGCGGCCGGACCTGTTCGCCGCCGCTCTGCCCACCGTGGGCGTGATGGACATGCTGCGCTTCGACCGCTTCACCGCGGGCCGCTACTGGGTCGACGATTACGGCTATCCGAACCGCGAGCCCGATTTCCGCGTGCTGAGGGCCTATTCGCCCTATCACAACATCCGTTCAGGCGTGGCCTACCCGCCGATGCTTGCGACCACCGCCGACACCGACGACCGCGTCGTCCCCGGCCACAGCTTCAAATATATCGCGGCCATGCAGGCCGCCAATCCCAATGGCGCGCCGCACCTCATCCGCATCGAGACCCGCGCCGGCCACGGCTCGGGCAAGCCGACCGACAAGCAGATCGAGGAATATACCGACATGTACGCCTTCATCGCGCACTATACCGGGCTTCGCGTGGCGGGGGCGCGCTGAAGTAGAATTCGACCGGGGTCTGCACATGCTGTTCCCCGGCGAAGGCCGGGGTCCAGGCCCCGCGCTCGCCGGGCTCAGGCGCGATAAGCTCGCAAAAGCCTCCGGCTCCTGGCTGATCGGGCTCGAGTCTGGGTCTCACCGCGTCCCGTACGTCCGATCCCCCGCATCCCCCAAACCGGGGACGATATAGCCGTGCTCGTTCAATTCCTCGTCCATCGCGGCGGCCCAGATCGGCACGTCGGGATGGGCGGCGCGGACCGCCTCCGCGCCCGGCCGCGAGGCGAGCAGGCAGACGAAGCGCATGTCGCGGACGCCGGACTCCTTCAGCCGGTCGATGGCGGCGATTGCGGTGTGGCCGGTCGCCATCATCGGATCGACGATGATGACGAGGCGCTCGGCGCAATCCTCCGGCGTCTTGAAATAATATTCGACGCACTGCAGCGAGACCGGCTCGCGGTAGAGCCCGATGTGCGCCACCCGGGCGGAGGGAAGCAAATCGAGCATGCCCTCGGCCATGGCGAGGCCGGCGCGCATGATCGGCGCGATGATGAGCTTCTTGCCCGCAATCGCCGGCGCCTCCGTGACCGCGATCGGGGTCTCGATCCGGATCGGATCGGTCGGGAGGTCGCGCGTGACCTCATAGCAGAGCAGAGTCGCGATCTCCCGCACGACCGTCCGGAACAGCTGGATCGAGCTGGTCCGGTCGCGCAGGATGGTGAGCTTGTGCTGCACCAGGGGGTGCGAGACGATCGTAAGTCCTTCGATCATTAGAATACCGTTCCGTCGCTGATGATGTTGAAAGGGGGCCCGCCGCCGGCGCGCAGCTGCGCGGCGATGCGGCGGCCGGCGGTCCAGGTGCCTCCCTCGAGCATGCGGGCCAGAGGGAAATCCGCCTCGGCGACGCCGAGCTTCGAGCGCACCAGCGGCGCCAGCCGGTCGAGCAGGGCCACGGTCATCGCCCGCCAGGCGACGATCAGCAGATCGGAGACGGCGTGCGGCCGGCCGGCATCGGCGGGATCGGCGAGGCGGAGCACGCCTGTGTCCACGAACAGGCCGCCATTGCGATATTCGGCAAGGCCGGTGAGCCCGTCTATGTCGGTCACCTCGATGCCCGCCTCCTGCAGCGGCTCGATCAGCGAATAGCTCAGCCATTGCGACAGCTTGTGGAGCGGCACCAGCCCATCGCTGGCGTCGTCCCGGCGGATCGCCGGATGGCGCCAGCAATCGCCGAGCGGCACGCCGCCGATCTCGAGACGGTCCGCCCAGATCGGGCCGAGCGCCTCGAGCAGCAGCTCGAGGATCGCGGGTGCCGGCAGCCTTCCCCCCTCCGCGCGCGCGGCGAGCGCGTCGTAGAGGCCGCCGGGGCGCCCGCCCGCGAACAGATCGGGCCGCGCCAGCACCTGCATGCCGAGCCGGCGGAGCAGCGCGGTGCGGCCGTCCAGGCCGACCAGCGGATTGTCCTCGCCGACCTGGAAGCCGCGCGCCAGCGCCTCGGTCTCCAGCGTGGGGAGGTCGTCGAGGTCGCCGGCCTCGAACATTCGCTGGCTTGCCACCGCCAGGCCTTCGGAGCGCGTGAAGGTCTCGCCGCCGACCGGATCCGCGAAGCGCCAGCCCGGCCCGGTGCCCGCGTCGAGCAGGACCGAGAGGATGACGAGATCGAACATCGCGCGCGCTTTCTGCGCCGCGTCCCCGTGCGGCAGCACGGGCGCGCCGGCGACGAAATGGCGGCCGCGGGCGTGGAACGGAATTTCGAGATCGGGAAAGCGCTCGCGCGTCACCCGCGCGACGAGATCGGCGGCGGCGTCGAGCCTGCCAAGGTCGGCCATCCAGCCCTCGACCCGCCCCGCGACGGCGAGGTCGAGCATCTCATGCGCCCGCTCGCGCACCGCCGCCGCGCTCAGCAGGCCGCGTATCGGGTCGGCCGTGCCGTGCATCCGCCTCAGAACTTCCCGAGATCGCGGCCGACCACCTTCTTCAGCGCGTCCTCGCTCGGCGCCGCTTCCGACGAGAAATAGCCGGCCGCCTTCTTGGCCTCCATCTCGACGCTTGCATCCTCGGGCACCAGCCAGTCGGGAATCGGCACGCGCTCGCCGATCTCGACACCGCCCGAGACGAGCGCGTCATATTTCATGTTGGACATCGAGACGAAGCGGTCGATGCGGCTGATGCCGAGCCAGTGGATCACGTCCGGCATGAGCTGCTGGAAACGCGCGTCCTGGACTCCGGCGACGCATTCGGTCCGCTCAAAATAGGTCGCCGCCTGGTCCCCGCCGGGCTGGCGCTTGCGGGCGTTGTAGACGAGGAACTTGGTGACCTCGCCGAGCGCGCGGCCTTCCTTCCTGTTGTAGACGATGAGCCCGACGCCGCCCGCCTGCGCAGCCCGCGTCGCCTCCTCGATGCCGTGGGTGAGATAGGGCCGGCAGGTGCAGATGTCCGAGCCGAACACGTCGGAGCCGTTGCATTCGTCGTGCACGCGGCAGGTGAGCGTCTTCGTGGCGTCGCCGAGCGAGGCCGGATCGCCGAAAATGTAGAGCGTCATGCCGCCGATCGGGGGCAGGAAGACGCTGAGGTCCGGCCGCGTGACCAGCTCGGGATACATGCCGCCGGTCTGCTCGAACAGGCAGCGCCTGAGATTCCCCTCATTGACCTCGAACCGTTCGGCCACGCCCGGCAGCCACCAGACCGGATCGACGGCGACCTTGGTCACCGAGACGTCGCCCGCTTCGTGGACGATCTCGCCGTCGACCTCGAGCCGGCCGGCGGCGATCGCGCCCTGGATCTCGCCGAGCGTCAGCCGCGCCCTGGTGATCGCGATCGAGGGCCGGATGTCGATGCCCTCGGCGATCAATTCGGCGAAGTCCAGCGCCACCCTGTGCCCCCAGGGATCGAGCGAGACGATCTTGTTGGGATCGCCCCATTGCGGGTGCGGACCGATCTCGCAGACCGGCGAGGTGTCCTGCAGGTCCGGCCGCGCCTCCGGGTCCATCGCCCCCGACGAAATCGCCAGCGCGCGGTAGATGGAATAGGAGCCGCCATGGGCGCCGATCGCGTTGCGGTCGGCGCGCGCATTGACCGTCGCCACCACCGGGCCGCGCTCGGCGGCATTGTCCGCGCCCCAGGCGAGCGGGAACCGCACCGGCCCGCGCGAGCCGGGATGCGAGGTCAGCCTGATATGGCCGCTCTTTCCCTCCGGTGGCTTCATCGACCCTCTCCGCTCCTCATGCGAGGCTGTCCCGCCCCAGTCCGGACGCTACGACAGCGGGAGCGCAGTAGCTAGGCTGCTCTTCAGCCGAGGCGCTGACGGGAAGGGAAAATGGTGGGCGTGGCAAGGATTGAACTTGCGACCCCTGCGATGTCAACACAGTGCTCTACCACTGAGCTACACGCCCACACAGGTAACCCACCAAAATACTACCTTGGTGGGAACCCGGAGGGGCATGTAGCGAGGGGTTCCACCCGGTGCAACCCCGCCCGCTACGGCCCTGAACCTGCTCGTGCGGCGCGCACGACCGAGCGCTGCAACGCAGCATCGAAACCGCTTGACGCCGCTTGCGATCGGACGGAGCTTGCCGGACAAGCCATAGCTGGCGGAGGCGGGCCAAGCGTGATGGTCTCGACGCAATATTTTCGGCCCGCGGGGCATCGCCGGGTTCGCCGTCATGGCGGATTCGACTCGAGGCTCAGCCGCCGCGCCCTCGTGCGAAGGCTCGCCGGCCAATGAGCATGAGCGTGCACGCCAGCTGCCGGCGGTCGGTCGCCCCGGACAAGGCGCATCCCGCACCCGCCCGGGGGCCGGCCCGCGATCCGGACCGCCGCCCCGCACCCGCCGCCGGAACAGCTTTCGTATCGGATTTCGGAATCGGCTTCGCGCGCATCCCCCTCCATGGCGAGGCGGTCAGCCGGCCGCGCCACCCGGCTCCACTCCGAATCAGCAGCCCGGGCGAGCCCGCCGAGCGCGAGGCCGACCTGGCCGCCGACCGGGTGATGCGCGGCCAGCGCGTCCACCTCGCTGCCGCGGCCGCTCCCCCGCTGGCGCGCAAATGCGCAGCCCGCGACGAAGCCCACGGCGAGGCGGCCACGGCCCCTCCCGCTGTCGCCGCCGCGCTGGGCGCGCCCGGCCGCCCCCTCGAAGCCGCCGCCCGCGCCGAGTTCGAGCCGTGTTTCGGCATAAGCTTCGCCGACGTGCGCATCCACGCCGACTCCGCCGCCGCCGCCGCCGCGCACGCGATCGGCGCGCGCGCCTTCACGCTGGGCCGCCGGATCGGCTTTGCGGCGGGCGAATACGCCCCGGCCTCCCCTGTCGGGCGTCGTCTGCTCGCGCATGAACTGGCGCATGTGGCACAGGAGAAGCATTTCGGAACACCGTCTCTCGTGCGAAGGCAAGCTGCGTTCGACTCCGCCGGCGCGCCAGCCCAGGACTACGTCGAGGACTATGAGCAAGGGGTCAGCCGGCCGGCACGCCCCGAGGAAATGGTCTCGCACAACCCCGACGCGCTCGAAGAAATCGCAGGAGAGTTCTGGGTCCATCCGGCCAATGTCCCGCTGGGCAGCCGGCCTGTTGTCGACGAGGAAAGCGGCGTCGTGGTTGGCTTTCGCGGCGGCGGTTCCGGGCTTTGGATGATCTACGATCTTCAGGGAAACGTGGTCGAAACGGGAGAGGCTCCGCTAGAATCGCCGTTGATTGATCCAATAGACCTTGTGGCCGGCGGCATTACCGCCCTTGGTCGGGGCATCTTTCGCGCCGGCGCTCCCGCGGTCGTCCGATCGATCGGTGCTGCCGGCGTTACCGGCGGTCGAGGGGCGGTGAACGCCCTGGTGCGATCGGGTGTGGCCGTAGCGCTTCGAGCTCTCACCAGACGCGCCGTGACTGCGCTAAGGGCGGCTTACAGGGCCCTGAGATTTGCCCGGCTGAACTTTACGCGTACCGCAGCCTTGCGGATGGCCGACCCGGCGCGCCATGTGCCGGTTCAGATCCTCCAACTGGCTCTGCGATACGGAGCGCGATCGGCTGATCCCCAAGGTGTGGCCGGGGCGTTTCGATACGTAATTCCCATGTTTCGCAACGGAACCCAATATACGCTCGAAGTGGTGATCCGGGAGGCTGATCGCATGGTCCTCCATTTCCTCTACAGATAGCGGGCGGCAATGCGTACGATCAGGCTATTTCCGTTGCCGGCTCTCCCTCCGGTCGAGACCGTGACTTACTCCTCCGAAACAGACTATAGCCTAGTGGTTGGCCCTGACGCAGGGGTTCCCCCTGGAGGGAAACGCATCTCCTGGGGCGACCTAACGCTCTCCTTCAGTTCCGATGAGCAGGTGTTTGTGGCGGTCGATGCCTATACGAACCCGGCCAACTGGGAGCGCCGTGCACTCACCATGCCCCACGTTGACCGAACCTGCGCGGCAGCGACCGACTGCGAATTTGACCAGCACGGCATCGCCTCCATTCCTGGCGATTCCCCTTGCCTGAAATTTTGCGCGGAGAGCAGAATCCTCACCGTTGAGTTGGATGGAGGTCCCCTGCTTTCCACTATCCAATGTCTGTCAGGTCTGGTCGTCGGCCTGGGAGAGGGGGGAGCATTGCTAAGGATGTGGATAGCGCTGGATCGCGATCGCCCGTAGCCGCGCTCGGCGTCGCACACCTCCCCGACGGCGGTGACGCCCCTCACAATCGCCCGTGCTGGTCCTCGCTCAGGAACATGCGCTCGACCTCGGCGACGAGGTCGCGCAGGTGGAATGGTTTCGACAGCACCTTGGCGTCGGGGGTCTTGCGGCCGGCCTTGAGCGCGACCGCGGCGAAGCCGGTGATAAACATGACGCGGATGTCGGGCGCGATCTCGGCCGCCTTCTGGGCGAGCTCGATGCCGTCCATCTCGGGCATGACGATGTCGGTCAGCAGCAGGTCGAACGGCTCGCTTTCGAGCAAGGGCAAGGCGGCGAGGCCGTTGTCGACCGCGACCACGTGATAGCCGACCCGCTCCAGCGCGCGGGCCAGATAGACCCGCATCGATTGATCGTCCTCGGCAAGCAATATTCTCAGCATCCAACTCCCCTGCCCGCTTTATGCGCGAAGGATGTGCGATTTGCCAGCCGCCTGCGCCCGGGCGATTGCACCCGTCCCAGTCCGGGCCTAATCGTGGACCGGACATGACCGATCCCATCGTTCCGCCTTTCTTCCGGATCGGGCCCGAGCGGCCGGCCTCGCCGGTCATCCTCTCGGTGCCCCATGCCGGCCGCGATTACGGCCCGGAGCTGCTCAAGGCGGCGCGGCTTTCGCAAGGCCAGCTGGAGACGCTCGAGGACCGGCTGGTCGACCGGCTGATCTGGCGCGCCACCGCCGCCGGCATGACCGCCTTCGTCGCGCGCGCGCCGCGGCTCGAGATCGACCTCAACCGCGAGGAGCGCGAGATCGATCCGGCGCTCATCGCCCCGCCTCTTCCGGCGGGCAGCCTGGTCCAGTCGGCGCGCACCCGGGGCGGGCTCGGCCTGATCCCGTCGCGGATCACCGGCGCCGGCCCGATCTGGCGCGAGCGAATCCCGCGCGCCGAGCTTCAGCGGCGGATCGAGGGGATTCACCAGCCCTATCATGAAGCGCTCCGGGCGGCGCTCGCCGAGGCGCGCGCGCGCTTCGGCGAGGCGGTGCTGCTCGATTGCCACTCGATGCCGCCGCGCCACCGGGCCGACAATGACGGGGCGCGCGCGGCGACGATCGTGTTCGGCGACCGCCACGGCACCACGATCAGCGCCGACCTGCTCGACGCGGCAACCGCCGCCTCGCGGGCTTTGGGCTACCGCACCGCCTGCAACGCGCCTTATGCCGGCGGCTATATCGTCGCCCGGCACGGACGCCCGCTGCACGGAATCCACGCCCTCCAGATCGAGATCGACCGCTCCGCCTATCTCGACGCCGATCTGCGCACGCCGGGCCCCGGCTTCGAAGGCATGGCGAGGCTGATCGCCGGAGTCGCCCAGGCGATCGAGCAAAGGCTGCTGGCGGGGCAGGACGCGCTGGCGGCGGAATAGTTTAGGGCCGGCTCTGCCGTCATGGCGGGTGCGGGCGGCCGTGATTCCCGGTTCCGGACCCTTCGCCCCGGGGAATTTCAGGCGCGGCCGCCGACCCGAACCAACTCCGCTTCGACGGCGTCCGGCGCGCCCTGCGTGAGCACCGGGTGGGTTGCCGGAGAGATGAAGTCGCCGACATCTATGTTTCCCGAACCATCGCCGTCGACATGAAGGAAGACGCTGTACGTGGCGCCGGGGTCGACGAGCCCAGGCGGCACCTCGATAGTGACATCGGCGTCAGCCGAGAGCTGGACCACCTTTTCGGCGATCACCGGGGCCGCCTTGTCCGCGCCGCTTACGTCCTCGACGCGCACGCGCAGCACGGCCGTGGCGGACGGCACCGCGCCGGGGGGCAGGTGCACCCGCACCTTGAGCGTTCGCGAATCCTGGGACGGCGTCATGCTCTTGGCCCTAGGGGCTTATCGCGGAGCTGTCGATGTCGAGCCGCCACAACAGGTCCGCCATCGCCGCCGTAAGGTCTTCCCCGCTCCGCTCCTGCACGAACAGGAATTCCCCCGCGGGATTGACTTCCAGGAAGACATATTCGCCGCTTGGCGTGCGGCGAAGGTCGATTGCGCCATAGAGGAGGCCGAGCCGCTTCATGAGGCGGAGCAGCAATGTCTTCACCGGACGCGGCAGCCGTGTCGCGCGCATCGTCACGGCGTCGAGCGCGACCCGATAGTCATAGGGATATTCGCCGGGCGCGGTAACGATCTCGACGGCGCGCACGTCTTGGTCGAACACCGTCACGCGCAGATCGGCGGAAGCCGGGATGAACTCCTGAAAGATCACCGGCGCGAGCCGCACGCAATCGAGAAGCGCGAGCTCGTCGCCGGCAAGCACCCTGGTTTCGCGCCAATGGCCGTCATGGGCGAGAAAGGTCTTGTAGACCGTCTGCTCGGGACCCCGTTCCTCGATGAAGGCGCGTGCGGCCGCGGGGTCGTTCGTGATCAGGGTCGCGGGAATTTTCAGCCCGAGCTCGCTGGCGAGCGCCAGTTGCAGCGGCTTGTGGTGCGCGACCTCATCGGCCGCGGGAGGGTTGACCCATCGCGCCCGCAGGCTGTGCCACGCCCCCGACAAGGCCTCGTGACACTCGTTATAGACGAAGCTGGCGACCTCGCCGTCGATGTTCGGATCCAGCGCGTAGGGCTGGGGCCGCCGCCACCAGATGACATTCAACGCATCGAGGTCGACGGTCTCGCCCTCCACGCAAAGGCTAAGCGCGCGGGCATCCCCCGCGAGGGAGCACGAAAGCCGCGCCCGCGTCGGGAATGCCGCCGTATCGATCAGAATCGGCGTCCGCCCGCGCGCCGACAAGGCGCGCGTCACGGCAGCGGCGTGGTCGTCTCCCGCATGGGAGATGATGGCGATGGCCACGAGGGAATCGCGCTGTGCTAGGCGTTACGAACCGCCCAGATAGGCTTTGGTCAGGGCTTCGCGGGCTTCCACGAGCTGATTGAGCTCGAGGGTGGTTTCGGCGACCGTGGCCTGGGCGCGGCCGATGGCCGCGTCCAGCTCCAGCAGCTGGCGCTGAAGCGCCGCGTCGATCATTTCGGCTTCCGACCCGCCCGAATCGAGACCGGGCGCGTGATGCGGCGTGGCCAATGCGAACGGCCTCAAACCGCCTCCCCCGGCCAGGGGCCCGGGCAGTCCGATCTCGGTCGGGATTGTTCGCACGTCGCGCCCCCCGCCCTTGACCGGCCCGGGATCGCGCACCGCCTTCACCGGATCGGTGATGTTTTTCAGGAAGCGCTCATCATCGAGAAGCTTCTTGAATCGGGGAGGATCCCGCAACGCTTTCACTGGATCCCGGAGCGGCTGCTTGACCGGTTCGGTGAGCGGGTTCTTCACATGGCAGTTCGGATACATGGCGCGCACGGCCGCGATGTCGCCGGGGCTCAGGCCGTTGCGTTGGCCGATCTGCGCATTGGGGTCGACCGGAGTGATCGTGTCCTGGTTGTTCTTGCTGAACGCCGTGCGCGGATAGTGCATGATGGAGCCATAATCATACGCTCCCAAATCGTCTCCGTCGGTGATGTGCTGCTGGAATTGGGACGCCATGCCCGACTGGATATTCTGCCAGTTGATGGTCACGAACTGATCGCGGTCCTCGCGGCTCTGCTCGTGCCACAGGCCGATGGCATGGCCGATTTCGTGGATCGCATTGCCGGTGGTGCAATTGGGGCCGAGGCTGATGGTCTGGCGATTGCCGCGCATGCCCACGAGCGACCAGCAGCCGCCCGCATCCGTGAAGAACACCCAGTTCTGCTCGTTGGTGCGCGTCGGAAAGCGGAAGCCCGTATTCGATTCCCAATGCGCAATGGCGTTGGTGACGCGCGCCTGGTTGGGGAGGTTCGGGTCGATCTCGATCGGCACGCGGCAGTTGGGCCAGCGGAACTGGGGGCCACTGATGCCTACTCCGAAGGCGACGCCGCCCTGGACCATTTGACGTGTGGCTTCGGTAGCCGCATCGACGTCGGCAGTGGTTCCGAGCGCGATGTCGCCCTCGACGATCGCCATCCCGTCAATGTCGACATATTGAACGGGTTTCGCCACGAAGGTGGAGCCGGAGATCAGGGCAGTGCCGATTCTCGGCTTGTCCGGAATTGTGTGGAATGTCTCAACGCCGTGTTCGCGATCCGCAGCGCCGTCGGTTGGTGCTTGCGCCATTTATGCCTCCCCCGCGTGTTGACGCGACTTTCTGGTGACTAGGCACGCAACTCATCGAGCGCAGTTCACGCGGAACGCGGAGTCGCTTCGACTTTCTTTATAGTACAACAAGCGGCGAGCTAAGAGCAAGCGAGCAGATTCGATTATGGGACTATCGTGCTCCAAGTTAAGTATCGTGTCGGTGGAATTACTTACAGCCCGGCGAGCCCGGCTGGGCAAAGAGTTGGGCCCTGGCGCAGCTCGAGATCCTCGCCAAAGAGCAGCTGAGGCGAGATCGAGGTGATCGACTGAATGTCCCAACACCGCTTGCAGAAGTAATCACGCGCAGCCGGCCTTGGCGCGCCCACCAGCCGGTTCTCGACGTCGCGGACATGGGTCCGCTCCGGCTTGGGGTCCGGGCGCGTTTCGGTGGTCAGCTCGCTCTTGGCGTCATAAGCGGGCGTCGTGCTGCCGGCGGCGCTGTATTGGTTGACCGTTGACGGCGCAGGGCCGCGGCACCCCATAATGGCCGGTCCAGGCGTAAGCGTCGCTCATTCCCCACTGGGTGGCGATCTGCCCCGCCGGATTGTGGGTGAACGCCCAGTAGGTGTCGAGCGTGAACGACGGGCCGTTATAGTGGGAGAGGCTGATCAGCCTCCCGTCCGGCGTCGTCCAATGGCCGCTCGCCCCGCCGATCCGCACGATCCCGCTCACCGGGCCCCAGGGCTCGTAGAGATGGTTCAGCGCCGATGATGGGTCGTAAAGGCCGGCCGGCCGGTCCAGCGCGTCATAGCTATAGTCGAACTGGACGCCGTCCGGATGCGTGATCCGGGTGCGGTTGCCGCTGACGTCGTAGCTGTGGCCGAGCGTTCGGGCAACTCCGCCCATGTTCGTGCTGCTCGAAATGAGCCGCCCGAACCCGTCATAGGCATTGGTCACGCCCTCGCCCGTCGCGGAATCGAACCGGGCAAAGAGCGGCTGGTTCCTGAGGTCGTAGCCGTAATATACGTCCCGTGTATGCGCCGGGTCGAGCCCGGCCCGTTCGGGGACGGCCTTCAGGATCATGCGGTTGAGATTGTCGTAGCCGAAGGTGAGCGTCGAGCCGTCCCGCTTGCGCAGGGAGGTGCGGTTGCCCGCCGCGTCGTAGCCGTAGGCCTCATGGTCGTCCGGGTTCACCGCTCCCGCCGTTTCCAGCGCGGTGGCCTGG
>DASQLN010000003.1:0-15034 GCA_035629975.1 Allosphingosinicella sp. | reverse complement strand
CGCGCATATGGTCGGCTCGGAGGTGACCGAGCTGATCCAGGGCTATGTCGTCGCCCGCCAGCTCGAGACCACGGAG
Source organism: Allosphingosinicella sp. (assembly GCA_035629975.1). Lineage (GTDB taxonomy): Bacteria > Pseudomonadota > Alphaproteobacteria > Sphingomonadales > Sphingomonadaceae > Allosphingosinicella. Next base: position 14,958 of record DASQLN010000003.1, on the reverse strand, counting down.
GCGGAGCTGATGCACACCGTCTTCCCGCATCCGACGCTGAGCGAGATGATGCACGAGAGCGTGCTCGACGCTTATGGGCAGGCGCTGCATTATTGAGCTTGAAGAAGCAGGGGGCTGCCCGATGCTGAAATGGATATTGGCTGCATTGCTCGGCCTGTTCGCGACCGCGGCCCAAGCCGAATCGGTGGTCGTCACCGCCGGCCGGATGATCGACGTGCTCGGCGGCCGCGTGGTTGAGGAGCCGGTGGTGGTGATCACCGACGGGCGGATCGTCTCGGTGGCCGGGCGGGGCGGGGCGCGGCCGGTCATTCCCGAAGGCGCGCGGCGGATCGAGCTGCCGGGCATGACCATCCTGCCGGGCCTCATAGACATGCACGTCCATCTCGATTCGAGCCCCTATTACGGCCCCTATGAATCGCTCCGCTTCACCGACCTCTTCCAGACCGTCATGGGCCCGGGCCACGCCCGCGCGACGCTCGAGGCCGGCTTCACCACGGTGCGCAACGTGGGCTCCTCCGATTATGCCGACGTCGCCTACATGCAGGCGATCGACGAGGGGCGGATCGCCGGCCCCCGGATCATTCCCGCCGCGCATGCGCTTTCCGCGACCGGGGGCCATTGCGACGAAACCTTCCTGCCACCGCGCTACCATGTCGCGCCGCCCGGCGTCGGCAACGGCCCGCAGGAGCTCCGCAACCGAGTGCGCGAGCAGCGCATGCGCGGCGCCCAGGTGATCAAGGTCTGCGCCACCGGCGGCGTCTTCTCGCGCAACACGGAGCCCGGCCAGCAGCAGCTTTCGGAAGGAGAATTGCGCGCCATCGCCGAGGAGGCGCACCAATGGGGCCTCAGGGTGGCGGCCCATGCGCATGGGGCCGCGGGGATCAGCGCCGCGATCCGCGCCGGCATCGACACGATCGAGCATGCCTCGCTGATCGACGCCGAGGGCATCCGCCTCGCCCGGGCAAGCGGCACCTGGCTGGTGATGGACATCTTCAACACCGATTACACCCAGGCCGAAGGCGCGCGGAACGGCATCCTGGCGGACAACCTCAGGAAGGACCGCGAGATCGCCCAGATCCAGCGCGACAATTTCCGCGCCGCCCACCGCGCCGGCGTGCGCATGGCCTTCGGCTCCGACGCCGGCGTGATGCCGCACGGCACGCAGGGCGGCCAGTTCCGCTACATGGTCGAATATGGGATGACCCCGATGGAGGCGATCCAGTCCGCCACCCGCAACGCCGCGCAGGCGCTCGGGCGCGAGGCCGACGTCGGGGCGATCGCGCCGGGCCGCTATGGGGACATCGTCGCGGTCGCCGGCGATCCGCTCGCCGACGTGCGCGCGCTCGAGCAGATGGCGGTGGTGATCAAGGGCGGCGTCGTGGTCAGCGACCGGCGCTGAATGGGGACAGTCACTTTCACGCGCTGTGGTGAAAGGCGAGACGCCTCCGTGCGGAAAGTGACTGTCCCCGCCCACCCTCCGTGCTAGACAGCCGCGCATGGAAGAAACCGAAGCCGGGCCCTCGATCGTCGGCGCGATGGTGCTGCTCGTCGGCGCCGTCCTGATCGTCGTCGCGGTGGGCTTCCTGACCTACGGCATCTACGCATGGATCAACCTGGGCGCCTGGCCCGATTATCCGGCCAGCAAGATGCTCGCGGAAATCGGGATCCCGCCGCCGCGCCTCTCCTGGGAAGCCGGGCATCGCGCGCTCGCCTGGCTGCTGTCGCTCAGCGCCTGCATCTTCCTCTTCGCAATCGGCGGCGCCGCCGCTGCTTTGGGCGCCTGGATCATGGCGCGGCACGACCGGCGCCGCAAGCCGGTCGAGGCGTCCGCTTAGGGCCGAGCCCCATCCACGACATATTGCGCGATCAAGGGTTGGAATCCGTCGAGATCGGGCAGGGTCTCGAAACTGTACTTCGCCGGCGTCGTCGCCCAAGGCAGTTTCTCGCTCGTGAAGGTCTCGATGAAGGGCGCGAACCAGCCATGGTCGTCGAGCATCGTCGGGCGCAGGTTGACGAACCAGTCCATGCCAAGCGGGCGGGTGAACATCCAGGTCATGCAGGCGGGGCAGAAATGGTGCATGTTCCGGCCGAGCCCGCCCAGGACGGTCTCGCCCTTCGCGACTTCGAAGCCGTCGGCCGGAATGGCGAGCGAGAGCGAGAAGGCGCCCGCGCTCATCGACTGGCAGCCCGTGCAGTGGCAGGCCGCGGCCAGCAGGGGCGGCTGGGTGACGCGGACGCGCACCGCGCCGCAGCGACAGCCGCCGTTCCAGGGGAGCTTCCATTCGTCCACGGCAGGCACAATCGATAAAGCGGCGGAAGTGTCCGGTCAGCGGCGAATCCGGACGGCGACTCGATAATGATCGAGCGGCTCGGCACCGCCCCACTCATAAGTCAGATGCCCGGAAAGTCGGAAGGAGCGGCCGTCGAAGGTCCATTGCGACCGCCCGCCGCATGTGCCCGCGCAGGAATGGCTCCCGGCCGACAATATCGCCGCCTGCGGGTCCCATTCCAGGTTCGACTGGACGCCGGACTCGTCGTTATCCTCGGCCGGAATCTGCGGCAGCAGGACGACGCGCGCGCGCCGCGGATCGGCGCGGGGTGCGCGGAGCAGGAGCGTGCCGAAGCTGGTATTGTAGAGGCGGCAGCCGAGGAAGACGAGTATCTCGGTCCGGCTCAGCGCAACGGCGCTGTCCTGGGACGTGGCGTGCTCACTCGTCTCGCAATCGGCGCGGCGCAACGCGGCGCCGTGCGCCCGGCGCACCGCGGCGGCAAAACCTCTCGGAACCCGAGCAGTGGCGGGCCGCGGCACCCAAAGGACCGGGACGGGCTGCGCGGGCGGCACCGCTGCGGCGCGACCCGGGCCCGGACGGATGGTTGCGGTGACGGTGCCCACGCGGCCCTGCGCCTCGTCCATCGCCAGCAAGGCGGCGGTGAGCCCCGCCAGCGAGACCGTGCGGGTCTCGGTGCCGGCGCGGTAGCTTATCGTGCGGGCATTGGCGGCCGCGCGGACGAAGGCGAGCGCCGCCGCGCCCTCCAGCTTCGCGCTCTCCCCCTCCCGATCGAGCCGCCATCCGCCCGGCGCGGCACCGCCATCCACGCGGATCGACTCGAGCGGGGGGACGGAGGGGCCGTCGGACGGTTCCTGGCCGTCGAGCACGATCAGGATGGCGCCCGCCGGGCCAGGGTCGCGACGGATCATCAGCGAGCCGTCATTGCCGGTGACCTGGGCGCGGCAGACGCGGACATTGTCGCAGACGAGCAGCCAATCCTGGTGCCGGCGCTCCAATGGCGCCGCGCCGAGCAGGGCCGGCGCGGCGGGCTGCTGGGCCGGCGCCGGCGCGGGCGCCAGGAGCGCCAGGGGCAAAGCGAGGAGGGAGGCGAAGCGGGTCATAAGCGCCATGCTAGCCCCGCAACGAGCCGCGGACCAGCCCCGCCGGCGGCGGCGGCTCGCTGGGTTGAACCAGAAGGAGCCTTGGCGGTTATCAAGTCCATGCCTGCACTCGACCAGGACAAGGTCCATTGCGATTTCGGCCGCGCCGTGAACATGGCGCCGACGGAGCTGGAGGACTGGCTGGAGAGCGAGGAGAGTTGGCGCGTCGGCTGGAAGCCGGACGGCGGAGAGAGCGTCGGCCATGCCTCGGGCCGGCACATCGCCCGCATCCTGCGCACCGATCGGGCCGGGCTGACGGACGCGGATTTTGCGCATATGCGCAAGGTCGTCGGCTATATAAGCCGGCATCGCGCGCAGGAGCCGGAGAACGTCGTCACCTCGCGCTGGCGCTACAGCCTGATGAACTGGGGCCACGATCCACTGAAGGAATGAGCGAATGAAGGGCTATTGCGACGACATCGAGAAGGTGACGCTGGCGAACGAGGATTTCCGCCGCGTGCTCTACACGGGCAAGCACCTCCAGCTGGTGCTGATGACGCTGCCGCCCGGCTGCGACATCGGCGAGGAGGTGCACGAGGACCGCGACCAGTTCTTCCGCATCGAGGAAGGCGAGGGCGAGATCCGGATCGACGGCGCCGCCAATCGGGTGACGGACGACTTTGCCGTCATCGTCCCCGCCGGGGCGCGCCACAACGTGATCAACACCGGCAGCGCGCCGCTCCGCCTCTACACCATCTACGGCCCGCCCGAGCATCGCGACGGCGTCGTCCACAAGACCAAGGAACAGGCAGAAGCCGACCACGACAACGACCATTGGGACGGCGAGACGACGGAATAGGGTTCACCTGCCACCCAGTCTTTTGGCCCAGTCAATGCGGACGAGCAGGACGAGGCCGATCAGCATCGCCACCTGGATTGCGATTCCGATGGGGCTGGTGACCGCCTCCGTAAACGTGTCGCCGAGGCTGGTGGCGCGCAGGCCCGCGGCGGTGAACACGTAGATCGAATAGGAGACGGTCCTGCCCAGGAAGAAAGCGAGAGTGAAGGGGAGCAGGCGCACGCCGGCGAGGCCCGCCGCCTCGAACAATTGCGCGGAAGGGACGGGCGACAGCGCGAACAGGCCGAGCGCCAGGATCGCATTGCGCCGGTTCTTCTCGAGCGCGGCGCGGGCGGCCTTCAGGTTGCGCCGGTACTTCGCCGGCAGCCTGCCGCCGAGCAGCCGGAACGCGAGAGCGAGCAGGAAGCGGCCGAGCGCCGCGGCGACGGCGGCGGTGAGGATCAGCGGTAGGGAAGGCAGCTGGCTGTTCAGCACGTAGAGGACTAGGATCGCCCAGGTCGGCGGCCCGAAGGCGGGCATGAGGTTCACGCCAAGGACGATCGCGAACAGGGTCAGATATTCGGTCACGGCTGGTTCCCTATCCGTGGCATCTGAATGGGGACAGTCACTTTTCCGCACGGCGGGTCCAGATTGAGTGCGCCGTGCGGAAAAGTGACTGTCCCCTCCCTTGCCAAGCCCCGAGCAAGGCTGCACCTTCTTTCCATGGCCCAGAGCATGCACGACAGCGCGGGGGATCCGCGCAATGCTGAGATCCTGATCAGCGTCGACGGCGCGCTGAAGGCGCGGGCCGAGGCGATGGTGTCGGTGTTCGATTCGGGCTTCGTGCTCGGCGACGGCATCTGGGAGGGGATGCGCGTCCACAAGGGGCGGTTCGCCTTCCTCGACCGCCATCTCGACCGGCTCTACGAAGGCGCCAAGGCGATCGCGATGGAGATCGGGCTCGACCGCGCGGCGCTGACCCGGCGGCTCTACGAGACGCTCGACGCCAATCGGATGACCGACGGGGTCCATGTCCGGCTGATGGTGACGCGGGGCCTGCGCTCGACGCCCTATCAGGATCCGCGCGTCGTCGTCTCGCCCGCCACCATCGTCATCGTCCCCGAATATAAGGCGCCGCTGCCCGGCATCGTCGAGACGGGCATCGCCCTGTTCACCGTCCACGTCCGGCGCGGCGATCCGGCGGTGCAGGACCCCAAGCTCAATTCCCACTCGAAGCTCAACTGCATCACCGCCTGCATCCAGGCGATCCAGGCGGGAGCGGACGAGGCCTTGATGCTCGATCCGCACGGCTTCGTCGCGACCTGCAACTCCACCCATTTCTTCATCGTGCGGCGCGGCGAGGTGTGGACCTCCACGGGCGATTATTGCCTGGGCGGAATCACGCGGGCCAATGTGATCGAGATCTGTCGCGAGGCGGGCGTGGCCGTCTTCGAGAAGAACTTCTCGCTGACCGACGTCTATGGCGCCGACGAGGCGTTCACGACGGGCACCTTCGCGGGCCTGGTGCCGGTGCGCGAGGTGGACGGGCGGCCGATCAGCGACGGCCGCGGGCCGTTGGTCGAGCGGCTGCAGGGCCTCTACAAGGCGCGGATCGAGGCCGATGTGGCGCGGGCGGAGCGGCCGTGAGCGAGACGCTCCGGATCGCGATGTGGTCCGGGCCGCGCAACCTTTCGACCGCGATGATGCGCAGCTTCGGCAACCGCGCCGACACCCATGTCAGCGACGAGCCTTATTACGGCGCCTTCCTGAAGGAGAGCGGGGCGCCGCATCCGATGGCGGATGCGGTGATCGCGGCGATGGACTGCGATTGGCGAAGCGTCGCGCGGACGCTCGCCGGGCCGGTCACCGGCGGCAGGCCGGTCTGGTACCAGAAGCATATGTGGCACCATATGGTCGGGCCGGTCGGCTATCAGGATTTCGCCGGCTTCACTCACGCCTTCCTGATCCGCGACCCGGCCCGGATGATCGCCTCCTATCTGCGCAAGCGCGAGGCCGCCGCGTTCGAGGATTTCGGGCTGGAGCGGCAGGCGGAGTTTTTCGAGCGCGAGGCCGACCGGCTCGGCCGTGCGCCGCCGGTGATCGATGCCAATGACGTGCTCGTCGACCCCGAAGCGACGCTGCGCGCGCTTTGCGGGCGGCTGGGGATCGCCTGGGACCCGGCTATGCTGCGCTGGCCGCCGGGCCGCCGCGCCACCGACGGGCCGTGGGCGCCGCATTGGTATCAGGCGGTCGAGGCCTCGACCGGCTTCGGCCCGCCCGACGCGCCGCCCGCTGCGCTGCCCGACGAAGCGCGGCGGCTGGCGGATCGCTGCCGGCCCTATTATGTGCGCCTTGCCGCCCACCGGATTCAGTGCGCCCCATGAGCCGTGTCGTCGCCCTCTTCTGCCTGCTCCTGGCACTCCCCGCCGCGGCGCAGGGCCCGCAACCGACGGCCGCCCAGTATCGGCAGGATGCCGAATCGATCGAGGCGCTGATCGATCGCGTCTATGCCTATCCGGAGCGGCTCCCCGGGGGGCGTTATGCGCTGACTCCGCGCCTTCGCGAGGAGGCGGCGCGGGTCGGCGATGCGCGCACCCTGCTGCGCTTCGCGGAGCGGGCGCTCATGCTGCTGGCCGACCATCATGCGATCACCGGCAGCTCGTTCTCCGACAGCTATGCGCTTGTGCCCTCGGGCACGGGAATATGGATCGAGGCTCGGGGCGGCATCTTCACGGTCGAGGCCACCCGTTATCCGCATCCCACCATAAGGGCGGGGGATCGGCTGGTCGCGATCGACGGCATTCCGATCGCCGAGGCGGTCGCCGTTTTCTGGCGCGGCCTCGGCGCCGATCCGGCGGGCCGGGACGAGGGCTTTGCCGCGCGCGTGCTCGTCGCGGGCCGGCGCGACCACGACCGCCGTCTTACCCTTCAGCGCGGCGCCGCGCCGCCGCACGAGGTGGAGGTGGCCGGGTTCAATCATACGCCAAGGCCGCTCTCGCCGCCGTTGACCGTGACGCAAGAGGGCCGGGCGCTTCGAATCCGGATCAACGATCGCCTGGGCGACGACAGCACGATCGAGGCTTTCGACGCGGCAATGGCGCGCGTCAGGCCGGGCCAGCTGGTGATCGTCGATCTCACCGGCACGCCCAGCGGGGGCAATAGCAGCATCGCGCGCGGGATATTGGGCTGGTTCGTCGACCGGCCCCGTTTCTATCAGATGCACAACCTGCCGGCGGAAGAACGCGAGACCGGTATCGCCCGGCAGTGGATCGAGCAGGTGCTTCCGCGCGCCGGCAAGCGGCATCGCGGGCCGGTGCGGATCGAGGTCGGGCGCTGGACGGGCAGCATGGGCGAAGGGCTGGCGATCGGCTTCGACGCGATCGGCGCCGAGGTCACCGGCACGCGCATGGCCGGCCTGCTCGGCGCCGTCCGGGATCTGCGCCTGGATCATTCCGGCTTGGTGCTGAAGCTGCCGGCGGAACGGCTGCTGACCGTCGGAGGCGTTCCCCGCGAGGCGTTCGTACCGCGCCGGCCCCGCCGCCGCTAAGCCCTTGTCGCCCGCCCGACGCGATGACAGACTGGCAGGAAGGGAGAGACGAACATGCGGGCAAGCGCGACGGTCCTGGCTCTGCTGATGCTTGCCGCTTGCGGCCGCCCGGACGACGCGGGGGGCACGGCCGGCGGCCCTGCCAATGCAGCCGCGCCGCGGCCGGACCTCCCAGAGGCCGGCGCGACTTTAACCCTGAGCGCCGAAGGCCCTGAGCGCTGCTCGGCCAGATGGGATGGCGCGGCGGTGACGCGCGAGCAGCTGCTGGACCGCGCCGCCGCCGCCATCGACCGCGCCGTCGCCGCCGTCGGCGGAATCCAGAATGTCAGCGCCGAGGCGATCCCCGTGGTGCGCGTCGAGGCGCCCGCCGATCTCTCCTTCGCCTGCGTCGATGCGATGCTCGCGGCCGTGCAGCGCGCCGGCTTTCCAAGGCTGATCCTGGCGCCCGCCGGCGGCGCGGAGCCCGAGCTGACCTACTTCCCGCTCACCGAGATCGGCCCGCCGCCGGCCGTGGTCGTGCGTATCGACGCCGGCGGCCGTATGACCTGGAACAGCGAGACCGTCGACCGTGCCGGCCTGGCCGAGCGGGCGCGGCGGATGGGGGGGCTCCACGAGAGGCCGGCGCCCGCGGGCGAGGTCGAGATCCGCCCGGCGCGCGGGGCGCGCTTCGGCGCGGTGCACGCCGCCGTCGCGGCGATCCGGCAGGGCAACGTCCAGGCGACTCTGCTGCCGCCCTCGGTGGAGCCCAGGCCGCGGCCGCCCATCCCCGCCGACCCGGTGCCGGTGCCGCCCCCGGCGCCGCCGCCGCCGCCGCCGGCCGCCGGCACGCAGCCCGGCCCGGACGAGCCGCCGCCTGAGCCTCAGTAGCCCAAAGCGACCGCAACGAGCGCGGTGCCGAGCAGCAGGAACAAGGGGCAATAGAGCCGGCTGTCGTAGCGGGCCCAGCGCGTGGAGCGGATGCGCTTGAAGAAGCCCGTCCATTGCGTCGGCACGAGCGCGCGCAGGATGAAGGCCGCGCCGGCGAGGATCAGGATCCCCCTCGCGGCGCCGGGCGGCAGCGGCAAGGCCAGATGTCCGGCAACCGCCATCGCCAGCGCGCCTAGCAGGATCAGGCCCAGGGCGATGGCTGCGGCGGCAGGCCGCCACCAGCCGATCCGTTTCGCCATGACCTGCGTGCCGTCGGCGCGCTGCGGCAGGCTGACCGAATAACCGAGCCGCCCGCCCAGCGCCCAGTGCAGATGGAAGCCGGCGGCAAAGGCGATGATTGCAAGCGCTACGATCAGCGGCGGCGACATGAAGCGGTCATGCCCGCCGCGGCGCCGGGCTTCAAGCCAAGGGCTGCGCCCGCCACGGGCCTTGCCGCGCGACGGGTGGCATGAGACATTGGTCGTAACAGGGGAGATGGACGATGCGGACCGGCGCTGTGGCCCTGCTGCTTCTCGTGGCGTCCTGCGGACAGGGCGATCGCGCCAACCAGGCCAACCAGGCCGAAGCGATCCCGGACCTGAGCCGGCCTCAGTCCGGGGCGAGAGCGGCCCCGACCGTCACCATCGCCATCGCCGCGACTGGCCCAGGCGGCTGCGCGGCCAGCTGGGACGGCCAGCCGGTCACGCCGGAGCAGATCAGGGAACGCGGTTACGCGTTGGTCAGGCAGGCGGTGGACGCGGCCGGCGGCGCTCGGAACCTGACCGAAGACACCATCCCTGTTCTCGACGTCGAGGCGCCGGCCGACCTGAGCTTTGCCTGCGCCGACACGATCCTGGCTTCGATCGAGCGTACGGGGATGAGCAGCGTCAGGCTCAAGCCGGCGGGCGGCAGGGCGCCGGTCCTTGTCGACTTCCCGCTGGACATGGGTCCCCCGCCGCCCGTTCCGATGGTGCTCGGGATCGGCGCCGGCGGCCAGGTGACCTGGAACAACGACCCGATCGACGCCGCGGCGCTTGCCGCCCGACTGGGCTATCACGGCAGCACCGCCCCGCCGGACCCGGTCGAGGGGGAGCCTCCCCCGGGCGGCATGGAGCTGCGCGTCACGCGCGAGGCGACGTTCGGCCAGGTCTACGAGCTGCTGAGGACGACCCGCAGATACCATCTGCGCCCCTTCCTGTATCTGCCGTCCGCCGAGGCCGGCGCGGGGCAGCCGGCGGCACCGCCACCGCCGCCGCAGCCATCGCGTTGAGGGGAAGGGCGCCCCGCCCCTTCCTGCACCTGCCGTCAACCGAGGCCGCCGCGGCACCGCCGGACGGAATGAGGACAGTCACAGTGACTGTCCCCTTTTACCCAAGCTGTCGGGTTCCTCGGAACGGAGACAGTCACTGCAGTTCCCTCTTAGACAAGCCGCGCGAAAAGTGACTGTCCCCATTTTAATTTGGTATAAGCCATCTGGTCATGATCGACTCGGGGGAGACGGAGAATGCCACAAGAACTCACCGGCGCAGAACGCATTACCGATGCGCCAGACTATGATCTCGATCGGTTGAGATCCCAGAGATCATATTTCCCGAGAGAGCCAAGGAGCAATGTAGACAGAGTCCGTTGCCCGCCGGGTCTTGGGGACCGTTGCCGGGAGGCGGCCGTCGCCTCGCTGGGCAGCGATGTTGCCCAGGCGCTGGCGGGCGACGCCGACGAGCCCGTGACGGCGCGATTCTTCGTTATTCACGACACTGCGGGCACAACCGAATACGGGCTCGAACGGGGACAGACGGATCCGTCTGCCAACGGCTCGACCCGAGGCATTCACCTTTGGATCTCGGCGCGGGCGACCCACCGTCAGCGCGACTGGCACCGCCCCGGTTTCGGGACGAAGATGGAGATGGGGGCGGAAAACCGGCATTTCCTTCACATCGAGCTGAGCCGCGACCCGCAACTCACGAACGCCCCCACCCTGTACAACGATTCGCAGTATGAGCGGCTCGCCTTCGCCTATCTGTTCGCCTCGGCGCGTAAGGGCAGGTTCCTGACGGTAACGAGCCATAATGAGGTGGACCGGGCCTGCGTGGTCTATGACGACGTCGCCGGTCGCTTCCGCGATTACGGCCATCACGACCCGGAGAAGTTCGACCTCGCGCGATGGTACGGAATCGTTGCAACGCTTGCCGACCTTCCGGATGACGCCACCTTCGGAATCGAACCGCAGCGCGTGAACGGCATCAATCAGGGCGGCCAGAAGAACGTCATCATCGACTATGTGAAAGGCGCGGTGGACGACGTCGACCAATATGGGCCGGTGCCGCGGATCACCAGCGCCAACAGCGATGCCGCCCGCCATAAGAAGGTGCGACATCCGAATTACGGCGAGTATTACGACCTGCCGGTTACGATGACGGTGAACGGCCGAAAGGTCCTGCCTCGTGACGCCTGAATCCGGGCCGGAACGGCGGAACCGGCCCCGCCCCTTCACAAACGCCCCCTGTTGACCCACATAGGCGTCGCGGCTATAGGCCGCCTCGCTCGCGGGCTGGTGGTGGCTGACAAGCCAGACGCTTTCCGCATGGGCGTTTTTGAGCTGAACACTGCTGCCATGTGAAGCAAGGGCCTGGGGAGCCGGAAAAGGCCGCCCCGGCAATCTTGCGCATTTTGCGTGGTCGTAGAGTAACTTAGATAAGGTGAAGGGCTTCATGCCGACGATCAACCAGCTGGTCCGCAAGGGCCGGGACCCGCAGAAGGCCAAATCCAAGGTCCCTGCGATGGAGCAGAATCCGCAAAAGCGCGGCGTCTGTACCCGCGTCTATACGACGACTCCGAAGAAGCCGAACTCGGCGCTGAGGAAGGTGGCCAAGGTCCGCCTCACCAACCAGCGCGAGGTCATCTCCTACATCCCCGGTGAAGGCCACAACCTTCAGGAGCACAGCGTGGTGCTGATCCGCGGCGGCCGCGTTCGCGACCTGCCCGGCGTTCGCTATCACGTCCTGCGCGGCGTTCTCGATACGCAAGGTGTCAAGGATCGCCGCCAGAGCCGTTCCAAATACGGCGCCAAGCGTCCCAAGTGACCCAGCGGGGCGCAAGCCCCGCGCGGAGTCACCCCGGACTTGATCCGGGGTCCAGGAAGAAGACTGGGTCCCGGCCTTCGCCGGGAAACATGAGGAATAGAAGTAAGCCCCGGACGGGTTCCGGATCAGGCTGAAGAGAAAGAGGATAAAGACATGTCTCGCCGCCGCCGCCCAGAGAAGCGCGAAATCCTGCCCGATCCCAAGTTCGGGGACATCGTGCTCAGCAAGTTCATGAACAACATCATGCTCGACGGGAAGAAATCCGTCGCCGAAGGCATCGTCTACGGCGCCTTCGAGACGATCGAGAGCCGGGCCAAGAAGGACCCGCTCGGCATCTTCCACGACGCGCTCAACAATGTGAAGCCGGGCATCGAGGTCCGCAGCCGCCGCGTCGGCGGGGCGACCTACCAGGTCCCGGTCGAAGTGCGCACCGAGCGCGCCCAGGCGCTGGCGATCCGCTGGCTGATCTCGGCGGCGCGCGCCCGCTCGGAGAAGACCATGGCGGGCCGCCTCTCGGGCGAGCTGATGGACGCCGCGAGCAATCGCGGCAATGCGGTCAAGAAGCGCGAGGACACGCACCGCATGGCGGAAGCCAACCGCGCCTTCTCGCATTATCGCTGGTAGGAAATTTCCGGATTGTGCTCCTGCGAAAGCAGGAGCCCAGTCCTCAAAGTCAGTCTGGACCCCTGCTTTCGCAGGGGAACACGGAGCCCCCAAGGGTTTGAAGCCCGGCAGGGGCACAGGAGTTAAACGTCATGGCCCGCAGCCATCCGCTCGACAAGTACCGCAACATCGGCATCATGGCGCACATCGACGCCGGCAAGACGACGACGACCGAGCGCATCCTCTATTATACCGGCAAGTCCTACAAGATCGGCGAGGTCCATGAGGGCACCGCCACCATGGACTGGATGGAGCAGGAGCAGGAGCGCGGCATCACGATCACGTCGGCCGCGACGACCTGCTTCTGGAACGACCACCGGATCAACATCATCGACACGCCCGGCCACGTCGACTTCACCATCGAGGTCGAGCGCAGCTTGCGCGTGCTCGACGGCGCGGTCGCCTGCTTCGACGGCGTCGCCGGCGTCGAGCCGCAGTCCGAGACGGTGTGGCGCCAGGCCGAAAAGTACAACGTCCCGCGCATGTGCTTCGTCAACAAGCTCGACCGCACCGGCGCCAACTTCGACATGTGCGTGGAGATGATCCGCGACCGTCTGGGCGCCCGCGCGGCCGTGCTCTATCTGCCGATCGGCATCGAGGCGGGCTTCAAGGGCCTGGTCGACCTGGTCGAGAACCGGGCGATCATCTGGCTCGACGAGTCGCTCGGCGCCAAGTTCGAATATAAAGAGATACCGGAGGACCTGAAGGACGCCGCCGCCGCAGCCCGCATGGAGCTGATCGAGATGGCCGTCGAGCAGGACGACGACATCATGGAGGCCTATCTGGGCGGCGACGAGCCCGACGTGGCGACGCTGAAGGCGCTGATCCGCAAGGGCACGCTGAACTTCTCGTTCGTGCCGGTGCTGTGCGGCTCCGCGTTCAAGAACAAGGGCGTCCAGCCGTTGCTCGACGCGGTCGTCGACTATCTGCCGAGTCCGCTCGACATCCCGCCGGTGGAAGGCCTCAAGCTCGACGGCGTGACCGTCGAGACCCGGCCGCCGACCGACGACGCGCCCTTCTCGGCGCTGGCGTTCAAGATCATGAACGATCCCTTCGTCGGCACGCTCACCTTCGCCCGCATCTATTCGGGCAAGCTCGAGACCGCCTCGATGGTGACCAACTCGGTCAAGGACAAGAAGGAAAAGGTCGGCCGCATGCTGCTCATGCATGCGAACGACCGCGAGGACATCCAGGTGGCCTATGCCGGCGACATCGTCGCCCTGGCCGGCCTCAAGGACACCACCACCGGCGACACGCTCTGCGCGGCCAACGCGCCGATCATCCTCGAGCGGATGGAGTTTCCGGACCCGGTCATCGAGGTCGCGGTCGAGCCGAAGACCAAGGCGGACCAGGAGAAGATGGGCGTCGCGCTCAATCGCCTGGCGCGCGAGGACCCGTCGTTCCGGGTGACCTCGGACACCGAGAGCGGCCAGACCATCATCAAGGGTATGGGCGAACTCCACCTCGAGATCCTGGTCGATCGCATGAAGCGCGAATTCAAGGTCGAGGCCAATGTCGGCGCGCCGCAGGTCGCCTATCGCGAATATCTCAAGCGGCCGGTCGAGCTGACTTACACGCACAAGAAGCAGTCGGGCGGCTCCGGTCAGTTCGCCGAGGTCAAGGTGAAGCTGACGCCGGGCGAGCGCGGCTCGGGCTTCGTGTTCGTCGATTCGGTCAAGGGCGGCAACGTCCCGAAGGAATATATTCCGTCGGTCGAAAAGGGCATGCGCGAGACGGCGGAGGGCGGATCGCTGATCGGCTTCCCGATCATCGATTTCTCGGTCGAGCTGACCGACGGCAAATATCACGACGTCGACTCCTCGGCGCTCGCCTTCGAGATCTGCGCGCGCGGCGCGATGCGCGAAGGCGCGCAGAAGGCCGGCATCACTTTGCTCGAGCCGATCATGAAGGTTGAGGTTGTGACCCCGGAGGACTATCTGGGCGACGTGATCGGCGACCTCAACAGCCGCCGCGGCCAGATCCAGGGTACGGACAGCCGCGGCAATGCGCAGGTCGTCGAGGCGATGGTGCCGCTTGCGAATATGTTCGGCTACGTTAATGAGCTGCGCTCGTTCAGCCAGGGGCGCGCGCAATATTCGATGCAGTTCTCGCATTATGACGAGGTGCCGGCGAACGTCGCCGAAGAGGTGAAGGCGAAGCTCGCTTGAGCGCGGGTTTCCCAGGAAATTTTTGAAGAGAAAGAACGAGGGTTAGGCAAATGGGTAAGGCTAAATTCGAGCGGAACAAGCCGCACTGCAACATCGGCACCATCGGTCACGTTGACCACGGCAAGACCACGCTGACGGCGGCGATCACCAAGGTGATGGCGGCGGAGCACGGCGGTTCCGCGGTGTCGTTCGACAACATCGACAAGGCGCCCGAAGAGCGCGAGCGCGGCATCACCATCTCGACCGCCCACGTCGAGTACGAGACGCCGAACCGCCACTACGCGCACATCGATGCGCCGGGACACGCGGACTACATCAAGAACATGATTACGGGAGCTGCCCAGATGGACGGCGCGATTCTCGTAGTTGCGGCGACTGACGGCGCG
>DASQLN010000002.1:0-148632 GCA_035629975.1 Allosphingosinicella sp. | reverse complement strand
CGCGGACCTCGATCTGGCGGATGCGCTCGCGGCTCACGCCGTAGCGGGTCGACAGGTCCTCGAGCGTCACCGCGTCGTCCCTCAGCCGCCGCTCCATCAGCACGTCGCGCTCGCGGTCGTTCAGCACGTCCATGGCGGCCGTCAGGACCTCGCGCCGGGTCTCGAGCTCGTCGCGCTCGGCATAGGCGGCGGCCTGGTCGGCGTCCTCGTCCTCGAGCCAGTCCTGCCACTGGGTCGTGGAGCCCTCCTCCGAGCCCACCGTGGCGTTGAGCGACGAGTCCCCGCCCGACAGGCGGCGGTTCATGGAGATGACTTCGCTATCCAGCACGCCGAGCTTGGTGGCGATGTAGTCGACCTGTTCGGGGCGCAGATCGCCGTCCTGGAAGGCGGAGATCTCGCTCTTGGCGCGGCGCAGGTTGAAGAACAGCTTCTTCTGCGCGGCGGTCGTGCCCATCTTCACCAGCGACCACGAGCGCAGGATATACTCCTGGATCGAGGCGCGGATCCACCACATCGCGTAGGTGGCGAGACGGAAGCCGCGCTCGGGCTCGAACTTCTTCACGCCCTGCATCAGGCCGATATTGCCCTCGGAGATCAGCTCGGAGGTGGGCAGGCCATAGCCGCGATAGCCCATGGCGATCTTCGCCACGAGCCGAAGGTGCGAATTGACCAGACGGGCCGCCGCATCGGTGTCCTGATGCTCGGTCCAGCGCTTGGCCAGCATATATTCCTCTTCCGGCGCCAGGATCGGAAATTTCTTGATCTCCGCGAGGTAGCGGTTGAGGCCAGCCTCGCCGCCGCTCGCCGGGATCGTCGCCGGTACGTTTCTACCTGCCATGATGACTAACTTACTCCCTGGGCGCCTTCGCCGGGGCATCGCCCCTTTGTCGGCACTCGATAGCTATACACGAAGCGCCCCGAACAGTTCCTGAATATCGGACGGCAGCGCGCTTTTGAAGGATAAGTTCTCTTTCGAGACCGGATGCACGAAGCCGAGCGCGGCCGCGTGCAGGGCCTGACGGTGAAAATCCAGCCTTTTCAACAGCTCCCGATGCCGAGGTCCCGCCCGGCCGTAAACCGGGTCGCCGAGCAGGGGATGGCCGATCGAGGCCATGTGGACCCTGACCTGGTGGGTGCGGCCGGTTTCGAGCCGGCACTCCGTTAACGCCGCGTCCCTGAGCGGCTGGATGATTCGATAATGGGTCACCGCCCGCTTGCCGCGTCCGTCCGCCACGATTGCGATCTTCTTGCGGTTGGCCGAGGAGCGGGCGAGCGGCGCGTCGATCGTTCCCGCTGCCCGGATCGGCATGCCGGCGACGATCGCCAGATAGAGCCGCTCGACGCTGTGCCGGGCGAATTGCGCGGCCAGCCCCTCATGGGCGAGGTCGGTCTTGGCGACTACCAGCAGGCCGGACGTGTCCTTGTCGATGCGGTGGACGATCCCCGGCCGCGCCACTCCGCCGATCCCGCTCAGCCGCCCGGCGCAATGGTGGAGCAAGGCGTTTACCAGGGTCCCGTCGAAATTCCCCGCGGCTGGATGGACGACCATCCCCGCCGGCTTGTCGACCACCAGCAGGTGGTCGTCCTCGTGGACGATCTCGAGCGCGATATCCTGCGCCTCGTTACGCGCGGGCGCCGGTTCGGGGATGGTGACCTGATAAGCACCGCCCGGAACCGCCTTGACGGCGGGATCGCGCACCGGCGCGCCCTCGGGCCCCAGCACCGCGCCCGTGGAGATCAGCGCCTTCAGCCGCTCGCGCGACAAGGTCGGCAAAGCGGCGGCCAGAGCGCGGTCCAGCCGCCAGCCCAGAGCGTCTTCGGCGATCGTCGCGATGATGGTGGAATGCCCCCCAGACATTGGAGAGGGGAGATGGGGATCGCGGCCCGGTTTTCAAGATCAGCGCCCAGAGGTGAAGCCCTGTCCTCCCTTGCATCCATGAATCTCAGGGGCCAATAGGGGGTCCATCACGCCAAACGGGGCTAACGCGCGCATGAAATCCCACGAATTCGCTTCCTTGCTCTGCTCGCGCCTTTGCCACGACCTGCTCTCGCCGGTCGGCGCGCTCAACAACGGCATCGAATTGCTCGCCGACGAGCATGATCCCGAGATGCGCGCGCGCTGCCTCGATCTCCTCGCAGAGAGCGCGCGGGCGAGCGCCAACAAGCTCAAATTCTTCCGGCTCGCGTTCGGCGCGGCGGGCGGCTTCGCGGACGTCGTCGACACCCGCGAGGCGCGCGGCGCGATCGAGGGGCTGTTCGGCGGCGACGGCCGCATCCAGTTGAACTGGATGGTCGACGAGCCGACGATGAGCAAGGCGGCGCTGAAGGTGCTGCTCAACGTCGTGCTGATCGCCGGCGACGCCCTGGTGCGCGGCGGCAGCCTCGCCATCGGCGCGGAGAATCACGGGTCGGGCCTCGATATCGTGGTGCGCGCCGAGGGAAGCCGGATCGTGCTCGACCCGGAATTGAAGAAGGTGCTGATCGGCGAAATGTCCGAGGACGAGGTCGCCCCGCGCGCCGCCGCGGCCTGGCTCGCCCATGCCCTGGTCGAGGAAGGCGGCGGCCAGATCCAGGTCGCCGACGGCGAGGAAGGCATCCTCATCATCGGCGCGTCGCTGCCGGCCTAGCCGCGATCGCTCCGTCATCCTGACGAAAGTCAGGACCCATGAACACGGAACCAGTCCAATTCTCGCAATCCGTGTTCATGGATCCTGAAACAAGTTCAGGATGACGGTTGGGATGGCGGGTTAACGCCCCCTTTACCATCGCCACCCATAAGCTCTCCCCAGCATGGACGAGCTGATCAACGATTTCATCGCGGAAACGCGCGACATGGCCCAGGCCCTGTCGGGCGCGATCGTGGCGTGGGAGGCGCATCCGGGCGACCGCGAGCGGCTCGACGAGATTTTCCGCTTCGTCCACACCGTGAAGGGGAATTGCGGCTTCTTCGATCTGCCGCGGCTCGAGCAGTTGAGCCACGCGGCCGAGGGCGCCCTGGCCGAGGTCCGCGCGGGCAGCCGCGCCGCCGACGCCCCCCTGGTCAGCGCCGTTCTGGCGGTGATCGACCGGATCGGCGAGCTCGTCCAGGCGCTCGAATCGGGCGAATCCCTGGCGAGCGAGGACGATGCGCCGCTGATCGCCGCTCTGGCCGAGGACGTGCCGGCGGCCGAGCAATCGCTCGCCCCCGCCGCGCCCGAGCCCGAGGCGCGCAAGTCGGTGCGCTCGATCCGGCTTTCGGTCGATCTGCTCGACCGGATGATGAACGGCGTCTCCGACGCGGTGCTGGCGCGCAACGAGCTCGCCCGCCGCCTGCGCGACATGCCGCGCGACGTCGCGGTGGAGGCGGCGTTCGAGCGCGTCTCCCAATGTATCGCCGAGATACGCGACGGCATCACCCGCACCCGCATGCAGCGCATCGACAGCCTGTTCGCCGGCCTGCCGCGCCTGGTCCGCGACCTTTCCGCCGAGCTCGGCAAGCAGGTCCGGCTCGAGGCCGATGGCGGCGACGTCGAGCTCGACCGCGAGATGATCGAGATGATCCGCGATCCCTTGACCCATATCGTGCGCAACGCGATCGACCATGGCATCGAGCCTTCCGAAGAGCGCGCCGCCGCCGGCAAGGCCAAGACGGGCATGCTCAAGGTCTCGGCGCGCCAGGCCGGCAACCAGATATTGATCGAGGTCGCCGACGACGGCCGCGGCATCGACGGCGACGCGCTGGTCCGCAAGGCGCGGGCCGCCGGGCTGCTGACCGCCGAGCAGGCCGAAAAACTGTCCGCGGCGCAGAAGACCGCCTTGGTCTTCGCCGCCGGCCTCTCCACCGCCGGCGAGGTCACCGCCATTTCCGGCCGCGGCGTCGGCATGGACGTGGTCCGCGCCAATATCGAGCGGATCGGCGGCGTCGTCGACATCGACTCGCGCGCCGCGCAGGGGGTCCGGCTCGCCATCCGCGTGCCGCTGACGCTCACCATCATTCCCGCCCTCACGGTCAGCGTGAACCGCCAGTGCTTCGCCATTCCCCGCTCGGCGATTGACGAGATCCTGCGGATGCGCGGCGACGCGGTCCGCATCGATAGTGTCGGCGAGTCCGAGGTCGCGACCGTGCGCGGCCGCCGGGTGCCGCTGATCGGGCTGGCGGAGCTGCTCGGCGTCGAGGCTCGTGTCGCTCGCGACGAGCAGAAACTAATCCTGCTCAAACCCGCCGGCGGCGATGTCTATGCGCTGATCGTCGATTCGGTGCACGACCATGAGGAACTGGTGGTCAAGCCCGCCGCCCCGGCGGTGATGGCGGCCGGCCTCTATGCGGGCACCACGCTCGCCGACGACGGCCGTCCGATCCTGCTGCTCGATCCCTCGGGCGTGGCCAAATGCGCGGGCATCAGCTTCGAGGAGGAAGGGAACGGCCTCGCCCTCGGCGCCGCCGCCGACAAGGCCGAGGCCGCGCGCCGCGAAACCAACCTGCTCCTGTTCCGCGGCCTCGACGGCGGCCGCCGCGCCCTTCCGGTCGCGGTGGTCGAGAGGATCGAGGACGTCGCCGCCGAGGCGGTCTGCGTCAGCGCCGGCCGGCTTCGCGCCGCCGTCGGCGGCCGCATCCTGCCCCTCGCGGGCTGCCAGGCGGCGCCGGAAAGCGGCAAGCTGCGAATCCTGCGCCTCACCGACGGCAGCACCGAAATCGCTTATGCCTTCGCCGAGGTGGTCGACATCCGCTCGCTCGCGGTCGATCTCCAGCCGGGGCCCGCCCCCGGCGAGGTGGCCGGCGTGTTCCTCGTCGACGGCGTCCAGGTCGAACTGCTCGATCCCCACTGGCTGTTCGCGGCGCATGGCGATGCGGCCACGTCCGACGGCGAACCGCCGGTCTGCGCATTGCCCGAGGGCGATCCGTGGATCGACAACATGCTGCGCCCCCTGATCGAGAGCCTGGGCTATCGCATCGCCAGAGCGGGCGACCCGGCCGACCTCGTCATCGCCCTCGAGGACGAGGAAGCGCCGGCGGACGCCCGGGTCGTCCGCATCCGCGCCTCCGCGCAAGGGGAAAGCGGCATTTATCGCTACGACCGCGCCGCCCTGATCGGCGCGCTCACCTTCGCCAGGGGAGGCGCGAATGGCTGAGCTGCTGCTCATCGCCCGCCTTGCCGGACGCCGAATCGCCTTTCCGGCCGCGGAGGTCGAGGCCGTGGTCGAGCTGGAAGGGCTGACGCCCGCGCCCCGCGCCGCGCCCCATGTCGCCGGCCTCTCGGCCCTGCGCAGCCGCGTGCTCACCGTGATCGACGGCCTCGCCGCGCTGGAGGCCGGCCGCTTCGGCGAGCTCGGCCGCGACGCGATCGTCGTCCTGTCGGGCGGGCACACTTATGCGCTGATGGTCGAGGAGGTCGAGGACGTGATCGAGGCCGAGGCGCCGCCCTCGCCGGTCAAGGCGCCGCTCGGCGCCGGCTGGGACCGGGTCGCGCTCGGCACGGTCGAGGCCGAGGGCGAGCTCTATCTGCTCGTCGATCCGCATGCGCTGATCGCCGGGCCCGCGGCTCGCGCGGCATGACGCCTTAAGCTTGTGCTTACCTCTCGCCCTTACGGCTGCAATTCACGGGCCCAGGGGCGCCCAACGGAGCGGATGAAATGAGAAGCTGTCTGATCGTCGACGATAGCAAGGTGATCCGCAAGGTCGCCCGGCACATATTGGAAACCCTCGATTTTTCGGTCGACGAGGCCGAGGATGGGCGCCAGGCGCTCGACCGCTGCGAGGCGAGCCTGCCCGACGTCATCCTGCTCGACTGGAACATGCCGGTGATGAGCGGGATGGAATTCCTGCGCGCGCTGCGCCAGGCCGACGTCGCGGTTCAGCCCAAGGTCGTCTTCTGCACGACCGAGAACGACATCGCCCATATCCGCGCCGCGATCGACGCCGGCGCCGACGAATATGTGATGAAGCCGTTCGACCGCGACACGCTCCATTCGAAGCTGCAGATCGTCGGCGTCGCGTGAGATCCGCCACCGCACTCGCGCGGCGGCGGCTCGACAAGCCTGCCGACCCGCCCGTCCGCCTGATGATCGTCGATGATTCGGAGGTTGCCCGGGCGGTGCTCTCGCGCATGGTCTCCGCGCATGGCGAGTTCACGCTGGCCGCCACCGCGGGCAATGCCCAGGATGCGCTCGAAGCGCTGCGGACGGTTACCGTCGACATCATCCTGCTCGACATCGAAATGCCGGGCGCGAGCGGGCTCGAGGCCTTGCCCGACATCATCCGCGCGGGGCAGGGGGCGCGCGTGCTCATCGTCTCCTCGATGGCCGAACATGGCGCCGAGACCACGCTCAAGGCGCTGGCGCAGGGCGCCGCCGATGTCCTGCCCAAGCCCGGAATCGGCAATTTCGCAGGGCGCTTCGCCGACATCCTCGCCGAGCGGCTGCGCCGCCTCGGCCGCGCCGAACGCGAGGAGGCGGCCCGCCCGGCGCGCGTGCCCGCGCCGCCGCTGCAGCTGCGCGACATGCCCGATGGCGCGCTCGGCTGCGTCGCGATGGGCGCATCGACCGGCGGCCTCGTCGCTTTGTTCGATTTCCTGCGCGCCTTGCCGCCGATCGGCGCGCCGATCCTGGTCACTCAGCATCTGCCCTCCTTGTTCATGCCGCATTTCGCCCGCCAGCTCGAAGCCGCGTCCGACCGGGTCGCCAGGGTCGCGGCCGAGGGCGAGACGCTTCGCCCAGACGAGATCCACGTCGCCCCGGGCGACGCCCATCTTTGCGTCGCCCGCCACGCCGGCGAGGTGCGGGTCCGGCTCGACCGCAAGCCCGCTTCGTCGGGATGCCTGCCGTCCGCCGATCCGATGCTCGCCTCGGTCGCCGCCGCTTATGGGCGCGACGGCGTCGGGGTGATGCTGAGCGGCATGGGCCGCGACGGACTCATGGGGAGCCGCCGCCTCGTCGAATGCGGCGGCGCCGTGCTTGCCCAGGACAAGGCGAGCGCGGCGATCTGGGGCATGCCGCGGGTCGTCGCCGAGGCGGGCCTCGCTTGCGCGGTGCTTGCGCCCGCGGATCTCGCGCGCAAGGTCGCCCAGCGCGCGGCCGCGGGGGTGTCCGCATGGAACTGAGCGACGCCTCCCGCCGCATCCTCGCCAGCATGCTCGAGGCGCGGACCGGGCAGAAGCTCGCGACCAACCGGCGCTGGCGGATCGAAAGCGCGCTCGCCTCGATCGTGCGCGAGCGCGGGTTCGAATCCGTCGATCAGCTGGTCTCGCGCGTCGCCTCGCGCGCCGATCCGGCGCTGGCCGAGGCGGTGATCGAATCCCTGCTAAACAACGAAACCTATTTCTTCCGCGACAAGCTGCCCTTCGACCTCCTCTTCGGTTTGCCGATCAAGCGGCTCGAGCGTGCCCGCGCCGCCACCAGGAGGCTCTCCATCTGGTGCGTGGGCTGCTCCACCGGACAGGAGGCCTATTCGCTTGCGATGAGCTTCGCCGACGAAAGGCTGCGCTGGCAGGGCTGGAAGATCGAAATCGTCGGGTCCGATCTGTCCAAGTCCGCGATCGCCCGCGCCAAAGCCGGCGTCTATTCCCAGTTCGAGGTCCAGCGCGGCCTGCCGGTCATGCAGATGATCCGCTGGTTCGAGGAGCTTGGCGGCGGCGACTGGCGGATCGCGCAGTCCTTGCGCGACCAGGTCCGCTTCGAGCCGCGCAACATCATCGAGCCGCCGCCCAGCCCCGGCCGCTTCGACATCATCCTGTGCCGCAACCTGCTCCTCTATTTCTCCCCTGACATGCGCCGGCTCGCCTTCAACCGCCTCGCCGAAGCGGTCGCGCCCGACGGAGCGCTGATGCTCGGCGCCGGCGAGACCGTGCTCGGCCAGACCGACCGCTTCGTCTCGGACGCGGACTGCCGCGGGCTCTACATACCCGCCCCGGCCGCGCAGCCCGCGCGCTCGCGCGTCGCCTGAATCGTAGCGTCTCAGACTCTGGATTGCTTCGTCGCTTCGCTCCTCGCAATGACGACCTGAGACTTGACCTCGGCCGGCTTTCGCGCGGTAAGGAAAAGGTGGACGACGAGATCATCGACTCCCCCTCGCCGAATTTCGACGAGCGCGACAAGGCCATCTCGATGGTGGTGCTCCACTATACCGGGATGGCGGACGCGGCCACCGCCATCGCCCGGCTGCGCGACCCCAACGAGCCGCGCGTCTCCTGCCATTATCTGATCGCCGAGGACGGGCAGGTGCTGCGCATGGTCGCGGAGGAAAAGCGTGCCTGGCATGCCGGCCGCTCCTATTGGCGCGGGCTCCACGCGCTGAACGCCTGCAGCATCGGCATCGAGATCGTCAATCCCGGCCACGAATTTGGCTATAAGCCGTTCACCTCGCACCAGATGCGCGCGCTGATCCCTCTGCTCGCCGGCATCGTGCGGCGCTACAATATCGCGCCAGCAAACGTCGTCGGCCATTCCGACATCGCCCCGGCGCGCAAGCAGGATCCGGGCGAATTGTTCGACTGGGCGAAGCTCGCGCGCCACAAGCTCGCGATTCCGAGGCCGACTCGCAATCTGGTCGATCCGCACTGGACCGACGGCGGCTTCCTGCTCGCGCTGGAGCGCTGGGGCTATGACGTGCGCGACCGCCTCGCCGCCACAGTCGCCTTCCAGCGCCGCTTCCGCCCCGAGCTGCTCGACGGCACGATCGACGGCGAATGCCGCGCCATCCTCCTCCAGCTGCTCTTGGATCGCGAGCGCGGGATCAGTATATAGGCCAAGCCAGAGGGTTGGGCGGCCGCCCGCCTTCGCCAAGGCTACGGCGGGCAAGCCCCAGGGTTTACCAGCCGAAGCTGCAGCGAAGGCTGGAGGAAAGTCCGGGCTCCATGGAATAACGGTGCCGGTTAATGGCCGGCGGGGGCGACCCCAGGGAAAGTGCCACAGAAAGCAGTCCACCGGGCTTCGGTCCGGCAAGGTCGAAAGGGTGGGGTAAGAGCCCACCGCGCTTCCGGTAACGGCGGCGGCATGGCAAACCCCACCGGGAGCAAGACCGAATAGGGGCGGCATATGAGCGTGTTCCCGCTCGTCGCCCGGGTTGGTTGCTTGAGGGACGGAGCGATCCGTCTCCTAGATGAATGGTCGCACAGGCGGAGCAATCCGCTGGACAGAACCCGGCTTACAGACCCTCTGGCATTTTTTTGCAGCGCGGCGCTCTAGCCGCACCGGCCGTGGCCCGCCGCGGCCGGCGCGAAGGCGACGCGATGATTGGCATAATCGAAGACCATTCGGAAAGGAGCGAGCACGTCCCGGCCGACCGTTCCGGCGCTGCCCTCGCGGCTGATCCCGCCGGTCCGGAAATATACCTCCAGATTGTCGTAGCGCCGCCCGCCGAAATCGAACCGGGCGATATGGCCGCGCTCGACCGTGAAGCTGCCCCCCGAGCCCTGCGAGCGCGCGCTCTGCGTCGGACGGTTGGCGAGCAGGCGATGCCGCTCGTGAAAGGGGCGGGCGAAATCGATCGTCCCGGCCGCGCCGGTGTCGATCTGGAACAGCCCATCGATCCGCCCCTCGACCCGCCCGCGCGCCGCCGGCGTCGAATCGATATGCTCGAGCCGCTGCCAGCGCGCCCCGCGCGGCAGCCGGTAGCGCCGCGGGTCGCAGATCCGGACGTCACTCCCGCCGCCCGCATATTCGACCACCGAACGGGCGAACAAATCGTAGCCGATCGTCCCCATCCGCCGCTCGCCCGGCGGTGCGTTGTTGGCTGACAGGTCCATCGCCCGGTAGATGGGATTCTCGATCCGGATCCGGCCGATGCTGAAGCTCTTGCCGCGGCGCAGGCTGCCCTCCCGCGGCGTGCCGTCGGCACCCATCGAACGGTGCGTGCCGACAATCTCCATTCCCAGCGCGTTGGCGACCGCCTCGTCGATGATCATGCCGTCCGAACCGGAATCGAAATGCCACCAGCCGGTGCGGACGTCGTCGGCCGTCGCGCGGACATAAATATGGCCGGGCGAATTGGGGCCGAACGGCGCCCCGGCAAGGGTTTCCAGCGCCGCGGGCCTGGATGGATCGAAGCGGTGATCCGCCGGTACGGCGGGCGCCGCGAAGATGGCGCGGTTGGGAATCGGCGCCGCCGCCAGCAGCTGCCTCCGCGACCTGCCCCGATAGTCGGTTTCGACGAGGCCGGGCAGGCGCAGGCCGCGGATCGTCCGATAGTTGGAATAAAGCGCCGTGAAGGGGCCGCGTTCGTAAGGCACGACGAGCCGGACCGGCAGCCAGGTCGCGCGATCGACATAGAGAATAGCCGGCACCAGCCCCTCCGGCAGCGTCAGCTCCAGCGCGACGATGCGCGCGTCGCTCTCGCCCGGGAGGATACGGACGGCGATGCCGCTGCGCGGATTCAGCCACCAAAAGCCGCGCACCCAGAGCGGCCACATCAGCTTTTCACGCTGCCGCTGGGAGAAGGGAATCGCCATCCCCCGGCGGCGGTCGTGCTGCCAGGCGAAGCTGCCGTCGAAGCCGAACTCCTCGCCGTTGCGCAGCTCGCCGCGCCGGGTCCCGAAATACAGGCTTTCGACCCGGGCGCCTTCCTCGGTGGAGCGCTCGGTGACCATGAAGCCGTTGGGCAAGGCGGCGAGGCTGCGGTAGCCGACCGCCTGGCGAACCGAGGCAAGCACCTGCGGCACGGACGGGAGCGGCGCTTCGGCCCGGGCGGCGGGCTGCGCCGCGGCGAAGCCGGGCAACGCCAGCTGATACGAGGCGAGCGCGCAGCCGATCGTCAGGAAAGATCGCAATCGCATGATCATAGCCTCATTTGTCGCGTGCACTCGGCGCCGGAGCGGACTAAGTGGGCCGTATCTATGGCCAAGCCGAAACGCTCGAACGACTGGGGATTTCCACGCTGGCGCGCTTACGGCGCGGCGCGCGATGCAGAGCCCGTGCGCCATTGCGACCGGCACGGCTGCGAGGAGCCCGGAGACCGGCCCGCGCCCAAATCGCCCAACAGCCCCGAGCGCTGGTATTTCTGCGAGCGCCACGCCGCCGAATACAACCGCAACTGGAATTATTTCGAAGGCCTCTCCGCCGAGGACGCGGCCGCCCGCGAAACCGACGAGCAGCGCGAAGCCAGCGCTTTCAGGCAGGCCAATCATTATGGCTGGGGCGGCCCCGGCGACGGCAGCCGCAGCCGCGACGAAATGCGCGCGCTCGACGTGCTCGAGCTCGAGGCCGATGCCGGCTTCGAGGAGATCAGGGCCGCCTGGCGCCGCCTCGCCAAGGCCAACCACCCGGACGTGAAGCCCGGCGACCGCGAAGCCGCCGCCCGCTTCCAGATGATCCAGGCGAGCTACGACGTGCTGAGAAGGGCGGAGGAGCGGCGGGCGAGCCTTTCGCCCTAGAAAAATCCTCCCCCGGGCCGGGGAGGAGTTTCACTCGGTGAACATGAAGGTGCCGGTGACGTTCGCCACCGGGTCCTCCGCATCCCCGTCATGCGCCATCCCCCGCACGAAGCCGACGCTGCGCGTCGTGCCGTAGCAGATGCCGCGGCCGATGATCGTGCGGCCGGGGGTCGCCCGGCGCAGATAGTCGACCCTGAGGTCGAGCGTCGCCTGGTGGCGGAATTGGCCGAGCCTGATCCAGATGGCGAGGCTGGTCGCCATGTCCATCAGGCTGATGATCGGGCCCGAGGCGAGGATGCCCGTCTCGGCGACGCCGATCAGCCGCGGATCGTAGGGCAGGCAGAGCTCCACCCAGTCGTCGCCATGATCGTGATAGGCGATGCCGATCGCGCCGCCATGGCCGAGGTCGCGGACATAGGACATGAACCGCTCGGGGTCGAAGCGCGTGCCGGGATTGCGGGGATCGGCGGTCATGAGGCGAGCCGCGCCGCGCTCTCGCGGATCAGTGCGATCATGTTGGGGATGCCCTGGGTGCGGTTGGAGCTCAGCTGGTTGCCGAGGTCGAAGGGCGCCAGCGCGCCTTCGATGTCGAGCGCGAGGATCTCGGCCGGGCCCTTGTCCTGGACCGCGAGCAGGATCAGGGCGACGATGCCCTTGGTGATGGCCGCGTTGGAATCGGCGAGGAAGTGGAGCCGGCCGGCCTGCCCCGCCACCGGATAGAGCCAGACCGCGGCCGAGCAGCCCCTGACCAGGGTGGCGTCGGTCTTGAGCGGCTCGGGCATCGGCTCGAGCGAGCGTCCGATATCGATCAGCAGCCGATAGCGGTCGTCCGCCTCGAGCAAGGCATAATCCTCATGGACGGCTTCGAGAGAGGTGAAGGCCATGGAAGGCCCATAATCCGTGCGCAAGGCCAGCGTCACCCTAATCCGTCATTCCAGCCCAAGCTGGAATCTCGTTTCTTGCGGCGGCGGCGGAAAGGGCAGGGAGATTCCAGCTTTCGCTGGAATGACGGGGAGGTGCTAGTCCTCCACCCCATCGGCGATCGCCTCCAGCCGGCGCACCCGATCCCTGAGCTCGGCGAGCTCGAGCCGGGCGGCGGCGGGGCTCGGCGCGCGGCGGTGCACACGTCCCTCGGCGACCCGGGCTTGGCGCAGCTGCAGCCAGCCCTCCCAGCCGCGCAGCGCGGCGAGGCTCAGCATGACGACCGCTCCAAAAAGCACCGCCGCGACCATGAGCAAGGCGTCGCTCTCCCCCATCCTCGCCTCCTAACGGTCCCTCAGCCGCTCGATCTCGCGTTCGAGGCTGCTTTCCTTCTCGACGGTGATCCGCTCGATCACCGCCAGCCGCTCCTTCAGCGATTTCACCTCGTCGCGCAGCCGCGCGGTCTCGGCGTCGTCGCGCAGGGAATATTCATTGCCCTTGTTGTCGCGGCGGATGCCGAGCCTGGCGCGAATCAGGCCGGCGACGGTGACGATCAGCACGATCAGCACGACCATGGTGAAGGGGTTGTTGATGCTCATGCTCCGTCCCTCTCGTGACCCGTTCAGTTCGGCCGGTCGTCGCGCAGCCGCTCGATCTCCTCGGCGACGACGATGCCCTTGTCGGTGACGATCCGCTCCAGCACCCGGACGCGCTGCTCCAGCCGTTCGGTATGGGCGGCATATTGGGCGGCCTTCTCGGCGGTCATCGCACTGGCCGCCTGCATCTCGCGCTCCTTCATCCTGATCCAGCGCTTGGCGATACTGCCGCCGATGCCCATCACGATCGCGGTCATCGGGATCAGCACCCATATCCATGATGCGATACTGTTCATGCTCCGATTCCCCTAATTCTTGGTCAGGCGCAGGGCATCGATTTCCTGCGTCAGGCGGTGGGCGTCGTCGGTCACGATGCGCTCGACATTGGCGAGCCGGTCCTTGACCGCGCCCAGCTCGGCGCGCAACTGGGCATTCTCCTGGCTGAGCAGTTTCACCCGCTCGATCACCTCCTCGTTCTTCTTGGGGTAGACGGCCTGCCCCCAGGCGCCGTCGAGCGGGTAGCCGTGCTTGATCCGCATCCAGGTGGTGATCACCCAGCCAGCGACGCCGATGCTGACGACGATCGCCACGAAGGGGAGGATCGTGCCGATCAGCTGGACCTTGTCGGGATTCATCTGCTTCTTCCTTTTCCTAAGAATCGTTGCGCAATTGCTCGATCTCGCGGGCGGTGCGGGTCGCGGGATCGGTGGCGATCCGCTCGAGCACCGCCAGCCGCTCCTCGAGCCTGCCCAATTTGCCCTTGAGCTCCTCATTCTCGCCCGTGAGCTGCTCGATCCTGCGCGCCGCTTGCGGGCTCTCGCCTTTGTGCGCCATGCCCGACCATTCGTTCTCGACCGGATAGCCGTGGCGCGCGCGGATCCAGCTGGTCGCGACCCAGCCGAAGGTCGAGATGGCGATGATCGCGATGACGAATGCGGGTCCACCCCAATCCATGTCTGTTCCCCCTTCTTCCAACCGAATTAGCGGAGCTGCTCGATCTCGCGGGCGAGCCGGTTTTCGGGCCTGGTCACATAGGCTTCGACGTCGGCCAGCCGCCGGTCGATCTCGCGGAAGCGCGAGCGAACGTCGCGGGCCATGCGGCGCGGATTGGCGCGCACGCCCTGCCAGAATTTCTTCTCCTCCCTGCTGCGCTCGTAGAGAGAACTGGGCTTTTGCGGCGCCATCCAGGCGATGATGAAATAGGCCATGAGCAGGGAAAAGCCGCTGGCGAAGCCGCCGATCACGAAGGCGATCCGGACCACGGTGACGTCGATCCCGGTATAATCGGCGATGCCGGCGCAGACCCCGGACCATTTGCCGTTCTGCTTGTCGAGATAGAATTTGGTGCGCGGCGAGGTCATGATTTCCTCCGCGACGGACGGTTGGTGCGGCTGGCGGCCTCGTAGAGCCGCTCGGAGCGGTCCTCGAGCGCGGTCTCGACCGGATCCTGGCCCAGCGAGCGCCAGTTCGGATTTTCGGCCTGGATGATCCGCTCGATCGTCCCCATCCGGTCGTCGAGCCGGCGGGCGAGATCGTGCAGCTCGTCGAGGAGGTTCTCATCTTCGGTGGTGAGCGTCGCTGCGGTCTTCCACTTGCTGATGTAGTGGAAGATGATCCACGGCAGCATCACGAAGATCGAGACGAGGGCGACAATGGCGATCATATATTCGGGATGCATGATCACTCACCCTGCTTCTTGGCTTCGCCGCCATTGGAGCGCTTGGCCAGCGACGCCTTCAGCGCCTCCAGCTCGGCATCGACCTTGTCGGCGGCGCGCAGCTCGGAAATCTCCTCGTCGAGCGTCTTGGGCGGCGCGCCCAGGCCCAGCGCCTCGGCATGGCCCTCGGCGAGGTCGGCCTGGCGGTCGAGCACGTCGAAGCGCGAAAAGGCCTCGTCGACCTTGGGCCCCGAATAGAGCTCCCTGAGCCGCGAGCGGTTCTGCGCGCTTTCCATCCGCGTCATCACCGCATTCTGGCGGGCGCGGGCCTCGCGCAGCCGGTTCTGCAATTTGGCGATGTCGGCTTCCGACGAACGCAGGGCGTCGTCGAGCACCTCGATCTCGGTGTTGAGCTGCTCGGCCATGTCGCCGGCCTTCTGCTTCTCGTAGAGCGCGGCCTTGGCGAGGTCGTCGCGGCCCTTGGACAGGGCCAGCTCGGCCTTCTCGACCCAGCCTTCCTGCAGCCGGTCCAGCTTGATGATCTGGCGCCGCATCTCCTTCTGGTCGGCGATGGTGCGCGCGGCGGACGCGCGGACCTCGACCAGGGTTTCCTCCATCTCGAGGATGATCATGCGGATCATCTTGGCGGGGTCTTCCGCCTTGTCGAGCAGGTCGGTGATGTTGGCGGCAACGATATCGCGCGTCCGCGAGAAAATGCCCATGGGAAAGGACTCCTTGGTTGAAACATAGGGCTTGGCCGGCCGGGATTCACGGGCGTTTCGGTGAGGGGTGATGCGCATCAGCTCCCCCGGCCCGACCCTGATCCTGACAGGCTGCGGCTCAGCCATGCGCCGGCGCCCCGAAGGGAAGGGCCGAAATCCACGATTGGTGGCTCTGTGCAGCCTGCGCCGGACCGACCGCCGCGCCCACCGAAAGCGTGCTGAGGACGAGGGCGCCGACCAGAGCGGTGGCGACCCGGGCGAAGCGATCGGAAGTGAACATCTGGGTCTCCTGAACCTGGTCTTGTTGCGCCTCGCCGATTGATTTCGACGATGATGCCCAATTCCAAGCAGGCCCCGTGCCAATTGCGAGAATCGGCGCGAATCCGGGAAAACACTCTCTTCCGACCCCAGCCCAATCACTTAAGACTTGCCAATTGCTGGCGAAACGCGCCAACATTCGGGGAATGGAGCGCAACACCCATCTCGTCGGCCAATCCTCTTCCTTCCTCGACGCGGTCGAGCGCGCCAGCCGCGCCGCGCCGCTCGACCGCCCCGTCCTCGTGATCGGCGAGCGCGGCACCGGCAAGGAGCTGATCGCCGAGCGCCTCCACCATCTCTCCTCGCGCTGGGACGGGCCGCTGATCATCATGAACTGCGCGGCCTTGCCCGAAACCCTGATCGAGGCCGAGCTTTTCGGCCACGAGGCCGGCGCCTTCACCGGCGCCACCAAGACGCGCCCGGGGCGCTTCGAGGAAGCCAATGGAGGCACGCTCTTCCTCGACGAGCTCGCCACCCTCTCCAGCCCCGCCCAGGACCGGCTGCTGCGCGCGATCGAATATGGCGAGGTGACGCGGATCGGCTCCAGCCGCCCGCTCACGGTCGACGTCCGCATCGTGGCCGCCACCAACGAGCATCTGCCGCGCCTCGTCGAGGAAAGCCGCTTCCGGGCCGATCTGCTCGACCGGCTGAGCTTCGAGGTCGTCACCCTCCCCCCGCTGAGAAACCGCCAGAGCGACATCCCCGTCCTCGCCGACCATTTCGGCCGCCGCATGGCGGTCGAGATCGAGCTCGACTGGCCCGGCTTCAGCGTCGAGGCGATGGCGAGGCTGCAGGCCTACGACTGGCCCGGAAACGTCCGCGAGCTGCGCAACGTGGTCGAGCGCGCCGTCTACCGCTGGTCCGGCCAGGAAGGCCCGATCGAGGACATCCAGTTCGACCCCTTCGAAAGCCCCTGGCGCCCGCTGGAGGGGCAGGGGAGCCCGACGCACGCGGTCGCGGCGCCCGCATCCTTCTCCGGCACCGCGACCGTCGCGGCGGAGCAACCGCAAGAAGCGGCAGCGCTCACCCGATACGTCCCGGACGACTGCGCCGACCTGCGCAACGCCGTCGCCGAATATGAAAAAGCGATCCTCGCGGCGGCCCTGGAAAAATGCCGCTGGAACCAGCGCGCGGCAGCGGCGGCGCTTAGCCTGACCTACGACCAGCTCCGGCACGCGATGCGGAGGCATGAGCTGCAGGGGTAGGCAAGCATCTGGTCAGAGAATCCGGTGGCAGCTAGGCCCTGGTTGCAATTTCGTGCGTTTAGGAGGTGCGATGGTATCCGTAGCCATGATCCGGTGCCGGACCGCGGGAGAGTCGAATGGACTATGACTTGAACGCATTTGCGGCGTTGATGGACGAGGGGAGTTTCGAGGCCGACCCGACCTCCAGCGATCGTGCGCGGGTCAGCACCTCCCTGCAGCAATGCTTCGACTTTGCCGCGACGATGACCCCCGAAGCCCGGCGCGACATCTATATCCTTATCGACGACGGCGCGGTGATCACGGCGCCCGAGATCGAGGAATTCCTCGCGGGCAGGGGCTTGGTTGGAGAACAATAGGGGTTCCCCTCGCGGATACCCGGCTGCCTGCCCGGGACCTGATCCGGGGTAATGCCGAGTCGGTGGCGCGCCCATTCCCCGCCATCAAGCCGCCTCCGCCGCCCGCATCCCGACCTCGTACCGTGCCCCGCAGGCCTGAAGCGCCGCATCGAGCTGCGTCACGGTCGAGCGGTGCCTGAGGTCCAGCAGGCGGTCGACGAGGCGGGGGTCCATGTCGAGGGCGCGGGCGAGGTCGGCCTTGCGCCAGCCGCGGGCGCGCATCGCCAGATAGAGAATGACCTTGAGGCTGCCGAGCAGGGTCGGGGCGACGGTGGGGCGGCCCTCGGCGGGCGAGGGGAGGGGGATGTCGCGGCGGTCGGCGATCATCACGGAGAGGATCGACTCGAGCGCATCGACGGCATGGGCCAAAGCTTCGGCCTCGGTCTCGCCGAAGGTGATCGCGCCCGGCACGTCCGGAAAGGTCACCAGGATCGTGTCGTTGTCGTCCGGCTCCAGCCGGACAGGATATTTGAACATGGTCTCGCTCCTGGTCCCTCAATCCTCGATCGCCAGCGCCTTCTTGATCGCCTGCACGATACCTGGGCCGAGCTGCTTGCGCCCGCCATGCCGTGGCACTGATGCGCTCTTGCCGTCGCGCCTAGCGATCGTGTGCTTCTTTCCTTCCTCGAAAGTGCACCCGTGCTTGACTAGGTAGCGCCGGAACTGGCTGCTGTTCATAGGCGCAATAGACAGAAATGTCGTGTTTCGTCAACAAAAATGGACATAAAAGTCCAAAGGCGATTGTTGGATAAATGTAGGATTTCGTCTGCCACCATCGCGGGGTGACGAACCCATCCGCCCTCGCGCCGGCCGCTCCGGCCTTTCCAACAAATCGCCGCCTCGAAGGCCCCGGTGGAGGGGCGACTCCCCCCGGACGTGCCATCAACTTCATCAACTTCCGGCCACCACCGCCGCCGCTCTTGTTGGAGTCGCAAACCCCCTTGCGCCGCGCCGCCTCCCTGCGCCACAGCCGCGCGATGACCGACGCCCCCGATTTCTACCGCATCCGCCGGCTGCCGCCCTACGTCTTCGCAGAGGTGAACGCGATGAAGGCCGCCGCCCGCGCGCGGGGCGAGGACATTATCGATCTCGGCATGGGCAATCCCGACGGCGCGCCGCCGGCCCATGTCATCGAGAAGCTCGCCGAGGTTGCCCGCAATCCGCGCGCGCATCGCTATTCGGCCTCGAAGGGGATATCCGGCCTGCGCAAGGCCCAGGCCGCTTATTATGCCCGCCGCTTCGGGGTCGAGCTCGATCCGGACAGCGAGGTAATCGTCACTCTGGGCTCCAAGGAGGGCCTCGCCAATCTCGCCCAGGCGATCACCGCGCCCGGCGACGTCGTGCTCGCGCCCAATCCCTCTTATCCGATCCACACATTCGGCTTCATCATCGCCGGCGCCGCGATCCGCTCGATCCCGGCCGCGCCCGGGCCGGACTTCTTCGCCATTTTGGAGCGCGCCGTGCGCTACACGGTGCCGCAGCCCAAGGTGCTGGTGATCGGCTATCCGTCCAATCCCACCGCCTATGTCGCGGACCTTGCTTTCTACGAGCAGGTGGTCGCCTTCGCCCGCACCCACGGCCTTTGGGTGATCTCGGACCTCGCTTATGCCGAGATCTATTTCGGCGACGTGGCCACGCCCTCGATCCTGCAGGTGCCGGGCGCCAAAGAGGTGGCGGTCGAGTTCACGTCCATGTCCAAGACCTATTCGATGGCCGGCTGGCGGATCGGCTTCGCGGTCGGCAATGCGGCCCTGGTCGGCGCGCTGGCGCGGGTCAAATCCTATCTCGATTACGGCGCGTTCACGCCGGTCCAGGCGGCCGCGGTCGCCGCGCTCAACGGGCCGCAGGACATCGTCGAGGCGAACCGCAAGCTCTACAAGGGCCGCCGCGACGTGCTCGTCGATTGCTTTGGCCGGGCGGGGTGGGAGATTCCGCCTCCGCAGGCTTCGATGTTCGCCTGGGCGCCGATCCCGGAGGCCTGGCGCCATCTGGGCTCGATGGAGTTCGCCAAGCGGCTGCTGGCGGAGGCGGGCGTCGCGGTCGCTCCCGGCGTCGGCTTCGGCGAGGAAGGCGAGGGCCATGTCCGCATCGCGTTGGTCGAGAACGAGCAGCGCCTCCGCCAGGCCGCGCGGGGCGTGAAGGCTTTCCTGGCGAAGGGGCCCTGATCCTGGGACCCGGCCAGGTGCCCGTCATTCCCGCGAAGGCGGGAATCCAGCTTCTTCTCGCGCTAAGGCAGCTGGACCCCCGCTTTCGCGGGGGTGACGAACTAGAGGGGAGGAAGCTGAGCCTTCGGGAACCCCGCCCAGGCCGCGTCATAGTCGCTCTGGGCATGGTCCAGCGCGTATCGGGTCGGCCTGTAGGGCCAGCAGGTCTCGACCATGAAGGCCAGCGTGCCGTCGATCTTGTGCGGCTTCAATTTCGCCTCGCTCGCCGCCTGCCAGCTCTCCAAATCGGGGCCGTGGCCGGCCATCAGGTTGTGCAGGGAGAGCCCGCCGGGCCCGAAGCCCTCGGCCTTGGCGTCGTAGGCGCCCATGATCAGCCCCATGCACTCGCTCATCACGTTGCGGTGGAACCAGGGCGGCCGGAAGGTGTCCTCGGCGACCATCCAGCGCGGCGGGAAGATGACGAAATCGGCATTGGCCCGCCCCGGTACGTCGCTTGGCGAGGTCAGCATTGTGAAGATGCTCGGGTCGGGATGGTCGAAGCTCACCGTCCCCAGCGCGTTGAACCGCGACAAGTCGTACTTCCAGGGTGCGAGATTGCCGTGCCAGGCGACGACGTCGAGCGGGCTGTGGCCGAGATTCGTCACCCAGAGCGAACCCAGATGCTTCTGGACGAGCTCGAAGGCGCCCTCCCGGTCCTCATAAGCGGCCGCCGGCGTCAGGAAGTCCCGCGGATTGGCGAGCCCGTTGGCGCCGATCGGCCCGAGCTCCGGCAGCCGCAACAGCGCGCCGTGATTCTCGGCGACATAGCCGCGCGCGGTCCCGTCCGGCAGCAGCACCCGGAAGCGGACGCCGCGCGGAACCAGGGCGACCTCGCCGGGCGCGATCTCGATCCGCCCCATCTCGGTGCGGAGGTCGAGCCGGCCTTGTTCGGGGATGAGCAGCAATTCGCCGTCGGCGTCGAAGAAATAGCGGTCCGCCATGTCGGCATTGGCGCGGTAGATATGGACCGCGACGCCTTCCAGGTCGGCCGGGTCGCGATTGGCCATCATCGTCACCAGGCCGTCGACGAAATCGGTGCCGTCGTCGGGCATGGCGAGCGGATCCCAGCGCAGCCGGTTGGGCGCGAGCGGGTCCTCGATCGTCCCCGGCGCCAACAGCCGGCCGCCGCCGAAGCGCCGGTACGGCGGGTGCGCCGCGCTGGGGCGCATCCGGTAGAGCCAGGAGCGCCTGTTCTCGGCGCGGGGCGCGGTGAAGGCGGTGCCCGAAAGCTGCTCGGCATAGAGGCCGAAAGCGGGCCGCTGCGGCGAGTTGCGCCCCTGGGGCAGCGCGCTCGCCACCGCCTCGCTGGCGAAGTGGTTGCCGAAGCCCGACATCATCCCGGCCTGGTTCGATTCAGTCATGTCACTTCCGTTGCGATCGGCGATTGCGCGCCGCCGCGCCCAGCCATAAGCGGGGCGCATGGCGTCCGCAATCGCCCAGCCTCGGCCCGAATCGGCGCGTTCCGGCCGGGCGCGGCCGCTGAAATGGCTGATCTGGGGCTTTTGCCTGCTGCTCGTCGGCGGCATCTGGTGGTTCGTCGTCGCGCAGACCGCGTTCGAGCGCCAGGTCGCGATCGACGACGCCATTCGTCAGAACAACAACCACGCAATCGCCTTCGAGCAATATGTCCGCCGCACGCTCGAGGCGGCGGATCTGGTCACCCGCTATGTCGGCAACCGCTATGCCCGCGGCGACGTCGGCAGCGAGTTTCGCGGCGCGCCGGGGCGACCGGCGATCATCTCCGGCAGTGTCGCGCGCAACGACACCTTCCTCAGCGTCAGCATCCTCGATCCTCGGGGCAATGTGGTCGCCACCTCGGTCGCGGCGCGTCTGCCGAGGACCAACTTCGCCGATCATCCGGCCTTTCGCGCGTTTCTGGAGGCGCCCGACGACGGCCGGCTCCACGTCAGCCGGCCGATCCATGCGCCGCTCGCCGGGCAGAACGTGATCTGGCTGACCCGCCGGCTCAACCATCCGGACGGCTCGTTCGCCGGGGTGGTCGCGATCACCATCCTGCCCGAGCAGTTCACCGCTTTCTACCGCGACGCGCAGGTCAATCCGAGGGACGTGATGGTGGTGACCGGCCTCGACGGGATCGTGCGGTCGCGGCGGATCGGGCGGGTCTCGACCTCGGGGGAGGATTCCCGCGACGGCGCGGTCACCCGCGCCCAGATCGCCGGCCGGACCAGCGGCACCGAACTCGTCCCGAGCCCGCGCGACGGAGTGATGCGCTATGTCAGCCATCGCCGGCTGCGCGATTATCCCCTGTTCGTCGCTTACGGCGTTCCAGAGGCGGAGGTGCTGGCCTCGCCGCGCCCGCGCGCCCGCATCTTCTTCGCGGGCGCGGCCCTGCTCAGCCTGCTCCTGGTCGCCTTCGCCGCCTTGTTCACAATGCTCCTGGGCCGGCGCGAGCGGCGCGCCGCCGAGATGGAGCTCACCAACCAGCGGCTGCGCGAGGCCCAGCGGATCGGCCAGATCGGCGACTGGTATTACGACCTGAGGAGCGGCGAGACGATCTGGTCGCCGCAGCTGCTCGCCATGTACGGGCGCTCGGCGCTCGGCAGCCCGACCTTCGAGGAGTTCAAGTCCTTCCTCACCCCGGACGGGCAGGCGGCGATCGACAAGGTCCACGCCGAGGCGATCCGGACCGGCGCGCCGCAGGAGGTCGAATATAAGGTGCGGCTGCCGAGCGGCGCGGAGTCGCACCATTGGAGCGCGGTGATCCCCGAGCTCGACGCGGCCGGCAAGGCAATTGCCCTGCACGGCACCGATCAGGACGTCAGCGCCCGCAAGGAGCTCGACAGGCTGCAGACCCATGTCGCGCACCTCTCCCGGGTCGAGGCGATGAACGCGATGGCGGCGACGCTCGCCCACGAGCTCAACCAGCCGCTCACCTCCGCCGCCAATTTTCTGTCCGGCAGCCGGCGGCGTCTGAAGGGCAATGGCGAGAACTCGCTCGACGCGGCGGCGGAGGGTATGGCTGCGGCCGAGCAGCAGGTCCATCTCGCCGCCGACATCATCCGCCGGGTGCGCGAGATGGTCTCCAACCGGCCGAAGACGGTGGTCGCGGTGTCGCTGTCCCGGATCGTCGACGACGCGGTCGCGCTGATCGCCATGGCGAGCCCTTCGGCCAAGGTGGAGGTGGAGAAGCGGATCGCCTCTGACGCGAAGACGGTGAAGGGCGACCGCATCCAGCTGCAGCAGGTGATGATCAACCTGATCCGCAACAGCTGCGATGCGACCGAGGGCCTCGCCGCGCCCGAGATCGTCGTCGCGAGCTGGTGCGAGGGCGAAGGCAAAATCGTCGTCGGCGTTTCCGACAATGGCGCCGGCTTCAGACAGCCCGAGCGCGAGCGCTTCTCGCCCTTCGCGACGAGCAAGGAATCCGGGGTCGGCCTCGGCCTTTCGATCTCGCGCACGATCATCGAATCGCACGGGGGACGGATCTGGACCGAGGATTCGGGCGAGGGCGCGCGGGTCTGCTTCAGCTTGCCCGCGCCCAGGCGGCACGAGCGCGAGGAACAGGCGGACGGCTGAAGGAATGGAGGCCCGAGCCGGAATCGAACCGGCGTGCAAGGATTTGCAGTCCTCTGCGTAACCACTCCGCCATCGGGCCGCCGCCGGCGAAATGGGCGGGATTGGCTTGGCTGTCAACCGGCGCAAGTCTAGACTGACGCGATGCAGGCCGCCGCATCACTGGCGCGCAAAGCGCTGAGGCCGATCCTCGATTTCGCGCTGCCGCCGCGCTGCCCGGGTTGCGGCGCGGTTACCGATGAGCCGCACCGCTTCTGCCTCCATTGCTGGTCCGCGCTCGCTTTCCTCGGCGAGCCCTGCTGCACAAGATGCGCTCTCCCCTTCGATTATGAGACGGGCTCGGGCGTGGAATGCGGCCGCTGCCTCGCCGAGCCGCCCGCCTTCGACCGGCTGCGCGCGGCGGTTGCCTATGGCGCGATTTCGAGGCGGGTGGCGCTGAAGCTCAAATATGGGGGCCGGCCAGGCGTCGCCGAGACGATGGCGCGGTTCATGGCGCGCCATCTCGAGCCGGGCGAGGAGTGGCTGCTCGCGCCGGTGCCCCTGCACCGCTGGCGGATCTGGCGGCGCGGCTACAACCAGTCGGCGCTGATCGCCTCGGCGCTGGCCGGCCGCGCCCGGCTCGAGACGCGGCTCGACCTGCTCGAGCGCGTCAAGGCGACGCCGCCTTTGCGCGGCATGGGCCCGAGCGAACGCCGCAAGGCGGTGCGGGGCGCCTTCCGCGTCAACCCGCGCCGCAAGGCCGAGGTTAAGGGGAGATCGGTCCTGCTCGTCGACGACGTCTATACCAGCGGCGCCACCGCCAATGGCTGCGCCCGCATCCTGAAGCGCGCCGGCGCGGCGCGCGTGGACATCCTGTGCTGGGCGCGCGTTGTCAAAGGCGTCGATCATTGACAAGACGGAGGCACCATGGCGCGCGTCGAAATGTACACCAAGATCTTCTGCTCCTATTGCGCGAGCGCCAAGCGGCTGCTCGGCGACAAGGGCGTCGCCTTCGAGGAATATGACATCACTTTGGGTGGGGCGAAGCGCGCGGAGATGATCCAGCGCGCCGACGGCCGCACCACGGTGCCGCAGATCTTCATCGACGGCGCGCATGTCGGAGGCTCGGACGATCTCCACGCGCTCGACCGCGACGGCCGGCTCGACCCGATGCTGGCGCCATGAAGATCGCGCTCTTCCAGGCGCAGTCGGGCATCGATCCGGACGAGAATGGGGCCGACCTCGCCGCGCGCATCCACGAAGCGGCAAAGGGCGGCGCGGCGATGCTGTTCACGCCGGAGATGAGCGGCC
Source organism: Allosphingosinicella sp. (assembly GCA_035629975.1). Lineage (GTDB taxonomy): Bacteria > Pseudomonadota > Alphaproteobacteria > Sphingomonadales > Sphingomonadaceae > Allosphingosinicella. The sequence continues at coordinate 124,448 of DASQLN010000002.1, read as the reverse complement.
TGCTCGACCGCGACCGCGGACGGGCGATGCGCCACCTGCATCTGCAATCGGACGATCCGGTGCTGGCGGCGGTACGCGCGGCGGCCGCCGAGGCGGGGATCTGGGTCCATCTCGGCTCGCTGGCGCTGCTCGCGCCCGACGGCGACAAATTGCTGAACCGCGGCTTCGTCCTCGACGATGAGGGCGAGATTCGCGCCAGCTACGACAAGATTCATCTGTTCGACGTCGATCTGCCGACCGGCGAGAGCTGGCGCGAATCGGCGGCCTATGAGCGCGGCCGGCGCGCCGTGGTGGTCGACACGCCGGTCGGGCCGCTCGGCCTTTCGATCTGCTACGATCTGCGTTTCGCCGGCCTCTATGCGGCCTTGAGCAACGAAGGGGCGACCGTGCTTTCGATCCCCGCCGCCTTCACCGTGCCGACCGGCGAGGCGCATTGGCACGTGCTGATGCGGGCCCGCGCGATCGAGGCGGGCGTCTTCGTCGTCGCCGCCGCGCAGGTCGGCCGGCATCAGGACGGCCGCGCCACTTATGGTCACAGCCTTGTCGTCGACCCCTGGGGCGCCGTGCTGCTCGACATGGGCGGCGAGGCGCCGGGCCTGGGTTTCGCGGAGCTGGATCCAGCCGCGGTCGAGGAGGTGCGGCGCCGGCTGCCGGCGATCCTGCACCGCCGTCCGATCCCCCCGCCCGAGCATGTCCGCGCCGGCCTGTGATCATCTTCGATCTCAAATGCGCGCCCCAGGGCCATGTGTTTGAAGCCTGGTTCGGATCGGGCGAAGATTATGAGGCGCAGCGCGAGCGGGGCCTCGTCGCCTGCCCGCTCTGCGGCGCGGCCGAGATCGACAAGGCGCCGATGGCGCCCAACATCCCTGGAAAAGGATCTGTCGGCGCAAAGAGCGGCGGCGATGCGTCGCCGGCGCCCGAAGCGGTGAAGACCATGCTGGCCGATATGGCGGCGGCGCAGAAGAAGATGCTGGCCGGCTCGGATTTCGTCGGCGAGCGCTTCGCCGACGAGGCGCGGGCGATCCATCTAGGCGAGGCCGAAGCCCGCGCGATCCACGGCCAGGCGACGCCTCAGGAGGCCGACGACCTGCGCGACGAGGGGATTGCGGTGGCGCCTCTGCCCTTCCCGGTGCCTCCCCCCGAGACCGAGAACTGACGCCGCCTCAGTAAATGCCTGGGACCAGCCGCCAGCGCACGTCGGCCTGATAGTCGCGATAGGCCGGATCCCGCGACAGGAACTTCTCCTCCTCCTCGATCCTCAGCAGCATGGCAAGCCAGGCCACCGCGTAGACGATCGCGTTCCAGAAGGAGGGGTTCAGCAGCAAAAAGCCAGCCTGAGTTACGACATAGCCCGAATACATGGGATGGCGGACGAGCCTGTACACCCCGCCGCGCCGCACGCCGCGGCAGGCGGCGACGATGCCGAAGCTGCGCCGAAGGAAGGCCTTGGCGGCGAGGCTGAGGAACAGCCCGAACAACATCAGCATGGCCGCGGCCTCGATTGGAACGAGCGAGCCGCCATGCGGCAGGACGAGCAGGGGCGCGCAGGTCCCGACGACCGCTACCGTCCAGGCATAGGCGCTGGTCGCCATCGGTCCCGGCCGGCGGACCAGCACGAGGAAGGCGGTCAGCGTCTCTGAGACCAGGATCAGCATGTTGTAGGGCTGGCCCGCCACGCTCGGCAGGACACGCGACGCGAACCAGATGAACAGGAGCAGGAGGAAGACCCGCTCGCACAGATCGAAGACCAGCGTCTCCTGGAAGCGCTTTCGCGGCGGCGCAGCGGCCAGTTCCGTTGTATCCAAGATGGTCGCCATGATGTCTCCCTGTCGCCCCCCGTAACGAAAGTGGGTTAAAAAGCGGTGAGGGGCGCCCGGGGGTCGGGAATTGACCCTGTGCGGCGCTTGCGCCAAACCGCGCCGAGGGCGGGCCCCGTAGCTCAGCAGGATAGAGCGACTGATTCCTAATCAGTAGGTCACAGGTTCGAATCCTGTCGGGGTCACCAGCCTTCGCCAAGGCTTCGGCTGGCAAGCCAGCCAAGGCACGCGGCCGCGGGTTTGCCCGCCGAAGCGCCGCACGGGGCGAAGGAGGGTCACCAGCCGTTCATTTCCCCTCAGGCACGAAGCCGTATAGGGTCACCGAGAGGCAGCGAAGGGGAGGGAATGAAGCCGATCCGCAAGATCAGCAGGCGGTCGTTTCTGAACCGGGTCGGCGGCCTTGCGGCGCTGGCGCTGGGCGGCTGCGCGTCGCCGCGAGGCGAGACCCGCGCCTATGACCCGCTGGAGGATGCGGCGCCGCGCGAGCGCGGGCGGGTGGAGCCGGGCCGCGAGGAGCGGCGCCGGAGCTGCAGCGACGGCGATTCGGGCAGAAGCTCGGACCCGATCGGCCGTGGCCGGCGCTGCGAAGCCGCCAGGACCCCGAGCCGCGGCGGGCAGCACTAGCCTGGCCGGGCGCCGTGCCGCTATACCGGGCGCCAAGGAGGAGCCGAATGAGCGAAGCCGGTACCGAGGATGGCGACCTGGTCGAGAATCCCGGAAAGGTCGCGGTCCCGGCCGAGGTCGCCGAGGCGGTGCGGACGCTGATCCGCTGGGCGGGCGACGACCCCGACCGCGAGGGGCTGCTCGACACGCCCGCGCGGGTCGCCCGCGCCTGGCGCGAATATGCCAGCGGCTATGCCGAGGATCCCGCCCGCCATCTCAGCCGGACCTTCGAGGAGGTCGGCGGCTATGACGAGATCGTGCTTTTGAGGGACATCCCCTTCCAGTCGCATTGCGAGCATCACCTCGCGCCGATCATCGGCAAGGCGGCGATCGCCTATCTGCCCGGCGACCGCGTCGTCGGCATCTCCAAGCTCGCCCGCGTGCTGCACGGCTTCGCGCGCCGGCTCCAGGTCCAGGAACGGCTGACCGCGCAGGTCGCCGACACGATCTGGGAGCATCTGAAGCCGCAGGGCGTGGCGGTGGTGATCGAGGCGACCCATGCCTGCATGACCGCGCGCGGCGTATCGACGCCCGACGTGATGATGACCACCAGCCGGATGATGGGCGCGTTCCGGCGCGACGAGCGCAGCCGCCGCGAAGTGCTCGCCTTGATGGGTTATTGATGCGCGCCCTCGCAATTCCGCTCCTGCTGCTCGCGGGCTGCGGTGGGACTGGCGGCGAGAATGCCGGCATAAGCACCAACCAGCTCGAGCGCCTCGCGACCGCCCGGCCCGAGCCGGCAATCGATCGCCAGCATGCCGCCCGCCCCCAGCCGCTGGTTCCCGCCGATCTGGAGAGCGCGGCAATGGCCCGGCCGGCCTGCGATTTCAGCAAGACGGGCCACATGCTGCTCGCGGCGACGCCGGGCGACGCAATCGCCCGGATCGACGGCCGCCTCTACCATTTCAACCATTCGAGCCCGGTCGGGCCGAGCGGCGGCTTCTTCGAGGACCGTCAGCTCAGCATCAGCATCGGCCGGGTCGCCGACACGACCGGCCGCACCGGCCGCTGGACGGCGCGGATGACGGTCACCAACCGGCGCGCCAACGCGCAGGTCGAGATCGTCGGCACCTGGCGCTGCGGCTGACGCCCAGGCTGACTCCCCTGGTTGAGTCCACTCGTCCAATTGGGTCCGGACCTAGCCGCTCCACAGGCGCAGCAGGTTCTGCTGAACCAGCTGCAGCCTGCTGAAATTCTCGAATGACATTTTCAGGCCCTCCAGCGCGGCCACTTCATTGAGCTCGTAGAGGAGCTCGCGGTGGTAGGTCTCGAAGACCTGGCTCTGGATGAAGGCGATCGCCACCAGCCGCTCTCCCGCGGTCACCTCTTCCACCTCGTGCAGCTGGTTGGACGGATAGACGATCGCGCTCCCCGCCGCCCCGCGGAAGCGAAGGTCGCGCGTGCCGAGTTGGATGCGCAGGGCGCCGCCCTCGTAGCTCGACGGATCGCTGAGGAAGATCGTGCAGCTGAGATCGGAACGGACCGACGCCGTCGGCAGGCGGATGAAGGCGGCGTCGGGATGAACGCCGTACCGCATGCCTTTGGTGTAGCGGGTCAGCAACGGCGGCGTGATCGCGACTGGAAAGGCGAAGTTGCGGAAATCTTCGTGCGCCAGAAGCGCCTGCATCAGCAATTGAGAGGATTTCTGAAATGCAGCGTCGTCGTGAAGGTGGAGGTTCTGCTTCACCTTCGAATGCGGATTGCTGATCCGGCCGTCGACGAAATTGGCCGAGGTCGCGATGCTCCTCAACTGGGCGACCTGGCCCGCCGTCAGCAGCTGGATTTCCCTCAACATCACGCGTCCCCTTGTGCCCGCCGAATCGCCTGTGCCACGGCAGGATAGCGGCTTGCGGCCCCGCCGAGCCAGTCGAGCGCGTCCCGGATGGCGCGGCCGTGCCGGGCTCGGGCCTCCGCCAGCGTGTCGCGCCGGACCTCGGCACTATACTCATATTCCAGCGCCTTCGAGTAGAGGCGCATCAGCGGTCCCTCGCAGATCGCGCGCGCCCGCGGGGCGGCTACGTCGATCCCGAAATGGTCCGTGATCGCGGTGAAATGGCGCAGCGGATCGGCGAGGAAGGTGTCGAAATCCATCCAGAGCACGCTCCCGCCCGGCAGCGCCGCGGCGGCCGCTTCGAGCGAGGTCATCTCGCAGGCCCAGCCCAATGCGGCCTTGAGACCGTCATGCATGACGCCGAGATCCGCGGTGAGGCCGGGGCAGCGGCTCCGGAGCCGCGCAAGACGGATCTGGCCCAGCGCTTCCAGCGTCTGCCAGCTGTTCTGCCCGGCCAGGATGCTCGCGAGATAGGCCGTGGGGGGGACGTACAGAAACAGGGCCCTGGAGCCCGGCTGGACCAGCCGAGCGGCAATCTCGCTGGTGAAGCTGGTCGCCTTCACATTGGCGCGCTGGTCGGGGCGCCAGGTCCGTGAGAGGAGGGCCGCGACCGTCGCGAAATCCGCATCGGCGCCGAGCTGGCGCAGAAGCTGAGGCTCGCGCACGGCGAGAGTCTCAGGCAGCTCGTCGAGCAGGCGCGAGATGAGGGTCGAGCCGACATTGCCGATATGGAAGATGTACTGGGCGTCGCGCCTCGCCTCCTCCGGCGCCGCCGGCCAGGGGGAATGCATGACCGCGGACGTGGGTCCCACCATGCGGTGGTCGAGGAAGCTGGCGGCTCGATAGCCGGCCTCGCTTATGCGCAGCCAGCTGACGCGGTCGGCGTCCGGGTCGAACTCGAGCGGCAGCCATTCGGGCGTGTCGAAAAAGGTCATCGCGGCGTCGATAGCAGAGAAACGCGGCGCGGGCAGGGCGGTCATCGCTTTCGCGTCCTGACGGCAGCCGCGCGGCGCGCGCGGCGATTGCGGGACGGCGCGGAAGTTGATGAAGTTGATGCCACGTGCGGGGGGACATGCCTCTCCGGCGGGTCGGGATCGTCGAGGGCTTCGTCCCCATTCGGCGCGGACGAGGCGCCGGCGGCCGGGCCCCAGCGGTAGAGATGAGTCTCGTCCCAGCTTTCGTCCTCTTCGGCCGCGATTTCGGTGGACACCGTGCGCCGCAGGCCCGCTTCGTCCCGGCGCGCGTCATTCTCGACCCAGGCGAGCAGATCGGCCATGCCGAGCGCGGCACGCTCCGGATGGCCCACGGCCTCGCGCCGGTCGAGATGGCGGCCATAGCGTTCGGGCTTGCGGTATCGCATGATGAACATGGCCAGCCGCTCGTCGTAGCGGCGATGCGTGCCGACCAGCTCGCCTTTGTAATAATGCGGGATCTCGACGCCCCGGATCGCGCGGCTGAAGGCGCCGTCCTCGACCTGGTCGACGGCGCCGTCGAGGGCGAGGTCCATGGCGAGGCGGAAGCTCTGCGCGTCCGGGCGGCGGCGCAGCCTGTAGACGGCCTCCGCCGAGATGCCGACCCGCGCGCAGGCCTCCAGGACGCAGCCGCTCTCCGCCAGCGCCTGGACCACCGCGACCTGCCGCGCGGGAGTCAGCCCGTCATGGCGATAGCGCAATTTCACCGGCACGAAGTCCGGCACGATCGGCGCGCTTTCGCCCGCGCCGCGGCGTTTCCGGTTGCTCATCTACGAGCTTAGACCAGAAGAATTCCTACATTACAAAGTTGGTGGCCCGGGCGCGATGAGGCGGCATTCCCCGTTGTTCCTTCTCCGCGATCTCCGCGTCTCTGCGCGAACCCTTTATTTGCGCGCGGAGACGCGGAGGCGCGGAGGAAGTGGGAAAGAATGCGGTTTCCGCTTTCGCGGGAAAGGGCTCTGTGCCGGCCCGTCCTCCGTCGTCCAAGGTCCGCCAACGACCCTTTGCCGACGTCTCGTCAAAAGCCGCAGCCGGCGCGCTTCAGGTAGAACTTGCGCAGATCCACCCAGCGCGCCCACTCGCGGTGCGGCATCGGGCTCCACTCGCTGCGCAGCCGCGAGTGGGTGCGGAACCCGATTAGATGGCCCTCCGGCAGTGTCTTCCAATAGGTCGCATGCCATCTGTGAAAGGTCCGGCGGCGGATCGAGCGTTCGACGATCACTTCGTCGTGGTGCAGATATTCGTGGAGCCCGAGCAGTTCCTCGGCGACGGCGGCTGTGGCCGCGCCGATCGCGGTACGGCGCTTTCGCCCGCAGCTCGTACTGTATCGCGACCATTGCGGCTTGGCCCATACTTCCCATTCGGCGCCCCCGTGCTCGGTCAGCCTGTAAAAGGACGGACGCTTGGTGTCCCGTGATTCGGAGAGCATCTCCCCGATCTGGCCCTCGCATAGGGCGACCGCCGGCGCGGCCGGGCCGAACTCGCGGTGGACGGTGATTTCGCCTTCTTCGACCATCTGTGCGAGGATACGGGCAATTGCCAGCGACGAGTGACCATGGGGCCTGCGGTTAAGGACTTCTCCCATGTCCGGAGCCGCAAGGGTGCGAATGTCAACGCCATGCTCGACCGCAGCGTCGAGCGGCCAGATACGTGCATCGATCAAGGATAAAGCTGCCCATCGCGGCAGCATCTGCTTCGGAAGGGGAGGAGGGTAACATGGATTGGCCGTGCGGCCAAGTTCGGCACGGTTTCCACCCATTGCCGCCGTTCGCTCGAGGTCGTCGAATCCTGCGCGATGGGTGGGGCCGGACATCAAGTGGGCGTCTGAGCAGGTCGTCGATGCGCGCTCGGGCTTATTCCGGTCCAGCGCTTGAAAGCGCGGGAGAACGCGGCTGGGTCCGAAAAGCCGACCAGATAGGCGGTTTCCGTGACCGACACTTTGCCACCAGAGAGATAGTGTAGCGCCAGATTGTGGCGCAGCTCGTCCAGGATCTTCTCGAAGGTGAGACCTTCACCCTTGAGCCGGCGGTAGAGGGCGTCACTGCTGCAGCCGAGCTTCGCCGCCACGCCTTCGATGCCAACGTTCGCGGTGTGCAGGATTGGCATTATCAGGCTTTCGACGCGGCCCCGCAACGATTTGGAGTCTTCGAGGCCCTTGAGCAGCGCCCGCGCATGCTCGCTCAGGATACCGAAAACGTAGCGCGGGTGCACCGCCATACGATGCGTCGTCCAGGCCTCATCGATCAGCATTGCGTTGCGATGGCTCCCGAATTCCACCGGCGCACCCAAAATACGCTCATATTCCGTCCGATAGCCCGGATCTTGGTGGGTGACCTGGACCGAAAGGACGAAGGGGGTGTCGCCAAATTGCCGGGTTCCGGAAACCATCTGACTGAAGGCGATCTCTGTGGCCTCTGGAAAGTCGTTGGAATTGCGGCGGTTGTCGACGATCCACAGCCCGGGGTCGTCGCGCGCTAGTGTCCAGCGATCCAACCCGCCGGTGTCGACATCGGCGATAAGCCGGGAGAACCGGTTTAGCTGGATGAAGGCCTCCATCATTGTTTCAGCCGCGTACCCGATCAATCCGACGAGCGAGACCTCGGCCAGGTTCACGCTCTCTCCAAAATGGAGTGCCAGCGCGGGGTCGCCTGCCAGCCGCTTCGCCCTCCTCAAGAGCGCGGCATAGCGGGCGAACGGAACTCGCGAATGATGATCCTCCAGGTCATCCTGTTTGATCCCCACTTGTCGGGCCAGAGCGTCGGCCTCGACACCCTTTTCGGCGGCGAATCGCAGCATAGCCTTTACCAGGCCAGCCGCGACGGTCGGTTCGCCGGGATGTACAGCCAGGGTCTCGTGACTTCCGCTCATGTCGGTTGCCCTCCGCGGGGACCACGCCGTTTTTTCGCGCTCCCGATCATCAACTAGAACGCTGGGCGTCCTTTGTCCCGCGGGCGCGGCTGGCAACAAGAGTTTGCGGCGCAAAGTCATGTTCCCAAGCGGGATACAGCGATAGCGCACGTGGCTGACACCCTGCGGCCGAAAGGAATGCTACGTGACCACGACGAGATTGTCGGTTTTGCGCGCCATACAGGGGACCCTTCTGGGCCTCGGGGCTCTTATCGCCACCGCGTGCACGACGGTTACCCCAGGGTCTGGCTCCACACGGCCCCCCATTGCCGGCAATTCGTTCGTCGTTCGCGACGTTCGGGTGTTCGATGGAAACGCTGTGGCGGAACGCACAAATGTGGTCGTCAGAGATGGCCGCATCGTTAGTGTCGGCCGACGCCGACCACCAGTCGGGCTGCCTGTCATCGACGGGTCGGGTCGCACGCTGCTGCCGGGACTGATCGATTCTCACGGTCACGTCGGGAGCGAAACCTCGTTGCGCGATGCAACTCGCTTCGGCGTGACTACGGTCCTCGATATGCTCACCCGCGTCGAGGTCGTCCGCGCGCTCCGAGGGCGGCGCACGCAAAGCGATCGCACCGATCTTGCGGATATGTGGTCGGCGGGTCTACCCGCAACGTCCCCCCGCGGACTTGGGACGCAATTCGGCTTTCCGGTTCCCGCCATCTCGGGTCCCGAGGAAGCCCAGGCATTTGTCCGCGCCCGCGTTGCCGAGGGCTCGGACTATATCAAGATCCTATACGAGCCTTCGTCGGCGCCAATCTTCACGACGATCTCGCGGGAGACGCTGGCGGCGCTGGTAGCCGCGGCACATAGGGAAGGGGTGCTCGCTGTCGTCCACGTCAGCTCGATCGAGGGCGCGCGCGATGCCGTTGCCGTTGGCGCCGACGGCCTGGCGCACGGTTTCAGCGATGCGCTGATCGACGACGACCTGGTGCGACAGATCGCGGCGCGGGGCATGTTCGTTAATCCGACTCTTTCCATCACCGGCGCTTTTCAGGGACGGGGGCTCGGACCGGCGCTGGCCGCGGACCCGCGACTTTCTCCCTGGATCACCGATGCGCAGCGCCGGGGCCTTATGACTCCCGCGCCGGGCCCCAACTTTCCACTCGCGCCCTATCTGATCCGCTTCGACCTCGCCCGGGCCATGGAAAATGTGCGGCGCCTCCGGGCCGGCGGCGTGCGGATTCTGGCGGGTAGTGACGCGCCCAATCTGGGCGCCCACGGCGTGACGCTGCACGGCGAACTCGAACTGCTGACCCGGGCAGGGCTGTCGCCCGCAGAAGCGCTGCGTGCGGCCACGTTCGCACCTGCACAGGCCTTCGGCCTCGCCGACCGCGGCCGCATCTCTGTCGGTGCCCGCGCCGACCTGCTCCTCGTCGCCGGCAATCCGATGCGAGACATCACAGCCACGCGAGCCGTCGTTGCGGTGTTCAAGAACGGCTTCGAATTGCCCCGCCCGCTTCCGGTCGCGGCGCCCGCCGCTGCCGGCCGGCAGTGATTAAAAGGGGGGAGCGACAGTCGAACTCGCTTCAGGTCGCCGCCGGCAGCCCCGGGGTGCGCAAGGCGGGGACGATCGGCAGGTTGGAAGTTAAAGTCGTTTCCGCTTAGAGCGTGGCAGTTCGATTCTAGCGTGCGCTTTTTCACTCAACGCGGACATGGAGCACCTCCGCCAAAGCATCGCGACCTGCTGCTTCGCCGGACTAAGGAGGGAGGCGGGTCGCTCGGCTCGGCCAGCGCCGGCTTGGCTTGCCAATAGCCGATTCGATTCGTGATCTGGACGAGGGCGAAGAGGCTGCGGCCGCGAATCCCTCATAGCATCGAGTCCGCTTTCCACCCAGAGCGGACACCTCTTGTTCCTTCTCCGCGATCTCCGCGCGAACCCCTTCCTTCCATTGCGCGCGGAGACACGGGAGATCGCGGGGGAGGGGGGAGAGGGGATGGGGCCGCCTTCGCGGGAAAGGGGGGTTGAGACCGTGCGGTCAGCTGCGCGGTAGCGCATCTCCATTGTCCACGGTCTCGGAGGGTTTCTCCTCGTCTATCGTGCGCGACAGCCAGCTTTCGCCATCGTAGGCGAAGCGGACATGGCTGCCTCGGCGGAAGCCGTGGCCGTCCCAGGCGACGACCTGCAGCTCGATGTCGTCGTTGCGGTGAACGTGAAGCCAGTTGAAGCTCTGCAGCTCGTTGTTGCGCAACCTGAACGAGGTTGCCGTCCCCGCCTGGATGACGAGAGCGCCGCCGGCCCGCTCCACCATCTTTCGAGCCGCCTCCGCATAGGTACGGTGGAAATGGCCGGCGAGCGCTGCATGAACTCCGGCGCGGCACACCGCCGACACGGCGTCCTCGTGCCGGCCGACCGCTTCGGTGAACTCGCTCCCCGAGCCGATCGGCAAGGCGAAGAGGGGGTGGTGGGTGACCAGGATGCGGGTCTTTTCCGGGGCTACGGCTCCGAAACGTTCCTCGATCAGCCGCATCTGGGAGCGGTTGATCCGCCCGCTCTTGATCGTGAGCGATCGAGCGGTGTTGATCCCGAGCACGGCAACCTGCTCATTCTCGAACCAGGGGCAGAGATCGTTTGAGATATAGGTCTTGTACCGGTGCAGCGGCGCGGCGAAGCGGCGAACGACATCGTAGAGGGGAATGTCGTGATTGCCGGGAACGGCCAGGATCTGATGCCCGGCCGCGCGCAGCCGGTTAAGCCAGGCCGACGCCTCCCTGAATTGATCGGCGCGCGCCCGCTGAGTCAAATCGCCGCTGATGACGACCAGATCGGGTTGTTGCTGATCCAGCCAGGCCACCGTAGCCGCCACGATCTTGGGATCGTTGGCGCCGAAGTGAACGTCCGAGAGATGGGCGATGCGGGCAGGCATGGGCGGTGAACGAGCAGCGCCCGCTTCAGGTCCGCCTTCGCTCGAGGTCAAGCGGCAGCTCAGTTACGGGGACACTATACTTAATTCCCGGCATATTAAGTATAGTGTCCCCGTAATTGCCCTGGCGTAATTAAGTATAGTGTCCCCGTAATTCTCTTCAGCGTCGGAAAGCGAGCCAGAAACTCCAGCCCAGCAAGGCCAGGATCGCCGCGCTGATGCTCGCCCCCCAAAACCAGTGAGGCAGAAGCAGAACATCCGCGATGGCGCCCGTGTCCGATCGATGCAGCTGGCCGCCGACGGTTCCGCCCGGGCTGAACAGATAGCCGAACTGTTTCCACACGCTGATGCACGCCTGCACGCCGAGGAGCTGGATGACGAAGCGCTGCCAGGGCAGAGATCCGCGCAGCGCGAGCACGACGATCGCAACGCCCAGTGCGGGGAGAACCAGCCAACCCGTCAGTGACCGGACCCAGATCAAAGTGGACAGGATCAGCGCGGCGCCGAGCACCGCCAGGGCGTTGCGCGTGGCGGTGGCAGAGCGCGACGAGATGATCAGCAGCGCTCCTGCGATCGCCGGTCCGAGCGGTCCGCTCGCCGCGATCAGCGCATCGGTTATCCCGTACCCATCGGCAGGACGCAGCGACTGAGCGACGCCCGAACCGTCGGCGAAAATCAACAGGCGTTCGAACCCTCGGCCCGTGAGCATCGCGGCGATGCCATGGCCCATTTCATGAAACCAGGTCGCCAATATCGTGAAAGGATAGAGCAGCAGGCTGCCGAGCGTCGTCTGCCACAGGACGATCGAGGCGAGCGCGATCCCCAGCAGCAGCGCGACGCGCTGTTTTCGGTCTTGGCCGGCAAGGCTGCTGGACATCGGGGGCTCCAGTCGAAGGGGTCGATCTGCTCGGGGACCTGAACTCGCAAAAGCGTCATGGGTGTCGGTAGGGTCGCTGCGTTTGATAGCCTCTATCATTCTCAACGCAACCGGCGGCGATTATTCGCTTCGGGCCATGGGTCTCGTCGACCTTCGGCGGTGCTCGGGACTGGCCCAAGCCGGACCGTCGGCCAAGGGCGGCTATCGACCCAGTGCGGACCCTTCTCCCGATCGGCTTGATCCGGCATCCAACCGGTTTAAACCGAGGTGGTGGCCGCTTGCCTTGAATGTCACGCCAGCGAAGGCCTGCTCTGACCATGATTGCCGACCACGATGCCTATATAGCTGAGGCTCCTGAAGACCTTCGCCCTCTGCTGGTTCGATTGCGTGCTCAACTTGCGCGCGCGCTGCCCGACGCCGAAGAAGTCATCGCCTATAAAATGCCAGGGTTCAGGATCGGACGATCCATCATCGCGGGTTATGCGGCGTTCAGCAAGCAATGCGGCCTCTATCTGTCTCCTTCCGCCATCGCGTCGCATGCCGACGACATCGCCGCGGCCGGGCTCAAGTCTACCAAGACCGGCGTCACCTTCTCGCCGGGCCAGCCAATCCCCGACGGGCTCGTCGAGAAGCTCGCTTCGGCTTCCAGGAGGGATCAAAATCTCTGAGCGTGCCGGTTCGGCATCTCGTCCTTCTCCGCGATCTCTGCGGCTCCGCGCGAACCCATTCTTTTTTGCGCGCGAAGACGCGGAGACGCGGAGGGAGGGGGGAAGGAGAAGCTGGATTCCCGCTTGCGCGGGAATGACGGGCATTTCTCGGGATCCCGGGCAAGGAAAAGGGCCGCCGGTTGCCCGGCGGCCCTGAACTTTTCGCGAGAGCGGGAGGATCAGGCCTCTTCGCTCTTCTCCTCGCCGGCGTCCTCGGCCGGGGCCTCTTCGGCCGCAGCCTCGGTGGCCGGAGCCGCTTCCTCGGCGGGAGCCGCTTCCTCGGCGGGAGCCGCTTCGGCTTCTTCGGCCGGAGCCGCTTCGGCTTCTTCGGCCACCGGCTCGGCGGCGATCTCGCCCGGCTCCAGCGTCTCGTCCCGCTCCTCGATGAAGCCCGACACGTCCTTCTCGAACATCTCGGCCATCACGTCCTTGCCGGCCGCCTGCAGCTCGGCTTCTTCGGGCGAGCGGGCGATGTTGACCGAGATGGTGACCGACACTTCCGGGTGGAGCGCGATTCGCACCTCCTGCAGGCCGATCGCCTTGATCGGGCGATCGAGCACGATCTGGTTCCTGGCGATCTTGTGGCCCTGCGCCTCCAGCGCCTCGGCGAGGTCGCGGGCGGAGACCGAGCCGTAGAGCTGGCCGGTGTTGGAGGCCTGGCGGATCAGCTGCACCTTGGCGCCGTCGATCTTCTTGGCGTCGACCTCGGCCGCGCCGCGGCGCTCGACGTTCTGCGCCTCGATCTTCTCCCGATTGGCCTCGAAGACCTTGCGGTTCGAATCGTTGGCGCGCAGCGCCTTGCCGTTGGGAAGCAGGAAGTTGCGGGCATAGCCGTTCTTCACCTTCACCACGTCGCCGATCGAGCCGAGCTTCTCGATGCGCTCGAGCAATATCACGTCCATCGCTCTTGCTCCTTATCTGACGACGTAGGGAAGCAGGCCGAGATGGCGGGCGCGCTTGATCGCCCTGGCCAGCTCGCGCTGCTTCTTGGTGGAGACCGCGGTGATGCGGCTGGGGACGATCTTGCCCCGCTCGGAGACGAAGCCCTGGAGCAGGCGGACGTCCTTATAGTCGATCCTGGGCGCGTCCTTGCCGGAGAAGGGGCAGGACTTGCGGCGGCGGAAGAATGGGCGTGCCATCGTCAATGGTCCCTTCGCTTAGAGTTCGAAATCGCGGTCGCGGCCGCGGCCGTTGCGGTCGCCGCGGTCGCCGCGATCCCCGCGATCCCCGCGCTCGTCGTCGCGGCGCTTGTCGCGGTCGCCGCGGCGCATCATCGCCGAGGGGCCCTGCTCATGCTCATCGACCTTGATGGTCATGTAGCGGATCACGTCCTCGTTGATCTGGGTCTGGCGCTCCAGCTCGGCGACCGCGGGCGCGGGCGCGTCGAAATCGAGCGCGACATAATGCGCCTTGCGGTTCTTCTGGATCCGGTAGGCGATGTTGCGGAGGCCCCAGGTCTCGGTCCTGACGACCTTGCCGCCATGGTCCTCGATGATCTTGGTGGCGGTCTCCGCCAGCGTGTCGACCTGTGCCTGGGCGAGGTCCTGACGCGCGAGAAAGACATGCTCGTAAAGCGGCATGATGCGCATTTCCTTGTCTTTGGCCGATCGCTGACGCCGCCCATTGCGGACGCCCCTCCGGCTGTCGTCTCAAATTAAGACCGGGGCAGAAGCCATGCTCCCGCCCCGGACTGGCGCGCTCATAGCAGAGCCGCGCCTTTTGGCAACAGCTTAAGATAGTAAGGAAAGCTGGACCCGCGCTTTCGCGGGGGTGACGGAAACGGGAAAATACCCCTGTCCGCAGAGGGGATCGGCCGAATGTCGATACGGCCTTAGGGGCGCGGCGGCATCGGCCCCGCATTGATCGGCGTGATCCTGATTTGCCCGGGCGGATGGATGACCTCGACCACCGGACGGGGCTGCGGGCCCCCGCTTTCGCTGATCATCCTCCTCGCTTCGGCATAGCTCGGCCAGTCGGTAAAGACGCGGATGGCCGCGACCCGCTGCGCGTTGCTGGCGGTCAGCCAGACCAGGCGGGTAATGCCGGCCGGCCCACCCTCCGCAGGGGTGACGGTGAAGAAGCTCTCGAACTGGTACATCACGCCGGCACCGACGATCACGAAGGCGTAACGCACCGCCGGATAGGCCGACACGTCGCCGGTCCATCCCAGGGCGGCAATCTCGGTCTCGCCGACGCGGAAGGTTTCGATCAGGCAATAATCCTGCGGCCGCAGGATCGGATGGGGCAGGGCCGGCGGACTTTCCATGAAATAGGAGGCAAGGCCCATGCCGATCATCGACGCGACGATCGGGCCGGGATCGACCGGCCGGCCATTGCCCTCGCGGGCGAGGCTGGACGGGCATGCGCGCAGCGTCGGCAGCCAGGCGGGAAGAACGGCGCGAAGCTCGGCGCTGACCGGTGCCGCCGGCCACTGGAGCATCATCGCGGCGGCGCCGGCGGCCTCGACCTCGGCCCGCCTGGCCTCGGGCCCCGAGGCGATGACGATCACCTCCCAAAGGCCGATGTTGCGGTACCAAATGCCCTGGATCTCGCTGCTCTCGCCGGTCCGGAAGCGCCTGAACAGCATCATGCCGTTGGGGCGCGGCGCGTTGTTCCAGATCAGGGGGCCTTCGAGCAATGTCTCCGGCCGGGAACCGGAAGGGTAGAAGACGTCGCCGGCGATCTTCACGAAACTCCAATTGCGGGCGACGCCGTCGGCCCCTGGCAGCGGGACCCCGCGCACGTCCCCGCGCAGCGTCAGGAGGATCCGCAGCTTTACGCCGTCCGGGCTCTCATAATGCGCCATGACACTTGCGCCGTCGGGCCGGGTCGAGGTGAAGCCGCGACGTTCAAAGCCGCGGATGCGGGCGGGGAGGATGAAGCCGAGATCGGTCTGCACGGCGTCGCCATTGGCCTCCATCCGCCACAAGGGGACCGCGGGCGGCGTCGGGTCCTGGGCGACAGCGGCGGGCGCGAAGCCCGCCAGCGCGAGCAGGACGAGCGCCGCCTTGAGCAGATAAGTCATGAAAAACCCTCCCCAAATCCGGATGTACGCGGATTCTCCCGGAGCGGGAAGTCCGCGCGCTGGGAACGCTTTGCTTGCGCATCGCTTGAGCCTTGGCCTACCAGCCGCCGCCGAAACAGGAGGCTCGAGATGCGCGCATTCATCTTCCCGGGGCAGGGGAGCCAGTCGGTCGGCATGGGCAAGGCGCTCGCCGGCGCCAGCAGGGAGGCGCGCGCGGTCTTCGAGGAGGCCGATGAAGCGCTCGGCCAGAATCTGTCGCGGCTGATGGCCGAGGGACCGGCCGACGAGCTGCTGCTGACCGAAAACGCGCAGCCGGCGATCATGGCCAATGCGCTAGCGACGCTGCGCGCATCGGGCATCGACCTCCGCGCCAAGGCGGATTTCGTCGCCGGCCACAGCCTGGGCGAATATTCGGCGCTGTGCGCGGCCGGCACCTTCGACCTCGCCACCGCCGCCCGCCTCCTGAAAAAGCGCGGCCAGGCGATGCAGGCCGCGGTGCCGGTCGGCGAGGGGGCGATGGCCGCCCTGCTCGGCGCCGATCTCGCCATCGCCCAGGCGGTGGTCGAAGCGGCGGCGCAGGGCGAGGTCTGCACCGTGGCCAACGATAACGACCCCGGCCAGGTGGTGATCTCCGGCCACAAGGGCGCGATCGAGCGGGCGCTGGAGATCGCCAAAGAGAAGGGCGCCAAGCGCGCGATCCTGCTCCCGGTCTCCGCGCCTTTCCACTGCCCGCTGATGAAGCCCGCCGCGGAGGCGATGGCCGAGGCGCTGGCCGCCGCGCATATGGAGCCGCCGGCGGTGTCGCTCTATGCCAACGTCACCGCGGGCCCCGTCGACAGCCCCGACACGATCCGCGAGCTGCTGGTCGAGCAGGTCACCGGCATGGTCCGCTGGCGCGAGAGCGTCGCCAACATGGCCGCGGCCGGCGTCATTCATTTCGTCGAGTTCGGCGGCAAGGTGCTCGGCCCCATGGTCAAGCGCATAGCCCCGGACGCGCAAGTGGCCAGCGTCGTCACGATGGACGACATCGACGCTTTGGTGAAAGAGATTTAGGGGTGAAAGAGATCTAGGAGATTGTTCGCGCGGAGGCGCGGAGGCGCGGAGGGGAGCGGGTGAAGGACATCGAGGAAATCAGCGGAGACGTCCTCGATCAGGCGGTTCGGCTGCATCAACAACTCGGTCCCGGCCTACTCGAATCCGTTTACGAGATGATCCTGGCGGCGAAGCTGTCCGAATTGGGCTATCCCGTTTCACGACAGCGGGCGATCGACATCGAGTTCGAGGGCCTTTTCTTCGCGGCGGCTTTTCGGATCGATCTTCTGGTCGACGATCGCCTGCTGGTCGAGATTAAGTCCGTCGATCAGCTGCACGCTTCGCATGCAAAGCAGTTGCTGACCTATTTGCGATTAACGAAACAGTCCGTAGGGCTGCTCATCAATTTCGGTGGAGCGACGCTGAAGGAGGGGGTGCGCCGGGTGGTCAATGACTACCGCCCCTCCGCGACTCCGCGCCTCCGCGTGAACCAAATTACGGAGTAAGCATATATGTTCGACCTCACAGGAATGACCGCGCTCGTCACCGGCGCTTCGGGGGGGATCGGGTCGGCGATCGCCGGGGGCCTGGCGGCGCAGGGGGCGCGGCTGGCGGTTTCGGGGTCCAATGTGGAGAAGCTGGAGGCGTTCCGCGCCGGGCTGGGCGGGGATCATGTCGCCCTGGCCTGCAACCTGGGGGACGGCGCCGCGGTCGATGCGCTGGTTCCGCAAGCGGTGGAGGCGCTGGGGCAGCTCGACATCCTCATCAACAATGCCGGCGTCACCCGCGACAATCTCGCCATGCGGATGAAGGACGAGGAATGGTCCGACGTCATCCGCATCAATCTGGAGGCCGCCTTCCGCCTCGCCCGCGCGGCGCTCAAGCCGATGATGCGCGCCCGCTTCGGCCGGATCGTCTCGGTGACCTCGGTGGTCGGGGTCACGGGCAATCCGGGGCAGGCCAATTATGCGGCGTCCAAGGCCGGCCTGATCGGCATGTCCAAGGCGCTGGCGCAGG
Source organism: Allosphingosinicella sp. (assembly GCA_035629975.1). Taxonomy (GTDB): domain Bacteria; phylum Pseudomonadota; class Alphaproteobacteria; order Sphingomonadales; family Sphingomonadaceae; genus Allosphingosinicella. Next base: position 106,734 of record DASQLN010000002.1, on the reverse strand, counting down.
AGGTCGGCTCGCGCGGCATCACCGTCAATTGCGTCGCGCCCGGCTTCATCCGCTCGGCAATGACCGAGGGGCTGCCCGAGGCCCAGAAGGCGGCCTTGCTCGGCCGAATCCCGCTCGGCGACCTCGGCACCGGCGAGGATATCGCCGCCGCAACGATCTATCTTGCGAGCCGGGAAGCAGGCTATGTAACCGGACAGACTCTTCACGTTAACGGCGGGATGGCGATGCTATGAAGATTCGGGCTATGAAGATTTGGACACTGCCCTTGCTGGCCCTCGTTGCGGCCTGTTCGCAGAATTCGGGCAACAGGGCCAAGGCCGGCAACAATGCGGCGGCCCCGGCCGATGATTCCGCGGCCGCGGCGCCCGCGCCCGCGCAGGGCGCGCAACAGGCGGGGATGCCTCCCGGACTCGATTGCGTGAGAAACCGGCTGTCGCCCGAGCAGCGGCGCGAATTCGCGCAACTGGCGATGGAGCGGGGCTCCCGCGATGATCCCCGCGCCCAGCCGGTGCTGCAGGCGGTCGAGGCCTGTGGCAGTGAATTGGCCTGGTCGCCGGAGAAGCGCCAGCTTGCCAGCCTATTCACCATGTCCGCGGCCGGAGCGGCCGGGATCAGGGAGCAGCTTGGCGCCCAGGGCGCGAACTTCGACGCGCTGGACCAGGCGATTCTGTCCGATCGGGAGTTCATGGCGGCGGCTGAGGCCGGCCAGCTGGACGGCAGCGTGGGTCAGGCATTCTACCAGCGCCATGCCGCGCTTATCCAGCCGATGGTGGGCGGCGAGGAGGAGGACCCGGAGCTGGCGACGCTGATCGGCAATTACATCGCCTTCCGGGCGCTCGCCGAGACGACTGCCGGCAAGTTCGGGCGGGAGCCCTAGGCACGTTATATGATGAGAGCCTGAGTCACGCCCTACGCCGAAACGCCACGGGCGTTTCGTGCTAGGACGATCAGGCTCTAGGCCGCCGTCCTCAGCGGCAGCGCCCGCAGGCCGTCGGCGAGCGTTCGCCGCACGGCGAGGGCGAGCAGGATCGCGATGCTCGCCTGGCCGAGCGGGATAAGCGCGAGCTCGGCAAGGCTGCGCGCGACCAGCGGCGTGAGCCAGACCAGGGCCAGCAGGCTCTTTTCCCAGGGGAGGAAGCCGCGCTCGATTCCGTCGGCGGCGAGGAAGGCGCAGCCAAGGCCGAGCACGACCAGGTCGTAATCGAGCAGATAGGGCGTCGAGAGCATCGCCGCGGCGCAGACGGCTGCGTTGCGCAGATTGGGCCGGGCGGCGCGGGTCAGCCAGAGCACCGCGCCCATCGCCGCCAGCGTCGCCGCGGCCTGCACCGCATAAGCGAGCGGCAGCGCGCCGCCCCACATCCGCACCAGCGCGAACGGGCTCTGGATCTTGTGCCAGCCGGTCTCGCCCTGCTCGATCACGATCTGGCGGGTGAGCGGGAGCGAGTCGAGGAAGGCCTGCCAGACCGGCCAGCCCCAGATGGCGAGCGTCGCTCCGACCAGCAAAGCGGCCGAGGCGGCCGCCCCGGCCACCGCGCGCCAGTGAAAGCCGCCCAGCAGCACGAGCGGCACGATCAGCGCGAATTGCGGCTTGTAGATCAGGCAGCCGAACAGCAGCCCGGCGACGAACGGCCGCCTGTCGAGAAGCAGCAGGCCGCCGCCGAGCAGGGCCGCGGTCAGGAAGCCGTTATGGCCGTGGGTGAGGCAGATCATGACGACGGGCGCGCCGAGCGCGGGCAGCAGGACGCCTTTGCCCGGCAGGATCGCCCGGCAGACCTTGAGCGCGCCGGCGAGCGAGATCGCCTGCCACACGAACAAAGCGGCGAGATAGGGCAGGGCCGCGAGCAAGGCGGCGAGCAGCAGGAAGGGCGGCGGATAATGCCAGCCGTAAAAGGGAACGCCGGGGTCGCCGTGCGCCGCCTGCTGCACCTGGTAATGCGCCGTCCAGTCCCACGCCGCGGGCGCGCGCCCGTCCAGCGCCATCTGCCCGGCCGTCCAGACGTTGGAGAAATCAGCGCCCAGCGGCCGTCCCCAGGCGTCGAGCGTGCCGTGCGCGGTCGCGAGCAGGTAGAGCAAGGCAAGGCCGGTCAGCGCGAGCGAGACCGTGGCGACCGCGCGGATGCGGTCGGCGGTCAGCCAGCTGCCGTCGCGGAGGCTCTCGATCATCGCCGCTTCATGGGGCGGCAGGGGCCAAGGAATGGTTAATTTCGGACGGTGAATCGGTTAAGCTCGCCGGCACGCCGGAGTCGGACGGGGAGGGGAAGATGATCGCGACCATGGTCCTGGCGGCGGCGTTGCTCGCCGATCCGGTTCATCTCGATTGCCCGCTGACGGGCGTCGGGACGTGGCGCGGCGCGCTGAACGACGAGCTGGTCGCGCGGCCGACCGCCCCCGGCGACGGCATGGCGCGGCTCAGGGCCTCGGCCGAGGCCTGCGCGGCCCTGTTCGGCTGGTCCGCCAGGACGAAGGACCTGGCGCTTTTCTACAGCGTCGCCGCCGCCATGTCGGCCGAGTCACGCCGGCTGCTGGAGGCCGAGGGCATCGACGTGGCCGCGCTCGAGCGCCGGATCCTGGCCGAGCCTTCGCTGAGGGGGCTGGAATCGGGCAGCAGCGAGCAGTCGGCGGCGATCCGGGATTTCGCCATGCGCAATGCCGAGCTGATCGTCGGCCTCGGCGCCGCCGGGCGGCCGAACGACCGGGTGATGCACTGGTTCGGCCTCTATATCGGAAGCCGCGCCAGCCTGGAGTCCGCGCGGGCGGATTTCGCCGCCCAATGATCCCGCGCACGGGCCCTCGGCTTCGCCACTTGCCTAACGGCGGTGCGAGCGGCTAGGGCGGTGCTCAACGAAGAACACCGCTAGGGAAAGGTGGACTATGAGCGAGACTTCCGACCGCGTTAAGAAGATCGTCGTCGAGCATCTGGGTGTCGAGGCCGACAAGGTCACCGAGGAAGCGAGCTTCATCGACGATCTGGGCGCGGACAGCCTCGACATCGTCGAACTGGTCATGGCCTTCGAGGAGGAGTTCGGAGTCGAGATTCCCGACGACGCCGCCGAGAAGATCACCACCGTCAAGGACGCGATCGACTATATCGACCAGAACAAGGCCTGAGCCCCAACCGTTCGCCCTGGTGAGGGGATGCTTTGTCCCCCGGACAAAGCTAAGAGATTTCCCCTCACTGTCGAAGGCCCTTTCTTCTCCTTCCCCGCCTTTGCGAAACAAGGGAAGGGCTTCGACAGGCTCAGCCCGAACGGGTTTGGGCCTGTTGGCTTTTTTGGAGACTGAGCATGCGCCGTGTCGTCGTCACCGGTCTCGGGCTCGTCACGCCGCTCGGCGCCGACGTCGAGACGAGCTGGAAGAACATCCTCGCCGCCAAATCGGGCGCCGCGACCATCACCCGCTTCGACGCGACCGATTTCCACAGCAATTATGCCTGCGAAGTGAAGCCGGCTGACCACGAATATGGCTTCGATCCCGGCAAGCGCGTCGATCACAAGGTGCAGCGCCAGGTCGATCCGTTCATCATCTACGGAATCGACGCCGCCGGCCAGGCGATGGAGGATGCCGGCCTCACCGAGATGAGCGAGGAGGAGCGGCTTCGCGCCGGCGTTTCGATCGGCTCGGGGATCGGCGGCCTTCCTGGGATCGAGAGCGAATCGCTGGTGCTCGCCGAAAAGGGGCCGAAGCGCGTCTCCCCGCACTTCGTCCATGGCCGGCTGATCAACCTGATCTCGGGTCAGGTCTCGATCAAATATGGCCTGATGGGTCCCAACCACGCGGTCGTCACCGCTTGCTCGACAGGCGCGCATTCGATCGGCGACGCCGCGCGCATGATCGCGATGGACGATGCCGACGTGATGCTCGCGGGCGGCGCCGAGGGCGCGATCTGCCCGATCGGAATCGCCGGCTTCGGCCAGGCCCGCGCGCTTTCGACCGGATTCCGCGACGAGCCGTGGCGCGCCAGCCGCCCGTGGGACGAGGGCCGCGACGGCTTCGTGATGGGCGAAGGCGCGGGCGTGGTCGTGCTCGAGGAATATGAGCACGCCAGGAAGCGCGGCGCCAGGATTTACGCCGAGGTGGTCGGCTACGGCCTGTCGGGAGACGCCTATCACGTCACCGCGCCGCATCCGGAGGGCTCCGGCGCCTATCGCTCGATGGAAATGGCGATGAAGAAGTCGGGCCTCAACCTCTCCGACATCGACTATATCAACGCCCACGGCACTTCGACTCCGCTCGGCGACGAGCTCGAGCTTGGCGCGGTGCGCCGCCTGTTCGGCAATGCGATCGGCGATCTGTCGATGAGTTCGACCAAATCGGCGATCGGCCATCTGCTCGGCGGCGCCGGCGCGGTCGAATCGATCTTCTGCATCCTCGCGCTTCGCGACCAGATCGTGCCGCCGACGCTCAATCTCGAAAATCCGAGCGAAGGCACGGCGGGCGTCGATCTGGTGCCGCACGTCGCGAAAGAGCGGCCGGTCAAGGCGGTGCTGAACAACAGCTTCGGCTTCGGCGGCACCAATGCCAGCCTGGTGATGAAGGCGGTCTAAGATGATTGCTGGACGCTCCCCAGATTCCCTCCCCCTCGAGGGGGAGGGTTAGGGTGGGGGTGTCGGGCGCATGAGTTCCTCCTCGGACGCCAAGCCCCCTCTCCCCAGCCCTCTCCCCGCTGGGGAGAGGGAGCCAGGCCGCCGACTCGCTTGGCCCTCCAGGAAGCTGCTGCTGATCCTCGTCCCGGGCGCCGCCATCCTCGCCGCCTTTTTCGCCATCTGGCTGTTCTGGGCGGGGCCGGGGCCCGCGTCCGAACCGAAGACGGTGATCGTCGCGGAAGGATCGAACCTGACCCGCGTCGCCGATCAGCTCGAGCAGGCCGGGCTGGTCCGCGGCGCCGGCTCCTTCCGTCTGATGGCGCGCGTTTTCGGCTCGGGCGATCCGATCCAGGCCGGCGAGTTCGTCGTCCCGCCCGGGACCAGCGCCGCCGCGCTGCTCGACATGCTCCAGCACGGCCGGCCGGTGCGGCGGCTGGTGATGATCCCCGAAGGCATGCCCTCGGTGCTCGTCCACGAACGGCTGATGCGAAACCCCTATTTGACCGGCGCGATCCCGGTGCCGGAGGAGGGGAGCGTGCTGCCCAACAGCTATAGCTTCCGGCGCGGCGAGAGCCGGGCGGCGGTGCTGGCGCGGATGCAGGCGGCGATGCGGACCGAGATCGCCCGCCTGTGGGCGCGGCGGCGGCCGGGGAGCGCGGTGGGCAGCCCGCGCGAGGCGGTGATCCTCGCCTCGATCGTCGAGAAGGAGACCGGCAAGGCGTCCGAGCGGCGCCTCGTCGCCGGCGTCTATTCGAACCGGCTGAGGCGGGGCATGCCGCTCCAGGCCGATCCCACCGTCATCTATCCGGTGACGCGCGGGCGCCCGCTCGGCCGGCGCATCCTGCGCTCCGAGCTCGACGCGGTGAACGGCTACAACACCTACAGGCGCGCGGGCCTGCCGGAGGGGCCGATCGCCAATCCAGGCCGCGCCGCGATCGCGGCCGTGCTCGATCCCGCACCGACCAATGCGCTCTACTTCGTCGCCGACGGCAGCGGCGGCCACGTCTTCGCCGAGACGCTCGCCCAGCACGAGGCCAATGTCGAACGCTGGCGCGCGCTTCGCCGGGCGCGCGGCCAGATGTGAAGGTCTAGCCCAGCCAGCCCTTGCGGTCGCCGGCCATGGCGAGCCAGACCAGGAGGATAGCCACGAGGGTGACAACGCCCGGCATGACGAACGCCATATTGCCCTCGACCGCGCGGGCGTTGCTCATTCCGACGATCCAGGCTGACTGGACCAGGACGGCGAGCAGCGACAGCACCAGGAGCGGCTTGGCGAGGCGCTTCAGCATGACCAGCAGCAGCGAGCCGATCAGGCCGGCGAAGACGGCGACGGCGAAGGCGGCGGTGACCCAGGACGGGACGCTCGCGGCAAGCTCGCGGTGAGCCGCATCGAGGCCGGCGAACCGATCGCCGAACATGCCGGCGGACTTGGCGAGATACATATAGACCCCGAAGCCATTCCAGGCGAGGCCGAGGACCGCCAGCAGGCGGAACCAGCCAGGGGCGCGCACGCCGATTACGTCGTTCATCTTTCCCTCCCCTTGCTGCGAGCGAGACTGCTCGTTCCGGGGCCGGAATGCAACCGGGTCAGAGGCGGCGGCGGATGGCGCCGGCGAGCGCGGCGGCCGGCTGGACGCAGACCTTGCCGGCATCGCGGCTGGCGTGGATCATCAGCAGATCGTCGAGCATCAGGCCCCCGCCCGCCTCGCTGAGCACGAGGTCGCCGCGGCGCGACGGCGCCCCGTCCCGCACGGCGGCGCCGAGCCGGCGCTGCTGGTCGATCAAATGCGGCGCGGGCAGGCCGGCAAGCCCGAGCGCGAGCTGGATCAGGCCCGGGGCGTCGATGCCCTCCATGCTGCGCCCGCCGGGCCGGTAAGGCGCGCCCAGCAGCCGCTCGGCGACCAGCACGGCATCGGCTTCATGATCGCCGATCGGCCGCAAATGGCTCATCGAGACGCAGCCATATTCGGTGGTGAGGCAGGCGCCCTGCTCGCGCCCGTGCAGGCGCGATCCCATCGGCAGGTAGGCGATCACCGTGGAGGTGATTCGGCCGTCGGGCGTCACCGGGGCGCATTTCTCGCAGACGATATGGGTGGGCTCGATCCGTTCGGCGAGCGTGATCGCCTCGACATAGCCGGTGACATGGTCGCCCAGGCAATAGCCCCAGGCCCACCCGCCCGCATATTCGAGCACCGCGAAATCCTCGCCCGGCAGCAATTCGGTGACGGAGTCGCTATCGGCGACGGGCGCTGGCCGGACCAGCGCCTGGCGCGAGCCGCAGCCGCGGACCACGGGCCGCGCATAATGCGGCGCGAAAATCTGCCCTGCGAGGCCGATGTCGGCGATGTCGTCGCGATAGGCGTGGATTCGCGGGTCGAGCGTCAGCGACGGCCCGGTCAGGTGGAACCACTCATCCGTTCTGGAGGAGGATTCCCCGTGCGCCTGCACCGCTGCGGGATCCGCCGGCGTCCTGGCGCCCGCTTTGCGGTTCGAGATTGCGTTCGAAGCCTTCAAGGAAATCCTGTCCAGTGCCGGTTCTTGCGACGAAGACGTTGCGCCTGTCGCTATCGTCTCGAACGCGCCGCAAATAGCCGAGCGCGCCGAGCGTATTCAAGGCGCGCGTGATCACCGGCTTCGATACGCTCAGCCGCTCGGCGAGGCCGCGCACGGTATGCGGGCCCGGTGTGAGATAAACCAGCAGCATCAGCGCCATCTGCCGGTTGGTTAGATCGGGCTCGCCCGAGCGCACATAGCCTATAAGGGTGCGCATCCAGCTGCCGAGGGCTTGGTCCGCCACGGGTCCTGCTCCAGTTCGCGAAGATCGATGTTTCGGAGCTACAACCAGTCAGGCGCCGTTTCGTTTCCCTTTTGTCGCAAAAAGGGACAGCCCGGTCATTCGGCATAGCGGGACTTCAACAGCGCCCAGGCCGCCCGGAGGCCGAGCGCGTCGCCGCCTTTCGGCCTCCCGGGCCTGGCCGAGGCTCGCCAGGCGAAGGTGTCGAGATGCGCCCAGGGCACCCCTTCGGGGACGAATTTCTGCAGGAACAAAGCGGCGGTCACCGCGCCGGCCAGGGGCGCGTCGGCCATGTTGCCGAGATCGGCGACGTCGGACGAGAGCATCTCCTCATAGGGCTGCCACAGCGGCATCCGCCACAGCGGGTCCGAGACCTGGGCGCCGCTCGCCAGCATTTGCGCGGCGAGATCCTCGTCATTGGCGAACAAGGCCGGAAGGTCCGGCCCGAGCGCGACTCGGGCGGCGCCGGTCAGGGTCGCGAAATCGACGATCAGTCCGGCCTTCTGCTCGGCCGCGCGGGTGAGCGCGTCGGCGAGGATCAGCCGCCCTTCCGCGTCGGTATTGCCCACTTCGACGCTGATCCCCTGACGGCTCCTCAGCACGTCGCCGGGGCGGAAGGCATCGCCGGAGATGGCATTCTCGACGGCCGGGATCAGCAGATGCAGCCGGACCTTGAGCCGGCTCTTCATGATCTGCCGGGCAAGGCCGAGCGCGTGCGCGGCGCCGCCCATGTCCTTCTTCATCAGCCGCATTCCGGAGGAAGGCTTGATGTCGAGCCCGCCCGAATCGAAGCAGACGCCCTTGCCGATGATCGCGATCCGGGGATGGCGCTGGTCGCCATATTCGATCTCGATCAGCCGGGGCTCGCGTCCCCTGGCGGCGGCGCGGCCGACCGCGGCGATCATCGGATAGCCCTCGTCGAGCGCCTTGCCCTTGGTGACGTGGAACTTGGCGCCGGCGGCTTCGGCGAGCTTGCGCGCTTCGTCCTCCAGCTCGGCCGGGCCGAGATCGCCGGCGGGCGTGTTGACGAGGTCGCGGACGAGGAACGTCGATTCGGCGAGCAGCACGGCCTCGTCGATTCGCGCCGGCTCGTCGGTGAGCAGCACGCGCGGGCCTTTGGGCGCCGGCTCCTTCAGGTAGCGGTCGAACCTGTACTGGCCGAGCAGCCAGCCGAGGACCGCCGGGCCGGGGCTTCGGTCCGCCACCCGATAGGTTCCCTCGGGCAGGCTCTCCGCCGCCTTGGCCAGGCACCAGGGGGAGAGCTCGTCGACATTGGCGACTCCGAGCACGGCTGCCCATTGGTCGCGCTCGCCCGGCAGGATGGCGAGCTGATAGCCCTCGCCCTTGAAGCCCTGCGCCTCCAGCGCCTTGCGGAGGCGGGACGGCTGCCCCTTCAGCCAGGTTTCGATGCCTGCCTTGTCGACGAGATGCAGGGCCGTCGCGGGTTGGCCCTTGTCCGGCTTCAGGCGAGAGGCGAGGTCGGTCATGCGGGGGCCTTAGCCGAACCGCGTACCGCTTGCCATGGTGCGTCAGCCCCGTCCGGCGCAGGCGCCGAGCGTTCCCGGATCGACCAGGACTCCGTCCTCCCGGATCGCGAACTGGTCGCTGCCGGTCTCGATGATCAGGTGACGGTCGGCCGTCGCGATGACCCGGCCCGGGCTGCTCGACAGCGTGATCCTCCGGGCGAGCCGGGGCGGGTCGCCCTCTATCTGCCACAGATCGGCCCAGCCGCCGTCCATGACCATCGTCATCGTGAACCCGGTAAGCACATAGAGCTTTCCGCCCATCCGGAACGCCCAGAAAACGGAGTTGGGCAGGAGCGGTGTGACCCGCCCGTCGTCGCGGACGTGGACCATGCCGGCGCCATGCGCGCCGCGCGTGTAGCCGAGCAGGAAGCCCGATCGCAGCGGCACATAGGCGGTATAGGCAAAGGCGGCGGGCAGATTCGGATAGTCCCGTGCGAGATCGCGCGCGCGCCGGTCCTCGAGCGACGGGCGGAGGGCGATCTCGCGCGCGCCGCTGCGCGGCCAGTGGATCCATCCGACGGGATCCGAGGCGATTCTCATCGGCGCACTCTCGTCGGCGTCGCCGCACCAGCGCAGGCCGCCCTGATCGCTTCGATAGCGCGGCTCGTCGGCGACCAGGTTTTCCTCCCGCACCGCGGGGGCGAGATCGTCGGCGACGCCGGGACGAGCGAAATCGCCGCCGGCGAGCATGTTCAGCGCGCGCTCGGCATTGTGCCGCACGGCGAGGTGCCAATGCGTCCGTGCCAGCGCTTCCAGCAGCGGCCGCGCCTCCGCGGCGCGGAGCCGGCCGAGGCTGTCGGCTGCGTTATAGGCGAGCAGCCAATTGTCGCGGTAGAGCGACTCTATCGCGAGCAGCTTCGGGACCGCCGGGCGATAGCCGATCGCGCCCAGAGTCAGCGCCGCCTCCGCGGGCACGCCGCGCAGATCGATTCGGTCGAGATAGGGCATGATCGCGGGGCCGGCCGAAACGCCCGCCGATCCATATTCGGCGATGTTCTGCAGGATGCCGTCGATCTGATAATGGATATTGCCATTGTCCTGTTCGGCGACGCTCAGCGCCCACAGCAGCCCGCGCAGCCCCAGCGGATGGTGGACCCGGTCGAGATGCTCCTCCGCCTGGTGCCGCGCGTCGGCCGGCGCGCCGGGCGTCTCGGCGAGCGCGACCAAAGGCGCGACCGCCCATTCCGGCAGCGTCTCGAACGCGCCTTCAAATCCGCCTTCGAGAATATTGAAGACCAGGCCGCAGCGCCGCGGATCGGCGCCGGTCCCGCAAGCCGCAAGCTCGCGCAGCACCGCCGGCCGCAGCCGGTCCCCGAAGCGGGCGAGGCGGGAGGCCGACGGGGACGAGAAAGGATCGGTGCGCGGGCCGAAATAATCCGCCAGCAGGAAATCGAGCGCCTCGTCGGTGCCGATCGCGGCGATCGCCGGCGCCATCCAGATATTGCCGGGATGATTGACGATCGCGCCATAGCGATAGGCATGGATGAAGGCGGGCAGGTGGCGCGCGTCGATCTGCTGGAAAGCGGAGAGCGCGGTGCCGGCCAGTTCGCGCTTCGCGAGGTCGCGATCCGCCAAAAAGGGGATCAGCGCCGAGACCGCCGCGTCGCCGAAGGTCACCAGCCGCAGCGACACCGACCGGTTGGCATTGGTCCGCGTCCCCATCAGCCGGGCGATGCACTGTTCGATGGTGGCGCAATCGTCCGGGACTTCGCGCTGCTCCACCGGGGCGGCGGCCGCGCCGTCTTGCTGCGCTTCGGACCGGGCGGTTCCGGCGAGGAGCAGGGCGAGCAGGGTGAAGGCGTGGGCCGGTCTCACGCCGCTTTTCTACGCTGCGGCGGGCACGCCGTACAGATCGTGCTCGTCCGCATCCTCGACCAGCACCGGCACGATGTCGCCCTGCGCAAGGTGGCCCGCGTCGCGCAAATGGACCTCGCCGTCGATCTCGGGCGCGTCGGCCTTGGAGCGGCCGGTGGCGCCGCCTTCGGGGTCGACCGCGTCGATGATGACGTCGAGCGTGCGGCCGATTTTGGCGGCCAGCTTCGCCGCGGAGATGGCGGCGGTCTTCTCCATGAAGCGGGCGTAGCGCTCCTCCTTGACGGCTTCGGGGACGATGCCGGGCAGGGCATTGGCGGCGGCGCCGCCGACCGGCTCGAACTTGAAGGCGCCGACGCGGTCCAGCTGGGCCTCGTCGAGCCAGCTCAGGAGATAGTCGAAATCCTCCTCGGTCTCGCCGGGGAAGCCGACGATGAAAGTCGAGCGGATGGCGATGTCCGGGCAGATCTCGCGCCAGCCCCTGATCCGCTCGAGCACCCTGGCCTCGTTGGCCGGCCGCTTCATCGCCTTGAGCACCCTGGGGCTGGCATGCTGGAAGGGGATGTCGAGATAGGGGAGGACCAGACCCTCCGCCATCAGCGGGATCACGCGATCGACGTGCGGATAGGGATAGACGTAGTGGAGCCGCACCCAGGCGCCCAATTTGCCGAGCTCGCGGGCGAGGTCTGTCATGTGGGCGCGGACATCCCCGCCTTTCCAAGGCCAGGAGGCATGGCGCAGGTCGACGCCGTAGGCCGAGGTGTCCTGGCTGATGACCAGCAATTCCTTCGTCCCAGCCGCGACCAGTTTCTCGGCCTCGCGCAGGATCGCGTCGGGGCGGCGGCTGACGAGGTCGCCGCGAAGGCTCGGGATGATGCAGAAGGCGCAGCGATGGTTGCAGCCCTCCGAGATCTTCAGATAGCTGTAGTGGCGCGGCGTCAGCTTCAGGCCCGCGTCGGGGACCAGGTTGAGATAGGCGTTGGGCGGGATCGGCGCGGCGACGTGGACTGCGCCGACGACTTCCTCATATTGCGCCGCGCCGGTGATCGCGAGCACTTGCGGGAAGCGCGCGCGGATCAGCTCGGCCTCCTTGCCAAGGCAGCCGGTGACGATCACCCGCCCGTTTTCGGCGATTGCCTCGCCGATAGCTGCCAGGCTTTCCTCCTTGGCCGAATCGAGGAAGCCGCAGGTGTTGACGAGCACGACGTCGGCGCCGGCATAATCGGGCGACATCTGATAGCCGTCGGACCTCAGCTTGGTGAGGATCCGCTCGGAATCGACCAATGCCTTCGGACAGCCGAGCGACACCATGCCGACCTTGGGCGGGGAGGGGAGTTCGAGGAGCATGGGAGCGGGGGACATAGTGGCAATGGGGGGTTTTTTCCAGTCTATTGTCAACTGTAGCAGTAGAGTTTAATATTGCCGCGGTCGGACTCTCCAGGAGACGTGCGATGATTGAAGGCGAACGGGCGCGAACCGGGGTGGACTGGCGCTCCAGCTTATTGTGGTCGCGCCTCGCATCGATGCGGATCGGGCCAGCGGGCGCGAGGTTGACCTTCGCCGCGCGGCTGGCGCGGGAGAATCGCTGGAGCGGGCGGCACGCGGCAGCGGTGGTCGAGGAATATCGGCGCTTCCTTTATCTCGCCGCGACGGCCGGCCCGGTGACGCCGTCGGAGGACGTCGACCAGGCCTGGCACCTCCACCTTTCCTATACGCGCCATTATTGGGACGTGCTGTGCGGCGAGATATTGGAGCGGCCGCTGCACCATGATCCGACCGAGGGCGGACCCGCCGAGCAGGGGCTTTACCGCGGTCAATATGAAGCGACGTTGGCGCGCTACCGGACCGTCTTCGGGGCCGCGCCGCCGTGCCAAATCTGGCCGGACGCCGAGACCCGATTCGCGGTCCGGCCGCTCAGAATCGATGCCGCTCGATACTGGCTCGTGCCGAAAGCGCCGGCGAGGCGATTGCCGCTGCTGGCGGGCGCGGCGATGCTGGTCGCGGCCTGCACGGCGCTGGCTGCAAACAGCGCGGGCGCGGACGACTCGAGCCCGATAGTGGCGGCCGCGATCCTGTTCTTCGTCGCCGTGGTTGCCGCGGCCGCATGGGCCACCAGGAGGAGGAAGGATGACGGCGGCTGCGCCGGCGGCGGCGCCGGCGGCGGGGGCTGCTCGGGCGGGGGCGGCGGCCGTGACGGCGGCAGCGGTTGCGGCAGCGACGGTGGTGGCGGCGGCTGTGGGGGCGGCTGCGGCGGCAGTTGACCGAGGTCGGCCCCGGCACGGCCTCTCTCTTCGCAGCCGGCAATTTCTCGGCGATGCGGTCGCCGGGGATGGCGCACGATTTTCCGACCGCGGGACGGTCCATAGCTCCCACCACTATTGGCCAGGACCTCCGCTTGCGCGTCCGCGTGTACGCGCCGATAATGACGGCGGCATAAAGCCCGAAGCGGAGGGGATTTGCGACCCCAGGGAATTCGCCATCCGGCGCGGCTGGTCCCGATCGCCTTCCTCGTCGCGATCGCGATAGGGACGGCGGTGCTGATGCTGCCCATGGCGCGGGCCGGGCCCGGCGGCGCGCCCTTCCTCACCGCCTTGTTCCACGCCACCTCGGCCGTGTGCGTGACCGGCCTGATCACCGTCGACACGCCGACCTACTGGTCGCCATTCGGAATGGTGGTGCTCCTGTTCCTGTTCCAGGTCGGCGGGTTCGGGATCATGAGCGCCGCCACCTTGCTCGGCCTGCTCGCCGGGCGGCGGTTGCAGCTCAGCGCACGTCTCGTCGCGCGGGAAGAGCGGGGCACGCTCGACATGAGCGATGTGATGGACGTGCTGCGGCTGATCCTTATCGTCACGGTCGGCGTCGAGTTGTTCGTCACGATCTGGCTCACCCTCGTCCTCCACTTCGGCCATGGGCTGGCATGGGGACCGGCGCTGTGGAACGGCCTTTTCCATGGCGTGTCCGCGTTCACCAATGCAGGCTTCTCGACCTATTCGGACAGCCTGGCCGGCTTCCGCTCCGACTTTCTGTTCCTGTTCCCGATCATGGCCGGCGTCCTCGCCGGCGCGCTTGGCTTCCCGGTCCTCTACGAACTCCGGCGTGAGCCGCTCAAGCCTTCGACCTGGTCCCTGCACAGCAAGGTCACCCTGGCCGGCAGCGCGATCCTGCTGGCGGCGGGCTTTGTCGCCATCCTCGCGGCGGAATGGAGCAATCCGGCGACGCTGGGCCCGATGGGCGTTGGCGACAAGCTGCTCAACGCCGCGTTCCACTCGGTCACGCCCCGATCGGCGGGCTTCAACACGCTCGACACCGGCGCCCTGCGGATGGAAACGCTCTCCGTCAACTATGTGCTGATGTTCATCGGCGGCGGTAGCGCCGGCACCGCGGGCGGCATCAAGGTGACGACCTTCTTCCTGCTCGGACTCGTCGTCTGGTCCGAGATACGCGGCGAGCGCGACGTCGCCATATTCCGCCGCCGGATCGGCACCCGGGTCGAGCGGCAGGCGCTGACCATCGTGCTGCTCGCCATCGGACTTGTGGGAGTGGCGACGCTGATCGTCCTCAGCCTCACGGACTTCCCGTTCAGCGACGTGCTGTTCGAGACGATCTCCGCCTTCGCCACGGTCGGCTTGTCGACCGGCATCACCGCCCACCTGCCGGGCGGTGCGCAAATGGTTATAATCGTCCTGATGTTCGTCGGCCGCGTGGGAACCATCACCGTCGCCACCGCGCTCGCGCTGGGCGGCGGACAGCGGTCCTACCGTTATCCAGAGGAGCGCCCGATCGTTGGCTAGACCCGTCACCCAAAGCAGCGCCGTGCTCGTCATCGGCCTCGGCCGCTTCGGCAGCGCCGTCGCAGATTCGCTGACTCGCATGGGCCACGAAGTGCTCGGCATCGACGCGAATCCCGCGCTCGTCCAGCGCATGTCGGATCGGCTCACCCATGTCGTCCAGGCCGACACGACCGACGTCGACGCGCTCAAGCAGCTCGGCGTCGGCGATTTCGAGCGCGCGGTGGTCGGCATCGGCAGCGACATCGAAGCGAGCGTGCTGACCGTGCTGGCGCTGGCCGAGCTCGGCGTTGCGGTGATCTGGGCGAAGGCGACCAACGAGCGGCACGGCCGGATCCTGGAAAGCACCGGCGCCCGCCACGTCGTCTATCCGGAGGCGCGGATGGGCGAGCGGGTCGCGCACATGGTGACCGGCAAGATGATCGATTATATCGAGTTCGATGACAATTACGCGATCGTGAAGACGCGGGCGCCGGCGGAGATGGCCGGCCAGACGCTCGCCGGCTTCGGCGTGCGCAGCAAGTTCGGGGTGACGATCGTCGGAATCAAGCGGCCGAAAGAGGATTTCACCTATGCCCGGCCGGAGACCCTGGTCGAGGAGGGCGACCTCCTGATCGTCTCGGGCCGCATCGACCTGGTCGAAACCTTCTCGGCGATCACCTGAGCCTCGTCCTCGGCCCGCCGCTCAAGTCGGCCCCAGCTCCGCCTCTTTCGCCGCGGTCGGCAGGATTTCGACGATGCAGTCCCCTGGGATGAGCGACGCCGCCTCGGGCTCCCAAAAGCCGTAAGGCCGGCCGCCGCGATAGACCCGGACGCCCAGCCCCTTCGCGATCGCCGAAAGGGGCTTGCCGCATTCCTCCGGGGTGACCTCGCGCTCGTGGAGCTGGACGCGGCCGCTCGAGGAAGCGAGGTCGGCGATATAGTCGGCGATATGGGCGCCGTGGGTCGAGCCGGCGAGCAGCAGGCCGGCGAAGCTCACCGGGTTGATCACGGTGGTGGCGCCGGCCTGGCGCGCCAGCCTCTCATTGTCTTCGTTGCGGACCGCCACGCTGATGTTGAGCCCGGGGGCGAGGTGGCGCGCGGTCAGGGTGATCAGGATCGAGGTGTCGTCCCTGCCCGCGGAGACGACCAGCGCCCTGGCCCGGTCGATATGGACGGCCGCCAGCGTCTTGTCGCGAGTGGCGTCGCCCTGGAGGACGGCGCAGCCCAGCGCTTCCGCGCGCTCGAGCGATTCCGCCTCGCAATCGATGACGACGATGTTGGACGCAAGGGTGCCGCGGGCGATCAGCTCGTCGACCGCTTCGGAGCCGCTCGTGCCGAAGCCGGCGACGACGATATGGTTGCTCAAGGTGCGCTGAAGCCGTGCCATTTGCCATTTGTCCCATGTCCGGCGGAATACGAAGGTGTAGGCCGTGCCGATGAAGATCAGCACGAAGAATATGCGGATCGGAGTCACCACCAAAGCGTCGAACATGCGGGTATGGTCGGCGACCGGCACGACGTCGCCATAGCCAGTGGTGGTGATGCTGATCATGGTGAAATAGACGACGTCGACGAAGCTGACATGGCCGTCGAGATTGTCTCTCAGGCCGTCGCGCTCGAACCAGTGGACGGCGATCGCGAAGGTCAGCAGCCCGAGGACGAGCGCGACGCGCCAGCCGATCTGCACCCAGATGGGAAGCGGGCTCTTGCGCCGCAGCGTCGGCCGGTCCGGCGTGCGCGGGCGCAGGCGCAGGACCGCTGGGACGCGCATCAGGGGTAGAGCGCCTTGAGCCGGCCAAGCGACTCGTCGTGCGTCAGATCCAGGTGGAGCGGGGTCACGGCGACATAACCATCGGCTATGGCTTCGAGGTCCGTGGCGTGGCCGGGCGTGTGGATCATCGGGCCCAGGCCGAACCAGTAATAATCGTAGCCGCGCGTGTCGGTGCGCCGGTCGATCTTGAGCCGGCCGTAATCGCGCAGGCCCTGGCGGACGACGCGGACGCCCTTGACCTTTTCGGGCGCCAGGGCGGGGAAGTTGACGTTGACCAGGGTGCGGGTCGCCATCGGGGTTTCGATCAGCGGGGCGAGCACGCGTGCCGCCCATGCCTCGGCGGCGGCGAAGGGGACCGTGTCGCCCATGCCTTCGCGCGCATAGCTCTGGCTGAGCGCGATCGAGGGGATGCCGGCGAGCGCCCCTTCCATCGCCGCCGATACGGTGCCCGAATAAGTCACGTCCTCGCCGAGATTGGCGCCGCGATTGACGCCGGAGAGGATGAGGTCGGGCGCCATCTCCTTCATGATATGGGCGAGGCCCATCATCACCGCGTCGGTCGGCGTGCCGGTAACGCAGAAGCGGCGCTCCCCCAGTTTCCTGAGGCGGACGGGGACAGTCAGGGTCAGCGAATGGCCGGCGCCCGATTGCTCCTCGGCGGGCGCGACGATCCAGATGTCGTCGGAAAAAGTCCGGGCGATCTTCTCGAGGACCTTGAGCCCGGTCGCGTTCACGCCGTCGTCGTTGGTGAGCAGAATGCGCATCGTCGGCGCTATGCCGGGACGGGTCGGACGCGGCAACCAAGTTCGCGCCCGCGGCGTTCTCCAGGAAACAGAAAATGGAGCGCGCGATGCAAGTTCCCCACGACAGCGTCATTCTGGTCGCGGACGGCCGCAAGAGCCTGTTCTTCCGCAACCACGGCGATGCCGAATCCCCCAACCTCATCGTCGAGGAGAAGGAGACGCATCCCAATCCTGCCCATCACGAGCAGGCCAGCGACCTGGCCGGCCAGTCCGCAAAGACCGTGGACGGCCGCGGCGGCTCGATGGAGGAGGTGGATTTCCATCAATTGGAGGAGGATCGCTTCGCCGCCGACACCGCCGCCATGCTGAAGGAGCGGGCACTGCGGAACGACTATGCCGCGCTGGTGGTGGTGGCGCCGCCGCGGACGCTCGGCGAGCTGCGCAAACATTATCACAAGGAGGTCGAGCGGCGGCTGGTCGCGGAGCTGCCCAAGGACCTCGTCAACCTGCCCGTGCCCGAGATCGAGAAGATCCTGCAGAATTCCTGACGGGCGGCTGACCGCCACGGAAAAGGCCCCGCCCGGACGGACCGGGCGGGGCCTTTCCTGGTCCCGTTGAATTGTGGCTTAGGCGTCCTTCTTCCGGCCCAGGCGCTTGCGCGCGACCAAGGTCGCGGCGGCGGCGCCGAACAGGAGGATCATCGGCGGCGCCGGCACGTGCGTTCCCCCGGTTGAGCCGGACGAGCCGCGCGACGAGGAGCCGCCGCTCGACGAGCTGGAGCCGCTGCTCGAGCCCGAGGAGCTGCTGCTCGTGGACGACGAGGAGGAGCTGGAGCCCGAGCTGGAGCCGCTGGTGCTGCCCGAGGACCCGAAGCTGCTCGAACCGCTGGTCGAACCGCTGGCGCCGGAGCTCGTCGAGGTCGACGCGCCCGAGCTGGTCGAGCTGGTCGAGCTCGAGCCGCCATGGCTGGAGGAGCCCGAGGAGCCGTGGCTCGACGAGCTCGAAGAACCGTGGCTCGAGCTGCCGTGGCTCGAGCTGCCGTGGCTGGACGAGCCGTGGCTCGAAGAACCGTGGCTGGAGCTGCCATGCCCCTTGCTGGACGAACCGTGGCCCGACGAGCTGCCGTTCTGGTTCTGATTCTGGTTCTCGTTCTGATTCTGGTTTTGATTCTGGTTCTGGTTCTGGTTCTGGTTTTGATTCTGGTTTTGGTTCTGGCTGTTGCTGTTGTTGTTCTGGACGGTGACGATGGTGCCGCCGCTGCTCGACGAGCTGCCGCCGAAGAAGCCGCCGGAGAAGAAGCCGCCGCCGAAGCCGAAGCCGCCGCCCGAGGAGCCGCCGACCACGACCAGGCCGCCGCCGCCGCCGCCGCTCGAGGCCACCGCCACCGGGGGCGGGGGAGGCGGCGCGAACACCGGAGGAATGATCGTGCGGGTCACCGTCTGCGTTGGGGCGGCGCAGGCCACCCGCCGCACGGTGCGCCGGACGACGCGCCGGTGCGAGCCGGATGCGCGGCGGACGTAGCCGCCGGAGCGCCGGACATGAGAACGCGTCTCGGTCTGCTTGACCGCAGCCGACCGCGAGGGCGGATTTTCCACGGCATGGACCGCGCCGCCGCCGATGATCGCACCACCGCACGTGCAAGCGCAGAGTTTCGCCAGAGCCATTCTTACCGACATAACAGCATCCCTGTTCCAGACCGTCCGGTTGGATGGAATTTGGGCCTGGGCCCGCATTCATCGCCGGTGCGGCCTAGCGAGCAGATGCAAACGATCTCTTTAAGCGCAAGCTCGTTTACCATCTTGATGCCCGAAAAGCCCCGGATTCCGGTCGTTTGGACGGCTTCCGTCCCATAACTGAACAGCTTCCGCGGGGGCGTGAACGCGCATCGCCCGCCGATTTTTCGAAAACCCGGTTAACGAAACCGCGCGGACGCTCCACGTCCCCCGATTCGCGGCCGCGGCGCTTCAAGGAGCGGCGCCGTGGAAATATCTCGCTTCCGAAACGATACGTCATGCTTTTTTTCACCCGCTTTGAGTGACTTGTGCTTGCATATTGGCATGGCTATAGGCGCGCTGGGGTGGGAGGCTTAAATTACGGGCACAGATTCGCCCCCGCCCCAGGTTCGGACCCCCGGTTTCAGCCGGGAGACGGGAGTGGAGGGGTAATGGCTACGCTTCATAGTGACGCTTTGAGTCAGCAGCTGGCGGGCGGCTATCGCCCCACCGCCAACGAAGAATTCATGAATAATGAGCAGCTTGCCTATTTCCGCATGAAGCTGCTCGCCTGGAAGGACGGCATCGTCAGGGAATCGCGCGAGACGATGACCGCGCTCGCCAACGGCCCGATCCAGGAGGCCGACCTTACCGACCGCGCGTCGAGCGAGACGGATTGGGGAATCCATCTTCGTACCCGCGACCGCCAGCGCAAGCTGATCGCCAAGATCGATTCGGCGCTGCGCCGCATCGACTCGGGCGATTACGGCTTTTGCGAAGTCACCGGCGAGCCGATCAGCCTCGCCCGCCTCGAGGCCCGGCCGATCGCGACGATGACGGTCGAGGCGCAGGAGCGCCACGAGAAGAACGAGCGGATCTCGCGAGACGACTGAATCCGGCAACTCCCGTCATTCCCGCTTGCGTGGGAATGACGACTCGATGGTATCGGACCCGGGAATCAAAACGCCGCCCCGGCGGGTCCGGGGCGGCCTGTGCGGATCGTCGGCGTCAGTGCGAGTCGCCGAGGCCGATCATCTCCTCTTTCACCTTCAGCTTTTCTTTCTTGAGCCGGGCGAGGGTCGCCATGTCTGGCAGTGGCCGCTGGCTTTCCTCGATGATCCTGGCTTCGAGGCCGGCATGCTTGGCCTGGAGGGCCGAAACGTGCGCCTGGTGCATTCTGCGCTCTCCTCTTCTTCGGTGCCGCGATCTAACCACGGAGAGGCGCTATTGTCTCCCCCGGGGACGGCGGTCCAACACATATGTACGACGCCTCACCGAAGGTTTAAGATGCGCGGCATCGAAAAGTGAGGAGCGAGGGAGACCCATGGAAGGGAACCACTCAGCCGCTCAGGATCCGGAGTCGCGACTCGCGACTTTGCGCACCGAGCATCGTGATCTCGACAGCGCGATCGAAGCCCTGAGCAACATGTCGACCAGCGACGACGTCCAGCTCGCCCGCCTCAAGAAACGAAAATTGAGGTTGAAGGACGAGATCAAGATCCTCGAGGACATGACCGTCCCCAACATCATCGCCTAGCCCCGGCGTTCGCAATTTCGCTGCGTCATCCTGACGAAAGTCAGGACCCATGAACACGGTGTTGGCTGGTTCTCGAAGTCCGTGTTCATGGATCCCGGATCAAGTCCGGAATGACGAATGTGGGATGCTCCCGACCGCCCCCGTCCGACCAACCCCGTCCGAAACGGGACGCGATTCACCTTCTTTTGTCGTTTGCGGCATCGCCGCCCTGTGGCATTCCGCCGTCATGCAGATGTCCATGGACCAGGGCCTGACCCCCAAGCTGATCGACGGCCTCTATGTCGAGGCGATGGTGCTCGCCGACGAGGCGCGCTCCTATTTCGACACGGGCGGCCGCGACGACCGGCTGGCGCTCGATCCGCTCGACCGGGTCGGCTTCTCCTGCGAATCGCTCAAGGTGACGACCCGGCTGATGCACGTCATCGGCTGGCTGCTCACCCAGCGCGCGGTCGCGGCCGGCGAGTTGAGCCGCGCGCAGGCGGGCGCCGCCGAGCGGCGGCTCGGCCCCGCGGCGGACACCGACCGGGCGCTGCTCGCCCGCCTCCCCGAAGCGGCCGCCGACCTCATCCGCGCCAGCGAGGAGCTTTACGACCGGGTCGGCCGGCTCGATCTGGGCCATGGCGCCGAGGATCAGGCGGGGAGCCCCGCGCGAAGCCTGCTCGGCCGGCTGCAAAGGTCGTTCTAACCTCGGCTCGTCATTCCCGCGAACGCGGGAATCCAGCCAGAGTCCGCACCTGATACCAGCACTTTCTGGATTCCCGCTTTCGCGGGAATGACGGGGGAGGTACGTGTTCGTGATGCTGTCCTACGAATTCCAGTACGGACCGAAGCTGATCGCGGGGCCGGGCGCGGCGCGGCGGCTGGCCGAGGTGCTGCCGCCCGGGCGCTGCCTGTTCGTGACCGATGCCAATGTCCGCGCTCTCGGGCTTGCCGGCCCGGTGCTCGACGCGCTGCCGGACGCGATGATCTTCGACGCGGTCGAGCAGGATCCCTCGCGCGAGACCTTGATGGCGGCGGTCGCGGCGGGGGAGGGGGCCGTCTCGGTGGTCGGCTTCGGCGGCGGCAGCCCGATGGATGTCGCCAAGCTCGCCGCCTATCTGATCGCAACCGGCGAGGATCTGGACGCGCTCTGGGGCGTCGGCAAGGCGATCGGGCGCAAGCTTCCGCTGGCCCTCGTGCCGACCACGGCGGGGACTGGCTCGGAGGCGACGCCGGTGACGGTGATCACCGTCGGATCGACCGAGAAGCGCGGCGTCAACAGCCCGGCTCTGCTCCCCGACTGGGCGGTGCTCGATCCCGAGCTGACCCTGAGCCTGCCGCGCGCGGTCACCGCGGCGACCGGGATCGACGCCATGGTCCATGCGATCGAGGCCTACACCTCGGCCCGGCTGAAGAATCCGATGTCCGACATGTTCGCGCGCAAGGCGATGCGGCTGATCTCGGACAATCTGCTGAAGGCCTGCGACACGCCGGACGACATCGAGGCGCGCGGCAAGATGCTGCTCGCCGCGCATCTCGCCGGCATCGCCTTCGCCAACGCGCCGGTGGCGGGCGTGCACGCGCTCGCTTATCCGCTAGGCGGCCATTTCCATGTGCCGCACGGCCTCTCCAACGCGCTGATGCTGACCCATGTGCTCGCCCACAACATGTCCGCGGCGATGCCGCTCTACGCCGAATTGGGGGCGATGCTCGATCCCGGCATCGCCGATCTCGGCCAGCAGGGGCGCGCGCAGGGATTCGTCCAGCATCTGGCGCGGCTGTCGCGTGCGACCGGCGTACCGCGGCGCCTGTCCGAGGTCGGCGTCGGCCCCGAGCATCTCGACCTGCTCGCCGCCGAGGCGATGAAGCAGGAAAGGCTCCTGATCAACAATCCCTGCCCGATCACCCAGGCCGACGCGCGGCGGCTCTACGAGGCGGCGCTTTGAGGCGGGCGGCGCTACGGGGACGGGCGGCTTATCCGGTGTGGCGCGAGGTCGCGACCCGCTGGGCCGACAACGACGCCTATGGGCACGTCAACAATGTCGTCCATTACAGCTGGTTCGACACCGCGGTGAACGCCTGGCTGATCGAGGCGGGCCTGCTCGACATCGAGAATGGCGACCCGATCGGCCTCGTCGTGGAGACCGGCTGCCGCTATGCGGGCGCGCTCGCCTATCCCGAGCCGGTCGAGATCGGACTGGGCGTCGAGCGGCTCGGCACTTCGAGTGTCAGCTACCGGATCGGCGTCTTCGCCAAAGGTGCGGAGGCGGCGGCGGCGGAGGGATTTTTCACACACGTCTATGTCGGGCGCGCGAGCCGGCGACCGGTGCCGCTGCCGGACGCCTGGCGGGCGAAGCTCGAAGCGATCGGGATGCGCGAGGGGTGAACGGCCTGCCCAGGGCGCAGCGGATCATGCTCGCGATGCTCTTTCTCCTGCTCGTTCTGGTGCAGATCCGGCAGCCTTTTCCGGAGGTCGCGCCGCTCCACCACATCCCGACCCTGCTGCTCCTCCTCGCCGCGCCCTTCGCGCTGCGGCGCTGGCCGCTGTCGAACGCGGCGGTCGGCTGCGCGGTCCTGTTCTTCGCGCTGCACACGATCGGCGGGCGCTACACCTATACCAACGTCCCCTATGACGCGCTCGCCGAAGCGCTGACCGGGCACAGGATCAGCGAAATCTTCGGCTTCACCCGCAACCATTACGACCGGCTCGTCCACCTCTGCTACGGCGTCCTCGCCGTGCTTCCGGTGAGCGAGGCGCTGCAGCGGCACGGCGGCGTCTCGCGGCGGCTCTCGCTCTACGTCGCGGTCGAGAGCGTGCTCGCGGTCAGCCTGCTCTACGAGCTGTTCGAATGGCTGCTGGCGCTCACCATGGCCGGGCCGGCGGCGGAGGCCTATAACGGCCAGCAGGGCGACATGTGGGACGCCCAGAAGGACATGGCGCTCGCCCTGTTCGGCGCGCTGATATCGGCGGCGGTGCTGCGGCTGAGGCGGGTCCGCTTGAGCGATTGATAGCATTATGCTATCAGTCGGCCATGGCACAGGCCCTGATCCGCAAGATCAGCGACGAGACGCTGGCCGATTATCGTGCGGCGGCGGCGGCAAAGGGCCGCTCTCTGGAGGCCGAACTGCGCGAGCTGATCGAGAAAAATCGCCCGGCGCGGGCGAAGGACAGCGCTGCATTGCTGGCCCTCTCCGAGCGGCTGCGGGCAGGGACGCCGGCCAGCGCCGCGCTCGTCGACAGCACGGAATATATTCGCTGGGCGCGCGATACGGATGCGGGCCGGTATTTGGGCGGCGGTTCCGACAATGCTGGTCGTTGACGCGAGCGTCGCGCTCAAATTCGTCACGCAAGAACCAGGAAATGATGCGGCGGCAGCGCTGCTAGCCGCTCCCGACCCCTTGATCGCTCCCGATTGGCTGCTCGCCGAATGCGCCAGCGGCCTTGCCAAGAAAGTCCTTACGGGCGGACTTCCACAAGCACAGGCCGAGGCGAGCTTTGCGGCTTTGCCGAAGTTCTTTTCGAGGTTGCACTCCGCAGTCGAGCTGGTGGAGTCCTCGCTCGATCTGTCATTGCGGCTCCGCCATGCCGTCTACGATTGCCTCTATCTGGCCTTGGCATTGCGGGAGGATGCAACGCTGATCACAGCCGACGCGAAATTCGAAAAGGCGGCGCGGCGAGGGGGTTTTACCTCGCGGATCCGATTGCTTCGCAAGAAGGGACGGAGCGGATGAGGGACCTGATGAAAGGCGGCTGCGCCTGCGGCAAGGTGCGCTACACGGCGACGGTCGAGAATGACGAAGCTTATCTGTGCCACTGCCGGATGTGCCAGCGGGCGACGGGAAGCATCTCGATCGCGTTCAAGAATATCGCCAGGGCGGACGTCGTCTGGGAGAGCGGGCCGGACTGGTTTGAAAGCTCGCCGATCGCGCGGCGGCCTTATTGCGCGGGCTGCGGCACCTCATTGGGCTTCGAATTCCCCGACAGCGACAAGATGGATTTGACGGTCGCCTCGTTCGACGAGCCGGCGCGCTTCCGGCCTGTCCACCATTTCGGGGCGGAATCGCTGCATCGCGCCTGGATCAATACCGAAGGGCTGCCGGAATATCGGACCGACGAGCACAAGCCTTTGGTCCAGCGCTGGATGGACGCGGTCGGCAAGATGCCGGACTGAGCCGATCCGACCCGAGTGAATATCGTTTCATATGCGCTTCCACCATCCCGCCATACCGATCGTGCTGACCGCTCTGCTGATCGATTCGATCGGCTTCGGAATCGTGCTTCCGGTGCTGCCCGGCCTGATCGTCGAGCTCGGCCAGGTGAGCCTCGCCGAAGCGACCCGGATCGCGGGCTATATGCTGGTCGCCTATGCCGGCGCGCAATTCTTCGCCGGGCCGGTGCTCGGCAATCTGGGCGACCGCTTCGGGCGGCGGCCGGTGCTTCTCTTCTCGACCGTCGCCTTCGCGCTCGATTATCTGCTGATGGCGGCGGCGCCGACGCTCGCCTGGCTGTTCCTCGGAAGGCTGGCCGCGGGGATCGCCGGCGCCACCTACGGCCCGATCAACGCGGTGATCGCCGACGTGACTCCTCCCGACAAGCGCGGTGCGACCTTCGGGCTGATGGGCGCCGCCTTCGGGATGGGCTTCATCCTTGGACCGGCGATCGGCGGGCTGATGGCCGGGATGGGCACGCGCGCCCCCTTCATCGCGGCGGCGGTGCTGGCGGCGCTGAACGCGACCTGGATCTTCTTCCGCCTGCGCGAGACCCTGCCCGAGGACAGGCGCCGGCCGTTCAGCTGGCGGGATTCGCACATCTGGGGCGCGTTCAAGCCGCTCTTCCACGCGGGCGGCGCGGCGCCGCTGCTGGTCGCCGCCTTCCTCTGGCAGGTCGGGCATATGGTCTATCCGGCGACCTGGGCCTTCTGGGCGGAGCTCGCTCTGGGCTGGGACGCGCGGGCGATCGGCTGGTCGCTCGCCGCGACGGGCCTCGCCATGGGTCTCGCCCAGACCCTGGTCACGGGGCGGATGATCGCCCGCTTCGGCGAGGCGCGGACGGTGGTGATCGGCATGGTGGTCGGGGGCTTGAGCTTCCTCGCCTACGTCTTCGTGACGCAAAGCTGGATGGTCTATGCGATCATCGCGGTGGGTGCGCTGCAGGGGCTGGTCTATCCGTCGATGAACGCGCTTTTGTCGAGGATGACCGATGGCTCGCATCAGGGCGCATTGATGGGTGGCATGGCGAGCATCGCCAGCCTCGCCGCGATCATCGGCCCGCTGGCGACGACCCAGGCGCTCGCTTTCGGCGCCGAGCGCGGGGTCCCCGGCGGCGCCTTCCTGCTCGCCGCCTTGCTCACCGGCTCGGCCTTGGCCATCATCCTCATCGGCGTGGTGCGGCGGCTCAAGCCCGCCGGGGAGAGCGAATGAAGATCGAGACCCATCAATTCGCGGCCGCGGACGGGACGAAGCTTGCCTGGCACGAATCGGGCGAGGGGCCGCCGGTCGTGCTGCTGCACGGCCTGTTCTCCGACGCCCAAACCAACTGGATCCGCTTCGGCCATGCCGCCGAGATTGCAGGCCGCGGCTTCCGGCTGGTCATGCCCGACCTGCGCGCGCATGGGCAAAGCGGCAAGCCCCACGATCCCGCTTTCTATCCGCCCGACATTTTGGCCGACGACGGCCTCGCCTTGATCGCGCATCTCGGCCTCGAGGATTACGACCTCGGCGGTTATTCGCTGGGTGCGCGAACGGCAGTGCGGATGGTCGTGATTGGCGCGCGGCCGAAGCGCTTGATCGTCAGCGGCATGGGGCTCACGGGCCTGCAATTCACGGGCCATCGCGCCGAGCATTTCAAGGCGATCCTGACCGGGCTCGGCGGCCACGAGCGCGGCTCGCCCGAATGGATGGCCGAGGCCTTCCTCAAGACCACCGGCGGGGACCCCGAGGCGCTGCTCCCCCTGCTCGATTCGTTCGTCGACACGAGCGAGGAAATGCTGCGCAGCATTTCCATGCCGACCTTGGTGCTGAGCGGGACCGAGGACGACGATAACGGCTCTCCCGAGGCGCTCGCGGACTTGTTGCCGCAGGGCGAATATGCCGCCGTGCCGGGCAATCACATGAGCGCCGTCACCAGGCCCGATCTCGGCCGCGCAATCGCCGATTTTCTCGCCCGTTGACCGGCCCTCCCGGCGGGTCCATTAGCGCGACGCGAGAACAGAAAATACGAGGGATGTCCGCCATGAAGTCCACCGTTTCCTTGCTTGCCATCGCCGTCGCCGCCTGCCTGACCGCTAGCTGCGCTACCACCAACGCCGGCAACACCGCGGAGGCCGCGGCAGCCCCGGCCGATGTCGCCGCGGCCCCCGAAGCGGCGACGCCGACCGCGGCCGAGGCCGACGCCTTCGTCGCCCGCGCGGAGCGCGAGCTCGGCGAGTTCATCGTCATCTCCGCCCGTGCCCAGTGGGTCAACGCCACCTACATCACGCCCGACACCGACGCGCTCGCCGCGCATTTCGGAACGATCGGCACCGAGATGGGCGTGCGCTTCGCCAACGAGGCGGCGCGCTACGCCAACGTTCCGGATCTGAGCTACGACACGCGCCGCAAGCTCAACCTGCTGCGCAGCTCGCTGACCCTGCCGGCGCCGACGACGGCGGGCGCCGCCGCCGAGCTCAATCGCATTTCGACCGACCTCTCCTCTCAATATGGCCGCGGCCGCGGCACGATGGGCGGCCAGACCCTCACGGGCAACGAGATCGAAGCGCGCATGGGCACGGTCCGCAATCCCGCCCAATTGCGCGAGATGTGGACGAGCTGGAACGACAATGTGGGCGCGCCGATGCGCCCCCAATATACGCGCATGGCCGAAATCTCGAACGCCGGCGCGCGCGAGCTCGGCTTCCCCGACACCGGCGCGATGTGGCGCTCGCGCTACGACATGACGCCGGCCGAGTTCGAAGCGCTCACCGAGCGGCTGTGGAACGAGGTCAAGCCGCTCTACGACGAGCTTCACTGCTTCACCCGCGCCGGCTTGAACCGCACCTACGGAAACGAGGTCCAGCCCGCCACCGGCCCGATCCGCGCCGACCTGCTCGGCAATTTGTGGGCGCAGGAATGGGGCAATATCTACGACGTGGTCGCGCCGCCCAGCCGCGGCCAGCCGCCCTACGACCTGACCCAATTGCTCACCCGCGCCAATTACACGCCCGAGCGCGTGATCCGCACCGCCGAGACCTTCTTCACCTCGTTGGGCTTCGCGCCGCTGCCGGCGACGTTCTGGGAACGCTCGATGATCACCCAGCCCCGCGACCGCGAGGTGATCTGCCACGCCTCGGCTTGGGACGTCGACAATCTCGAGGATCTGCGAATCAAGATGTGCACCCGCGTCAACGGCGACGATTTCGTCACCGCGCATCACGAGCTCGGCCACAATTTCTACCAGCGCGCCTATAACCGCCAGTCGACTCTCTATCTCGACAGCGCCAATGACGGCTTCCATGAGGCGATCGGGGACACCATCGCGCTCTCGGTGACCCCCGAATATCTGGTCCAGATCGGCCTGCTCAGGCAAAACCAGATGCCGAACGAGGAGCAGGACCGGGCATTGCTGCTCCGCCAGGCGCTCGACAAGATCGCCTTCCTGCCCTTCGGCCTGCTCGTCGACCGCTATCGCTGGGGCATCTATTCGGGCCAGATCGCGCCGACCGAATATCAGGCGGCGTGGGACCGGATGCGGCTTCAATATCAGGGCATCGTCCCGCCCAGCCCGCGCACCGAGCGGAATTTCGACGCCGGCGCCAAATATCACGTGCCGGCGAGCGTGCCCTATACGCGCTACTTCCTCGCCCGCATCCTCCAGTTCCAGTTCTACAAGGCCGCCTGCGACATGGCCGGATGGCGCGGGCCGCTGCACCGCTGCTCCTTCTACGGCAATCGCGAGGTCGGGCGGCGGCTGAACGCGATGCTTGCGATGGGCGCCTCGCGGCCCTGGCCGGACGCGCTCGAAGCCTTCACCGGCAGCCGCGAGATCAGCGCCGAGCCGATGGTCGAATATTTCCGGCCCCTGCTCGGCTGGCTGCGCGAGCAGAACAGGGGGCGCAGATGCGGCTGGTAATCCTCGGCCTTTCGCTGGCGCTCGCAGGGTCGGCCCCGCTCACCTTCGCCGTCGCGCAAAGCCCGGTCACGACTCAGCCGCTCGCGGCCGGCGAGGTGCTGGTCGAGATCAACGCCATGGGCTCGATCTCTACCCGCGCGGATTCGGCCAGCCTGTCGGCCTCGCTCAGCGGCTCCGGCGATACCGAAGCGGCCGCGCGCACCGCCACCGAGGCCCAGGCTCGCGAGCTCAGGACCATGCTTCGCGCATTCGGAATCGCCGACGCCGACATTCGCGTCAGGCCCATCACCACCGGCACGTCGCCGGCGCCGGCGCCGGCGGAAATGGGCTATGGCGACATGAATGCCGTCACGGCGGATATGAACATGGCCATGACCATGGACGAGGGGAACACCGCTTATGCCATGGAGGATGTGCCGCCGCCCCCCGCCGCCTACGGCCAGACCACCGTGGAAATCGTGGTCCGCAACATGGACCGCGTTCCTGCGGTGCAGCGCGCCTTGATGGAGCGCGGCGTTTTCAGCTTGGGCTTTCGCGGCACGACCTACGCGCTGGCGGATTCCGGCGCGGCGCGCCGCGCCGCGCGTGCGCAGGCGATGCAGCAGGCGCGGGCCGATGCCGAGAGCTACGCCGCCGCGCTCAACATGCGGGTTGTGCGGATCGTGCGCATCACCGAGCGGATCGGGCTCGACGGGCTCAGCCTGTTCGTCAGCGAAGCCAGTTCGATGACAAGGCTGTTCGCCTCGCAGGTGTTCAGCGGTCCCGAAGTCCTGACCATGGCTGTGGTGGGCGTCGATTTTGCGCTGGCGCCGCGCTGAGGGCGACGGTGATGTTGGTAATGCTGGCATTGCTCGCCGTTGCGGCTCAGCCCGGCCCGGCGCCCGCGCAGCCGCCGCGCTTCGATGCGGCGGCGCCGGAAAACCGGCAGGTGCTGCCGGCCTTCAGCTATGAGACGGTCGAGCCCGTTCTCACCCAGATCGGCGCGCGGTTCGAACGGCAGATCAGCGGCGAGCGGCCGGCTCTGCTCGTCACCTTCGCCAACGGCCGGCGCGCGGCGATCCTGTTCGGCGCGTGCCAGGGGTCCACGTGCAAGGCGATCTCGGTGCAGGCGGTGTGGAACCGGCCTGCGGACCTGCCGCCCGAGCGGCTCGGCGCCGGCCTTCATGCCTTCAACCAGCGCTACGGCTTCGCCCGCGCCTTCGTCACCTCGGACGGACGGCCGACGCTGCAGCGCTACCTGGTCGCCGATTTCGGCTTCATCCGCGGCAATCTCGCGGTCGAGCTGCTCGCCTTCGCGGGTCAGGTCGACCGATTCGTAAGCGAGGTGCTGCGCGCGCCCGCGGCTTCGGCTCCCGCGCCTCCCGCCCGCTAGTTTCCCGGCGAAGGGCGGGGTCCAGTCCTTCCGCCCGTGCCGCTGGGCCCCGGCCTTCGCCGGGGACCAGGTTTAGAGTTGCGCCGAGAGGAACTCCGCGCTGGAGACCGAAAACGCGCCCGGCTCCTCGACGTTCAGTTCGCTGACCACGCCATCGTCGACGATCGCCGACCAGCGCTGGCTGCGCTTGCCCATGCCGAATTTGGAGAAATCGGCCGACAGACCGAGCGCGTCGGCGAAGGCGCCGCTGCCGTCGGCGAGCATGGTGACCTTGCCCTCGGCGCCCGATTGCGCGGCCCAGGCCTGCATGACGAAGGCGTCGTTGACCGCGACGCAGGCGATCTCGTCGACGCCCTTGCCCTTCAGCTCGTCGGCGCGCTCGATATAGCCGGGCAGGTGGCGCGCCGAGCAGGTCGGCGTGAACGCGCCGGGGACGGCGAACAAGGCGATCTTGCGGCCGGCGAAATAATCGTCGCTCTCGATCGGCTGCGGCCCGTCGGGGCCGGCCTTTATCAGAGTCGCGCTGGGGATGCGGTCGCCAACCTTGATCGTCATCTTGGAATCTCCTTCGAACAGGCGGGCCCCTTAGCAGGGGAGAATGGGGACAGTCACTAGTGACTGTCCCCGCGCCGCGCGCGTATAGAAGGGGCATGGACGCGCCGCGCTTCCTTTCCGGCCAGTTCCTGCTCGCCATGCCGGGCATTGGCGATCCGCGCTTCGACAAGGCGGTGATCGCGATGTGCGTTCATGACGAGGGGGGCGCGCTCGGCATCGGCCTCGGCCGCATCGCCCCCCGAATCGGCTTCCACGATCTCCTGAAGCAGCTCGATATCGATCCTGGCGAAGCGCCCAACGCAGCCATCCACGAGGGCGGGCCCGTCGATCCGCAGCGCGGCTTCATCCTGCATACGCCCGACTGGGGCGGCGCCGATTCGATCGACGTCGGCGGCCGCTGGGTGCTGAGCGCGACACTCGACATCCTGAAGGCGATCGCGGAGGGCAAGGGGCCGTCGCGCTGGGTGGCGGCCTTGGGCTATGCCGGCTGGGAGGGCGGCCAGATCGAGCGCGAGATGCTCCGCCACGGCTGGTTCGTCACCCCAGGCGACGCGAGCCTGCTCTACGATTGCAACGTCGAGACCCGCTGGGCCACGGCCTTCCAGGCGGCGGGGATCGATTCCCGCCTACTCGCGGCCGAATATGGGACGGCCTGAGCCGGTCGGCGGCGAACTCGACTGGGGATGGCGAAGCCTCTAGACGGGACGACAGATTTGGCGTGGGGCGGACCGCATGGCCTATTTGGACAGCGAATATGACGAGGTCGATTGGGAGCGGGCCGATTGGGAAGTCGACCTCTTTTTCTTCCGGTTCGACACGTCGCTGCTTCCGGGCGCTGTCCTTTCCGCGGCGTTGATCGCGCTCTTCCTCCTCTATCTGCCGGCCGGCATGCTCGACCTCGCTTTGTCCAGCGAGACGGTCCGCGAGGGGCGGGCCGGGACCTTGTTCACCCACATGGCGGCACATGGCGGACCGGGTCATTTATGGATGAACGTCGCGGCGCTCCTGGTTTTGAGCCGGATCCTGATTCGCCGCGTGGGCCTCGGCGCACGCGCATTGCTGGCCTGTGCCGCCTTGCTGATCCTGTCGGGCCTGTCGGGCGGGTTGCTGTTCCTCGCAATCAATCCATACGGCACGGTGCCGATGCTGGGAGCGTCAGGTGCGATTTGCGGCCTGCTGGGCTTTGCCGCGCGCATCGACCCGGAAAGCCGGGCGCTGGCTCCTCTCAGATCCGTCGCGGTCGGCCGTGCGCTGGTTGATTTCGCGAAATGGAATCTCGTCCTCTTTGTCGCATTGTATGTGCTGGTCTGGAGTTTGGGAGGAACGGGGGGTCTGGCGTGGGAGGCGCATCTCGGCGGTTTCGCGGTGGGGCTCCTCGCGGCACCGTTCTTCCTCGGCTGGGCTTCGCGCCACCTGGACGTCGAGGGGGAGCGATCACCGCATGCTGACGGCGGCGGTCGGGACGGCATAAGTGACTGAATCCGAATCCGTTCGTCGCTTTTAACCCCCCGCGTTGACACCTCGGTAACCACCCTCGTGAGACCTTCGAGTCGGCCGCGGCGCATCAGGCGCCGGGCCGAGTGAGTGGGGGATTGCCATGAGTGGACAAAGGACAAAGCGCGGCCTCTTCGCGGGCGCCGCATTGATGATGTGCGTCGCAACGCCGGCACAGGCGACGATGCAATGCTGGAACCCGACCCAGGTCGCGGCCGCTAAGGTCAGGGACCTGCAGTCGCGGCTGATGGTGGCGACGCTGCGCTGCTCGGCGATGGGCGTGGATGTAGCCGGGGCCTATAACCGCTTCCTCGCCGCCAACAGGAGCACGATCCAGGGCGCCAATGCGGTGCTGCTCGCCCAGTTCCAGACCGGTTTCGGGCGCCAGGGGCTGGTCCATTACGACCGCTTCGCGACGTCGCTCGCCAACATCTACGGCGACGATCCCACCAGCCCGGCCGTCTGCGGCGAGACGGTCGTGCTGGCCGAAGAAGCGGCCGCGACGAACGGCGACATCGACGCTCTGGTCGCGATCGAGGACCGGCTCGGCTTCGCCACCCCGCTGCCGGGTGGCCAGTGCAGCGTCACCTTCGCCTCCGCCGAAGGAAATTGAGCACATATAAAGATATCTTTATATTTGCATTCGAGGGCGGTCGCGGCTAGGGAACCGGCGCGCGACCGCCTTTTTTTGCCGGCGGTCTTTTCACTTTTCAGGAGACCGCACGTGGCGACCCAGCCCCAGACCTCGTCCAACGACTATGTCATCGCCGACATCGGCCTCGCGAGCTACGGCCGCAAGGAGATCGAGATCGCCGAGACTGAAATGCCGGGCCTGATGGCGCTGCGCGAGGAGTTCGGCGACTCGCAGATCCTCAAGGGCGCGCGGATCACCGGCTCGCTCCATATGACGATCCAGACCGCGGTGCTGATCGAGACGCTGACCGCTCTGGGCGCGCAGGTCCGCTGGGCCTCGTGCAACATCTTTTCCACCCAGGACCATGCCGCCGCCGCAATCGCGGCGACCGGCGTCCCGGTCTTCGCCGTCAAGGGCGAGACGCTCGAGGAATATTGGGATTATGCCGCGCGCATCTTCGATTGGGGGCAGGACGAGACCTGCAACATGATCCTCGACGACGGCGGCGATGCCACCATGTTCGCGCTGTGGGGCGCGCGCGTCGAGGCGGGCGAGGAATTGTTCGAGCCCTCGAACGAGGAGGAGGAGATTTTCGCGGCGACGCTGAAGCGCTTCCTCAAGGAGCGGCCGGGCTATTTGACGACGACGGTCGCCAGCATCAAGGGCGTCTCGGAGGAGACGACCACCGGCGTCCACCGGCTCTACGACCTCGCCAAGAAGGGCAAGCTTCCCTTCCCGGCGATCAACGTCAACGACTCCGTCACCAAGTCGAAGTTCGACAATCTCTACGGCTGCAAGGAGAGCCTGGTCGACGCCATCCGCCGCGCCACCGACGTGATGCTCGCCGGCAAGGTCGCCTGCGTCGCCGGCTTCGGCGACGTCGGCAAGGGCTCGGCCCAGAGCTTGCGCAACGGCGGCGCCCGCGTCCTCGTCACCGAGGTCGACCCGATCTGCGCCCTGCAGGCGGCGATGGAGGGCTTCGAAGTCATCACCATGGAAGAGGCGACCCAGCGCGCCGACATCTTCGTCACCGCCACCGGCAATGCCGACGTGATCACCCTGGATCACATGCGGGCGATGAAGAATATGGCGATCGTGTGCAATATCGGTCACTTCGATTCGGAGATCCAGATCGGCGCGCTCCAGAACATGAAGTGGACCGAGATCAAGCCGCAGGTCGACGAGGTCCAGTTCCCGGACGGCAAGAAGATCATCGTGCTTTCCAAGGGCCGCCTGGTGAACCTGGGCAACGCGACCGGCCATCCGAGCTTCGTGATGAGCTCCAGCTTCACCAACCAGACGCTCGCCCAGATCGAGCTTTGGACCGGCGGCGACAAATATAAGAACGACGTCTACGTCCTGCCCAAGCATCTCGACGAGAAGGTCGCCGCGCTCCACCTCGACAAGCTCGGCGTCAAACTCACGCAGCTCAGCCAGAAGCAGGCCGATTATATCGGCGTTCCGGTCGAAGGCCCGTTCAAGCCGGACCATTACCGCTACTGATCGCGGCTCAGAGGTCGAGCAAGGGACGCGGCGGCGGGAAGGCGAAGGGCCGCGCCCGGATCCAGCGCGAGGCGAGGCGCTTTTCGCCGGCGGTGACGGGCCGGCCCGCATGCTGGCTATAGTCGTCGGCGCGGCCGTCGGCGAGCGTGTTGCGGAACAGCAAGGCATCGCCTTTCTGGCCCTTGAAGCTGAGCCCGGTTTTCAGGAACAAGGTTTCGCCGCCCTCATAGTCCTGGTTGAGATAGACCAGCATCGTCAGGATGCGCTGATTGGCCTCGCCTGGGACCGCATCGAAATGCGGCTTATATTCCTGGCCCGGCCGGTAGCGCAGCACCTGCAGCGACTCGCCCTGGGCGACGCCGGTCCCGGTCGCTGCGGCGATGCGCCGGTTGAGGGCGTGGACCGCGGGGCCCTCGCGGAACAAAGCGAAGGACATGCCGTCCGATGTCCGCACCGGATTGCGATGCTGGCGGCCGGTGTGCGGGTCGATCACCACCGACGGCTCGAGCCAGGGCCGGGCCTCGGCGAACAGGAAGTCGCATTCGGCCGGGCTGAACAGCCCTGAGAACATGCCGACCCAGGGCCGATCGCTGAGCTTCTTCTCCGCGGGCCGCTCGAGCGGATCGCCCGACGGCGAGAGGCGCATCCGCTCGATCAGGTCGAGCTGCGCCGCCGCGCCTGGAAAATCATGGCTCCGCAATAGCCCAAGCGCGCCATGCCAATCGGCCGGCGCGCCGGTGCCGTTGCCGACGAAGGCGGCGTGAATGCGGGCCGCCTCCCGGTGGCCGGCCTGTGCGGCCCTGCGGAAGAGATCGCGCGCGGCGGCGAGATCGCGCCGCACGAGCTGTCCCGACAGGCGCCAGTTGGCGAGCGCGTAGAGGGCGTCGGGATCGGTGCCGGCCTGCGGCCCGGCGAGCAGGCGATAGGCTTCCGCGACCTTTCCGGCGGCGAGAAGAGCGTCGGCTCGCTCGGCGGGGGAGGGGCCTGCCATTGCTCTTCCTACCACCGGGCCGCGGTCAAAAAAAAGGGCCGGGGGATTTACCCCCGGCCCGATGTTCGGTTTCGCGTCCGATTAGAAGCGGGCGCGGAAGCCGCCGTAGAAGTTGCGGCCGCGGATATTGTAGATCGCGCTGCCCACGCCGGTTCCGGTGGAACCGAGCGGCGGCATCCGATCGAAGACGTTGTCCACGCCGACGAAGAAGTTGAGGTCCGGGCGACCCTCGCCGGTGCGGACGTTCCAGTCGAGCCGGACGTCGTGATAGTAGACCGCCGGGAACCGCTGCACGTCCGCCCAGTCCGCATCCTGCGGCGTGCGGCCGCCGAGGCTGTTGAAGTCCTCGTATGCGTTGACGAACATGTTGCTGATGTAACGCAGCTCGTAACCGAGCGTGAACTCCTTGTAGCTCAGGTCGACGTTCCAGCGGAACTCGTTCACCGGATCGCCCAGCTCGCCCAGCAGCCGGTTCTCGAAGGTCGGATCCGTCTGGTTCTGGAAGTTGCTGTTCTGCAGCTGGTGCGAGAAGATCAGGCGCGTGTTGAGGCGGCTGTCGGCACCGAGATTGGTGCGGTAGGCGACCTCGAAGTCGATGCCGCGCCGGACCCGCTTCGCGAAGTTGAGCGGAGCCTGGATCAGCGAGTTGCCGAGGATCTGGCCGGGGGTTTCGCCCAACGGACCCGGGCCCACGCCGCGGTAGCGCTGGAAATTCGCGCAGAACGGATTGTTGAGCGAGGGCTGGTCGTAGCAGGCATTGGCGATTGCCTGGGCGCCGAGCGCGACGATCACGCCCTCGACGGTGATGTTGTAATAATCGACCGTCATCGACAGGCCCGGGATAAAGCGCGGCTGTATGACCGCGCCGACCGTCCAGGAGTCCGAGACCTCCGCTTCGAGGTTCGGATTGCTGCCGCTGATCACCGGAAGCGATTGGGTCACGGCGGGAAGCGGCAGGAACGCGCCGATGTCCGCCTGGCAATTGGCTGCGCGGAACGTCGTGCCAGAGCCGATGGCGTTGGGGCTGCAAGGATCGACGAAGCCCGGCGCGAAGTTCGGCACCAGCGGGAAGCCCGTTTCCGAAACGTTCGGAGCCCGGACCGCGCGTCCGTAATTGCCGCGGAAGCGGATGTCGCGGATGGGCGCCCACTCGACACCGGCATTATAGGCCCAGACCGTGCCCGTGCCGCCGCCATAATCGGCGACGCGAGCCGCGCCGGAGACCGTCAGATTCTCGAAGAAGGGCGTGTCCCTCAACAGCGGGATCTGAATTTCGCCGAACAGCTCCTTCACTTCGAACGCGGGCGGGATGAAGTCCGGAATGACGACGTCGTTCGTCGTGCCGGTCAGTACGAAGTCGTCCTGCTCGAACGAGGCATTTTCACGCCGGTATTCGGCGCCGAGCGCGAACCGCACCGGGCCGCCGGGCAGCTCGAACAGCTGGCTCGAATCGCCGGAGACGAAGGCCGTGAAGACGAGCTGGTCCGTGGTGGCCCTGTTCGTCGTGCTGACGGTGAAATACTGGGCCGCGGCCGCATTGGCATCGCCGTTGCCGAACGGATTGTAGGGCACGCAGGCGGCGATGTCGGCCGCGAGACGCGCCTGGTTGAACGCGACTCCTGACGCCGCCAGACCTTGGGTGAAGGCCGTCGCGGCCGCCGGATCGAACTGCGAGCGGCACTGAATCTGGTTTGTGACCGGGTTGCGCCCGGCGTCCAGCGACAGCAGGAAGCGCTGCCGGTCCAGGAAGCCGTAGTCGGTGGTCGTTTCCTCCATCTTGCCGTAATTGACGGAGACTTCGTACGACCAGTCGTCGTTGAAGGTGCCGCGGGCGCCGCCGACGACTCTCCAGGTTTCGCGCCGGAAGAATTCGTCGCGAATGCCCGAATCGGCGAGCAGGCGCGAGGTGACGAAGCGATAGGTGCCGGCATTGATCGCCGCGATGTCGGCCGCGTTGAGCGGTCCGCCGATGCCCTGGCCGCCAAAGGTCGACCGGGCGGTGGCGCAGGACGCGGTGAGGCTGGTGTTGCAGCCCGAGGTGAGGATCGCGTTGGCCAGCGACGTCCGGTCCGCGGGATTGAGGAACGGATTGTCGAGGCGGATGCGCTCGCGCAGATCCAACTGGCCGAACGTGCCCTGGATGAACGACGGGCCGGCCGCCGAGCCCTGCGAATCGACGCGGACGAACTTGGCTTCGGCGAACAGCTCGAGGGCGTCGCTGAAGGTATAGTGGGCGAGCAGGTTGCCGTTGTAGCGCTCCATGAACGGCAGCACCGACAGGAGCCGGCCTTCGCGGCCGGTCTGGCCGTTGCCGCCGGCGATGCCGCCGATGATGCCCGCGCCGTAACGCGTGCCCGTCTGCGGAGTCAGACGGCCGTCGGCGGTGAAGACGAACGTGCAATTGTAGGGGCTGCCCGCATTGTTGGGCGGGCCGTTATTGGCGAGCGTTCCGACGCCGCACTGCGGGGCGCCGAACGGCTGGGTGATCGGAACCAGGCCGAAGCGATGGATGCTGGCGCTGCGGATGTCGCGGATGAAGACGCGGTCGGGGAAGTTGTCGCTGTTCTGCGGCAAGCCCGCCGAGTCACCGTCAACCACGCCGAAGCCGTTGACGAAGCGGAAATGCGGAATGTCGGAACCGAAGACGCGCTCCTGCCGGGCATATTCGGCATGCAGCGTGAGGTTGCCGCGGCCGTCCGCGAAGTTCATGCCGTACATGGCCGAAACATATTGGTTGGCGCCGTAGCCTTCTTCCGAGACGGCGGCATTGCCGCGGATCTGCAGGCCGTCGAAATCGCGGCGCAGGATGAAGTTGACGACGCCGGCGATCGCGTCCGAACCGTAAATGGCCGAATTGCCGCCGGTCACGATGTCGACGCGCTCGATCAGGTCGTTCGGGATGGTGTTGACGTCCGGGGACACCGCGTTGTTGAGAATGTCCGCGGCGACGTGGCGGCGGCCGTTGACCAGCACGAGGGTGCGCTGCGTGCCGAGGCCGCGAAGATCGAGCAGGTTGAGGCCCGCGATGCCGATGCCGAGGCCCGGATTCTGCTGGGCGAAGGTGCTGCGCAGCTGGGGCAGATCGTTCAGCGTGTCGCCGATGTTGGTCTGGCCCTGCTGGAAGAATTCCTCGCCGCCGATCGAGGTGATCGGGACGACCGAGTCGAGGTTGGGCCTGCGGATGCGCGAGCCCGTCACGGTGACTTCGTTCTGACTGCCCGCGGCCGCGCCGCTGCTGTCGGCGAGCTGGCAGGTGCCGGCGGCAGCCTGATCCGGCGTGCAGGCCTCGTCGTCCTGGGCTTGGGCCGGCGCTGCAAAGGCCAGCGACATGCCAAAGAGCGCAGCGGAGCCGATCGCGCTCGAGCTGAGCAGTCCAAACTTCTTCATTTATATTCTCCCCCAAAGAGAATGGGCACCAGGACGCCGGAGTGCGTCGGGTTGAGGTGCAGCCACAGCCCAGTTGTCGCGTCGTTTCAAGAAGATCGTGAGGGCGTTCATCGAAAGTTCAGCCAGTGTAGCCGTTTTGCAACATGTGCCGGGATGGGCCCGGGTGCCGCCTCTTGCCGCCTCTTGCCGCCTCTCGCCGCCTCTCGCCGCCTTGTCGCCGCCCCGTCGCCGCCGCGCGCGACGGCGGCAGATGTCTTCCGCTGGGCGGTGGTGCCGTCTAGACAGGCAGCGATGTCGACCTCCACGCCTCTGTTCGTCGCGATCCTGGCGCTCGCAGCCGGAGCCTGGCTGGCCGCCGCGCTTTGGGCGATCCGCCGCGGCCTGGGACGCGCGCGCGCGGCGGATGCGGTGGTGGACGAGCAGGCGCGGCTGGCGGCGCTGCTCGACGCCGGCCCGGCAATTCCGCTCCTCGTCGCCTCCGACGGCGTTATCGGCGGCTCCGCGCGGCTGGCCGGCCTGCTCGGCCTCGACGCGCTGCCGCCGCGCTGGATGGGCCTGTTCGGCGATGGCGCGCCGTTCGCTGCGGCGGAGGCGGCCGGCCTGACGCGCCATCTCGGCGAGGCGGCCTCGGGCGCCGTTTTTTCGCTGCTCTTGCGGCCGGCCGGATCGTCGCGGGTGCTGCGCGTCGATGGCGGCCCGGCGCCGGCGGGCTTCGGCGAGCGCGCCGCCGTGCTCTGGTTCATCGACGTCACCGAAGCGGACGCCGCCGCCGCCGCTCTGGCCGGCCGCCTCGAGCGCCGCTCGGCCGCGCTCGAGGCGCTGTCGGGCCTGATCGAGGCGGCGCCCTTTCCGATGTGGCACCGCGGACCCGATCTCGGGCTCGCCATGGTCAACGGCGCCTATGTCGCAGCGGTCGAGGGCGAGGACGCCGCCGCGGTCGTGCGGGGCGGCGTCGAGCTGATCGACGAGGCCGACGGCCCGGGCCCGCTCGGCGAGGCGGCGATCGTTCGCGACCAGCAGCAGGCTTCCTACCGGACCGTTCCGGCGACCATCTCGGGCGAGCGGCGGATGATGCAGGTGGTCGAGGTGCCGCTGGGCCCGAACGGGGTCGCCGGCTATGCGATCGACGTCGAGGACCAGGAGCAGGCGCGCGCCGAACTCTCCCGCTTCGTCCGCGCCCAGCGCGACATGCTCGACCGATTGTCGGCCGGAGTCGCCCAGTTCGGGCGTGACCGCGGCCTGATCTTCTTCAACCAGCCCTTCGCCAGATTGTTCTCGCTCACCGCCGACTTCCTCGCCGACCGCCCCGAATTCGACCGGGTGATCGACGCCATGCGCGAAGCGGGCAACCTCCCGGAGGTGCGCGACTTCCCCGACTGGAAGGAGGAGCACCGCCTCTGGTTCACCTCGGGCCTCGCGGCCGAGGAGGAGGATTGGCTGCTGCCCGGCGGCAAGCATCTGCGCGTCGTCGCCCAGCCTTTGCCCGACGGCGGCCTGCTGACCATCTTCGAGGACCGCACCGAGCAGGTCCAGCTCGCCTCGGCGCGCGACACCCTGCTGCGCGTGCGCACCGCCACCTTCGACAATCTGTTCGAGGCGGTCGGGGTGTTCGCCTCGGACGGCCGGCTCGCCCTGTGGAACAACCGCTTCAAGGAATTGTGGGGGCTCGAGGAGGAGCAGCTCGCCGGCCATCCGCGCGTCGACGCGCTGACGCCTCTGCTGGCGCCCAAGCTCAAGCGGGCGAGCCATGCCGGGCTGGTCCGCGAGCTGGTCAGGAGCGCCACGGTCGAGCGCAAGCAGCGGACCGGCCGCGTTTCCCTTATCGACGGCCGCGAGTTCGAGTTCGCCGCGGTGCCGCTCCCGGACGGCAATGCGCTGTTCACCATGCTCGACATCTCCGACAGCCGGAAGGTCGAGGCGGCGCTGCGCGAACGCAACGAGGCGCTCGAGGAGGCCGACCGGCTGAAGACCGCCTTCGTCTCCAACATGAGCTACGAATTGCGCACGCCCCTGACCTCGATCGGCGGTTTCGCCGAGATGCTCGCCGAGGGCTATGGCGGCGCGCTGCCGCCGGTCGCGTCCGAATATGTGACGGCGATTCTCGACAGCGTCATGCGGCTCGGCGTGCTGATCGACAACGTGCTCGATCTCACCCAGAGCGAAACCGGCAGCCTGCTGCTCGCCGAGGACGAGGTCGACCTCGCAATCCTGTGCGCGGACACCGTGGCCGGCGCGGAGGAACCGGCGGCGCGGGCGGGGATTGAGCTGGCGATGGAGGTCGAGCCCTCGGTCGGAATCGTCACCGGCGATCCGCGCCGGCTCGGCCAGGCGCTCGCCAATCTGATCAAGAACGCCATCTCCTACACCCAGGCGGAGGGGCGCGTCCTGCTTCGCGCGGAGGGCGACCGCGACGAGGCGCGGATCGTCGTCTCGGACAATGGCCGCGGAATCGCGCCCGCCGACCGGGCGCGGGTCTTCGACAGGTTCAGCCGTACGCAGGAGGGCCGCACCGGCGAGGAGGCGGCGGTGGGCCTGGGCCTGCCGCTCGCCAAGCAGTTCGTCGAGGCCCATGGCGGCTCCATCGAGCTGCAATCGGAGCTGGGTGAGGGGACGATTGTCACCATCCGCCTGCCGCGCACCGCCGAGCAGCGCGCCGAATGGCCGGTGGCGCAGGCCGCCAAATAGGGGATGGCCATCCTGCTCGCCGACGCGGACGCGACCGAGCGGTTCGGATCGGCGCTTGCGCCGCTGCTGCGCGCCGGCGACGTCGTCGCTTTGTCCGGCGCGCTCGGTGCCGGTAAGACGACGCTCGCCCGCGGCGTGCTGCGCCGGCTCGGCTTCGGCGGCGATGTCGCCAGCCCGACTTACCCGATCGTTCAGGCCTATGCGCCGCCCGAGACGCGGCTGCCGCTCTGGCACGTCGATCTCTACCGGATCGAACGCGCGGACGAGTTGGAGGAGCTCGGCCTCGACGAGGCGCGCGAGACCGCGGCGCTGCTGATCGAATGGCCCGAGCGGCTGCCCCGGCCCTGGCCGGACGCGCTGCGCCTGTCGCTCGAAGTGCGGGCCGGGGGCGCGCGCGCCTTGACAGCCGGGGTGCCGCCCGCTTGGGGGAGGCGATGGCCGCCCCGATGATTCCCCCTCCGCACGCGCCGGATTTCCTTAAGGCGCATGGCTGGGAGGGATGCGAGATCAGGCCGCTGGCCGGCGATGCCAGCTTCCGCCGCTATTTCCGAGTGCGCCATGGCGAGCGCAAGGCGGTGCTGATGGATGCGCCGCCGCCGCACGAGGATCCCGGCCCATTCGTCGCGGTCGCCCGCTGGCTCGCCGGGGCCGGTCTCTCCGCGCCCGCCATCCACGCCTCCGACCTCGACCGCGGCCTCGTCCTGATCGACGATTTCGGCGACGCCCGCCTGCGCGAGACGCTCGACGCGCTGCCTGAGCGCGAGGCCGAGCTCTACCGGCTGGCGGTGGACGTGCTGATTCATCTCCATGCCCAGCCGCCCATGGCGGGGCTGAGGCCGCACGGGGTCGAGCAGTGGCTGTCCGAGCTCCAGCTCTTTCCGGACTGGTATTGTGACGCGTTCGGCCTCGACGTCGATCGCGACGCCTATCGGAGCGCCTGGCGGGCGGTGCTCGAGCCGGTCTCCGGAGACGGCGCCGGGCCGGTCACCGTGCTGCGCGACTACCATGCCGAGAATATCATGCTGGTCGAGGGGCGCGGGGGCATCGCGCATTTCGGCCTGCTCGACTTCCAGGACGCGGTGATCGGCCACCCGGCCTACGATCTCGCCTCGGTGCTCGAGGATGCGCGCCGCGACGTCAGCCCCGCGGTCGAGCGCAACATGCTCGACCATTATATGAAGGAATCCGGCCAGGGCCCTGACTTCGAACGCGCTTATTGGGTGCTGGCTGCGCAGCGCAACACCCGCATCCTGGGTGTTTTCACACGACTGTGGAAGCGCGACGGCAAGCCCCTCTACACCGCCTACCAGCCGCGCATGTGGGGCTTGCTCGAACGCGATCTGGCGAAGCCGGCGCTGGCCCCGGTCCGCGCCTGGTTCGACGAACATGTGCCGGAAGCGAGCCGCGCCGCCGCCTGGACCAAGGCGCCGGCGGCATGAGCCGCTACAGAAAGCCGCTCGCGCTCCGGCCCGATCCGCACGCTTCGGTGCCGTCGACTGCGATGGTGATGGCGGCGGGCCTGGGCAAGCGCATGCGGCCGCTGACCGCGACCCGGCCCAAGCCGCTGATCGAAGTGGCCGGACGCGCGCTGATCGATCATGTCCTCGACCGGCTCAAGGCGGCGGGCGTCGCCAAGGCTGTGATCAATCTCCACTATCTCGCCGGCGCGCTCGAAGCGCATCTCAAGAACCGGGTCGAAGGGATTGAGATTGCGACCTCAGACGAGCGAAAGCTGTTGCTGGAGACGGGCGGAGGCCTGCGCCATGCGCTGCCGCTGATCGACTCCGATCCCTTCCTCGTCGTCAATGCCGACAATCTTTGGGTCGACGGGCCCGTCGATAGCTTGCGGCTGCTCGCCTCGGCCTGGGACGATGCGCGGATGGACGCGCTGCTGCTGCTGGTCCCGCACGCCCGCGCCAATTGCCATGGCGGCCGCGGCGACTTCCACATGAACGCGGCGGGCGCGCTGAAGCGGCGCAAGTCCAACGGCGTCGCGCCCTTCGTCTATACCGGGATCCAGATCGTCTCGAAGCGCCTGTTCGAAGGCGCGCTTCCCGACGGGCCCTTCTCGACCAACCTGCTATGGAACCGGGCCATCGCGGCCGGACGCTGCTTCGGCGCGGTCCACCAGGGTCTGTGGTTCGACATCGGCCGGCCGGAGAATATCGCCCGGACGGAGGCGATTCTCGAGGCGGCTTGAGTCAGGAAGAAGGGCAGGGCCTTCGACAGGCTCAGGCCGAACGGTGTTTCCAATGCTTTTCCGCTCCGTTCGGGCTGAGCCTGTCGAAGCCCATTCCTTCCCTTCGTCGCGACGGCTAGAGTCCCGCCGGTGACTCCGAAGGTCTTCACCATCCCCCCGCACCGCGCCTTCGCCGACGCCTTGGCGGCGGGGCTGATCGCGCTGCACGGGCGCGGGAAGACCGGGCTCGCCAAAGGCATCGTGCTCGTCCCCAACAATCGCGCCGCGCGGGCGATCCAGGATGCGTTCGTGCGCCGCTCCGGCGGCGGCCTGCTGCTGCCCCGTCTGGTGCCGGTCGGCGACCCCGAGCTCGACGAGCGGATCGGCGGGATGTTCGAACCTTTGGGCGAGGCGCCGGTCCCGCCGGCGATCGAGCCTGCGCGGCGGCTGATGCTGATCGGCCGGCTCGTCCAGCGCCACCGCGGCTGCGACGCCCCCGAGGCGCTGCGCCTCGCCGCGGACCTGGCGCGCACGCTCGATCAATTGCTGATCGAGGAGGTCGATCCGGCGCGCCTTTCGAGCTTCGCGGCGGAGCTGCCGGAGCTTTCGCTCCACTGGCAGAAGTCGCTCGACCAGCTCCAGCTGATCCTCGGCGACTGGCCGGCCTTGTTGAAGGCGAGCGGCCGGATCGACCTCGCCCGGCGGCGCAACCTGCTGTTGAACGCGGTCGCCGGGCGCTGGCGAATGCGGCCGCCCGCGGGCTTCGTCTGCGCCGCCGGCATCACCACCGCCGCGCCCGCCGTCGCGCGGCTGCTCGGCGCGGTGGCGCGGCTGCCCGAGGGTATGGTCGTGCTGCCGGCCCTCGATCTCGCTCTGCCCCAGGCGGAATGGGAGGCATTGGGCCCGCACCAGCCCGAAGAGGCGGGCGGACGCAGCCCGCCGTCGATCGAGACCCATCCGCAATATCAGCTCAAGCTCCTGCTCGACCGGATGAGCGTTGGGCGGGGCGAGGTCGAGCGCTGGCGCTGGGGTGGGGGCCGTGACGCGCCGGCCGCGCGCAGCCGCGCCATCGCCCACGCCATGGCGCCCGCGCGCTTCACCCGGAAATGGCAGGGCCTCAAGCCCGCCGAGCGGCGCCTCACCGGGGTGCGCGCGCTCGAGCTGGCCGATCCGGCCGAGGAGGCGCAGGCGATCGCTTTGGCGTTGCGCGAGGCCCTGGAGGAGCCGGGGCGGACCGCGGCATTGGTCACCCCCGACCGCGCGCTCGCCCGCCGAGTCTCGGCGCACCTCAGGCGCTGGGGGATCGAGGCCGACGACAGCGCCGGCCGGCCGCTCTCGCAGACTCCGCCCGGCACGCTGCTGCTGGCGGCGGCGAACGCGGCGGCGGAGCGATTCGCGCCAGTCGCCCTGCTCGCTTTGCTCAAGCATCCGCTCGTCATGTCGCTGGGCGACAGGCTTGGCTGGCTCGACGGGGCGCGGCTGCTCGACCGGATGCTGCGCGGCCCCCGCCCGGCGGCGGGGCTGGACGGCATTTCCGCGCATCTCGCCCAAGCCGGCGGCCGCGACGCCGAGCTGCGCGAGGCGGCGGCCGGCTGGTGGGAAGACGTCGTGCCCCTGCTGCGTCCGCTGGAGGCGGCGGCGGGGGAGGGGGCGAGCCTTGCGGGCCTGCTCGGCGGCTTGCGCGAGGCCGTCACCACGCTGGCCGCCGCCGCCGCCTGGTCGGGCACGGCCGGGCGCGCCGCCGCCGAG
The DNA here is from genome assembly GCA_035629975.1 of Allosphingosinicella sp. Classification (GTDB taxonomy): domain Bacteria; phylum Pseudomonadota; class Alphaproteobacteria; order Sphingomonadales; family Sphingomonadaceae; genus Allosphingosinicella. The sequence goes on along the minus strand of DASQLN010000002.1, from coordinate 61,851 downwards.
ACCATCGCCGACCATGAAGCGGCGGCGGCGGAGGGGCCGGAGCGGATGGGGGCGGCGGCGCTCCCGGCCTTGCTCGAAGGGCTGCTGGCGGAGGTCGCCGTGCGGCCGGCTTACGGGCAGCATCCGCGCCTCTCCATCTGGGGCCTCATCGAAGCGCGGCTCCAGCATGCCGATCTGCTCGTCCTCGGCGGGCTCAACGAGGGGACCTGGCCCGCTCTGCCGGCGCCCGACCCCTGGCTGGCCCCGCGGCTGCGCGCCGAGCTCGGCCTGCCTTCGCTGGAGCGGCGGATCGGCCTCGCCGCGCACGATTTCGCGACCGCTTTGGGCGCGCCGCGCGTGCTCGTCACCCGCGCCCGGCGCGACGCGCGCGCGCCCGCCATCGCCTCGCGCTTCTGGCTGAGGCTGGAGGCGATGACCGGCGGGCTGACCCGCTCTCCCGAGCTATGCAAATGGGCCCGCGCGATCGACCAGGCGGATGCCCACCGGCCCGCCCGCCGGCCGGCGCCGTCGCCCGATCCCTCGAAGCGGCCGCGCAAAATTTCGGTGACCGAGGTCGACCGGCTCAAGGCCGATCCCTACGCCTTCTACGCGCGCAAGCTGCTGGGGCTGGCGGCGCTCGATCCGGTCGACGCCGATCCGACCCCGGCCTGGCGCGGCAGCGCGGTCCACGACGTGCTCGAGGCCTGGATGAAGGAGGATGAGTGCGATCCGGTGAGGCTGCGCGCCCGCGCCGAGGCTTTGCTCGCCTCGCAATCCGCCCATCCGTTGATGCGCGCGCTGTGGCAGCCCCTGCTGACCGAGGCGATCGACTTCATCGCCGACCAGGTCGAGGCCGGCCAGAAGGAAGGAAGGCGCCCGCTCGCCGCCGAGCTCTGGGGGGAGATCGAGATCGCCGCAGTCCGGCTCGGCGGCAAGGTCGACCGGATCGACCTCATGGCCGACAGGAGCCTCGCGATCATCGACTATAAGACCGGCCAGCCGCCGTCGAAAAAAGCGGTCGCCGCGGGCTTCTCGCTGCAGCTTGGCCTGCTGGGCCTGATCGCCGAGCGCGGCGGCTTTCCGGACGTGGAGGGCGCGGCCGCCTGCTTCGAATATTGGTCGCTTGCGCGCTGCCCGTCGGGCGAGCGGGCGGGCCGGCGCGGCTTCGTCGCAAGCCCGATCGGCGGGCGCAGCGGGCTCGACGCGGCCGAGTTCACCGCGCTCGCCGCGGGCCATTTCGCCGCCGCCGCGCAGGCCTGGCTGACCGGCGCCGAGCCGTTCACCGCCAAATTGCATCCCGAATATGCGCCCTATGGCGATTACGACCAGCTGATGCGCCGCGACGAATGGTATGGCCGCGAGGGCTGAGCCCTAGGTCAGCGCGCTGTAGATGCCGTAGGCGCTGGTCAGGGTCAGCACGACTCCGACCATGATCATCAGCGCGCGGGCCGGCACCCGCTTGGCGACATAGCCGCCGAGCGGCGCCGCGGCGATGCCGCCGATCATCAGGCCCGCCATGGCGACGGTGAAGGCCTCCGCGCCGAGCGAGACCAGGAAGGTCGCCGAGATCGTCACCGCGAGGAAGAATTCGGCGGTGTTGACGGTGCCGATCACCTTCCTGGGATGCGCGCCCTGGACGAGCAGGTTGGAGGTGACGATCGGGCCCCAGCCGCCGCCGCCGGCCGCGTCGAGGAAGCCGCCCACCAGGCCGAGCGGCTCGACCACGCGGGGCTTTCTCTCCCTGTGGCCGTGGCGCAGGCCCCGCCACAGGATGTAGAGGCCGATCAGGATCAGATAGGCGAGCACGATCGGCCGCGCATAATCGACGGGGATCGTGGTCAGCACATAGGCGCCCAGGATGCCGCCGATTATCCCCGGGATGACGATCCGCCGGAACAGCTTCCAGTTGACGTTCTTGTGCAGCGTGTGGCTGATCCCGGACGCGCCGGTGGTGAACACCTCGACCGCGTGCACGCTCGCCGAGGCCGCCGCCGGCGGCACGCCCAGGCTGACCAGCAAGGTGCTTGAAATCACTCCGAACGCCATGCCGAGCGCGCCATCGACCAGCTGCGCGGCGAATCCGACCAGGATGAAGGGCAGCAGCGCGCTGAAACTGAAGGCGGAAAAGTCCAAGCAACGGGCTCCAGGCGCCACGGGGCGAATCGTCCCTCCCATAGCGATGCGCCGCGCCGCTGCAAATCTCGGCCGGCGGGGAGAAGTTACCGCCCCGTGCCTCGATCAGTCGCAATCTTAGGGATTCCTAAACCACCGAGGCGGAAAATGGGCGCAACCGGGCCCTGGATGGCCCGCAAGCCTATGGAAAGCGTGCGCGTGGAGACCGTCTATTCCCTTTCCGGCGACGTCCCGCCGGTCGAAAGCCCGATCGAGGCCGACGATTTCGGCCTCTGGCCGGGCGCGCTCACCGTCGGCTCGATCCGCCAGGTCTGCTCGATCCGCAAGATCAGCGCAGGCGGAGCAATCGTCCATGTCGACGGGCCGATCGCGCCGGGCGAGCGGCTAGACCTCGAGCTGATGACCGGCGAGCAGCTCGGCGGCACCGTCGCCTGGCAGCGCGGCGCCCAGGTCGGCCTGCGGTTCGACGCCCCGATCGACGTATTCGCGGTGATCGCGCAGGATATCGTCAGCCAGCCAGGCGAGCGCCGGCGCATGCCGCGCGTCGAGCTGGTCGTGCAGGGCCTGCTGGAGACGGCGGCGGGCACGGAAATGGTGACCACGCGCGACATTTCGCAGGGCGGCGCCAAACTCGACGTGCCGTTCCCGCTCGTCGCCGACGAACGGATCCTGGTCACGATCGACGGCCTGCCGCCCTTGCAGGCGGTGGTGCGCTGGTCGCAGGACCATGTCGCCGGTATCGCCTTCCTGCCCGAATTGCGTTGGCAGGAACTGATGTTGTGGCTGAAGGACCGGCGCAAGGGCCGGCCCCCGGCGCCGCTCGCCGCGCCCGAGCCGGACCTCCCCGCGCCCGCCGCCCCCAGCCCGGAGGCGGAAGGCAGCGTCCAGCTCAACCTCCACGCCCGGGTTCGCGAGGGGACGCGGCGCTGGTCGATCGACGTCGCCTCGATCACCGCGCGCAGCGTCACCTTCGATTCCTTCGCGGCGCTCGGCATGGGGTCGTTATTGTGGATCGTGCTGCCCGGGCTCGAAGGCTGGCCGGCGCGGATCGTCGCGGTCGAAGGCTATCGCTTCACCTGCGAATTCACCCAGCCGCTCCACCCGGCCGTGCTCGAGCGGATCCTCTCGGCCGCCCGCGAGCAGAACGCCTAGCTGCCCTTGCGGGCGCGATTGGCGTAGAGCAGGGCCGCGACCAGGGCGGCCGAGCCGATCCCGATCGCCGCGCCGGTGACCATGTGCTTGGTCCGCGACGATCCCGCCGCGGGCTTCTCGCCCGGCGTCGAGGCGGGCGCCTTGGCTTCGGGTTCGTCGGCCATTTCCTTCACTCTCCGCTTGCCTGAGCCGGACCTTTAGCCGCTTGCGGCGGCAAATGCCAAGAGGGCGACCCGCCGCTCCGGATCGGCTAGGCTGCGGCCATGGACGCGTGCGGATTCGCGATTTTCGAGACGGCGATCGGCCGCTGCGGCATCGCCTGGAGCGCGGCGGGGATTGCTGGCCTGCAGCTCCCCGAAGCGTCGGAGGAAGCGGCGCTGCGGCGCCTGGCGCGCCGCTTTCCCGGCATTGCCCGGACCCCGCCGCCGCCAGTCGCCGCGGCGATCGCCCGAATCCAGGCCTTCCTCGCCGGCGTCAGCGACGATTTCGCCTCGCTCGCCCTCGACGAGAGCAAGGCCGGCGACTTCGACCGCGCCGTCTATCGCGAGGCGCGCGCGATCCCGGCGGGCGCCACCTCGACCTATGGCGCGATCGCCGCCCGGCTCGGCGATCCGGGCCTCGCCCGCGCCGTCGGTCAGGCGCTCGGCCGCAATCCCTGGCCGATCGTCGTGCCCTGCCACCGAGTGACCGGCGCCGACGGCACGATGGGCGGCTTCTCCGCGCCCGGCGGGCGGGCGACCAAGCGCAGGCTGCTCGAGCTCGAAGGCGCGCTGGGGGTCGATTCATTGCCTCTGTTCGCGGGCCTGGCCTGAGCATCTCTTCCGGTGGGCCGTCCCTGACGACTGCCATGGTCAACCGGGCCCGGATCGTGCAATCCAGCGGCGTCCATATTTTTTCGGGAGGGAATGATCATGGCTTTGAGAATAGGGAAGCCACGGATCACCGTGGGCAAGCCCCGCGTCACTGTTGGTGGAAGCGTTGGACGGGCCGGCGGGGACATCATCCGCAGCGGGACGCGCGTGGTCGAACGGCACCTCAAGGCGCCCTTGACGGCTCCGCGCGCAGTCGTTGACGTGATCGCCGGCAAGCCGGTGGACGAGGCGCTTCGCGACGCGGCGAAGGAGCTTCTTGAGCCGGCGGCCACGACGGCCGAGCTCACGGCGAAGATCAGCGCGACCGGGGAGGCGATCGTGACCGGTCTCGCTGGCAAGATCGGCGGCGAGTCGGCGAAGGACGTGCTATCGGACACATTGCGCGTTCTCCAGCCCTATCCGATCGAAACCCTTGCCGCCGCGATCCGCGGCCTGCAGCTTTTCATCGAGACGGGCAGGCTCGATGCGCTCAACCCGTTGGCCATCGCCGTCGCCGCCGAGGTCGCAAACGCGCGCAACCTGCTCTGGGACAGTGGCAAGGCCGTTCCCGCCGATGTTGTCGCCGCGCTGCCGGAAGAATTACGGGGCAGGGCCAGCATATGCCGCTATATCGAGCTCGCCGCCGTTCCCGGAAACACCAAGCTGCCGAAAATCGCCATCGACCACCTGAGAAAGGCGACCGCCGTCTGTCTGGTCGATCTCATTGTCTTCAAGGCCGTGCCCGGTTCCGCGAGCGACGGTGACCGTTTCTATTGGTCGCACGAGCTCTATCACGCGCAGCAATATGCCGATTGGGGCCTTCAGAAGTTCGTGACCAAATATGTCGCGCAGGAAATGGACGGCGATTCCGGCAACGAGATAGAAGAGGATGCCGATGTCTATGCGTGCAACTTCTTCCCCAACGCGCAGCCGCATTACATCACCGCCTGCCCGGTGCCCGCGCCGCCGGCGAAGGCAGCGCCAAAAAAACCGCCACGCATCAAGTTGCCGCGTATTAGATTTCCTCGCTGAGCTGCTTGCCGTCTCCGAGACGGGCGGCCGACGGCTGCCGCCGCTTGGCTGTCCCGCTTCCTCTTGAACCAGTGTCCTGCTGTATTACATCAGCAATACGGATAATGTTTCAGGAGGATGCAAGATGGACATGATCAGAAGGCTGGAGCCCCGGGACTGGCTCATCGGAATCGTCGCCTTCGTCGCCGGCGCCTGGATTTTCTAGACCGGCCGCCGCGGCTTGCCTGGCCCGCGGGCCTGATCCACAGGGGAGCATGGCCCGCCGCCTCAAGCCGCTCGACCGCCTCGAAGGCGCGCAGCAGCGCGCGTCGCATCCGCGCGGCCATGCGGCGCTGTCTGCGTCGGCGGGGACCGGCAAGACCCATGTGCTGACCGCGCGCGTGCTGAGGCTGCTGCTGTCGGGAGTCGACCCGTCGTCGATCCTGTGCCTCACCTTCACCAAGGCGGGCGCGGCCGAGATGGCGGGGCGGATCCACGCGCGGCTCGCTTATTGGGTGCGGCTCAAGGATGCGGATCTCGGCGCCGAGCTGGCCGCGCTCGGCGAGGATCCGGGACCGGAGGCCCGCGCCGAAGCCCGCACCCTGTTCGCCCGCCTGCTCGAATCGACCGGCGGCGGCCTGCGCATCCAGACCATCCACGCCTTCGCGCAGAGCCTGCTCGCCGGCTTCCCCTCCGAAGCGGGGCTGGCGCCGGGCTTTCGTCCGCTCGAGGGCCGCGAGGAGCAATTGCTGGCGCGCGCGACGCTCGCCGAGATGCTCGTCGCCGCCGAGCGGGAAGGGGACCTCGGCCTGATCCGCGATGTGCAGGCGCTGAGCCTGCGGCTCGGCGAAGGCGGCGCGGAGGCGTTCCTCAAGGCCTGCGCCCGCGTCCCCGCGGCGATGGCCGCGCTCGGCCCGCGCGAGGGCGTCGAGCCGCGCCTCAGGCATGTCTTCGGACTGCCGATCGGCGACGTCGAGGCCGCGATCGCGCGCGAATGCGGCGGCGATCTCTTCGACCTCGCCGGCCTCGACTCGCTCGCGGCGGCCAACCGCGCCTGGGGCACGGCGACCGGCCTCTCCGGCTGCGACGCGATCGCCGCCTGGCTGGCGCGGGCCGCGCCCGACCGCGCGGCGACGCTCGGCGATCTCGCCGCGCTCGTGCTCACCAAGGCCGGCGATCCGCGCAAGCCGCAGCCGGGCCTGATCAAGGCCGATCCCGATTATGAGGCGCACGCCGCCCGGCTGGCGGAGTGCTGCCGCCGCCTCCTCGCGCTGCGCCGGGTCGCCGCCATGCTGACGCCGCTGGCGGCGGGGCTTCGCGCCGGGCAGAGCTATGCGCTGGCCTACGGGGCCGCCAAGCGCGCCGCGGGGCTGGTCGATTTCGACGATTTGATCCGCGAGGCGGAGAAGCTCCTCCTCACCCCCGGCATGGGCGAATGGGTGCGCTACAAGCTCGACCAGCGCACCGACCATATCCTGGTGGACGAGGCGCAGGACACCAATACCAGCCAGTGGAACATCGTCCGCGCTCTCGCGGGCGAGTATTTCGCAGGAGAGGGCGCGTCCCGGCGGCACCGGACGATCTTCACCGTCGGCGACTACAAGCAGGCGATCTTCGGCTTCCAGGGAACGGACCCGCAAAGCTTCGATGATGCGCGCGCCTGGTTCGCGAGAGAGTCGGCGGCGATCGATCGCGACTTCCTCGACCTGTCGATGGACAAGAGCTTCCGCTCCTCCCCGCCGATCCTGGAGGTCGTCGACCGGGTCGTCGCCGATCTCGGCCACGAGGCGTTCGGCCTGCCGCGCCGCCCGAACCCGCACGAGAGCTTCCATGCAAGCCGCCCCGGATCGGTGACGCTTTGGCTGCCCTTCACGGACGAAAGCGGCGCGGATGAGGACGAAGGCGAGGAAGGCTGGATCGGCGACGCCGCGCGCCGCTACGCCTCCCGGCTGGCCCGGCAGGTGAAGCAGTGGCTGGGCCGGCCCTTCCACCTGGAAAGCCGCGGCCGGCCGCTCAGGCCCGAGGACGTCCTGATCCTCGTCCGCCGCCGCGGCGAGCTTGCGGCCTTGCTGGTGGCGCGGCTCCATGCCGAAGGCGTGCCGGTGGCGGGGGTCGACAGGCTGTCTTTGTCCGAGCCGCTGGCGGTGCAGGATCTGCTCGCCGCCGCCCGCTTCGCCGCCCAGCCGCTCGACGATCTCAACCTCGCCTCCCTGCTCGTCTCGCCTTTGTTCGGCTGGAGCCAGGAGGAGTTGTTCGATGCCGCCTTCGGGCGGAGCGGGCCGCTCTGGCCGCATTTGCGTCGCGAACAGCCGGCAGAGCGCCTCGCCGGGCTGCAATCGATCCTCGCCATGGCCGATTATGCGCCGCCGCACCTCTTCTTCGAGACGATCCTTTCGGGCCCGCTCGACGGCCGGCGGCTGCTGCTCGAGCGGCTGGGGGCGGAGGCGCGCGATCCGATCGGAGAGCTGCTCTCCTCGGCGCTCGACTTCGAGACCGGGCCGGCGGCCTCGCTGCAGGCCTTTCTCGACTGGTTCGCGCGCGGCGAGGTCGAGATCGTGCGCGATCCCTCGGCGCCGATGGACGCGGTCCGGGTGATGACCGTGCACGGCGCCAAGGGCCTGCAATCGCCGGTCCTGATCCTCGCCGACGCCTGCGCCGACCCCGAGCGCGCGGGCGCGCCCGGCGTGCGCCTCGCCGCGCTGCCGCTTTGGGAAGAGGGGCCCGCAATCCCAGTCTTCCGGCCGAGGAAGGAGGAGCTCGCCGAACCGCTGAAGAGCGAGGTCGAGCGCCGCGACAGGAGCGAGCGCCAGGAGCATTGGCGCCTGCTCTACGTCGCGCTGACCCGCGCCGAGGAACGGCTCTATGTCGGCGGCGCTTTGGGGTCGCGCGACCGCGGCGTGCCCGCCGAGGGGAGCTGGTATCGCGCGGTCCAGGGGGCGCTGACCGGGCTCGGCGCGGAATGGGCTGAAGAGCCGCTGTGGGATCGCGCGCTCCGCCACGGCGCGGCCGAAGTCCCCGTCCGGGCCGCCCGCAGGCCGGCCGCGCGCGAGACGATCCTGCCCGCCTGGCTGCGCCGGCCGGCGCCAGCGGAGGAGCGGCCGCCGCGTCCGCTCGCGCCGTCGTCGCTCGGCGAGGACGATTTCGCCGATCCGCCGCCCGGGCCCGCCCGCCGCGCGGCGGCGGAACGCGGCCGCCTGCTGCACCAATTGTTCGAACGGCTGCCGGGCGTGGCGGCAAGCGAGCGGCGCGCGCTGGCGCTGACTTGGCTCGAACGGTCGGCCGGCGTCGCGGACGAGGCGGCGCGCCGAGGGCTGGCCGAGGCCGCCTGCCAGGTCATCGCCGATCCCCGCTTCGCCGATCTGTTCGGCGCCGACGCCCTGGCCGAAGCGCCGATCGCGGCGGTGCTGGCGGGCGGCGCGGTGGTGGCGGGGACGGTCGACCGGCTGCTCGTCGCGGACGATCGCATCCTGGTCGCCGACTTCAAGACGGGCCGCGACCCACCCGCGGACGAAGCGGCGGTTCCGGCCGCTCATTTGCGGCAGATGGCTGCGTATCGCGCGGCGCTGCGCGTGATCTTCCCCGACCGGCCGGTCGCGGCGGCCCTGCTCTACACCGCCGCGCCGATCCTCTTCGCTTTGCCCGACGCGCTGCTCGACGCCCATGAACAGGTGCCGGTTGCCCCCGGCAATCCGCAGCCATGTCCGGCGGACATGGCGACCTGATCATTCCGGCGGGTGGTTGAGCGGGGCACCGCCGCATCCTACATCGGCTCCACATCCTTGCGGAGAAAATTCATGGCCACCACCAACGTCACCGATTCCTCCTTCCAGGCCGACGTGCTCGGCGCCGCCAAGCCCGTGCTCGTCGATTTCTGGGCGGAATGGTGCGGGCCCTGCAAGATGATCGCTCCGGCGCTCGAGGAACTGAGCGACGAGCTCGGCGACAAGGTGACCATCGTCAAGCTCAACATCGACGAGAATCCGGAGGCGCCCGGCAAATATGGCGTGCGCGGCATTCCGACCATGATCCTCTTCAAGGACGGCGCGCCCGCCGCCACCAAGGTCGGCGCCGAACCGAAGAGCCGCATCCAGGCCTGGCTCGAAGGGGCGCTCTAGCGGGGAAAGGGGACAGTTACTTTTTTCGCCCTCGGCCTGCGTGACGCAACCGGGCGGACGCGAAAAAAGTAACTGTCCCCATTCGGGGGCATTTTCATGGGCGCCGGAATCGTGCGGATCGTCACCGATCGGACCTTCGAGCACAATGTGCTGCGCTCGGGCCGCCTCATCCTCGTCGTTTTCGGCGCGGAATGGTGCGGGCCGTGCGGACTCATGGCTCCCGCCTTGCGCGCGCTCGCCGCCACCCACAGGGACCGGCTGATCGTGGCCAAGCTCGACGTCGACGACAGCCCGGCGACGGCCGGCAGCTACGGCGTCGAGACCTATCCGATGTGCATCCTGTTCAGGGCGGGCGAGGAGATTGCGCGGCTCGACGGCTACATGCCGCTGCGCAAGATCGAGGCGGAGCTCGCGCCTCATCTTCACCCTGCCTAGGAATTCAGCGGGGTTCGGGTCCAAAAGCATGGACCTTGAGGCGCAGCGACACTATGTCGCACCCGCGATGGAATTCCTGCTCGTCCTGTCCGCTCTGCTGAGCGCAGTGACCGGCGCCTTCACGGGCGCGCGGCCGCATGAGGCGCGCCAGCATCACGCTGCCGCGACGCAGAGCGTCGCCGTGGCCGAACCGTCGGCGAAAGTGGCCGTGCCCGTGGCGCGGATCGCCGTCGCTACCCCGAGGGCTCCGGAAGTCGCGGTCGCCGACGCCCGGCCCGTCGCGCCGCCGCCGGCCGCCGTCCCGCTTTACGCGGACCGCCTGATCGAGTGACCCCGGCGCTTCGGCGCCCTCATTTCGTCACTCTCAGCCCGGCCGCGGCCGGGCGACTCTATCCAAGCCAGGATTCCAGTATGTTCGGTGGATTTGCCAAAGCCATTTTCGGGTCGTCCAACGACCGCTACGTGCGCTCGCTCAGGAAGATCGTCGACAAGGTCAACGCGCTCGAGCCCGACCTCGAAAAGATGACCGACGAGGCGCTCAGGGACCAGACCCGCATCCTCAAGGAGCGGCTGGAGGCCGACGAGACGCTCGACGACATCCTTCCCGAGGCCTTCGCCACCGTCCGCGAGGCGGCCAAGCGCACGCTCGGCCAGCGCCATTACGACGTCCAGCTGGTCGGCGGAATCGTCCTCCACCGCGGCGAGATCGCCGAAATGCGGACCGGCGAGGGCAAGACCCTGGTCGCGACGCTCGCCGTCTATTTGAACGCGCTCGAAGGCAAGGGCGTGCACGTCGTCACCGTCAACGATTATCTCGCCCGCCGCGACGCCGACTGGATGGGCCAGATCTACCGCTTCCTCGGCCTCTCGGTCGGCGTCATCGTCCCCAACATCGCCGATTTCCAGCGCCGCGAAGCCTATCATGCCGACATCACCTACGGCACCAACAACGAGTTCGGCTTCGATTATCTGCGCGACAACATGAAGTACGAGCGCAGCCAGATGGTGCAGCGGCCGTTCAATTTCGGCATCGTCGACGAGGTCGATTCGATTCTGATCGACGAGGCCCGCACGCCGCTCATCATCTCGGGCCCCACCGAGGACAAGTCCGAGCTCTACATCGCGCTCGACAGGATCGTGAAGGAAACCAACCCGGACGATTACGAATATGACGAAAAGGACAAGCGCGTCCTTTTGACCGAGGACGGCACCGAGGCGATGGAGCGGCTGCTCGAGGGCCAGGGCCTCCTGGTCGGCTCCAACCTCTACGATTACGAGAACACCCAGGTCGTCCATCACTTGAACCAGGCGCTCAAGGCCAATGTCGCGTTCAAGCGCGACATCGATTATATCGTCAAGGACGACAAGGTCATCATCATCGATCCGTTCACCGGCCGGATGATGGACGGGCGGCGCTGGTCCGACGGCCTGCACCAGGCGGTCGAGGCCAAGGAAGGCGTCGAGATCGAGCCCGAGAACCAGACGCTCGCTTCGATCACCTTCCAGAATTATTTCCGCATGTATCCCAAGCTTTCCGGCATGACCGGCACCGCCGCGACCGAAGCGGCCGAATTCTACGACATCTACAAGATGAACGTGGTCTCGATCCCGACCAACATGCCGGTCCGGCGCGCCGACGACGACGACGAATTCTACAAGAGCCAGGACGACAAGTTCGCAGCGATCACCGACGCGATCAGGGAGAAGCAGGAGGCCGGCCAGCCGATCCTGGTCGGCACCGTCTCGATCGAGAAATCGGAATTGCTCTCGGAATGGCTCAAGAAGGCCAAGGTCAAGCACGAGGTGCTGAACGCCCGCTACCACGAGCAGGAGGCCCATATCGTCGCTCAGGCGGGCCGCCTGCGCGCCGTCACCATCGCCACCAACATGGCGGGCCGCGGCACCGACATCCAGCTGGGCGGCAATGTCGATTTCCGCATCCAGGACGAGCTCGGCGAGACCGAGCCGGGGCCCAAGCGCGACGCCGCCGAGGCGAAGATCCGCGCCGAGGTCGCCGAGGAGAAGGAAAGGGTGATCGCCGCCGGCGGCCTCTTCGTGCTCGGCACCGAGCGCCACGAGAGCCGGCGCATCGACAATCAGCTGCGCGGCCGCTCGGGCCGTCAGGGCGATCCGGGCCTGTCCCGCTTCTACCTGAGCCTCGACGACGATTTGTTGCGCATCTTCGGCCCGCAGACCATGTTCTCGCGGCTGATGAACAAGAATCTCGCGGACGGCGAGGCGATCATCTCGCCCTGGATCTCCAAGGCGATCGAGACCGCTCAGAAAAAGGTCGAGGCGCGCAATTACGACATCAGGAAGCAGGTCGTCGAATATGACGACGTCATGAACGACCAGCGCAAGGTCATCTACGAGCAGCGCGCCGACATCATGGACGCCGAGACGGTCGGCGAGGTCGTCCAGGACATGCGCGCCGAGACCGTGAACTCCATCGTCGGCGAAGCGATCCCGCCCAACAGCTACCCCGAGCAATGGGACATCGAGCTGTTAAAGCAGCGCATCGACCATGTGTTCGGCCTCACCCCGCCGTTCGAGGAGTGGGTCAAAGAGGAAGCGGTCGAGCCCGAGATGTTCGTCGAGCGCGTCCAGGCGATGGCCGACGCGCAGATCGAGGAGAAGATCAGGGACATCCCCGCCGACGACTGGATCTATATCGAAAAGCAGATCCTGCTGCAGTCGCTCGACCATCACTGGAAGGAGCATCTCTCGATGCTCGACGCGCTGAGGCAGGTCGTGCACCTGCGCGCCTACGCTCAGAAGAAGCCCATCGACGAATATAAGCACGAGGCCTTTTCGATGTTCGAGCGGATGCTGACAGTGATCCGCGAGGACGTGACGAGCAGGCTGGCGCTGGCGCGCTTCGCCATGCAGGACGAGCTGCCGCCGATGCCCGATTTCGTCACCCACCATATCGATCCGTTCAGCGGCGACGACGACACGGTCGACGTGGACGCCGGCACCGGCGCCATCCTCTCGCGCCTGCCGCCGCTCAGCATCGCCCAGCCGGACATGCCGGCGCCTGGGGGCACGGTCGTTGCGCCCTCCAGCCGCAACGCGCCCTGCCCGTGCGGATCCGGCCGCAAGTACAAGCACTGCCACGGTGCGACGGTGTAAAAAGGGGATTGTCCCCTCTTGAAGAATCCTAGGCGAGCTTCATGCCCTCGCGGCGCATCGCCGCGGTCAATTTGGCGTTGAGCGCGTCGCTGAGCCCGGCCCTGAGCGCGGGGAAGACCTCTTCTTCCTCCATCCGCATATGCTCCTCGAGCAGGGTGCGCAGCTCGCGGAGGCGGGCGATCCAGGCGGGGCCGGCCGCGGGCATGTTCTCGAGCTCGTAAAGATAGGTCTTCACATAGCCGTGCTCGCCGTTGAGCGCGTCGGCGTCGTGCGCGCTGTTGGCGCGGCGGAGCGCGGGGTAGATGACGTTCTCCTCCTCGAGCGCGTGCTTTGCGAGCGCGTTCTTGAGCTTGGCGAGCAGGGCGAGGCGCGCCGGCGCCTGGCCGTCGCCCGTCGCCTCGATCTTGTCGAACAGGCCAAGGACGAGCTTGTGCTCGGCGGCGAGCGCCTCGGCCCAGTCGCCCGATGCGCCGGCTATGCCCTGGACGACCATCTTGCGGCCCAGATTGGCTGCGAAGCCCAATGCGGCGCCCGCCACCGCCGCGACCGCGAGTGCGCCGCCATGGCGGCCCCAGCCGAACGCGGCGCCAGGGCTGCCCGCATCTTTCCTGCTCGAACGGGAACGGGATTTCGTCGCCATGACAGCCTCCTTGGTGGGTTCGCCGTGCCAACCGACCATGTCCGCCATGGTTCCCGCTCGCCGAGGCGAAAACGCAGCCGCGGCAAGTCGTTGCGATTTCAGGAAGAGTGGCTCCCCGGGACGGATTCGAACCATCGGCCAACCGGTTAACAGCCGGTTGCTCTACCGCTGAGCTACCGGGGAGCAGCCTTTCGGCGAGGCGCGCCTATAGCAGGGGCATTTCGGGGCTGGCAAGGCGCTTGCCCCGCTTTTTCAGGCCGCCGCTTACCCTCTTTCAGACCGCGAACTGCTCCATGGTGATTCGCTCGTCCAGCGCGTGCTCGGGGTCGAACAGGAGGGTCAGCACGTCGACCCGATCGACGCAGACCTCGACCGTGGCGACGTCGCGGACCTCGACCTGGTCGGCGACCGCGGAGACCGGGCGCTTTTCGGGATCGAGCACTCGGAAGAAGATGTCGAGATCGTCGGGGATCAGGGCGCCGCGCCAGCGCCTCGGCCGGAACGGGCTGATCGGGGTCAGCGCCACCAGCTTGGATCCCAAAGGGAGGATCGGGCCGTTGGCGGAAAGGTTGTAGGCGGTGGAGCCCGCCGGCGTCGCAACCAGCACGCCGTCGCAGACCAGCTCTGGCATCACCAGCCGGCCGCTGACCGAAACCTCGATCCGCGCCGTCTCGCGCGTTTCGCGGAGCAGCGAGACCTCGTTGATCGCATGGTGGACGATGGTCTCGCCCGCGACCGTCACCGCCTTCATCTCGAGCGGCTTTACGGTGAAGGCCTTGGCGCGGTGGAGGCGCTCGATCAGCCCGTCGATCCGCCATTCGTTCATCAGGAAGCCGATCGTGCCGCGGTTCATGCCGAACACCGGGCAGACATTGCCCTGATTGAGGCGTTCCCTGAGGGTGTGGAGCAGGAAGCCGTCGCCGCCCAGGGCGACGATCAGCTCGGCCTCGTCCATCGCCACGAAGGGGTAGCGTTCGCGCAGCATGGCTTCGGCCGCCTGCGCCGCTTCGGCGCTGGACGCGACCAGCGCCATCTTCTTCTCCGCCTGCTCCGCCATCTCTCCGCCAGCTTGGGGGCAGGACGGTCCCGCGTCAATGTGCGAGGCCGGGAAGGGGGGTGGCGATCAGGCGGGGCGTCATCGGTGCTTTAACCGCCGGCCGCTTCGTGGCATCTTCGTCCGCCAGCCATGTGAGCTTTCATGCTGCACCCCGCCTTTCTTGCCGGCTATCCGTCGGCCTCGCTCGCCGACCCTGCCGGCGCGAGCGTCATCGTGGCGGCGCTGTGGTGGCTGCAGGCGACGCTCCTGGGCACGATCGCCACCACCATCGCGATCATCGCGGTATCGTCGGTGGGCCTGATGATGCTCAGCGGACGGGTGAACATTCGTTACGGCCTGACCGTGATCGCCGGCAGCTTCATCCTGTTCGGGGCGTCGACGATCGCCGCCGGCATCCAGGCTTCCATGGCCGGCGCGGGCCTCGGCGCGGCGCCCTACGTCCCCCCGCCGCAGGCCCCGGCGCCGCCCGCCTTGCCTCCTCCTCCGCCCGCAAACCCCGACCCTTATGCCGGCGCTTCGGTGCCGACGCGCTAGACGAGCCGGGAACGCCTGATCGGCGGGCGGCTCCCGCTGCGAAAGGCCGTACGCGCTTCTGTCCCCGAACGGGAAGGGGGCGGCGAAGGCGATTGGCGCAAGCTTGCGCTCAGTCTAGGAGGCGCCATGGGGGCCCCGCTCTTCATCCTGTCCTTCCGCCATCGCGACGAGCTCTCCCGCCTCGCGGAGGGCGCCGGCTGGCAGCCGATCGCGGCGCGGCGCGCGGCCAATGCCGAGGCGCGCTTCATCGCCTCGGGCGCGGCGGTGGCGCTCATCGACGCCCGCGGCGCGCTCGACGAGGGCAAGGAGGCGGTCCGCGCGGTCGCCGACGCGGTCGAGGCCAATGCCGCGGCCCTGCTCGTCCTCCTCTCGCGCGGCGACGCCGCCGCGCTCGACGCTTTCCACCAGTATGGCGCCACCCATTTCCTGGTCAGCCCGTTCACCGAAAGCCAGCTGCTCCACGCCGTCCAGTTCGCGCACCGCCACGCCGAGCGGGTCGGCGGCGGCGCGCCGCGGCGCTCGGAAGGGGAGGGCGACGCCGCCTCGTGGCGCTGGCAGCCCGGCTCGCGCACGGTCGAGCTGAGCCCCGCTTTGGCCCGCCAGGCGGGGCTGGGCGAGGATGACGGCCGGCGGATCAGCCTGATGGAGCTGTTCCGCAAATTGGACCCGGACGGCCGCCGCGCCGCCCGTTCCGCGATCGACCGGCTGCTCGCCACCGGCGAGGCGACCGCCTTCGCCCATGGCGGGGAAATGGGCGGCGGCCGCATCGCCCATCACGTCCGAGTCCAGGGCGAGGGCATTGTCGGCCGCTCCGAGACGCTTTCGGAAGGAGGGCGCCCGCCCGCCGGCCGCGACCCGCTCACCGGCCTGCGCGACGGCCGCGCCGCCCGTTTCTGGCTGGCCGAGGCGCTGAAGGGGACGGAGGACGGGGCGGGGCCGGTCGCCCTGCTCCTCTCGGTCAACCGCTACGATGCGATCAACGCCGCCTTCGGCCGCGCCACCGGCGATGCCGTGCTTCAGGCGGCGGCACGGCGGATCGAGCGCCATGTCGAGCCGGACGGCCGCGCGAGGCTGGTCTCGCGCATGGCCGGCGCCGAATTCGCGGTGCTGCTCGCCGCTCCGGCGACGCTCGACGAAGGCCGCTTCCTCGCCGGCGAGCTGATCGAGGCGATCGGCCGGCCGTTCGCGTCGGGCGACCATGTCATCACCCTGGGCGGCAAAGCGGGCCTCGCGGCGGCGCAGGCGGGCGACGATGCGGCGGCCCTGCTGCGCCGCGCCAGCGCCGCTCTGGCCGAGGCCAAGACCGTCGATTCGCCGCCCGTCCGGGTGCTCGAGGACGGCGCCGAGGGCGCGACCGCGCGCGGCGACCGGCTCGAGATCGACCTGCGGCGCGCGCTCGCCCAGGACGAGATCGAGATCCGCTTCCAGCCCCAGGTCTCGGTGACCTCGGGCGAGATCGTCGGCGCCGAGGCGCTCGCCCGCTGGAACCACCCCCAATATGGCGAATTGGGCGCGACCACCTTGTTCGGCGTCGCCGAAGGCTCGGACTATCTCGTCCAGCTCTCCGATCATGTTCAGCGCAAGGCGATCGACGCGGCGGCGGCATGGCCCGCTTCGCTCGAGGCTCTGCGCCTGTCGGTCAACATCACCGCGGCGGACATGCTCCGCCCCGGCTTCGCCGCCTCGTTCCTCGCCCTGGTGGCGGAAAGCGGGTTCGATCCCGGACGCCTCACCGTCGAGGTCACCGAAAGCGGCCTGATCGAGGACCTCGGCGCCGCGGCCGCCCTGCTCGCCGAACTGCGCGGCGGCGGGCTCAGGGTGGCGATCGACGATTTCGGCACCGGCTATTCGAGCCTCGCTTATCTGAAGGCGCTGCCGCTCGACTATCTCAAGATCGACAAGCGGCTCTCGCAGGATATCGCCGGCTCGATGCGCGACCGGATCGTGGTCCGCAGCGTGATCGACATGGCGCGCTCGCTGGGCCTCGACGTGGTCGCGGAAGGGGTGGAGACCGAAGAGCAACTCGGCCTGCTCGCCCAGGAAGGGTGCACGCTCTACCAGGGGTTCCTGTGCGCGCCGCCGGTGGGGACTGAGGAGCTGGTGACGTTGGTGCGCGACAACGGCACCGGTCGCTAGTGGCTGGCCCTGCGGGTAAGCCATTGACTCGCCATGGCCTTCGGGCCGATGCTGCGGCCGGGCTCGAAACTCTCGCGAAGGGGCGGCGATGAAGCCCGTTTGGACTCTCGGCCAGATCGTCTCGCAGCTCACCAATTGGGAGGCGCGCTGGGACAATCAGGCGCCGATCGCCTACGCTTTCTACACCCAGCCCCATTCGTTCCTGAGCATCAACGTCAACTTCAGCCCGTTCAGCGCCCTGCAGCGGCAGGCGCTGGCCCGCCACATGGAGCTGGTCTCGGACGTTTGCACGCTGACCTTCACGAACGTCGCGGACAACGGCCAGCCGCCCGGCCAGTCGAACCAGCGGATCGGCTTCTACAACGTCAACCACCAGAACGTTCCCTTCTGGGGCGTGGCGATGGACTTCGTCACCGACTCGGAGGACGCGCCTTACGGCCGCATGTACGGCGCCAATTCGGCGGTGAATCTCTATCGCGCCAACAGTCAGGGCGGCTGGAGCATCGGCGATTCCAACCCGCGCAAGCTGATGCACGAGCTGCTGCACACGATCGGGCTCGACCATGCCGGAACATATAACGGCGACAGCGCCAATTATGAGAACGAGGCTCTCTTCTTCCAGGACAGCCACCAATATACGGTCATGTCCTATTGGCTGGCGGCAGCGACGGGGGCCGATCACGAGGCGTCCGGCACCCTCTACCACGCCTCGACGCCTTTGCTCTACGACGTTGCCGCGCTCCAGCACCTCTACGGCGCCAACATGACGACGCGGACCGGCAACAATGTCTACGGTTTCAACGCCAATGCGGGGCGCGAGGTCTACGACCTGCAGGCCCACCCCAATGCGGTGTTCACGATCTGGGACGCGCGCGGCAACGACACGCTCGATTTGTCGGGCTATGCGACGCCCGCCCGCATCGACCTGCACGAAGGCGCCTTCACCGACGCCGGCAACCTCACCGGCAACATCTCGATCGCGCACGGCGCGACGATCGAGAATGCGGTCGGCGGGTCGGGCAGCGACGTTCTCATCGGCAACAATGCCAGCAACCGCCTGACCGGCGGCGGCGGCGGCGACATCTTCACCTTCACCGAGGGCGACGCGCAACCGGCCTGGCGGCGTGCGGACGGCAAGAAGGGCCTGCCCGACCTCATCGCCGATTTCGTGCCGGGCGAAGACAGGATCGACCTGTCGGCGATCGACGCCGTTCGCGGCACGGCTGCGAACGACGCCTTCAGCTTCATCGGATCGGCCGCGTTCAGCCGGGTTTCGGGCGAGCTGCGCGCTGTGCTGGTCGAGGGCCGGATGCAGATTTTCGGCGACACCGACGGCAACGGCGTCGCCGACATCCATATCCTGACGGCCAGCACGATCATCCAGGCCGGCGATTTCGTCCTCTAGGCGACGATCTTCGCCCGCCACGTCAGCTGTCGCTGGAATGACGGTCAGCTCAGGATCTTCGCCAGCCCCTTGGAGAGCTGCAGCGCGCCGTTCAGCCGCGCCTCGGCGTCGGGCCAGGCGCGGGTGATGACCAGCTTGGAATCGGGCCGCAGCTTCGCCGTGCCCCTGAGCCGCTCGACATAGGCGATCAGCCCCGGCAAATCGGGGAAGCTGTCATTATGGAAGTGGACCAGGGCGCCCCTCGCCCCGACGTCGAGCTTGGCGACCATGGCGGTGCGGGCGTTCATCTTGATCTCGATGATCTTGAGGAGGTTGGCGGTCTCGGGCGGCAGCGGGCCGAAGCGGTCGATCAGCTCGGCGGCGAAGGGGTCGATCTCGTCGCGGGTCTCGAATTCGTTCATGCGGCGGTAGAGGCCCATGCGCAGGTCGAGATCGGGGACGTAATGTTCGGGCAGAAGGATCGGCGCGTCGACCGTGATCTGGGGCGAGAACCGGTCCGGCCGCGCCTCGAGCCCGCCCGCCTTGGCCTCGAGGATCGCCTCCTCGAGCATCGACTGGTAGAGCTCGAAGCCGACCTCCCTGATATGGCCCGATTGCTCGTCGCCGAGCAGATTGCCGGCGCCCCTGATGTCGAGATCGTGGGCGGCGAGCTGGAAACCGGCGCCGAGGCTGTCGAGCGCTGCGAGCACCTTCAGCCTTTTGTCGGCGGTCTCGGTCGTCAGCCGGCCGGCCGGCGTCGTCATATAGGCGTAGGCGCGGATCTTCGCCCGGCCGACGCGGCCCCTCAGCTGGTAGAGCTGGGCGAGCCCGAAGCGGTCGGCGCGGTGGACGATGAGGGTGTTGGCGGTGGGGATGTCGAGGCCGCTTTCGACGATGGTGGTCGAGACCAGCACCTCGTATTTGCGGTCGTAGAAGGCGCTCATCCGCTCCTCGACCTCGGTCGGCGCCATCTGGCCGTGGGCGACGACGTAGCGGACCTCGGGTACCTCTTCCCTCAGGAATTGTTCGATGTCGGGGAGGTCGGCGATCCTGGGCACGACGAAGAAGCTCTGGCCGCCGCGATAATGCTCGCGCAGCAGCGCCTCGCGGACGACGACCGGGTCCCAGGGCATCACGTAGGTGCGGACGGCCAGGCGGTCGACCGGCGGGGTCTGGATCACCGAGAGCTCGCGAAGCCCCGACATCGCCATTTGCAGCGTACGCGGGATCGGCGTCGCGGTCAGCGTCAGGACGTGGACGTCGGCCCTCAGCGCCTTCAATTTCTCCTTGTGGACGACGCCGAAGCGTTGCTCCTCGTCGACGACGACCAGGCCCAGCTTCCTGAATTCGACGCTTTTCGAGAGGATCGCGTGGGTACCGATGGCGATGTCGATCTTGCCGGCCTTGAGCCCTTCCCGGGTCGCTTTGGCTTCGGCCGCGGGGACGAGGCGCGAGAGCCGCCCGATCTCGATCGGGAAGCCCTGGAAGCGCTCCTTGAAGGTGTTGAAATGCTGGCGCGCGAGCAGGGTGGTCGGAGCGATCAGGGCGACCTGCTGCCCCGACATGGCGGCGATGAAGGCGGCGCGCAAGGCAACCTCGGTCTTGCCGAAGCCGACGTCGCCGCAGACCAGCCGGTCCATCGGCTTGCCGGCGCCGAGATCCTCGACCACGTCGGCGATGGCGCGGTCCTGGTCCTCGGTCTCCTCATAGGGGAAGCGGTCGGCGAAGGCGGCATAGCCGGTGTCCGGCTCCATGACCGGGCCGGGCCGCAAGGCTCGCTCGGCCGCGACCCTGATGAGGTCGCCGGCGATGGCGCGGATCCGCTCCTTCATCCGCGACTTGCGCCGCTGCCAGGCCTCGCCGCCGAGCCGGTCGAGGGCGACGCCCTCGGCATCGCTGCCGTAGCGCGACAGGATGTCGATATTCTCGACCGGAACGTAGAGCTTGTCGCCGCCGGCATAGCTGAGCGCGACGCAATCGTGCGGCGCCCTTTGCACCGGGATCTGGGTCAGGCCTTCGTAGCGGCCGATGCCGTGGTCGGCGTGGACGACGAGATCGCCGGGCGTCAGAGTCGCCAGCTCGCTCAAAAAGGCGTCGGCGCTCTTCTTGCGCTTGCGCCGGCGCACCAGCCGGTCGCCGAGCATGTCCTGCTCGGTGAGCAAAGCGACCTCGCCCCCGGTGAAGCCGTGGTCGAGCTGGATGACCGCGAGCGCCACGGCGGAGGCGCCGAGCGCCTGCTGCCAGGTCTCGGCCTCGATCATTTTGGTCAGGCCGTGTTCGGCGAGCAGGCCCTTCAGCCGCTCGCGCGAGCCCGCGGAATAGCTCGCCAGCACGACCTTGCGCCCCGCGCGGCGGAGGTCGGCGACATGGGCGACGACCGCCTCGTAGACGTTGGCGCTTTGGGTCCGCTCCGGCGCGAAATCGCGTGGCGCTTCCATGCCGAAATCGATCACCGAGGCGGCGCCGGGCTCATGATAGGGCGTCAGCTGGTGGAGCGGCCGCGCCGCCACCAAAGCGTCCCATTCCGCGCGGGCCAGATAGAGCGTCCCGGGCGCGAGCGGCCGGTAGCTGCCGGGCTCCCTGGTCTGGGCGCGCGTCCGATTCTCGTAATAATCGGCGACCGCCTCGAAACGCGCCTCGAGCGCGCCCGAGTCGCCGGCGTCGCGCACGACGAGATCGTCCGGCCCGAGATGATCGAACAGAGTCGCCAGCCGCTCCTCGAACAAGGGCAGCCAATGGTCGACGCCGGCGATCCGCCGCCCGTCCGACACCGCTTGGTAGACCGGGTCGCCGGTCGCATTGGCGCCGAACAATTCGCGATAGCCGGAGCGGAAGCGCCGGACGCTGTCCTCGTCGAGCAGAGTCTCGGAGGCGGGCAGCAGGGTGAAACCCTCGATCCGGTCGATGCTGCGCTGGGTGGCGGGATCGAAGCGGCGGACGCTTTCGATCTCGTCGCCGAAGAAATCGAGGCGAAGCGCCTGCTCTTCCCCCGCCGGAAAGAGGTCGACCAGGCCGCCGCGCACAGCGAACTCGCCGGGATCGCGCACCGTCTCGGTCCGGCCGTAGCCATTGGCCTGAAGCAAAGCGGCCAGCCGGTCGAGGCCGATCCGCTCGCCCGGCGCCAGCCTGGCGACGAGCTGGCGAACCCGGAACGGCGTCAGCGTGCGCTGAGTCGCCGCGTTCACGGTGGTTACGAGCAGCTGCGGCTTCTCCGCCGCCCGCTGGAGCGCGTGCAGCGTCGCCAGCCGCTCGGACGTGGAGCGAAGCGAGGGCGAACTGCGGTCGTAGGGCAGGCAATCCCAGGCCGGGAAGGCCAGTATTTCGAGCTCCGGCGCGAAGTAGGCCGCCGCGTCGGCCAGAGCCCGCATCGCCGCTTCGTCGGGGGCGATGAAGACGGCGCGGCCCTTCGCCGCGCGCGCGAGATCGGCCGCGAGCCAGGGCATGAACCCGCCGGGCACGCCTGCCAGCGTGATCGGCTTCGTCGCCGTCAGGATTTTCTGAAGGTCGCTCACCTGCTCTACGGAAGCTTGATGAAATCGAGGGACTGGAGCCGGTTCATCATCTCGCCCCGCCAGCGCTCTGGCACCGAAGCGGCTCCCATCGCCCAGGCGAGGATGTCGACGTCCTGCTCTTCGAGCAGCGCCTCGAACCAGTCCATGTCGGCGTCGCTCCAACTCTCATGCCAGCGGTCGAAATAGCCGCCTACAGCCAGGTCGGCCTCACGTACGCCGCGATGCCAGGCGCGGAAGCGGAGGCGTTTGAGGCGGTCGTTTCGGTCCATATTTCCCATGCAATGAGACATGTCGCCATGTCCTCCCAGGACATGGCTGCGGATTGCCGGGGGCAATCCGCACATGTCTCATTGGCCGGCGGGCTTTTTAAAGCCAGTCGGCGGCGGTACGAGGTGCCCAGATAGACATGCGCCCCGACATTCTCAATCCGCTGTTCGCCGAAGTGGAGGTGCTCAAGGGCATCGGGCCTGCGCTCGCCAAGCCCTTGCACCGGCTGGCGCTGAACCGGGTCGTCGACATTCTCTTCCATCTGCCGGTGAGCTGGATCGACCGCAAGAAGGTCGAGACGCTGGACGAAGCGGACGTGGGGCGGACGATCACGATCGCGCTGACCGCCCGCGACTATCGGCAGGGTGGCGGCCGAGGCCCGTTTCGAATCTTCGCCCAGGATGGCGGGGGCAATTACGTCACGCTCACTTATTTCAACAATCCCGGCTGGGGGAAGAAGCAGCTCCCATTGGGCGAGCCCAGGATCGTGTCGGGCCGGCTCGACCGCTACGGGCAGGAATTGCAGATCGTCCATCCGGATTATGTGCTGAAAGCCGATGAGGCGGCGCAGATTCCCGAGCGCGAGCCGGTCTATCCGCTGTCCGAAGGCCTCACCAACCACCGCCTGGGGGACCTCGCCGGCCAGGCGCTGGCGCGGCGGCCCGCGCTCGACGAATGGATCGAGCCGAGCCTCAAGGCGCAGCAGGATTGGCCGGACTGGGCGGACGCGCTGGAGACCGCGCACCGCGACCCCGCCGCCGCCAAGGCACGCGAGCGGCTCGCTTATGACGAGGTCTTCGCCAACCAGCTCGCCCTGATGCTGGTCCGCGCCTCGTCGCGCCGGCGCAAGGGCGTGCCGCTCAAGGGCGACGGCAGCCTGCTGGGCAAGCTCAAGCTCCCTTACGTGCCGACCTCGGCCCAGCGCGGCGCCGTCGCCGAGATCGAGGGCGACCTCCAGCAGGAGGTGCCGATGCTTCGCCTGCTCCAGGGCGACGTCGGCTCGGGCAAGACTTTGGTGGCCCTGATGGCGATGCTGAACGCGGTCGAGGCCGGCGCCCAGGCGGCCCTGCTGGCGCCGACCGAGCTGCTCGCCCGCCAGCATTACGACACGCTCTCGCGGCTGCTCGGCGGATTGCCGGTCAACGTCGCCATACTGACCGGCCGCGAGAAGGGACGCGCGCGCGAATCCTGCCTGATGGGCCTCGCCGACGGCTCGATCCACATGCTGGTCGGCACCCACGCCATCTTCCAGCAGCACGTCGCCTACAAGAAGCTCGGCCTCGCGGTGGTGGACGAGCAGCACCGCTTCGGGGTCGCGCAGCGCATGATGCTGGCGCAAAAGGCCGAACGCCCGCCGCATTTGCTGGTAATGACCGCGACCCCGATCCCGCGCACGCTGACGCTGACCCATTATGGCGAGATGGACGTCAGCCGGTTGGACGAGATGCCGCCGGGCCGCCAGCCGGTCGAGACCCGGGTGCTGAGCGGCGAGCGGCTGCCCGAAGTTGTCGACGCCCTCGGCCGGCATTTGGCGGCGGGCAAGCAGGCTTATTGGGTCTGCCCGCTGGTCGAGGAAAGCGAGGCACCCGAATATTCTGGCGACCTCGCCGCCGCCGAGGACCGCGCCCAGGTCCTTCGCCTGCGCTTCGGCGACAAGGTCGGGTTGGTCCACGGCCGCATGAAGGGTCCGGACAAGGACGCGGTGATGGACGCGTTCCAGCGCGGCGAGGTCGCGGTGCTGGTCGCCACCACCGTGATCGAGGTCGGCGTCGACGTGCCCAATGCCTCGCTGATGATCGTCGAGGGCGCCGACCGCTTCGGCCTCGCCCAATTACACCAGCTGCGGGGACGGGTCGGGCGCGGCGAGGAGCGGAGCGTGTGCCTGCTGCTGCGTGGGCCGGCCCTCACCGAGACCGCGCGCGCGCGGCTCACTTTGATGCGCGAGACCAATGACGGCTTCCGAATCGCCGAGGAGGATCTGCGGCTGCGCGGCGCCGGCGAGATTTTGGGCACCCGCCAATCGGGCGAGGCCCAGTTCCGCCTGGCCAGCCCCGAGCAGATTTCGGACCTAGCGCCGATGGCGATGGACGACGCGAGGCTGCTGGTCGACCGCGACGGCGGCCTCGAGGGCGAGCGGGGGCGGGCCGCGCGGGTGCTGCTCTACCTGATGGAGCGCGACGCGGCGGTCGGGTTGCTGCGCGGCGGCTAGCGTTGCCGCCCGGACCCGACGGAGGATCTAGGCAGCACGTCCGGGTTCAGGATGGTCGCCACGACATCGTAATTGCGCTCGGTGTACGGCGGAATCCAGGCAAATCTCTGTCGCGCGTCGCAAGCTGTCGTGGCTCCCGGAAGCAGGGCCTGGACCGCGTCGCAGCCCAGTGCGATTTCGAACGTCATGCCCGCCGTGCAGAGGGCCTGACCGAAATCGTCGCCCGGCTCGAGCGTAATCTGGGTGGTCGTCCCTGCTTCCCTGTTGACGACCTCGAAGCGGACCGGACGTCCGTCGAAATCATCGCCGCGCCGGCTGTGGCAATATCGGTAGGATCCGGGCCGTACCGTGTCATTGAAGCGGACGGCAAGTGGCATCGTTTCCAGAGTCGGGTTGAACGGACCGAGGCCGCGCGTGAAGAGATTGAGCACTCCGCGGCCGAGCGAGCTGCGGGCGGTGGCTGCATGAATTCGCGCCACGATGCCGCTCACGGTGGTGGCTTGAGTCTCTCCCGACTCTCCTTGCAGGTCCTGAAGGCGCCGCTCGGCTTGTCGCCTCAATTGCCGTTCCGCAGCGGTTTTCGTCTCTTCCTGTTCGATAAGGCTGATGGCGTTCTGGCCTTTCTGGATCGCGCGTGCATCGTTCATGTCCGCGGCCATCGGGCCTTTCACCAGGTAGATGATCGCCGCGATGACCGCGACCGACCCCGCCAGCTGGATGCCGCCGAGCCTGAACACGGCGCCGTCCACTCCGCCCAGGAATGTGTAGGCGAGGGTGGCGACGCATAGCCCCATGAGGATCGCGACGAAGGTCGAGGGGAAGGGGAGATTCCAGACGATCGTGGCGATCACGAATCCGATTGCGGCGACGAGCGTGCCGACGATCATGCAGACGAGGAAGATCGTCTCCCCGCCCGAGCGTCCGGTTTTGCGCGATTTGCGCGTACGCGCACCATCCGGCGTGGCCGTCCCGGTCTCCTCCGTGCCCATGTAGGACTCCCCCCCAAGAAAAGCCAAGATTACAGCAAGTCAAGCAGGTGTCGAGCGAAGATTGCGGACCAATTGAGGGCGAATTCAGACATTGGCGATCAGGCCGTCAGAACCCCATGCTTCTTCCTGCCGGCGGAGACGCGGACGTCGCCAGTCACCGAAATCGAAATGTCATCGCCAGCGACCTTGCCGTCGATCCGGGCGCCGCCCTGGGCGATCAGCCGGCGCGCCTCGTTCTTGGACGCGCAGAGCCCGAGGCCGATCAGCGCATCGACCAAGCCGATTTCGCCCGCCACCTGCAGCGTCGGAAGCGCGTGGCCGGACGTGCCTTCCTCGAACGTCTTGCGGGCGGTGTGCGCGGCGGCACCCGCGACTTCCTCGCCATGGAGCATCACGGTCGCGGCGTCGGCCAAGGCCTTTTTCGCCTCGTTGATCTCGGCGCCGCCGAGCGCCTCCAGCCGCGCGATCTCGTCCAGCGGGACGTCGGTGAACAGACGCAGGAACCTGCCGACGTCGGCGTCCTGGGTGTTGCGCCAGAACTGCCAGTAATCGTAGGGCGAGCGCAAATCGGCGTTGAGCCAGATTGCGCCTTTCTCGGTCTTGCCCATCTTGCCGCCGTCGGCGGTGGTGATGAGCGGCGTGGTCAGGCCGTAAAGCTGGGTGCCGTCGATCCGCCGGCCGAGCTCCATGCCGTTGACGATATTGCCCCATTGATCGGAGCCGCCGAGCTGGAGCCGGCAGGCCGCGCGCCGCGACAGCTCGAGAAAATCGTAGGCCTGGAGAATCATGTAGTTGAATTCGAGAAAGGTCAGCGGCTGCTCGCGGTCGAGGCGCAGCCTGACGCTGTCGAAGGTCAGCATCCGGTTGATCGTGAAATGCGGGCCGACCTCGCGCAGGAAGGGGATATAATCGAGCGCGTCGAGCCAGTCGGCATTGTCGGCCATGATCGCGTCCGCAGGCCCGTCTCCGAAGGTCAGGAACCGCTCGAACACGCGCCGGATCGAGGCGATGTTGCCGCCGATTTGATCGTGGGTCAGCAGCTGCCGGCTCTCGTCCTTGCCGGAAGGGTCGCCGATCTTGGTGGTGCCGCCGCCCATCAGCACGATCGGCTTGTGCCCCGCCTGCTGCAGACGCCGCAGCATCATGATCGGGACGAGGCTGCCGACATGGAGCGACGGCGCGGTGGCGTCGAAGCCGATATAGCCGGGGATCACCTGCTCTTGGGCGAGCGCGTCCAGGCCCTGGGGGTCGGTGACCTGGTGGATGTAGCCGCGCTCGTCGAGCTGGCGCAGGAGGTCGGAGCGATATTCGGTCATGGCGCGTGCTTAATGACACGCGGCCACCTCGTCACCCACCGTCATTCCAGCGGAAGCTGGAATCTCGTTTTTCTTCGGGCTGTCTCAAAGAAAGAGAGATCCCGCTTTCGCGGGAATGACGTAGGGGAGGCGGGATGAAGCACCGACTCTGGAGCCGCCCAGGCTATGAAAGCCTCGCGATCGAGGCGATCGACGTGGAGGTCCGGCGGCTGTCGCAGGTCACGCTGCAATTCCGCGTCACCCTGCTCGGCGGTATAGGAAACTTGATCCTTCCTGCGCCGTCGCCGCCGGGCCGCGCCAACAATCTGTGGCGGACGACCTGCTTCGAAGCCTTCCTCGCACCGGTCGAAGCGCCGGGCTATCGCGAGCTCAACTTCTCACCCTCCTCGCAATGGGCCGCGTACGACTTCGAGGCGCGGCGGGAGGGGATGGTCGACGCAGCGCTGATCGCGCCGCCGGAGATCGCCATTGCGGGGGGCGAGGAGAAGCTGGAGCTGACCGCCACGCTGTCGCTCGCGCTTGACCAGGAACCCTACCGGCTTGGGCCTTGCGCGGTGATCGAGGAAGCAGGCGGACACATCTCCTACTGGGCGCTCAACCATCCCGGCGACGTGCCCGATTTCCATCATCCGGCTTGCCTTGCTCTCGATCTCCCGTCAGCACCCGACACATGAAGTTCGGCATCGACCGCCTCATCGCCGATCCCGCTTTGCGCAAGCCGCTTGAGGGCAAGCGCGTCGCCCTGCTCGCCCATCCGGCCTCGGTGACCGAAGATCTCACCCATTCGCTCGACGCGCTCGCCGCCCGCGGCGTCAACGTCACCGCCGCTTTCGGTCCCCAGCACGGCCTGC
The DNA here is from genome assembly GCA_035629975.1 of Allosphingosinicella sp. Classification (GTDB taxonomy): domain Bacteria; phylum Pseudomonadota; class Alphaproteobacteria; order Sphingomonadales; family Sphingomonadaceae; genus Allosphingosinicella. The sequence continues at coordinate 34,148 of DASQLN010000002.1, read as the reverse complement.
GCGGCGACAAGCAGGACAATATGATCGAATCGCCGGATTATACCGATCCGGTCCACGGCATTCCGGTGTTCAGCCTTTATGGCGAGGTGCGCCGCCCGACCGGTCAGTCGATGGGGACGTTCGATACGATCCTGGTCGATCTCCAGGACTTGGGCTGCCGGATCTACACCTTCATCACGACCCTGCTCTACGTGCTCGAAGCCGCGGCGAAGCACGGCAAGCATGTCTGGGTGCTGGACCGCCCCAATCCGGCCGGACGGCCGATCGAAGGGCTGACGCTCCGCCCTGGCTGGGAGAGCTTCGTCGGCGCCGGCCCGCTGCCGATGCGGCACGGGCTGACATTGGGCGAGCTCGGCTCATGGTTCATCGACAGGTTCAAGCTCGACGCGGATTATCGCGTGATCGAAATGGAGGGCTGGCGGCCCGACGAGGCGCCCGGCTACGGCTGGCCGCTAGGCGAGCGGATCTGGATCAATCCGAGCCCCAACGCGCCCAACCTCGCCATGGCGCGCGCTTATGCGGGCACGGTGATGCTCGAGGGCACGACTTTGTCGGAGGGGAGGGGGACCACCCGCCCGCTCGAGCTGTTCGGCGCGCCCGACATCGACGCCCGGGCCGTGATCGCCGAAATGCGGACCCTGGCGCCGGAGTGGCTGTCGGGCTGCTCCCTGCGCCAGATTTCGTTCGAGCCGACCTTTCACAAGCATGCCGGCAAGCTCTGCCACGGCGTCCATATCCATCCCGAGGGCGGATTCTACGACCACCAGCGGTTCAGGCCCTGGCGTCTCCAGGCGCTGGCCTTCAAAGCCATCCGCCGCCTCTGTCCAGACTACGGCCTGTGGCGCGATTTCCCCTACGAATATGAGGAGGGCAGGCTTGCCATCGACGTCATCAACGGCTCGCCGCTGCTCCGCGAATGGGTTGACGATGCGGCCGCTGCGCCGGGCGATCTCGAGGCGCTGACCGCGCCGGACGAGCAGGCATGGGAGGACGAGCGGCGACCTTATCTGCGCTACTGAGACGGCTGCTCGCTGGGGCAAAGCGGTGACGGCGCAGTTCACGCCGCTCGATTGGTCTATCGTGGGCGCTTACGTCGTCCTGCTGGCGCTCGCCGGCATCCTCTCGACCCGCCGGCAGCGCGACGCGTCCGACTATTTCCTCGCCGGGCACCGCGTCCCGATCTGGCTGGTGGCCGTCTCCGTGCTTTCGACCACCCAGTCGGCGGCGACCTTTCTCGGCGCGCCCGATTACGGCTATCGCGGCGATTATACTTATCTGACCTCCTATCTCGGGCCGCTCATCGCCGCCTTCCTGGTGGCGAAGTTTCTCATTCCCCGCTTCTACGCCGAGCGGGTGACGACGGTCTACGAGCTGCTCGGCAACCGCTTCGACGCGCGGGCGATGCGCGCGGCCGGCGGCATGTATCTGATCGGCCGAATCTTCGCGAGCGGCGCCCGGCTCTATCTCGCCGCCATCGCCGTCTCGATGATCGTCTTTGCCGACATCGAGCCTCAAAGCGTGCTGATGGCGTCGGCCGTGCTGGTCGTCTTCGGCCTTGCCTTCACCTTCACCGGCGGGCTGAGATCGGTGATCTGGAGCGACCTCGTTCAGGTGGTGCTCTACGTCGGGGCCGCGCTCGCGGTGCTCTGGTTCCTGTGGAGCAGCATTCCCGCCCCGACGGGCGACATCGTCCGCGGCCTCATGACCACCCCCGACGGCGGCAACAAGCTCAGGCTGATCGACCTTTCGCTCGATCCTGCCGCGCCATTCTCGCTGCTGGCGACCGTCACCGGCATCACCTTGCTCTTCTTCGCCAGCATGGGGCTCGATCAGGACATCACCCAGCGCTTCCTCGCCTGCCGCGATTCCCGCGAGGGAAGCCGGGCGCTCTACGCGTCGGTGCTGGCCTCGATCCCGGTCGTCTTCCTCTTCCTCGCGATCGGCTCGCTCCTCTACGTCTTCTACGACCGCCCCGATCTGATGGGCGGCGGCGCCGGCGCCGGCGCGGCGGGGGAGTTTCGCGGCGAGAAGATCACCGTCTTCATGCATTATATCCTGACCCAGATCCCGCCCGGCGTGCGCGGCTTCATCGCCGTCGGCGTGCTTGCGGCGGCCGCCGTCAATTCCGGGCTCATCTCCATGACCTCGGTGCTTATCCAGGATTTCTACAGGCCCTGGATCGAGCGGCGGCGCGCGATGCCCGAGGCGCATTTCGTGCGAGCGGGGCGTATCGGCATGGTCCTGCTCGCGCTCGCCCTGCTCGCCATGTCGATCCTCTGCTTCTACTGGCAGCGTTATACCGAAGCGCCGCTCCTCAGCTTCGCTTTGTCGGTCATGACCTTCGCATATTCCGGGCTGCTCGGCGTCTATTTCACCGTCTTGTTCACCAGCCGCGGCTCGTCCGCCTCCGTCATGGCGGCGCTCGTAACCGGTTTCGTCGCAATCGCGCTCCAGCAAAGCTATGTGGTGGACGTGCTGGGCCTGCCCGCGGCGTGGAAGTCGCTGGCCTTCCCCTACCAGCTTTGCCTGGGGACCGCGGTGGCCTTTGCAACCTGCCTCCTCGGCAACCAGCGAGAAGCTGGGGCGAGCTAGCGCTTCCGGCTACCGGGCCGCGACTGGACGCCGCCGGCTGGCCGCCCACGCCTCGGCGAGCCGCGACTCGCCGCCGTCGATCGCGCGGCCGTGGGCGACATGAACGAGCCGCCCCGGCGCGGCCCAGGCGGCGCGGAAGGCGGCGTTCACCTGGTCGAGCCGAATTCGGGCCAGATAGGCGGCGCTGTCGGCCGGCCTTCCGGGGGCGGTGACGATGATTCCGGCGCCGGCCATCGCGGCCATCCGGTTCGCCAGATCGGCGCTCGCTTGTGGCGCGGCGATCCCGTTCAGCCGCTCCGCCTCGCGGCTGAGCGCGATGTCCAGCTCGGCCTGGCTGAAACCGTGAACGAGGACGCTCCGCAGCGCCTGCTCCGCAACCTCCAGCGCCATTTGCCAGTCCCGGTCGATCGAGCGCACGCTCAGGCTCACGATCCGCGCCGTGCGATAATAATCCTGGACCTGCGCGTCCGCGTCCATGAACGGCCGGTCGGCGCCGCGATAGCCGAGGATTCGCGCCGCCAGCATGTCCGCGCCCAGCGATTCGAGGAAGCCGCGGTCACGCTGTGCGGCGCCGTCGCGCCGTGCGTCGAGCGCCGTGACGGACGCGATCGTGACCCAGGTCGATGCCGACGGCGCGTGGAATAGCCGAAATGCGGTGGCGCGGGCCGGATCGATCGGGGCGGGCGGCGGCTCCGCGACGGGAGCGCGGCCGCGCCAGTCGCCGAAATGCGCCCGGATGCGACTCTCGACCCGGGCCGGATCGGCGTCGCCGACCACGATCAGGATGGTCCGCCCGGGCGTATAATAAAGCTCGTAAAGCCGGCGCAGCCCGTCCGCCCGTATCGCGGCGACATCGGCCTCGCTCCCGGTCAACGAAGCGCGCGCGATGGCGGTGCCGGGCAGGAAAAAGGCGATCTGGTCACGCTCGCGTCCGTCCTCGGGTCCGGAGCGCTGGCGCGCCTCTTCGATCAGCGCATTCCTTGCCCGCTCGACTGTTTCCGGCGTCAGGCTGAGCTCGCTCGCAATTTCGCGCATCAGCATGATCGTCCGGTCGAGCTGCGCCGGATCGGGTCGCGGCAGGTCGACCCGATAGATCGTGTCGGTGTCGCCGGTATGGGCGTTGAAGTCGCGGCCGGCGGTCAGCCGCTCGCGCCGGGTCAGCCGGGTCCGCGCGCCCTCGGGCACCCGGCGCGAGCCCATGAAGGCGACATGTTCGAGATAATGCGCTTCGCCCGGCCCGCCGGCCGTGGCGCCCGCCGCGACGACCATCCGGATGGCCACCGCGCCGGGCGGCACGGCGTTGCCCAGGATCGCATAGCGCATGCCGTTGGCCAGCACTCCGAACCGCACCGCCGGATCGGGCGCAAGATCGCTGCCCTCGAACCCCCAGGCAGTGCGCGCTTCGGGGGTAATCTGGGCGAATGCCCCCCCGCCCGGAACGGCGACCGCAAGCGCTGCGGCGAGAACGGCGGCGGCCCCCCTCGCACCGGCCCTCAGCCTTCGGCCTGAGCTTTCGTCAACGGGACCAGACATCGACCGCATTTGGCACGGTTCGAGGCCTGCATTCCAGACTCGCACCGGCGATACCCGCGGCCGGCGGCCTCAGCTGGATAGGGCTGCCGGCGGCGCGTCGAGCCGCCAGGCGTCGTCCTGGCGGAAGAAATGGAGCGTCAAGGCGCTGATCGGCACGGACCGGTCGCCGCCCGGCGGGAAGGCACGGACCTCGAGCCCCAGAGAGAGCCGATCGCCTTCGACGAGCGGCACCTTGAATGCGAGATAACCGCCCGCCGTCGCCGCGCCCTTTCCGGATTCGCCTTCAGCCTCGCGCGCGTCTTCGGGCGCAGTCAGCGCGACCGGCCGCGGCAAAGCGTGCACGTCCAGTCCCGGGGCCAGATTCTCGGGCGACAGAGCGATCGCCTCGCCCTTGCGGGCGAATTGAAGATCGGGAAGGCGAACCGCCGCGCCCCCGGGCTCGAGCGGCCTCCCCTCCAGCACGCTGACAAGCACCGCCTGCTGTAAGTGGGCGAGTTCGGCCGGCTTGATCGTGTCATTCGAAATCGCTCGCTTACTCCCGATCAGGACCAGCCGTTGTTAGGCGCGGTCTGCCACCGATGCCAGACCGCATTGTCGTTGCCCTGGACGAATATCTCGAGCCGCCCGTCGGCATTTTGGGCGGGGGCGACTCGGCCGATGATTCCGCCGCCGAGCGACGCCCAGGCGGCCCAGCCGCCGCCGGCCGCGGTCTGCCAGATATGCCAGACCGCATTGTCGTTGCCGCGGATGAACGCTTCGAGCCGGCCGTCCTGATTGTTGACCACCGTCGGGTCGGCGGTCATTCCGCCGCCGAGCGAGGCCCAGCCCGACCAGGCGCCGCCCGCCGCGGTCTGCCAGATGTGCCAAAGCGCATGGTCGGTGCCGCGGACGAAGAGCTCCAGCCGCCCGTCGGCGTTGCGGCCGGCCGAGAAGTTGCCGATGATGGCGCCGCCGAGCGAGGCCCAGCTCGTCCAGCTGGTGCCCCCCGCCGCGGTCTGCCTGCGGTGCCAGACCGCATTGTCGGTGCCGCGCACGAACACGTGCAGGCGGCCGTTGGAATTGCTGATCGCCACCGGATCGGCGGTCATCCCGCCGCCGAGCGAGGCCCAGGCCGACCAGGCGCCGCCGGCCGTGGTCTGCCGGATGTGCCAAAGGGCGCTGTCGAGCCCGCGGATGAAGAGCTGGAGCCGGCCGTCGGCGTTGCGGGCGGCCGCGATGTTGCCGATCATTCCGCCGCCGAGCGAGGCCCAGTTCGCCCAGCCGCCGCCGGCCGCGGCCTGCCGGCGGTGCCACACCGCATTGTCGGTGCCTCGGGCGAAAACCTGAAGTCGGCCGTCGGCGTTGCTGATCACCGTGGGATTCGAGGTGATCACTCCGCCCAATGAGGCCCAGGCGCTCCAGCCGTTGTTCGGGGCGGTCTGCCAGATGTGCCAGAGCGCATTGTCGGTGCCGCGGGCGAACACCTCAAGCCGACCGTCGGCATTGCGGCCGACCGCGATCCGGCTGGTGATTACGCCGCCGAGCGACGCCCAGGTGCTCTGGGCCCCGTAGATGGACTGAATTCCGGCAATGTCGTCCGCCTCGAGCTGGCGGTGGGCGCCGGTATAGAAAGGGGCCATCAGAGCGCCGGCGACGTTCGAATGGGCGAGGCCCAGCGCGTGGCCGAACTCGTGGGCGGCGACGCTGACGAGGTCGGTCCCGGTCGGCGGGAGGTTAACGCTCCAGGTCTCGGAGTCGTCGAAATGGGAGTCGCCGGCCAGCGGGCCGCCGCCCGGGGGCGGATAATAAGCATGGGCGAGAACGCCGCCGGGGCCGTCGAAATTGTTGCCGTCGCCATGATTTCCCGAAACGAAGCGGATCACGATGTCGGGTGTCGAGGCGACGGGCACCTCGGTGAACGTGAGCGGAGTCACCGCCGCCCACAGGTTGAAGGCCTGCTGGATCGCGGCGCGAGTCTGCGCCTGGGTCAGGTCCGCGGTGAAATTCTGGAAGCCGTAGGTGAGCGCATTATTGTTCCACCTGCTTCCCTGCGCGACGAACTCGGCAACGTCCGGCGCGGCGGCGGGATCGGGGGAGGAAAGCGCTGCGGCCGTCACATCGGGGAAGCCGCAGCGCGGCAGCGACATTTTTCTTAGCGTCGCTTCGTCGAGCTCGCCGGTGACCGGCAGGTTGTTGAACGCCTGGAAGCGGCGCAGCCCTCCGCGCAGCGTCTCGTCGTCCTCGCCGCTGGCCTCGGGAAGCGCCGTCGCCATGCTCAGCGCCGCCGGCCCGAAATGCTGCAGGTTCTCCGACTGCAGGTAACCGAACTGCCTCAGATAATCTTCGGTGGGGCCGACGTTGCGCACCGCGCCCGTCTCGTCGAGATCCGCGGCAGTCGGGACATAGTCCTTGTCCCGCGTGAGCGAAACCAGCCGATCGAGCGCGGTCGTGGCCGCGCCGCCGCCGCCGGCCGGTTGCTTAGGTGTCTTGGCCATCTCTGCCTCCCCCATTTTCGCGCGCATTTCCGCGCACATGGCCGCAAAGACTAGACTCGCTTGCTCCGTCACCGCTCACGTTTACGTCGAGCGAGTGGTTGACTTTTGCGGATACCTAAAGTGACGACATAGCAGAATGCGCTACTTTGTTCTTTGTCGCAAGCGCAATCTTACTCTCTTAATTGGGGCCTCCAACAATAAACCACAGCACCCTACCGAAGACAACTTGACGCGACCCAGGCACTTACAAGCCACTCCTCCGGCTCAGCGTCCGCATCGCATCGTCCAGCCCCTCCAGCGTCAGCGGGTACATGCGGTCCTGCATCAACGTGCGGGTGACCTGGATCGAGCTGGTGTAGTTCCAATATTGCTCGGGCACGGGGTTGAGCCACACGGCGGCCGGATAGGTGGTGGTCAGGCGATGCAGCCAGGTCGCGCCGGCCTCCTCGTTATAATGTTCGACCGAGCCGCCTTGATGGGTGATCTCATAGGGGCTCATCGAGGCGTCGCCGACCAATACCAATTTATAGTCGTGGCCGTATTTGTGGAGCACGTCCCAGGTCGGCGTGCGCTCGCTCGTCCGCCGTCGATTGTCCTTCCACACCGTCTCGTAGGGGCAGTTGTGGAAGTAGAAGAATTCGAGGTTCTTGAATTCCGACGTCGCCGCCGAGAACAATTCCTCGGTCAGCTTGATATGCGGGTCCATCGAGCCGCCGATGTCGAGGAAGAGAAGCAGCTTCACCGCATTGTGCCGCTCGGGCCGCATCGCGATGTCGAGCCAGCCCTTGCGCGCGGTGCCGTCGATCGTGGCGTCGAGGTCGAGCTCCTCGGCGGCGCCCTCGCGGGCGAAGCGGCGCAGTCGCCGGAGAGCGACCTTGATGTTGCGCGTGCCCAATTCGACCTTGTTGTCGAGATTGCGGAACTCGCGCTTGTCCCAGACCTTGATGGCGCGGCCCTGGCCGCCCTCGCCGCCGATCCTGACCCCCTCGGGATTGTAGCCCGAATTCCCGAAAGGCGAGGTTCCGCCGGTGCCGATCCATTTGCTGCCGCCCTCGTGGCGCCCCCGCTGCTCGGCGAGCCGCTGCTTCAGCGTCTCCATGATCTCTTCCCACGAGCCCAGCGCTTTGAACTCGGCCATCTGCTCGGGCGTGAGGTAGAGCTCGGCGACCTTTTTCAGCCATTCCTCGGGCAGCGGGACCGTCTCGGCGCCGTAGCTGGCCTCCAGCCCCTTGAAGACCTTGCCGAACACCTGGTCGAACCGGTCGAGCAGCCCCTCGTCCTTCACGAACGTGGCGCGGGCGAGGAAATAGAAATCTTCCGGGCTGGCGCCGATGATGTCGGCGTCGAGCGCTTCCAAGAGGGTCAAATGCTCCTTCATCGAGGCGGGAATCCCCGCGGCGCGCAGCTCGTCGACGAAGGAGAAGAACATGGGGAGGGGGTGTAGGCGATTACGCGCCTTCCGTCATCCCGGCGAAGGCCGGGATCCCCTGGAGACCCGCCGCGACTTGACGACCCGAGATCCCGGCCTGCGCCGGAATGACGGTTGGGGCGGGTCCCACTGTCTCGTGGTTAACGTCCTTTCAACCAATAGCCCCTAGCCCTTGCGCGACAACAAAGAATTCAGGGGTGCGTGGACGGTGGCGAGCAGCGCGAGCGAGAGGACCGACGGCGAGGCGATCAACCAGGTGGCGCGCAATTGCGGGTCGCTGGCGATCGAGTGCAGCGACGTCGCCGGCTATGTCGCGGGCGTCAACGAGCGCATCTCCGCCAACCTGAGGATGCTCGATTCTCTCGAGGAGGTCACCACCCGCCTCATGGCCGACCAGGCCCGCGTCTCCGATTCCACCGACGAAGCCCGCGTCCTCGCCGAGCAGGCGCGCGGCAAGCTCGATCAGGGCCGCGCCGCGATCGAGGACACGATCCGGGTCTTTTCGGGCCTGACCGACCTCGTCGTCCAGCTCGGCGACCGCATGGCCGGCTTCACCGAGGCGATGACCCGGGTGCAGCGCGTCTCCTCCTCGATCGAGACGATCGCCAGCAAGACCAATATGCTCGCCCTCAATGCCACCATCGAGGCGGCGCGCGCGGGCGAGGCTGGGCGCAGCTTCGCCGTCGTCGCCGCCGAGGTTAAGAAGCTCGCCCACGACACCCGCGCCGCGACCGGCGAGATCGCCGGGACGATCGCGTCGCTGACCCGCGAGGCCGAGGCGGTCACCACCGAGATCAAGTCCGGGGTCGAGAAGAGCCGGGTCGCGCAAGGCAGCTTCACCCGGATCAACGACACCGTCCGCGACGTCGCCGACATCGTCGCTTTGGTCGACCGCCAGACCGACGGCATCGCCCAGTCGACCAGCCTCATCCAGGCCAGCGTCGACAGCGTGAAGAGCGGGCTTTCCTCCTTCGCCGCCGACGCGCGCGACAATGGCGGCCAGCTCAAGGAAACCCATGACCGCCTGACCAAGCTCGAATTGCTCTCCAACGAGATGCTCGACCGGCTCGCCTCTTCGGGCGTCAGGATCGACGACACGCCGTTCATCGAGTTCGCCCAGAAGACCGCCCGCGAGCTGGAGGCGATCATCGAGGACGGCGTCGCCCGAGGCGAGATCGACGAGGAGGCGGTGTTCGACACCGATTACGTGCCGATGCCCGGCACCAACCCGGTCCAGTACGAGACCCGCTTCTGCGATTTCGCCGACGCTCATGTCCGGCCGGTGCTGGACCGAATCATGGCCGAGGAGACGCGGCTCATCGCGGCGGCGCTCACCGACATCAACGGCTATCTGCCGACCCACATTTCAGCGCGCTCGCAGCCGCAAAGCGCCGACCCCGAATGGAATGCCGAATATTGCCGCAACCGCCGCAACTTCATCGACGACATCACGCGGCGCGCGATCGCGTCCGAGAAGGATGCGATGCTCGCCACCTACGGCATGGAATTGGGCCAGGGCCGCTATCTGCCGGTAAAGAACGTGTTCGTGCCGCTCTGGGTCGGCGGCCGCCGCTGGGGCAATTTCGAACTCGCCTATCGCGACGAGGCGATGCGCTAGGCGCCCTGCCGCCGGCTTATGAACGCCAGCCGCTCGAACAGCATCACGTCCTGCTCGTTCTTGAGGAGCGCGCCGTGGAGCGGGGGGATGGCCTTCGAAGAATCCTTGGATTGCAGGACCTCGAGCGGCATGTCCTCGTGGAGCAGCAGCTTCAGCCAGTCGATCAGCTCGCTGGTGCTCGGCTTCTTCTTGAGGCCGGGGACGTCGCGGACCTGGTAGAAAATGTCCATCGCCTTGGCGACCAGCAGCTTCTGGATGCCGGGGAAGTGGACGTCGATGATCGCCTGCATCGTCTCGCGGTCGGGGAATTTGATATAATGGAAGAAGCAGCGGCGCAGGAAGGCGTCGGGCAGCTCCTTCTCGTTGTTCGAGGTGATGACCACGATCGGCCGTTCGGCCGCCCGGATCGTCTCCTTGGTCTCGTAGACGTGGAACTCCATCCGGTCGAGCTCCTGGAGGAGGTCGTTCGGGAATTCGATGTCGGCCTTGTCGATCTCGTCGATCAGCAAAACGGGCAATTGCGGCGAGGTGAACGCCTCCCACAATTTGCCCCTGCGGATGTAATTGGAAATGTCGTGGACGCGCTCGTCGCCCAATTGGCCGTCGCGAAGGCGGGCGACCGCGTCATATTCGTAGAGGCCCTGGTGCGCCTTGGTGGTCGATTTGACATGCCATTCGATCAAGGGCGCGCCGATCGCCTCGGCGATTTCGTGGGCCAGGATGGTCTTGCCGGTGCCGGGCTCGCCCTTGACGAGCAGGGGCCGCCGCAGCGTGACCGCGGCGTTGACCGCCACCTTCAGGTCGTCGGTCGCGACATAATTGGGAGTGCCTTCGAAACGCATCGGGCGGGCATAAGAGCGGAGGGGGAGGGGTGCAAGTTTGGTTGGGTGGTAGCGGGATTGCTTATCGTTTCTTGCGCTTGTCTCCGGCCTCATCGTCATGCGGCAGGGTGAGACGGAGATGGTGGGCCTCCGACAAGCCACCCCTGGCCCGTCGCTCGGGCACGGGATTGGGCGGGCGAGCGAGCGGATCGGGGGATCGTTTTAGCTTCACCGGCGGACGATTCTTTTTCAGCGCCACGACTCCCGCCTCGTCCACGACGAAGGTTCGCGAATTAGCGCGGGTCTGACGCCATTCCAGCGCGCCTTCCCCCATCAGCTTGCGCACGCTCTGTGCATTCGTTCCGAGCAATTCCGCCGCGCGTGAGACGATGAGCCATCCGCGCCCGTCGATCACATAGCGGCGCTTGCGTATCATTCTGTTCCGGCCAGCGGCAACTCAATCTCTTTCATGATCCGGTCGGTTTCGACGAGGATTTTGACGATCTTCTGATAGTGGCCGATGTCATCCCACGAGAGCGAGCGGCCGCGGCGGTCCTTGAGCCATTTCTGCGCGGGCTGATACCCGCCGATGTGGAAGGTCCAGGTGACCGCCGGCACGTCCGCAAAGTGCTGGTCCTTGTTGACGTAGACCTTACCATCCTCGAATTTGGGATAGCCTGCCGCAACCACATCATCGCCATCGCCGAGGTAGGTGTAGGGAGCCTCGCCAATCGCGGCTTCCTCCATCAGATGCAGACGCCGGAGTTGCTCGCCCTTCTCGCTGAGGTGGCCGAAGACTTCCGGCGAGGGAGGATAGGGGATGCGTGGGAAATCGATCTTGAGGAACTCGGCGAACTTCTCACGATAGGTGGGTGAATGCAGCACGCCGTAGATATAGTCGAAAACCTTGACCTCGCTCGGCCGGGCATCGCCAGTGGGGCTGCGGAAATCATGTTCCGGGCCGGCATGGTTGGCAGGATCAATACCGGCTGCCTTGCAAATGGCGGCGTAGAGCTTCGCATCAAAATTCAAGCGAACGGAGCCATCGATCTGCTCAATGGCATACAACGGGACGAAATTTGATCCGTCCTTGATCTCCACGAAAACAGCGGGAGCGGGAAATTCTGAGACCACCGCATGCCGCCACTGGCTCATTTTTGTTTGTCGAACGACGTTTAGTGCGAATGACTGCCCCGTCGCTGACGCGCGCATCAATGGCCATCGTGGACGATCCATGGCCATTTCATCCAACAAGCACCATCTACGATCGAGAGGCCGATAATCGCACTCCGATAATCGGGATGCGACTTCATTCTTCCGGGTTGGATCACGACGGTAACCAGCGAGGTCCCAGTGCGGGCTGAGTTGAAAATCGTACTCTTCGGCGAGGTCATTTTCCGAAAGGCTTGGGTTCCTCAAGTGGGCCAAGCGCTTCTCGATTTCCTGCCGTTCGAACGCGACGGCGAAATTATCGCGATGAGATTGGAACCCAATTTGATTCCTGGGCATCAGCTCGACGAGAGAAAACCCCTCTTGGTAGGACTCCTCGAGCTCATAATCACGAGGCACCAGCGGGTAGCTCGGCGGTTTTCTAGGTAGCTCTGTCGCAGCCAGCTTCCTTCGCTTGTTCGCCCACAGAGCTTGGTTCTTGATTTTACGACTTCCCCAAAGGTCGCCGTGCCAAACCTCCGCAAGATCAGCAGTGCCCCCGCCGGTGCGAACCGCGATAATCAGGGCGACCCCCTGCATGATATCAAACACATTGACGTCAGCAGAACCGTCGGGAGCAGTTTCCTTCTTCTTCGAGTTGCCGTGCAGATCAATCACCCAGATCTTGTCGAAGGTCTCGAGCAGGTGCCAGCGCATTCCACGAAAAGTCGGATTGTCGAGATAGCTGTGATTGGTGATGAAGCCGAGGACACCGCCTGACGAGTTACTGGCGATCAGGTCTTCGGACATGCGGATGAACTTGACGTAATCGTCGTTGATCCACTTGGGGTTGCGTTCCTTGAGCCGCTGCTTTCCGCCCGGCTCTTTCTTGTAGGCTTCCATCAAATCCATAATGTGAGCGCCCTTGTTGGCGCTCTCGCCCGAATAAGGCGGGTTTCCGATCACGCACATAACCGGCGTCTGACGCTTCACCTTGCTGGCGCCTCGCGCTTCCTCGGCAAGGGGCTGAAAGAACAGGTCGCGCACCTCGCGGTCGGCCGGTTCCAGAGAATTGGTTAGCCAAACCGAGAGGCGAGGCGGCTTCGCGCTAGGTTTGTAGCCGGTCTGGTCGAGCATCATGTCTAGCTTCATGTGGCACATGGCATAGCTCGCCATCAGCAGCTCGAAGCCGTGAAGGCGCGGCAGCAAATCCTGCTCGACATAGCTCGACCATTTACCCGGCGCCTTCGCCTTCACCCGTGTCGAGATGAGCTGGACCACTTTGGCGAGAAAGGTCCCGGTGCCGGTCGCCGGGTCGAGTATTTGAACTTTATGGACCTCGCGCCTTTCGGTGATCGGCTTGCCAGTTTTGGGATGGTCGCGCCCGGTGTCCCAATCCACGATGACCTTGCTTGTGTCGGCCAAGCCATCGGGCAGGTGGAACTCGTGCTTCAACACATCGTCCACCGCTCGGACTATGAAATCGACCACCGGCTCGGGCGTATACCAGACGCCCCGGCTCTTGCGCTTCTTCGGATTGTAGGCAGCCAGAAAGTCTTCGTAGAAGTGCACGAACGGATCGTTGCGCGCGGTGAACTTGCCGAAATCGCGAAACAGCGAGTGAGGATCGCTGGCGCGCATCAGATGAACCAGATCGTCCACGATGTAGGTGAGACGCTTGGGCAGTTGCGGACCGGCGATGTACTCGAACAGCCCCTTCAAGAACGGATTGGAGGCCGGTAGCTTCTCCAGCGCTTCCTGGCGGCTGAACGTGCTCAGATCATCGTCGTGAAAGCGGGCGGCGAACATGCCGTAGGTGATCGTCTCGGCATAGATGTCGGCGAACTCGTCCGGCTCCAGCGCCGGCAAAAGATTTGCCTTGAAGCTTTTATACTGGCCGCCGAGCCCGGACCGGAACTGAGGATCCTCGCCAAGCGCGATGCCGATCTCGTCCTTGATGATCGCCGCCTTGGCCGCCATCATTTCTGCCAGCTTCGCGGCTGAGCGTATGCTGATCGGCTTCTGCTCGGCAAACAGGCGAAGCTGTCGCTCGAACTCCTCGAACCGCTCGGGACGGGGCTGCAGACCCATCAAGAAATCGGCGATCGAGACGTAGTGGACGCGCTCGCCTTCGCGGATGAACTCGAAGTCGACGCCGTTGGTGTAGATCAGGTTCGGATAGGCCTTCTCGTAGCGCTTGCGCTGCTCGATCGAGTAGCCCTTGAGCCTGATAACGTCCTTGTCGATGTCCTTCGCCTCGGCCCAGCCGAACGGCACGCCGTTTCGCTGGAACAGGAAGTCTGGCATGCCCGCTTCGGATTTCTTGGGCTCGTTGATGACGGTGAGCGCCGGATCGATCGAACGAAACAGGGCCTCCAGCGCCGGGCGATAGCTGTGCTCCGTCGCGTGGCCGGTCAGATATTTGAAACTGACCTCATCGAGATAATCGGCAATGTTCAAAGCCATGCCGCACCTTGGCCGGACTTTCAGCGAAGGGGAAGGGGAGGCCTGCTCAAATCAGGGATGACAATGCGGTAGCGGCGGCTTCGCTCAATACTCCCGCCGCGCCTGCTGCCGCGCCTCGAGCAGGTCCCACAGGCCCCGGTGCTGGAGGGCGAGCTGCTCGGCGCCGAACAGCAAGGCGCGCCGCGCCGCCGCGTCCTCGCCCGCTTCGTCGGCGACCGCCTGCAGCGTCTCGGGTCCGGCGAGCGCGGAGGGGGGCGCGTCGACCCCGAGTCTCTTGGCGGCGGCGTCGAGGATGATGCGGATCGATGCCCAGTCGGCGGCGAAGGCGAGGGCCGCGCCGAGCGCGCAGCCGCGCCGGTCGGACAATGCGAGGGTGGCGAGCGCGGCCCGCTGCGCCAGAATCGCGGTCTCGGAGCCGGCGCCGCCGGGCGTCGAGGGGATGCCGCCGACCGCGACCGAAAGGCGGGTGAGAGAGGCCCGCTCGGCGGCCATGGCCTCGGCGGCGATGTTCAGCCAGGCGCGCGCCCCAGGCTCGACGACGCGCCTCGCGGCATGGTCGACGATGCCGGGGTGGCGGCCGTGCAGCGCGCACAGGAAGTGGATCGCGTCGGCGAGGTTGCGGGTCGCTTCCGGCCCGCGCACCAGCGATTCGCTGGCGAAATAAGCGTGGCTCGCCGTGCCGTGCTCGGCGACGCGGGCGAGGAGCGCTTCGCCCGAACGGGCGCGGCCCGCGCTCTCCACAGATACTGAAGCCATGCCGATCCTCCAGGCACGCAATGCGGCCTTGGCAAGGGGTTTACACCCCGCGGCGTAAAGAGGAGGTTTACAAGGGAGGCGGGGAGAATGGGGCCCTGCTTGGGGCGGCGGCGTCGCGGGAACCGCGGAAAGAGACAAATCCTGGCTCTCGGAAGATCCATATACGCTCACGGATATTGCTGACGCGAATGCACGACGGCGATGATCTCGACCGTATCCGCGCGCACGCCGTAGATGAGAATATAGTTCGGGTGCACGACCGCTTCTCGCGTGCCTGCCACTCGGCCTGGGCGATAGAGGAAAGGGTGCTCCGGCAATCCCTCGGCGCAAGACTCGATCGCCAGTTGAAGACGTTCCGCAGCGGCAGCGTTGCGGTCCGCGATGTAGGAGATGATCGTTTCAAGATCGTCGAGCGCGCCTGCCCGCCAGACGAGGGTGGGCAAGCTCAGCGGCGTTTGGCCTTGATGATCGCCCGCACGCGCTTCATCGCCTCTGTATGCGCCACGCTCGGCCGGCCGTCCGCCCGGGAAGCGGCGACTTTGGCCTCCAGCCAACTCAGATAGGCCTGCGCCTGCTCGACCGTCTCGAATTCCGACACGAGGGGCGACAGCGCGTTCATAGGCTCTAGAATAAACGCGAGCGGCTGGAATGCAAGGCGGACAAGGGAGAGCTTTTGGTCGAGTACCATTGCGGAGATTGCGGCCGAGCCTATGCTGGAGAGGCGATGCATCCTCTCCCGACCCCAAAGGCGATCGACCTGGCGGCCCCTGTCCAGGGCATCCGGCCGCCAATCGAAATGTGGCCGGCAGGCCGGATCCGGGATTGAGTGCGCGGGACCGGGCGGACCTGATGGACCCGTTCCATCTCGAGGGTGGGGCCATGGCTTGCGAGGACGTGCCGCTGGAGCGCATCGCGCGGGAAGCCGGCACGCCGGTCTATGTCTATTCGACGGCCGGCATGCAGCGTCAGGCCCGCGCCTTGCGATCGGCGCTGGCGCCGCTTGGCGATCCCCTGATCGCTTATGCGGTCAAGGCCAATCCCAATGCCGCGGTGCTGGCGACGCTTGCGGCGGAAGGGCTCGGAGCGGACGTCGTTTCGGGCGGCGAATATGAGCGGGCCCGGGCGGCGGGTATCGCGCCCGGGAAGATCGTCTTTTCCGGGGTCGGAAAGACCGAAGCGGAGATGGCGCTCGCTTTGGGCGGGGGCCTCTGCCAATTCAACCTGGAGTCGGTCGCCGAGGCCGACATGCTGTCCAAGGTCGCGCTGTCGATGGGGCGGACCGCGCCGATCGGCTTTCGAGTCAATCCCGATGTCGCCGCGGGATCCCACGCCAAAATCTCGACCGGCGCCGCGCACAACAAGTTCGGCATAATGATCGAGGACGCGCTCCCGGCTTATGCGCGGGCGCGCGATTTGCCGGGCCTCGAAATCAGGGGAGTCGCGGTCCATATCGGCAGCCAGCTCACCAGCCTCGAACCGCTCGAAGCGGCGTTCGGGAAGATCGGCGAGCTCATCGGCCGCCTGCGCGCCGAAGGGCACGAGATTCGAACCGCGGATCTCGGCGGCGGGCTCGGCGTCGCCTACGATCCGGCCGCGCCGCCGCCCCCGACCGCATCGGATTACGGCGCGATGGTCGGCCGAGTCGCGGGAGATTGGGGCGTGAGGCTGATCTTCGAGCCGGGCCGGATCATCGTCGGCAATGCGGGCGTCCTCCTGACCAGGGTGATCCGGGTGAAGCCCGGGCCCGATCATCCCTTCGTGATCCTCGATGCGGCGATGAACGATCTGATGCGGCCGAGCCTTTACGATGCCTGGCACGCGATCGAAGCGGTCCTGCCGACCGGCGAGCGGATGATCGCGGACATCGTCGGGCCGATCTGCGAAACCGGCGATACCTTCGCTGTGGCGCGAAGCATCGACCGTGTCGCGGGAGGCGAGCTGATGATCATCCGGACCTCGGGCGCCTATGCCGCGACCATGGCCAGCACCTATAATTCCCGCCCCTTGCCTCCGGAGGTGCTGGTGAACGGCGGCGAATGGGCGCTGGTCCGGGAAAGGCAAAGCATCGAGGCGCTGATGCAGGCCGACAAGGTGCCGGCGTGGCTCGGCCGATGACGGCGCTCCGGGCGGCGGTGCTGATCCTGGCGCTCGTCCCGCCGGCCGCCGCCGCTCAGGAGGCCGCCCCGGGACAGTCGCTCCAGCAGCGCGTCGAATCGCGGCTGCGTGAGGCGGGCCCCGGCACCCGCTTCGGTCTCGTCGTCGCGACCCTGGACGGCCGCGAGCTCGTCGCCATCGCGCCCGACGCCCGCTTCATCCCCGCGTCCAACACCAAGATGTTCGTCACCGCGGCCGCCTTCGCGACGATCCCCGGCCTCGGCGAGCCCGATAGGGATGGCGGCGCCGCGGTCCGGCTGGAAATGGGGGGCGGGAGCGTCCCGGATGTGGTCCTCGAGGGTCATGGAGACGCGCGCCTCTCCGGCGCGGCGGACTGCGCCGCCAATTGCCTCGCGACGCTCGCGGACGCGGTCGCCGCGAGGACGCGCCTGGTCCGCGACATTGTCGGCGACGACAGCCTCTACCCCGATCAGCGCTGGAGCCCGGGGATGAGCTGGAACAACATCCCCACGCGCTCCGGCACCGCCGTCTCCGCGCTCAGCCTCGACGACAACGAGCTGCACCTGCGCGTCGCGCCGACGTCGCCCGGACGGCCGCCAAGGCTCGATCTCCAGCCTTATTACACGGTCGAAAATCGTGCGGTGACGATCGCGGCGGGGGCCACCAGCCTCGCCTTCGACCGCCTTCCGGGCAGCAATGCCGTGCGCCTGACGGGCACGATCGCGATGGGCGCCGAGCCGGAGCTGCTCCGCCTCGGCATCGACGATCCGGCTCATTATGCGGCGTGGCGCTTCAAGGCCCTGCTCGAGGCCCGCGGCGTTCGAGTCACCGGCACCGTGGCGGCCCGCCACCGCCCGCTCACGCCCGCCGACGATCCCGCGAGGCGGGGCGGCGCGCCGCCCGCCCGTCCGCCGCGGCAGGAAGCGCTCGCGCGTCTCGTTCCGCCGCCGCTCGCCGAAGACCTCCTGCTCATCAACAAGGGCAGCCAGAACCTGTACGCCGAGCTGATGCTCCGGCGCCTTGGCCGCCGTGACGGGACCGGCTCGATCGCCGACGGGCTGGCGGTGGTGCGCTCCATGCTGGAGCGGGCCGGCCTGCGCCGCTCGGACTACGACTTTTCCGATGGCTCGGGCATGTCGACCTACAACCGAGTCGCCCCGCGCGGCGTCGTCGCCTTCCTGCGCTGGATCGAGGCGCAGCCCTGGGCGGCCGCCTGGCGCGCGACTCTCCCGATCGGCGGCGTCGACGGTACGCTCGGCCGCCGCTTCCGCGGCACCGCGCTCGAATCCCGCCTTTTCGCCAAGACCGGCACGCTCAACGCCACCGCCGCGCTTTCCGGCTATTTGACCGCCAGGAGCGGCCGCACTCTCCTCTTCTCCGCTTACGCGAACGACATCCCGGACGGCGCCGGAGCCACCGCCGCCATGGACGCAGCTCTGGTGCTGATCGCGGAGCAGAACTGACGCCGCCGCGCGGCCCGAATGATCGCGCAAAACCCTCCGCCGCCGATCGAATCGGATGGGGGTGACAGGCCTTTCATTTGCTGTCACGTTGCCGTCACGTTGCGCGCTGGGCTTTCGGGGGGAATTCCAAATGCTTCATACGACATCGTTCAAATCGCTCCTGATTTCGGGAACCGCTTTCGCCGCGCTCGCCTGCACATTGGCCGCTCCCGCGTCCGCGCAGGTCACCGATCCGGAAACGACGACGCCTCCGGCGCCGACCGCGACCGGCGCGGCAACGCCTCTCCAGAGCGTGGAGCCGACGGCGGACGATGACGACGACGCCGACATCCTGGTGACGGGCTCGCGGATCAGGCAGGATCCGAACAACAGCTCGCTTCCGCTGCAGATCATCACCAACCAGGAAATGCAGCGCAACTCGATCAGCAGCCCCGAGCAATTGCTGATGTTCCTGCCCTCGAACGCCAGCGGAGCCGACAATCTTGCCTCCAATGGCGACGTCGTCTCCGGCGCCCAGCGCGGCACCAACGGCCTCTCTTCGGCCAATTTGCGCGGCCAGGGCAATGCCTCGACGCTCGTGCTGCTCAACAATCGCCGGGTCGCCGCGCACGGCCTCAGCGGCTCCGCGGTCGACGTCAACCAGATCCCGTTCGCCGCGATCGAACGGATCGAAGTGCTGAAGGACGGCGCCTCGGCCATCTACGGCACCGACGCGGTCGGCGGCGTGATCAACTTCATCACCCGCACCGACTATCAGGGGGTCGGGATCCAGGGCTTCACCGACATCACGGAGCGCGGCGATTCCCCCATCTACCGGCTCTCGGCCATTGCCGGCTATGGCGACCTCGACGAGCAGGGCTTCAACATCATGGGAGCGGTCTCCTACAGCTGGAACCATATCCTGCGCGGTTCGGACCGCGACTTCGTCAACGGCAACCAGCCCAATCGCGGCCTCTCGATCGACACGCGTGGCGCCCCGATCGCGACGGCGTTCAACATCGGCGCGAACGTCAACCAGACGCCTGGCGGCACGCTGCTCACCGGCCTGACGCTCACCTTGCCCAACGGGACGAACGGGGCCGCCGGCGGCATCAACATCCTCGATCTGCCCGGGGGCGCCGGCTGCGAATCGATGGACGGCGGCATGGCCTATGACGAAGTCCTTTGGGCGGTGCCGACGGCGCAATATGCCTGCTCATGGGATACCGGCCGGGCGGCGGTGCTCCAGCAGCCGATCCAGACGCTCACTTATTTCGGCCGCGGCGTCGTCCGGATCAGCGGCGATCATATGGTCTCGCTCGAAGTCACGGGGTCGGATGCGGATTCGTCCAAGAGCTTCTCCGCCAATCAGTACAGCGCCAGCGCCACGACCTTGCCCTGGGCCTATCCCCGCAACGCGCTGACCGCGGCCACCTATGATCAGGTGTTCAACGCGATCCGCGCCGCGTTCGACGTTCCGGGCAACCCGAACCGGGTCGCGCAGGTCGCGGCGCTCAACGCGCGTTTCGGGCTTCCGATCGCCGGCCGCTGGCGCTGCATCGCGTGCGGGCCGCGCGAATATGAAACCAACACCCAGACCTTCCGCGCCGCGCTCGGCGTCGAAGGCCCGCTCTGGGCGGATTGGGAATATCGCGCCGGCGCGTCCTACGCGAGGAGCGAATCCTCCTCGGTGCTTGGCTCCGGCTATCATTATCGCGGCGTGCAGCTCACCAACAATCCCGCCACTCCCGGCAACGACATCGGCGCCTACGACCCGCGCGCGCCCACCGCGCCGGGCGCCGCCGGCCCGGGCATTATCGGCCTGATCAACGCGGGCATCCTCAATCCGTTCAGTCTCAGCCAGACCGCGGCGGCGATCGCTGGGCTCGAGGCGGTATCGGCCGAAGGCACCGTGCTCTACGGCGGCCGCTATCAGGTGCGCCAGTTCGATGCCTCGGTGTCCGGCTCGCTGTTCAGCATCTGGGGCGGCGAGGTCCAGCTCGCCGCCGGCCTCGACTATCGGCGCGAGAGCTACGAGTTCAACGGCTCGGATGCCGCGGCCGCGAACATGCCGGACATCTTCAATGTGGCGTTCGACAATATCAACGCGCTGACCCCGAAGAGCCGCCGCGTGCTTGCCGCTTATGCCGAGGCCCTGTTCCCGATCCTGCCCGAGCTCGACATCATCGTCGCCGGCCGGATCGACGATTATTCCGGCTTCGGAAGCACGACCAATCCGAAGGTCTCGTTCCGTTTCCGCCCGTGGCACCCAGTGATGTTCCGCGGCTCCTACGGGACCGGTTTCCGCGTCCCGACGTTCAATCAGATATTCAACGGCACTACGGTATCGCCCAATCCGGGCAACACCCTGGTCGATCCGACCTTGTGCCCGACGGGCAACACCACGGGTCCGCAACCCCAGTGCGCTCCGATCACCCCCGAATCGCTGAGCGGAGGCAATTTGGGCCTGGAGCCCGAAACCTCCGAGCAATATAGCGTCGGCGTGGTCATCCGGCCCTTGAACCGGTTCAGCCTTTCGGTCGACTATTGGTCCATCGCGGTCGATAATACGATCGGGACGATCACCATCCCGCAGCTGCTCGCGAATATCGCCGCTTTCCCCGAGCGGATCGGGCGCACCAACGGCATCATCACGACGGTCGATCTGCGGACGGGCAATTTCGGTTCGCGGCGGACCGAGGGGATCGACGTCGCGCTGCGCGGCGAGATGGATGCCTTCGGCGGCTTCCTCAGCGCCGGCCTCGACGGAACCTATCTGCTCGACAAGCGCGAGAAGCTGTTGCCCAATCTGCCCTATACGGATCTGATCGGCATATTCACCTTCACCGGCGACCTCGGCCTGCGCTGGAAGCACAACGCTTTCATCAGCTTCCGGACCGACGAGTGGAACGTCACGTTCACTCAGATTTTCCGGAACGGCTACAGGAACTTCGCCCTGCCGGCCTCGGCGACTCGTCCCGATTATAACCCGCGGGTGGACGATTATATCGTCTACAATCTGGCGCTCAGCTATACCGGCTTCGCGCCCGGGCTCAGGCTCACCGCCGGAGTCAGGAACCTGTTCGACACGGATCCGCCCTTCGCGATCACCTACGACAGCAACACAGGCGCCGGCAGCTCCTGGGAGCCGCGGGTCGCCGATCCGCGCGGCCGCTCGTTCACGTTCGCGGCGGAGGTGAAGTTCTAAGGGGAGGGCGCGGCGTCACTTAGGACTGCCGCGCGATCTCCTCCGGCCTGTGATTCGGCGTTCAATGCCGATGCCGTCGCGCGGCCTAGGGCCCGTCGCGCCTCCAGCCCCGGTCGGCGCGGTGTTCGCGGCCGTTGCGGGGAGCGTAGTTCGGGTCGCGGCGGACGATGTGCACTTCGTCCGAATCCAGCACCTTCCAGACTTCGGTCTCGTCGCTATAGTTCCCGCCGCCGGACCAGTCGTTCAGCTCGTAATGCTCCCAGCGGTAGAGCTGGCCGCAGGTTCGGCAGCGGTGGATGGCGATCCGGGTGTTGCCCCTGTCCAGGGTCCGCTCGACCACCTCGACATCGGCGAGGTGCTCCGCTCCGCCGCCCAGACAGGTCCAGCTTTGCCCGTACATCCTGTTGGGGGATAAGCGCGACCGGCCGAAATGCAAGGCGGATCGGTGACAGGCACGTACCGGTCGCCACGCCCGCTTTTTCAGCGAAATCTCACAAGTCGCTCATGACCCTCATCGGGCCTTCCGGCAGGGTAGAACCTCAATCGCGAAGGGGAGGGGGAGGAGATGGCAGGCAAGCCGGAGCGTATCGCCTATCGTATCGGGGTCGCGGTCGCGCTCGCCGCGTCGTTCGTTCAGGTGTGGATGAACCTCGCCGTGGGCATCGTCGGCAGCGAGGACAATCCGGTCAATCAGGGCTTCTACCTCGTGGTCGCGGCCGCGGCGGCCTGCGCTTTCACCGCGCGCTTGCGTCCCGACGGCATGGCCCGCGCCATGCTCGCCGTCGCGGCCGTGCAGGCGCTGCTGGGCCTGGCCGTCGCCACCGCGCCTTCGACGGCGCGCGACGAGCCCATGGGCGCCGTCGGAGTCCTTGCGCTGAGCGGCATCTTCGCGGGGCTCTGGCTGGTCGCCGCCGCCTTGTTCCACAGGAGCGCGGGGCAGGAGAGCAGGCGAGAAAACATCATGCCGGGGGCGTGACGCCGCTGCGGGCTCGCAAACGGCCGCTCGTCACTCCTCCTCGTCGCACGGCCCTCCGGGCGTGAACATGTCGGCGGCGATCAGCCAGGTTGCTCCGGTCCTGCGCCAGACGCGAAGATAGTCGACGTTCGTGCCGTAAGGGAGGCCGCCGACATTCTGGAGCAAGTGCGCTCGCCCGCGCTCGAGCGCCATGTCCCGGCCGCGCGCGAGGTCGAACGATCGCGGACGGAGCGAGACGGTGGTAGGGCTGTAGGCCAGTATCTCCCGCCACCTTTGGGCGATCGCGGCCCGGCCCGTGCGCAGGCGCGCGCACGGCGCCTTGAACCACGCATCGGGCGCATAGAGCCGGGCCAATGCGTCCGAGTCGTCGCTATCTGCCGTCGCGCTCCAGCCGGCGACCGCGTCCCGCAGCTGGCGCGGCACGGGGACGGGACCGGAATCCTCCTCCTCCTGCGCGAGCGCCGCCGCGCCGGGGGCCGGGGACAAGACGGGCAGGGCGACGAGGACAAAAGCGGCGGCCAGCCATCCCGCCCGCCAGCCGCGAGCCCCGCGGCCGCGAACGGCGGCGCCAATCAGGTGCGTGCGCATCGAATCCTTCCCTGGCCGAACGCCGCCCAATGGGGGCGAACGGCCGGGGGCTGTCAAGGCGGGTTAGGTGGTGTTGCGCGGGCGGTTTCCGGAGCTGGAGGCGGTGTCGCTTGGGATGCTGAAGCGCGCGGCCTGTCCGGGGGCAGGCGAGCACTGAAGGGGCGGGGACTATGAAGGCCCAGACGTGAGCCCCAACCGGGCGGACGCCAAGGTCTGGGGCCTCACCGAATTGATGCTGGCGTCCGAGCAGGCGCCGCCACGTGTGCGAGCGCTGTAGCGCCGAGCCTAAGCGAGGAATTGCGAAGCAAACCGGAGCTTAGGCGTAGAGCCGCGGGGCCCCGGCCCGGGCCTCCACGAAAGTACTACTTTCGTGGGAACCTCGGCGGGGCGCGACCCCGGACTTGATCCGGGGGAGCGAACTCGACCGACGTCACGGGAGTGGCGTGTCCCTTGCATCCTGACCTTCTTGGTGATCCGCGCCTCGCGCGACCCAGCCGTCGTGACAGCGACCCCTGTTGACTAGGGCTGCTGGAAAACACATCTTCGCACGCGAAGGGGGCAGCCGTGGATTTCAAGCGCAGTGATCTCGTGCATTCGGTGCAAGGACTTGCGACTTCAACGGATGTCAACGAACGGAGTATTGGCTTCAATTACCTGATCGAGGAAAATGTCGGACCCGCGCGGCAGGACCATCTGGAGAATTTCGATTCTTCGGTGGGAGAAGTGCGCGCGTTAGTGGACGGATATTATCGAGATACGATTCAAGGCCTCGCGCGCGGCCATTTGCCGTCGACGTTCGACAAGACGCTCAATTCGGATGCGCTGTTGCCGGCGAGTGTCGAGCCCAACCAGAAGATCGTCCGACTCGAACGCATCGATGGGCTGATCGCGAGCGGCGGGCTGGAGTTCGCGCGTCTCGACAAGGCAGTCCAAACGCGTGATAGCGACGATCTGTCGGTACTCACGGACCTCTTTGCCACCTTTCCGGGCGAGCGTCCCGCATTCGCCGCATTCAAGAGCGAAGTGGAGCACGATCTCGCGCAGCCGGATTGGCTGGAGCACCTGATCGACCGGCTCGGGCTACTGCACTTCTATCCCTACGACTCGCGCCAGACTTATTCGTTCGCGCTGATGGAGTATTCCGCCGCGGAAGTGTTCACCCTAGCGGGTCGGTCATTGATCGACCAGTGCTTTGCGATCGCCACGGTGCTTGAGTGTCGGAACAATCCGGCGTTCTTTCCGATGCCGCGCGGATCGGCGCAGGGATTCGCAGTCGATCTTCGCGATCATGCGACGCCATTGCCCCTGCTTCGGGAAATCCTGCACATCCGCATTGACTACAAGTGGGACCATCTCAAGCGGCTGGGACGGTGGACCGGCGCCGATCAACCCGATATCGAGGCCGCGCGGGCGCGTCATCTGGCGGTCCTGCGCAGGGATACCGGGCGAACCGGTTTCGGAAACGTTGCGCGGTGAGGTACGCCCATTGAACGAGGCAATCGACAATTGGCTGGGCAGGCTTGTGGCAGACGGGACGGTCGCGTTGCGCGATCTGCTGCGCGGCGCGGCCGCTCTCGGCGGACTGTCAGCCGCGGAGCTCGAAGACGCGATGGCGGCGCTTTTTGATCTTGAGCCCCGCGATTCGCTGCAGTTTCGCGCGTTCGACGCCGCCTGCGCGCGCCTGCTCGAAGAGTTCCGGACCGAAATGTTGGAAGTCGAAGTCAAGCACTTCCGGATCGAACTGTCCCGGCTCAATTCGTTGGTTTCGATCATCCGTCGACTACTGCCGCCCCAAACGGTGCTCGATCTGCACCACCGATACGTACTCTGGAACGGCTTCTTTGAGAATTTCGTGATTGATCGGAGCTTCGATCTGCGGCGCGAGTTTTTTCGTATTCTGGCGCTGAGCCAGGACATCGGCGCGTCCAAGGGTCTCGAGGCGCGCAGGCTGATGCCACTCTGGCTATCGATCTGTGCCGAGAGCGGCACCGGCGGACGCTACCGCCAAGACTATCTGCGTGTTGCGCTTTTCGGCCTGCGCAAGCTCCCGCTCGCGGACCAGTTCAGCGCCAACGAAGATTTCGTGCTGCACGGGCTGGCGCGCTGGGCGGTGTCGCAGCACCCAGGTGAGTCGGCGTTCGAGCGCGAATGGCGAATCGTCGAAGGCGATTTCCCGCGGAGCTCGCAGTTCTGGGCGGATCATGTCCAGCTCGCGGTGACCGCAGGCGAGCGCGAACTAGCGGAGCGCACCGGTGGCTCGGTGGCCACCTTCCCGCTCGCCGCTTGGTGGCGCCAGGACGTCGACTTGCATCCGCGCGACCACGTTGTCCCGCGAGGCGTTGCCACCGAGCCACCGCCAAGGGAACAGCGCGAAGCCGTTCTGGCGGAGGTCGGAGGCGCGTATGCGCGCGTTACTGCTCAAATCGACAGGCTGATGCAGCAGCATCGGCGATACGCCGACACTACCGGCGACGTCTTTTACCTTGTCCGTACCGCTTGCAACGTCGGTATGCGGCTTATCAAGGACGGTAACATCGCCGAAGCGAAGATGCGCGGAGCGCATGCGGCGAAATTGGCATCGCTCGCATTCGAATATGACGCTGAGAACGTCTTTGCTTGGTCGCTGATGCGCGATGCGCTTACCGCCGCCGGGCGGGTGGCTGATGCCGAGCTCGTCGGCTGGGAAGCGATCCGGCGATTCCCGGAGAATGTGCAGTGGCGCACCCAGTTGGCAACGCTGTTGGCGGTCGATGCTGACAGGGCCGACGAGGCGGCGACGCTGCTGCGCGAAACGATCGAGCTGTTCCCCGCCAACGCGTATTCGCGCAACCAGCTGGCGGTGGTGCTTGCGGATGACTTTGGCGACCCGGTGGGCGCTCGCGAAGTGCTAGCAACGGCTGTTGCGGACGGTTTTGCCAACGAGGCTTCGCATTCACTGCTTGCGAAACTCGATGCCGGGAGGGGGCTGCGCGCGCAAAAGCGTCCGACCGCCCGAGTCGACAATCCTCTCTTGATCCTGCCGTCGGCAAAAGCGCGTCGATTGCTCTTCCGATACGAGGCGGGGCTAGTCTCGGACAGCGACGTGCGGGCGTTTCTCGCCGATCAGCCAGCTGATGCCTATGTGACGTATGTGGCAGAACGTACTGGCGTGCGTGATACGCCGGTCAAGACGACTTTCGCCCTTGCTTTCGACGAAGCCTTGCGCATGGCGGAGCCCTCGGCGCTCCGGGCGCTGGTGGCGCGGGCGCGTCCAATCGAGAAGGCGCTGGTGGAAGAGGCGGTCGCGCTTGCCGAAGGCCGCGTCATCCCGTTTGCCAAGCCGTTGACCTATGGCGCGCAAGCCGATCGCTTGGGCCATCTTGAGCAGTCGCTTGATCAGCTCCATGGCGCGCAGGGCCCGCGCATCCGGTTGCTGCGCGATTTCGCAGCGTCCGCTCTCTCCAGCAACATCGTGTTCCTTGAGGCAGCCTGAAGTCGGGTGCAAGCGCTTCCGGCCAATATTCGCCATTGTCAGGACAGAGCAACTACCAAAGCGTGAGCAGCTCGCCTCTTCCGGGAGAAGAGGAGACTAGGTCACTGATCCAAGAAGCTTCGCATCTTCCGAGACCGTGACGGATGCTTGAGCTTCCGAAGCGCCTTCGCCTCGATCTGCCTGATCCGTTCGCGAGTCACCGAGAACTGCTGCCCCACTTCCTCCAGCGTATGATCGGTATTCATCCCGATCCCGAACCGCATCCTCAGCACGCGCTCCTCGCGCGGCGTCAGGCTCGCGAGCACCCGCGTCACCGTCTCCTTCAAATTCGACTGGATCGCCGCGTCCACCGGGATCACCGCGTTCTTGTCCTCGATGAAGTCGCCCAGATGGCTGTCCTCCTCGTCGCCGATCGGCGTCTCGAGGGAGATCGGCTCCTTGGCGATCTTCATCACCTTGCGGACTTTTTCGAGCGGCATTGAGAGGCGCTCGGCGAGTTCCTCCGGCGTCGGCTCGCGTCCGATTTCGTGGAGGATCTGGCGGCTGGTGCGCACGAGCTTGTTGATCGTCTCGATCATGTGGACCGGGATTCGGATCGTCCGCGCCTGATCGGCGATCGAGCGGGTGATCGCCTGGCGGATCCACCAGGTCGCGTAGGTCGAGAATTTGTAGCCGCGGCGATATTCGAACTTATCGACCGCCTTCATCAGGCCGATATTGCCTTCCTGGATGAGGTCGAGGAACTGAAGGCCGCGATTGGTGTATTTCTTGGCGATGGAGATGACGAGGCGGAGGTTCGCCTCGACCATCTCCTTCTTGGCGATCCTGGCCTCGCGCTCGCCTTTCTGGACCTGGTTCACGATCCGGCGGAATTCGCCAAGGCTCATGCCGGTCGCCTGGCTGATCTCGCTGATCTCGGTTCGGATGCGCTCGATCGGCTCGGCCTCGATCTGGCAGAAGGCCGACCATTTCTTGTCGGTTCCGCAGACGCGCTCGGCCCAGCCCTCGTCGAGCTCGTGGCCCATATAGGCGTCGAGGAAGGCGCGGCGCGGAACCTTGTGACGCTCGGCGAGGCGCATCATCTGGCCGCCCAGCGTCGTGAGGCGCCGGTTGTAGCTGTACAATTGGTCGACCAGATATTCGATCTTGGCGCCGTGGAACTGGACGCTCTCGACCTCCGCGGTGAGCAATTCGCGCAGCTTCTGGTATTTCTTCTCTTCGTTGGCGGCGAAATCCTGGCCGCCGCTCATCGCGTCCATGCGGACGTGCTGGAGCTTGGCGAACTTCTTGTAGAGGCCGGTGATCGCGGCGAACTTGTCGAGCGCGGCGGGCTTCAGCGTCTCTTCCATCTGGGCGAGGCTCAACGTGTTGTCCTCGTCCTCCTCCTCGACCGGGCGCGGAGCGCGCCGCTCGACCATGGACTCCTCTTCGTCCTCCTCTTCGGGCGGGGCCTCCTCGACTTCCTCCTCCTCCTTGAAGGAGGGGCCGGCGGTCGATTCGGAGATGTCGGCATTCTCGTCGGCCTCGGCGCCCTCGACCTGCTCGGCCGTCGGCCCCTTGGAGAGCATGGCCTCGAGATCGAGGATCTCGCGCAGCTGCATCATGCCGTTGTTGAGCGCGTTCGACCATTCGATGATCGCGTTGAAGGTGATCGGGCTCTCGCACAGGCCCCAGATCATGGTGTCGCGGCCGGCCTCGATCCGCTTGGCGATGGCGATCTCGCCCTCGCGGCTGAGCAATTCGACCGCGCCCATCTCGCGCAGGTACATGCGGACCGGATCGTCGGTGCGGTCGACCGCTTCCTTCTTCTTCTCGAGGATGAAGGTCTCGCCGGCGCCGCTGTCGACCTCGTCGATCCCCGGATCCTCGTCCTTCTCAGCGTCTTCGTCCGCCTCCTCGTTTTCTACAATATTGACGCCCATTTCGCTGAGGGCGGACATCACGTCCTCGATCTGCTCGGAGGACATCTGGTCCTGCGGCAGCGCGTCGTTCAATTCGTCATAGGTGATGTAGCCGCGCTTTTTGGCGCGGCTGATCAGCTTTTTGAGGGAAGCCTCGTTGAGATCGATGAGCGGCGCGTCGCCGGCCTCGGTCTTCTCGTCGGTTTCCGCCGTGTTGGTCTTCGCCATTGATACGCCTTATCCCAATCGAGGCCTTTAGTCCCCGCCGCCCTCGAACAATGTCGCAAGCTGCCGGTCGGCCTCGTCGCGCGCCGCCCGGAGCCGCTGCTGCTCCTGGAACGCCGCTTCGTCACCTTCGTCCTTCAAACGCGCCGTGGCCGCTTCCAGTGCCGCGTCGAGCCCCGGCCGTGCCGCCAGCGTCTCTATGGCGAGCGCCAGATCGCGGCAGGCGCGCTCCGGTTCGGCATCACGTCTCGTGAAGGAAAACGCAAGTCCTCGTTTGCGGCCGAGATCCTCGATGAGGGATGCCCCGCCGCTATCGGACAATATGGTATTGAGGGCGTCCGGATCAAGCGTAGCGTCGGCCATGGCCGATTCGAGCATCAGGTCGCGCAGGCGCGCCGCGTCCCGCTCGGCGAGCGGCAGCGCTGCGATCGCCTCGGCATGGGGGCCGATCAGCGCCGGGAACCGCACCAGGCCCTGAAGCACCGCCCGGCCCAGCTGCGGGGAAAGGCCCGTCCGGCCGACCGAGCGCGCCTCGGGCGAGGTCGGCCGCGGCGGCGGCACGAAGCCCTTGCCGCGCTGGAAGGACGGCCGGGCGGTCCATTGCCGCTGGGGCAGGGTCAGCGCGTTGAACCGTTTGAGCAGCTCGAAGCGATATTGCTCGCGCACGTCCGGATCCGAGATCGCCGACGCATGGTCGGAGAGGCGGCGCCGAAGCCCGGCTTTCTGCTCGGGCGTCGTCAGCGGCTCGGCGTGGAGCTCGTGCTGCCACAGCTTGTCGACCAGCGTCTCGGGCTGTTCGACGAGGGCGTCGAGGGCCGCGCGGCCCCCGGCGCGGATGAGATCATCCGGATCCTGCCCGGCCGGCAGGGTGACGAAGGCGAGCGACCGCGCCGGTCCGACATAAGGGAGCGCCCTGAGCGCGGCTCGCACCGCCGCCTTCTGCCCCGCCGGATCGCCGTCGAAGCAGAAGAGCGGGGCGGGGGAGAGCTTCCACAGCAAAGCGAGCTGCGCCTCGGTGAGCGCCGTGCCAAGGGGCGCGACAACTTCCGCGACGCCGGCCTGGTCCAAAGCGACAACATCCATCTGCCCTTCGACGACGATAACGCGCCTTTCCGCGCGGCTCGCCGGCCCGGCCTGATCGAGGTTGAAAAGAATACGCCCCTTGTCGAACAGGGGCGTATCCGGCGAGTTCACATATTTCGGTTCGCCCGCCCCCAGAATGCGGCCGCTGAAGGCGATGACGCGTCCGCGCTGGTCCCGGATCGGAAACATGAGCCGCCCGCGGAAGCGGTCGTAGGGCTCCTTGTCATCCTCAGGCTGGATAAGAAGACCGCACTCTATGAGTTTGTCATTACCGAAGTTTTTGAGCGCCGCCTTGAGCTTGCCGCGCGCGTCCGGAGCCAGCCCCAGCCCGAACCTGCGCCGGGTCGCCTCACCGATCCCGCGGCCTTTCACATAGTCCCGAACCGCGCCACCTTCGACACCTTCGAGCTGCTCCACGAACCAGGCCGCCGCCGCCTCCATCACCTCGTACAGCCCCGCCGCCCGCTCGGCCCGCTCCTGCGAGCCGGGGTCGGGCGCCGGCACCGCCATGCCCGCCGAGTCGGCCAGCTCCTTGACCGCGTCCATGAAGGGGAGCCCGCGCTGGTCGGTCAGCCAGCTTATCGCATCGCCATGCGCCGAGCAGCCGAAGCAATGGTAGAAGCCCTTCTCGTCATTGACGGTGAAGCTCGGCGTCTTCTCCTTGTGAAACGGGCAGCAGGCCTTCCACTCGCGCCCGGCGCGCTGGAGCTTCACGCTGCGCCCGATCAGCGCCGACAGCGTCGTCCGGGCACGCAGTTCGTCGAGGAAGGCGGGGGAGAGAGTCACTTTCCCGCCTCGCCCATCAGGAAAGCCTCGCCTTCACCGCCGCGCTCGCCTTGCCCATGTCCAGCTCGCCGGCGTGGCGCTCCTTCATGAGCGCCATGACGCGGCCCATGTCCCTGACGCTCGCCGCGCTCGTCTCCGCGACGATCGCGTCTATGGCGGCGGCCAGCTCGGCCTCGTCCAGCTGGCGCGGGAGGAATGTCTCGATAACTGCAATCTCGGCCTCCTCGGCCGTCGCCAGCTCCTCGCGCCCGCCCTGCCGATAAAGGGCGATCGATTCGCGGCGCTGCTTGATCATTTTCTGGAGGACTTCAGTGACCAGCACGTCGTCCTCGGGCGGCTTTTCGGCGCCGCGCAGCTCGATGTCGCGGTTCTTGAGCGCGGCCTGGGCGAGGCGCAACGTGCCCGTGCGGGGCTTGTCGCCGGCCTTCATGGCGGCGACCAGCGCCTCTTTGATCGTGTCGCGAATCATGGGTCTCGAAAAGGGCTGATCAGGAAACCATCAGCATAGCCGGGCGGTTCGGCTTTTAATAGATTGACGGTGCCGGATGGGCTCTCTAGCGCTCGGGCCTTAGCGACATCGTCAACCTGAAGAGACGGAGTGCCCGCCGCCATGGCCGACGCCAAGCCCACGCCCGCGCCCGAAGGCGCCACGGGCCTGTTGGTGCTGGCCGACGGCAGCGCGATCTGGGGCCGGGGCTTCGGCGCGGAAGGCGAGGCGGTGGGCGAGATCTGCTTCAACACCGCGATGACCGGCTATCAGGAGATCATGACCGATCCCAGCTACGCCGCGCAGATCGTCACCTTCACCTTCCCCCATATCGGCAATGTCGGCGCCAATTATGAGGATCTGGAGGCCGACAACCCGTTCGCGCTCGGCTGCGTGGTCCGCCAGGACGTCGCCGCGCCGAGCAATTTCCGGGCGGCGCAGGGCTTCGCCGACTGGATGCGCGCGAACGGCCGGATCGGGCTCAGCGGCGTCGACACAAGGGCGTTGACGCGGAAGATCCGCGGCGAAGGCGCGCCCAACGGGGTCATCACTTATCGCGAGGACGGCCGGTTCGACGTCGACGCCTTGCTTGCCAAAGCGCGCGAATGGCCGGGGCTCGAAGGCATGGACCTCGCCAAGGAGGTCTCCTGCCGCCAGATGTATCGCTGGGCGGGCGGCCGCTGGGCGCCCGGCACCGGCTATGCGGAGCGCGAGCATGACGAGGCGCTGCCGCATGTCGTCGCCATCGACTATGGCTCGAAGCGCAACATCTTCAGGAACTTGGCGGACGCCGGGACCCGCGTCACGGTCCTTCCCGCGACCGCGACGTTCGAGGAGGTGATGGCGCACCAGCCCGATGGCTTCTTCCTCTCCAACGGCCCCGGCGACCCCGCCGCCACGGGCGAATATGCGGTGCCGGTGATCAAGGCGATGCTGGGGACCGGCAAGCCCCTGTTCGGCATCTGCCTCGGGCACCAGCTCCTGGGCCTCGCGGTCGGCGCGCGCACCTCGAAGATGAACCAGGGTCACCGCGGCGCCAACCACCCGGTCAAGCGCCTCGCCGACGGCCGCGTCGAGATCACCAGCATGAACCACGGCTTTGCTGTCGAGGCCGAAAGCCTGCCGGACAATGCGCGACCGACCCATATCTCGCTGTTCGACGGCAGCCTGTGCGGGCTGGAGCTCACCGACCGGCCAGCGTTCAGCGTCCAGTATCATCCGGAGGCGAGCCCGGGGCCGCAGGACAGCACCTATTTGTTCGGGAAGTTCATGGAGATGCTGCAGTGAAGTTCTCGACATTTATCGAGGTGTTTGTTGCGGCCCTATACAACGAGACGCATCTCGAACATCGAACAGAATTTAAGGTCGGGGAGCTTTTGGATCGATACAATTTGGTGCTTGAGCCCCAATGGCAGAAGAATTTTTTCAAGGATTATACGCTGACCAGCCTGGTAGATGCTCGCAGGCATCTGGGGCCATTGAGGGAGCAATATGTTTCACTGTCCTCTGAGGGCCTTCGTTGGGTGGAAGAAGAGTTAGGTGATAATGTCGCTGCATTCCTTGAGCAGCACGGGGCATTCCACCATACCCAAGAGGTCCCGGAACCGGACGACGGGCCTACCATCGACAGCTCTACTTGGACGGGGCTGCCCCCTGGATTTGTCCTTAGCGATCAAAAGCGAGAATCGCTGGTAGTGATGCTGCAAGATGCTGAGGTGGCACTCGATTCCTTAGGAGCTGGCAACAGCGAAAAAGCGATGGCGCGAGCCTATATCGTGGCCGCTCGCACTCTTGCGGACGCTCCTGAACCGCCGGTTGATATCATCTGGGAGCTTATAAACCGGGCGAGCTCGCTCGCAGGCATTGCCTCTTTGTTCGTCTCAATCATTGCGCTCTTCACGGTTGCGGGCTGATGCCCCGCCGCACCGACATCTCCTCAATCCTCATCATCGGCGCCGGGCCGATCGTCATCGGGCAGGCGGCGGAGTTCGATTATTCGGGGACGCAGGCGGCCAAGGCGCTGAAGGAGGAGGGTTATCGGATCGTCCTGGTCAATTCCAATCCGGCGACGATCATGACCGACCCGGAGCTCGCCGACGCGACCTATATCGAGCCGATCACGCCCGCTTATGTCGCCAAGATCATCGAGAAGGAGCGGCCGGACGCGGTGCTGCCGACCATGGGCGGGCAGACCGCGCTCAACACCGCGCTGGCGCTCTACAAGGACGGTACGCTTGCCAAATACGGCGTCAGGATGATCGGCGCCGACGCCGAGGCGATCGAGATGGCCGAGGACAGGCTGAAGTTCCGCCAGGCGATGGAGCGGATCGGGCTCGAAAGCCCGCGCTCGGCGATCGCCCATTCGGTCGATGACGCCATGGCGGCACTGGACCTTATCGGCCTGCCGGCGATCATCCGGCCGAGCTTCACTCTGGGCGGCACCGGCGGCGGCATCGCCTATAATCGCGACGAGTTCGCCGCGATCGTCGCGGGCGGGCTGGACGCCTCCCCGACCACCGAAGTGCTGATCGAGGAATCGGTGCTCGGCTGGAAGGAGTTCGAGATGGAGGTGGTGCGCGACCGCGCCGACAACGCCATCATCATCTGCTCGATCGAGAATGTCGACCCGATGGGGATCCATACCGGCGATTCGATCACGGTCGCTCCCGCGCTGACGCTGACCGACAAGGAATTTCAGCTGATGCGCAATGCCAGTATCAAGGTGTTGCGCGAAATTGGCGTTGAAACAGGGGGTTCCAACGTCCAGTTCGCAGTAAATCCGAATGACGGCCGGCTCGTCGTGATCGAGATGAACCCCCGTGTAAGCCGTTCCTCCGCCCTCGCGTCCAAGGCGACCGGCTTCCCGATTGCCAAGGTCGCCGCCCGGCTCGCGGTAGGCTACACGCTCGACGAGATCGACAATGACGTAACCGGCGTCTCGCCCGCGAGCTTCGAGCCGACGATCGATTATGTCGTCACCAAGATCCCGCGCTTCGCCTTCGAGAAGTTCAAGGAGGCGCGGCCCCA
>DASQLN010000001.1:0-32372 GCA_035629975.1 Allosphingosinicella sp. | reverse complement strand
CAGCCTTCATCGCGCGAACCGAAAGCGCGTACCACATCCGATCGTGGCGCTGGTCGGTTATACCAATGCCGGCAAATCGACGTTGTTCAACCGCCTCACCGACGCCGACGTCAGAGCGGAAGACCTGTTGTTCGCCACGCTCGATCCCACCATGCGCGAGATCAGCCTGCCCGGTATCGACAAGGCGATCCTGTCCGACACGGTCGGTTTCATCTCCGACCTGCCGACCCAGCTCGTCGCCGCGTTCCGCGCCACTCTGGAGGAAGTCGTCTCGGCCGACCTCATCGTCCACGTCCGCGACATCTCGCATCCCGACAGCGAGGCCCAGCGGCTCGACGTCGAGCAGGTGCTGACGGAGATCGGCCTGGCGGAGGACGCGCTCAGGATCGAGGCCTGGAACAAGATCGACGCCGTCGTCGCCGATGAAGCCGCCAGCATCCGCGCCGAGGCGGAGCGGCGCGAGGATGTGGTGGTCTTGTCGGCGCTGAGCGGGGAAGGGGTGGAGGCGCTGCTCGCCTGCGCCGCCGAGCAGCTTCGCAAGGGCTCGAAGGTCCGCAATGTGACTCTGCCGGCTTCGGACGGCGAAGCGATCGCGTGGCTGCACGCCAATGGCGAAGTGACGGCGCAGCGCCACAAGGATCTTGAGACGGAGTTCGAAGTGCGGCTGTCGGACCCCGATTGGGCGCGATTCCAGCAGAATTACGCGCGGCGCTGAGTCAGAGTTCGGCTTTGGCACGCTGCCAGAGGGCCTCGAGCTCGTCGATATTCATCTCATCGAGCGGCCGCTCGGACAAAGTCTCGACCTTGCGGAACCGCGCCTCAAAGCGCGCCGACGCCTGGCGAAGCGCGCTTTCGGGATCGATTTCGAGGTGTCGGGCGTAATTGACGACCGAGAAGAGCAGGTCGCCGAGCTCGGCCGCGCGTTCTTCCGCGCTGGCCGCCCGGTCGATCTCGTCCAGCTCCTCGTCGATTTTGGCGCGCGGCCCGCCGGCGTCGGGCCAGTCGAAGCCGACGCGGGCGGCGCGGCGCTGGAC
Organism: Allosphingosinicella sp.; assembly: GCA_035629975.1. Classification (GTDB taxonomy): domain Bacteria; phylum Pseudomonadota; class Alphaproteobacteria; order Sphingomonadales; family Sphingomonadaceae; genus Allosphingosinicella. Next base: position 31,338 of record DASQLN010000001.1, on the reverse strand, counting down.
CTTTTCGGCGCGCTTGAGAGCGGGGAGGGCGAGGGCGACGCCGGCAATCGCGCTATCGTCGGGATCGGCGCCGCGCTCGGCCGCCTTGAGCGCTTCCCAGCCGGGGCTGGCCTCGGCGCTCCCGAAGATGTGCGGATGCCGGCGGACCATCTTGTCGCAGATCGACGCCATGACGTCATCCAATGTGAAGGCGCCGATCTCCTGGGCCATATGCGCGTGGTAGACGACCTGGAGCTGGAGATCGCCGAGCTCGTCCCTGAGCGCGGCCATGTCGCCGCGGCGGATGGCCTCGTCCACCTCATAGGCTTCCTCGATCGTGTAAGGGGCGATCGTCTCGAAGGTCTGCACCTTGTCCCATTCGCAGCCCGTTTCGGAATCGCGCAGCCGCGCCATGATTTGGGCCAGGGCGGCGACAGAGGGGGCATTTTCAACAGCCATCGATAAGTCCGATAATATACATTATGTAAAATACAGAGAGAGACGGAAGCGCGCAATCCCCCTCACGGCCGCAGCACCAAGGTCCGGTTCTCCACCGACCACCGCGACAAGGTCGACAGCACGTTCATGCCGACGACGTTGATCGTCTCCCCGCGCGCGATCTGAACACCGATGTCGCTGCGCTCGATCGGGCCGAGCTTCAGGGTCTCGGCGCGGCCTCGATCGACCAGCACCGTGCCGTTGGCGGTGCTGACCATCGAGGCGCGGCCGCTCGGCTCGATACCCGCGCGCTCGGCGGTGTCGCGGCCGATCGTGGTCACCGTGGCGCCGCTGTCGACCAGGAAGCGCACCTGCTGTCCGTTGAGCTCGCCATTCACCCAGAAATGGCCGTCCTCGGCCATCGCGATGCGCAGCTCGCCCGTCTGGGTGGTCTCCTGCGTGCCGCCGCCCCAGGCCGCGGCCGCGATCCGCCGCCCGAGCGCGCTGAAATCCTCGCGCAGCGCGAAGACCGCGAACCCGGCCGCGAAGATCAGCACCCAGGCAAGCGCCATCTTGAGCGTCTTGCCGATCGGTGCCCGGCGCACGGCAAAGCCGCTCATCACCAGCACCAGGCAGCCAAGAAGATAAATGAAAGCAAGGGCCTGATCGCCGCCGCTTACACCTTCGCTCACAGCTCGATCTCCATCCCGTCAAAGCCGGGCTCGACCCCGGCGGGGAGTTCGGCGGCCAGCGTCGCATAATCCATGCTGGTGTCCATATGGGTCAGCACGGCGCGCTTCGGCGCCAGCGCCTTTATCCATTCGAGCGTGCGGGCGAGATGCGGATGGGTCGGATGCGGCTTGCGCCGCAGCGCATCGACCACCCACAGGTCGATTCCTTCGAACATCGCCACCATATCGTCCGTCATCTCATTGAAATCGGTCGAATAGCCGATCGAAACCCCGCCCGCGTCGAAGCGCAGGCCGGCGCTGGTGATCGGCCCGTGCGGCTGATCGACCGCGCGCACCGAGACGCCGCCCAGGTTGACATGGGCGCCAAGCAGCCTGGCCTCGACCAAAGCGGGATAGCCGCCCTGTCCTTCGAAGGCATAGCCGAAGCGGCGGTGGAGCAAATCGAGCGTCTGCTGCCGCGCATAGCCCGCCACCGGGCGGCCGCGCGCATGATAGAGCTGCCTCAGATCGTCGATGCCGTGGCAATGATCGGCATGGTCGTGCGTCCAGATCACCGCCTCGATGTCGGAGACGTCGGCGTCGAGCAATTGGTCGCGCAGATCCGGGCTTGTGTCGACCAGGATCCGCGTCTCGCCGTAGCTCGCCAGGATCGAGGCGCGGCGGCGGCGGTTCCTCGGCTCGTTCCGGTCGCATTGCCCCCAGTCATTGCCCACCCGCGGCACGCCCGAGGAGGTGCCGCAGCCCAAAATGCGGAGCTTCATGCCGCCGCCTTGGCGAACAGCCGGTGGAAATTGGCGCTGGTGGCTTCGGCCAGCGCCTCGAGCGGCTCGTCTCTGAGCGCGGCCAGGAAGCGCGCGGTGTCGGCGACGAAAGCGGGCTCGCAGGGCCGGCCGCGATGCGGGACCGGCGCGAGGAACGGCGAATCGGTTTCGATCAGCAGGCGGTCGAGCGGGATCGTCCGGGCGACCGCCTGCAGCGCGCGGGCGTTCTTGAAGGTGACGATGCCCGAGATCGAGACGTAGAGGCCGAGCGCCAGCACCTTGTCGGCGAAATCCTGGCCCGCCGTGAAGCAGTGGATCAGCGCCGGATAGCCCCCCTTCCCCATCTCCTCGGCGAGGATCGCATAGGTATCCTCCTCGGCGTCGCGGGTGTGGACGATCAGCGGCAGCTGCGTCTCGCGCGCCGCGGCGATGTGCGACCGGAAGCTCTGCCGCTGCCGGGCGCGCTCCGAATGGTCGTAATAATAATCGAGCCCGCTCTCGCCGATGCCGACCACCTTCGGGTGCGCGGCTTTCTCGACCAGGGTCGCGGCTTCGACGTCGGGATGAATGTCGGCCTCGTGCGGATGCACGCCGACCGACGCCATGACGTCACTTTCCCGTTCCGCCGTGGCGATCACCGCATCCCATTCCGACGCCCGGGTCGAGATGTTGAGCATCTGCGTGACGCCCGCCGCCCGCGCCCGCTCGAGCACGCCGGCCTGATCCTCGACCAGGCCTTTGTAGTTGAGGTGGCAGTGACTATCGATGAACATGGCCGGGCATGTAGCGATTGCCGCCGCCCGCGTCATCCCTGCGGCCGCGCGGCAGCGGTGCTAATCGTGCACCACTATCTGGAAACCCTCCGCCTCGCCTGGCGCCACGAAATGGCTGGTGAACTGGTCGAACTCGGCGTCGCTGGCGGCGTAGTCATGGGTTCCGGCGGCGTTGCGCGCGCGCAGCCGCTTCCTGCAGGTTTCGTCGTCCAGGCGGAGATAGTGAAGCACGTGATCCGCCTCCGCGCCCTCAAAGATTGTGCGCGCCCAGGCGCGCGTCGCCAGCGTGTTCATCTGGAAATCGAGCGCCACCGAGAGGCCGGAGCGCAGCAATGCCTGGATGTGCGGGGCGATGGCCTCGCGCAGGCGCCCGGCGCAGCGGACATAATCGGCGAGCGTCGCGATCTCTCCGGGATAGAGGCGGGCGAGCAGATGATCCTCACTGATCAGGATCGTGTCCGGCGCCTCGGCGAGGCTTGCCGCGAGGGTGGATTTGCCGGCGGCGATCTTGCCGCACATCAGGTGCAGGACCCCCGGCATTCGGCTCAGCCTTCCGCCGGCGCTTCCAGCCGCGGGAAGATCGGCGACGGCGCGGCAAGGGTGAAGCCCGAAGCGGCGAGCCGCGCGTAGCGGCTCTCGTCCTCGAGCGCGGCATAGGCGCGCTCGCCCGCCGGCACTCCCATCGCGTCGAGCAATTTCGCCGCCGAGCCGGGAATGACCGGCTGGATGGCGATGGCGAGGTCGGCGATCGCTTCATAGAGGGTGGCCAGGACGGCGGTCATCCGCTCTGGGTCGGTCTTGCGCAGGGCCCAGGGCGCCTGGGCATCGATATACTGGTTGCAGGCGAAGACGGCGCGCAGCCACGCCTCGATGCCCTGGGAAAGCTCGAGCGCCTCGAAATGGGCCGGAAGGTCCTCCCTGGTCGCGCTCCTGACCAGCGCCAGCAGGGCGGCGTCGGCATCGTCCCCCTTCCCTCCCCGCGGCAGCACGCCGCCGCAATTCTTGGCGATGAAGGAGAGTGTGCGCTGGGCGAGATTGCCGAAGCTGTTGGCGAGATCGGCATTGACGCGGGCGACGATCGCCTCCGGGCTGTAGCTGCCGTCCTGGCCGAAGGTTACGTCGCGCACGAGGAAATAGCGAACCGAATCCGCCCCGAACGCTTCGATCAGGCCGGCGGGATCGACGACGTTGCCAGCGGACTTGGACATCTTTTCGCCCCGCAGCAGAACGTGGCCGTGCCCGAACACCTGCTTCGGCAGGGCAATCCCGGCCGACATCAGGAAAGCGGGCCAGTAGACGGCGTGGAAGCGCACCACATCCTTGCCGATAATGTGCAGGTCAGCTGGCCAGAAACGCTTGTAAGTCTCTGAATCTATGTCCGGATAGCCGACGCCAGTCAGATAGTTGGTGAGCGCGTCGAGCCAGACGTACATGACGTGGCGCTCGTCGCCGGGCACCTTCACCCCCCAGTCGAAGCTGGTCCGCGAGACGGAAAGATCGGTGAGGCCCCCTTCGACGAAGCGAAGCACCTCGTTGCGGCGGCTGTCCGGGCGGATGAAGCCTGGATGCGCCTCGTAATAAGCGAGCAATCCTTCCTGGTAGGCGGAGAGACGGAAGAACCAGCTCTCCTCGACCGTCCATTCGACGAGCGTGCCCTGGGGCGAGAGCTTTTCGCCGCTGTCGGCCTCGACCAGCTCCTCCTCGCCATAATAGGCCTCGTCGCGGACCGAGTACCAGCCTTCGTAGCGGCCGAGATAAAGGTCGCCTTGGTCCGCCATCGCCTTCCAGATCGCCTGGCTCGCGGCGTGATGGGCCGGCTCGGTGGTTCGGATAAAGCGATCGAACGAAATCTCAAGTTGCTCGTCCATCTTCATGAAAATGGACGACATCGCATGCGCCAGCTCGGCCGGCGAAACGCCCTGCTCGCGCGCGGCCTGGGCCATTTTCAGGCCGTGCTCGTCGGTCCCGGTCTGGAAGAAGACGTCGCGGCCCATCAGCCGCTGGAAGCGGGCGATGACGTCCGTCGCCACGGCCTCGTAAGCGTGGCCGATATGCGGCGGCCCGTTCGGGTAGTTGATCGCTGTGGTGATGTAGAAGGGCTCGGCCATCTGGGGCGGACTAGCCGTGTTGGCGGATGGGCTCAAGCCGCGTCCCTGTCCGCCAGCGCCAGCGCCGCCAGCATCCCCGCCAGCTCGAAGACAACGCTCGCCGGATCGAGCGAATGGCGCCGCGCGCTGCCGGCGAGCGAGCTGGCGCGCTCCCAGAGCTTGAGCGCGTCCGCGCGGGCGCCGCCGCCACGCGTCCGGGCCGCGGCGGCGATGCGCGAGGGCGCGCGGGCGAGGAAGGCCTCGTAGCGCGGCTGGGCGGATTTGAGCGCCAGGCTCTGGGCGAGCGCCGAGCGGCGGCCGTTGGCCGGATCGCCCTCGAGGACGAGCGCGTCCAGCTCGCGGTCGAGCGCGCCGATGTCGAGCCCGCGCCAGGCGACCGCGCGGCCCGGCGCGCCCTCGCCGATCGCGACCAGGGCGGCGATTTCCTCTTCGTCGGCGTCGGGCAGCGCATGACGCAAGGCCGACGTCATGGCGTCATCGGCGAGGGCCGGGAACCTGAGCAGGCGGCAGCGCGAGCGGATCGTCGGCAGCAGCCGCTCGGGCGAATGGCTGACCAGCAGGAAGAGCGTGTCGGGCGGGGGTTCCTCGAGATTCTTGAGCAGCGCATTGGCGGCGTTGCGCTCGAGATCGTCGATCGCGTCGATCACCACCGCGCGCCTCGCCGACATCGAGGCGGTGGTCGCGAACAGCCGCTGCAGGCCGCGGACCTGGTCGACGCTGATCGAGCGGGCGAGCTCGGTGCCGCCCTCTTTGGTGAGCCGTTCGAGCCGCATCAGATCGGGATGGCTGCCGGCCACCGCCAGGCGCGCCGTCGGATGGTCGTCGGGAACGTCGAGCCCCGCCCCGTCCACCGGCCCCGCGCCCTGCGCGAGCATCAGCAAGGCGGCCTTGTCGGCGAACAGCGCCTTGCCCACCCCCTCTGGCCCGGCGAGCAGCCAGGCATGATGCAGGCGCCCCTGCTCGAGCGCGGCCCGGAAGGCGGCGATCGCGGTGTCGTGGCCGTGGAGCGGGGTCATCCGCTTGGCCCCGCAAGGAAGATGAAGGGTCCGTTCGGGCCGAGCCTGTCGAAGCCCTCTTCTCCTTCTCCGTATGGGAAGAAAGGAAGGCCCTTCGACAATGAACAGGTGCGGATGTCCCCCGGACATCCGCAGCCATGCCCGGGGGGCATGGCGACCTGCTTCATCAGGGCGAACGGAGTTGGGGATACCGTCACAGCAGATCCTCGAGCGCTTCGAGCAGCCGGGCCGTGACCTCCGCTTCCGTCCCGCTCGCATCGACGATCCGATAGCGGCCGGGCTCGGCGGCGGCGAGCGTGCGGAAGGCCTGCGCGACGCTCCGATGATAAGCGGCGCCCCGCCCGCCGATCAGGTCCGAACCCCCGGCGTCGCGGCCCTTGGCGCGCCGGTCCGCTTCGCTTTCCTGCAAGTCGAGCAGCAGGGTGCGGTCGGGCAGGAAGCCGTGGCTACCGAAATCGTGGAGCGCGCGGACGGGGGCGAAGCCCAGGCCGCCGGCGCCGCCCTGATAGGCGATCGAGCTGTCGACGAAGCGGTCGCACAGCACCCATTTGCCAGCACCGAGCGCCGGCCGGATGGTCCGCGCGACATGGTCGGCGCGGGCGGCGGCGAAGAGCAGGGCCTCGGCTTCCGCCGTCCAGCGCTGATCGTGGAGCAGCAGCTGCCGGATCGCCTCCGCCCCCGGGCTGCCCCCGGGCTCGCGTGTCTCGACCACCTCAAGGCCGCGGGCACGCAGCGCCTGTGCCAGCACCTTCGCCTGGGTCGACTTGCCTACCCCCTCCCCGCCCTCGAGCGTGACGAAGCGGCCCTTCACGCCCAAAGTCTCATGCCATCCCGAACAGGCCCTTGAGGCCGAACCACATGCGGCCGAAGAAGCCCGAACGCGTCACCTCCGCCTCGGCGTGAAGCGGCGTGACCTGGGGCGGGCTGTCGCCGGTCTCGATGATCAGGTCCGCGATATACTGGCCCTGCGCGATCGGGGCGCGGATCGGGCCCTCATAGACGATCTTGGCGCGGATATTCTGGCCGAGCCCCGACGGATAGGTGACGGCGACGTTGCGCGGCGTGACCAGGCCGACCGCCGAGACGCCGGCGCCCTGCACCCGCGCCTCGCCGATCCGCTGGCCCTGGCGCAGCAGCTGGCGCGACTGCCAGGCGTTGAACCCCCATTCCATGAAGCGCACCGATTCCTCGATCCGCTGGTTGAAGCTGGTGAGGCCGGCGACGACCATGACGATGCGCCGCCCGCTCTGATCGGCCGAGCCGGTGAAGCCGTAGCCTGCCTCCTGGGTATGGCCGGTTTTGAGCCCGTCGGCGCCAGCGACGCGGCCGAGCAGGGGATTGCGATTGTCCTGGCGGATCGGCTGGTTGCCGCCCATCGTACGGCCCCAGGTGAACTGACGCATGCCGTAATATTCGCGGTAGAGCCGGGGATGGTCGCGGATCGTCGCGGCGGCGAGCGTGGCGAGGTCGCGCGCCGTCGTATAGGTCCGCCCCCCATCGGGCCAGCCGACCGGATTGCCCCAATGGGAGTTCCTCAGGCCCATCTCCCGGGACTGACGGTTCATCAGCTGGACGAAGGCGGCCTCGTTGCCCGAGATGCACTCGGCGAGAACGACGGTGGCATCGTTGCCGGAAAGAGTGACGATGCCGTGGAGCAAATTGCGCACGCTGACCTGCTCATTGGGCGAGAGGAACATGGTCGAGCCCGCTTCGGGGCCGTGCCAGCGCCGCCAGGTCTCGGGCCGGACGGTGCACATCCGGGTGGGGTTGAGCTGGCCTTTCTTGATCAGGTCGAAAACGACATGGGTCGCCATCATCTTGGCCATCGAGGCGGGCGGCATGCGCCGGTCCGGATCCTTGGCGTAGAGCACCGCGCCCGAGCTCAGGTCGACCATGATCGCGGTCGTCGCCGCGGTCTCGAAGGGCGGCGCGGCGGCGCCCGCCGGCATGCTGAGGATGAGGGCGGCGGCGAGGATATAGGCTGGCTTGCGGGTCATGGGCGAAACGGGGTCCTAAGGAAATCAGCGCGCGATCGAATCGGAGAGCAGCGCCACGGTGAGCGCGTAGAAGTTCGAGCAATTATAGTCGAGGATGACGCGGTAATTGCTGGTCAGGAGATAAGCGGTGTTGCCCGGCCCGTCCGCCTCGAACAGGGTCGCCATGGCATCGTTGGGCAGCGAATTGGCGATACCGAGCCGGCGCCACTCGCGCCCCGACAGCCAGCGGCTGTGGCGGGCGAAGACCGCGGGGCAGCGCGGCGCGCGCAGCCTGTTGGCGATGGCGGCGCGGTCGAAGCCGTCGGGCACGCGCACCGCCGTCCCCCAGGTCAGGCCGGGCCGCCAGCCGGCGCTGCGGAAATAATTGGCGATCGAGGCGAGCGCGTCGACATGGCTGCGCCAGATGTCGGCGCGGCCGTCGCCGTCGCCGTCCACGGCCAGGCGGATATAGACGCTGGGCAGGAATTGCGGATGGCCGGCGGCGCCCGCCCAGCTGCCCTGCAATTGCGAGCGCGGGAAGCCGCGTTCGACGAGGCGCAGGGTGGCGATGAATTCGTCGGTGAAGAGCTGCCGCCGGCGGCCCTCATAAGCGAGGCTGGCGAGGCTGTTGAGCAGATCGAAATTGCCCATGATCGCGCCGTAGCCCGTCTCCTTGCCCCAGATGGCGACGAGCATCGAGCCGGGGACGCCGTAGCGCCGGCTGATCTCGTCCAGCTGGCGGCGGTTGGCGGCGTAGCGGGCGCGGCCGCGGTCGATCAGCGCCTGGCTCAGATGGCGGGCGCGGAACGGCGCGAAGGGCGTGAACGAGGGCGCGCCGCGCGCTCCGGGCGTGCCGCCGGGCTGGGAGCGGTCGAGCTGGATGGTGCGCGCGGAGAATTGCAGGGTCGGGAAGATGCGCTCGATCGTTTCGCGCCGGATCCCGGCCCGCTCGGCATCGGCGCGCAGCCGCGGCAGATAGGCCTCGAACCCTTCCTGGCTGAGGCCGGACTGGGCGGCCGCCTGCGCCTCGCCGATGGAGATGGAGCCGTTGGCGGCTCCCGCCAGCAGCAACGCCGCCGCCAAACTATGTACCAGACGCATGTTCACCCTCTCGTCCCTCCCCGAATCCCACATGGCGCGCGCGCCCGCAAGGGGGCAAAAACCCGATTCGGCGCAAGCATCCGCGCAATCCGGAGCCGCGCATGGCTCTAGCGCGCCTCCGGCCTTGGCGATAAGCCGCGCTGGAGCGGAGAGGTGGCCGAGTGGTTTAAGGCAGCGGTCTTGAAAACCGCCGTGGGTTCACGCTCACCGTGGGTTCGAATCCCACCCTCTCCGCCACAGCGCGCCCGCGCCCTCCATCTTCCCACGAAGCACCGGAGCGGCTAGTCGGCGAACAGGAGAGCGAATTCCCATGGCCGATCCCAGACCCCTGCCCTTCGACTGGGCGGATCCCTTCGCGCTCGACGCGCAATTGAGCGACGAGGAGCGAATGGTCCGCGACACGGCGGAGGCCTATGCGCAGGAGAAATTGCAGCCGCGGGTGACCAGCGCCTATCTCGAGGAGCGCTTCGACCGGGAGATCATGACCGAGCTGGGCGAGCTCGGCATGCTCGGCGCGACCGTCGACCCCGAATATGGCGGGGCGGGTCTCAATTATGTGAGCTACGGGTTGATCGCGCGCGCGGTCGAGCGGGTCGACAGCGGCTACCGCTCGGCGATGTCGGTCCAGTCCAGCCTCGTCATGCACCCGATCAACGCCTACGGCTCCGAAGCGCAGAAGCGCAAATATCTGCCCAGGCTCGCGACCGGTGAATGGATCGGCTGCTTCGGCCTCACCGAGCCCGACGCCGGTTCCGATCCCGGCGGAATGCGCACGCGGGCAAAGAAGGTCGACGGCGGCTATCTGCTGTCCGGCGCCAAGATGTGGATCACCAATTCGCCGATCGCCGACGTCTTCGTGGTCTGGGCCAAGTCGGACGAGCATGAGGGGCGGATCAAGGGCTTCGTGCTCGAAAAGGGCATGAAGGGGCTCAGCGCCCCCAAGATCCGCGAGAAGCTTTCGCTGCGCGCCTCGATCACCGGCGAGATCGTGATGGACGAGGTCGAGGTGCCCGAAGAGAATCTGCTCCCCGGCGCAAGCGGGCTGGCGGGCCCGTTCGGCTGTCTCAACCGCGCCCGCTACGGCATCGCCTGGGGCTCGATGGGCGCGGCGGAGGCCTGCTTCCACGCGGCGCGGAGCTACACGCTGGAGCGCAAGCAGTTCGGCCGCCCCCTCGCCGCGACCCAGCTCGTGCAATTGAAGCTCGCCAACATGGTCACTGAGATCAGCCTGGGGCTGCAGGCGGCGCTCAGGGTCGGGCGGCGGCTGGACGAAGGCGTGCTGATCCCCGATACGATCTCGCTGATCAAACGCAACAATTGCGGCAAGGCGCTCGACATCGCCCGCGTCGCTCGCGACATGCACGGCGGCAACGGCATCAGCGCCGAATTCCAGGTGATGCGCCACGCCGCCAATCTCGAGACGGTCAACACCTACGAAGGCACGCACGACGTCCATGCGCTTGTCCTGGGGCGGGCGATTACCGGGATCGCCGCTTTCTGATCCAGACGCGTCATTCCAGCGAAAGCTGGAATCTCTTTGCCTTCAAGGACGTGAGATCCCAGCTTTCGCTGGGATGACGGTGGAGGGAGTACGGGTCGTCGCGCGGACGATGCGGGCTGATCGCATCGGTTCAGAAACATTTACAAATCAATGACTTGTGCTGCGCCCCCGGTCGCGTTAATGGGGGCGCTGCAAATCCGGAAATGGAGTTGAACTAAATGAAAGCGCTCGTCCTCGCTGCCTCTTTGCTCGTCGTCACGCCGTCCGCCTTCGCGCAGGACGGACCGAGCGCCAATCGCGACCAGGGCATTGACGCGACCCCGAGCGATACCAGCCACAGCGGGGAATCCAATGCGAGTGGCGGGCGGCTGGTCTGCCGGACCTCGACGACCTCCTCGACCTCGCGCATGGCGCCGCGCCGGGTCTGCCGCACGGCGGTGGAATGGCGCGAAAGCGCGCGGCAATCGCGCGACTGAGCCTGGCTCAGCGCGGTGCCCGGCGCCTGAACAGAAGCATTGGCTCGCCGCGATAGGTGGCGGGCTCACTTTCGTCGAACCCGCATTTCTCAGCGACTCGGATCGAGGCCAGGTTGTTCGCATCGACGATCGCGACGATCTCGGGCGCGTTGAGCGCCGCGTCAGCCCAGGCGAGCGCGGCCCGCGCCGCTTCGGTCGCATAGCCCTGGCCGCTCGCGTCCGCGGCGAACAGCCAGCCGATTTCGGGAATGTTCTCGATACCCGGCACCATGTCGCGCTTGAAGTCGGCGAAGCCGGCCTGGCCGATCAGCCGCCCGTCCTCGCGCCGCTCCACCGCCCAATAGCCGTAGCCGAACAGGCTCCACAGGCCGTTGCCGCAGAGCAATTTACGCCAGCTCTCCTCCCGCGCCAGCGGACCGCCGAGATGGCGCATTACGCGCGCGTCGCCCATCATCGCCGCCTGGGCGTCGACGTCGCCGGCGCGGAAGGGCCGCAGCGTGAGACGCGCGGTCGCGAGGACCGGCGCGACTTGCGTCGTGATTATTTCTTGCCGCCGAGGCTGAGGCCGCCGAAGCGCTTGTTGAAGCGCGCGACCTGGCCGCCCGTGTCGAGCAGCTTGCCGCTGCCGCCGGTCCAGGCCGGATGGGCCGTGGGATCGATGTCCAGTTGCAGCGTGTCGCCTTCCTTGCCCCAGGTGGAGCGGGTCTCGAAGACGGTGCCGTTGGTCATCTGCACCTTGATCAGGTGGTAGTCGGGGTGGGTATCGGCCTTCATCTGATTGATCTTCCGTGATTTTGGCTGGTTCCGACCAGCCTCGAGGAAAAAAGCAGACCGGCGCTCTAGCCGCTGGCGGCACGATTGACAAGCCGTGCTGCGGCGCAATAACCTGCCTGAAGCGAAGGTGCCGCCCGTCGAACGGCGGTGAAAAGGGAAGCCGGTGGAAACCCGGCGCTGTGCCCGCAACTGTAAGCGGAGAGCGCCCTCCCCTCCAAGTGGGGAGCCGCGCATGGACCCGCGAGCCAGGAGACCTGCCTTCGCCGTCGTCCGCGCCCGGCCGGGACCAGCCTGCGGTGCGTGGCGCCGCCTGGGCGTGGGTCCGCGCGGTTCCTCCGAGACGACATTTCGTAATGTCGTTTCAGGAGGTTCCAATGTCTTTTTCACTTCTTCTACTAGGTCTTTCCGCCGCCCAGCCGGGGACGGAGATCATTGTTACCGGATCGCGCGAGCCCATCGCGCGGGACTTGGCGGCACTCTCCTCGAGCGTGCTCGACGAGCCCGAAATCGAGGCGCTGGATCTGCCCGCCGCCGCGGATCTGCTCCGGCTGACCCCCGGCGTGTCGGTCGCCGCCACTGGGCCGCGCGGCTCCCAGACCCAGATCCGGATCCGCGGCGCCGAAGCCAATCACACCTTGCTCTTCGTCGACGGCATCCGCTTCAACGATCCTGCCGCCGGCAACGAGGCGCGCTTCGAGCTGCTGACCAGCGACCTTTTGTCGCGGATCGAAATGGTGCGCGGGCCGCAATCGGCGCTCTGGGGCTCCGAAGCCGTGGGCGGGGTGATCGCGGTCGATACGTCCGATCCCTTCACCCGCACCGGCTTCGTCGGCGAGGCGGCATATGGCAGCCTCGCCAGCGCCCGACTTGCCGGTCGCTATTCCGTGCGCACTGGCGATGTCGGGATCGGTGGGGGAATAGGCTGGCAGCGGAGCGAGGGCATCGACTCCTTCGGCGCCGGCGGCGAGCGCGACGGTTTCGACAATCTGGCGGCAACGCTGCGGATCGAGACCCTGCTCGGCGACGTGGGCCGCGCGGGCGTGATCGGCCATTGGCTTGAAGGGCGCTCGCAATATGACGGCCTGGATCCCGCCACCTTCCATCGCGCCGACACTCTGGACGAGACCCGAAACAGGATCGGCGCCGTCCGCGCCTTCGCGCGGGGCATGTGGGGCCCATGGTCGGCGCGGGTCGAGGCGAGCTACCTCGACAGCGCCAACCGCAACCGGCTCGCGGGCGCGCGGCTGAACAGCAATTTCGGCGACCGGCTGACGCTGAGCGGTCAGGCCGCCTACGCCTTCGGCGCTCATCGGCTCGTCGCCGCCGTCGACCACAGCAAGGAGAATTTCCGCGCCCGCGACACCCAGTTTTTCGGCGGCACCGACCAGGACCGGTCGCGCGGCCTCACCGCTTTTGTCGCCGAATGGCGGGCGGAATGGGCTCCGGCGATCGTCACCGATCTGGCGGTGCGTCACGACGATTTCAGCGCGTTCGAAGATGTCACCACCGTGCGTGCGTCCGTGCTGGTGAACCCGGGCGGCGGCATCGCGCTTCACCTGTCCTATGGCGAGGGCATCGCCCAGCCGAGCTTCTACGATCTTTACGGCTTCTTCCCGGGCTCCTTCGCCGGCAATCCGGACCTGAGGCCAGAGACGTCGCGCGGCTGGGAGGCCGGCCTGCGTTGGACCGACGGGCGGCTGAGCGCCGGGGTCACCGGCTTCACCAGCCGGCTGAGGAACGAGATCGTCCCCACGTTCGATCCCCTCGCCTTCCTTTCCGGCACCGCCAACGCCGACGGCGCAAGCAAGCGCGACGGGATCGAGCTGACAGTGTCTTGGCGTCGTGCGGCCTGGCTCAATGTCGAGGCCAATTACACCTGGCTGGACGCCAGCGAGCCGGGTGTCGCTGGCACAGCGCAGGTGCGGGAGGTGCGCCGGCCGCGGAACAGGGCGAACCTCGCCGCCTGGGGGGAGGCCAACAGATTTAGCTGGAGTGCCAGTCTTGCCTATGTCGGCGCGCGCAGGGACACGGATTTCGACCTGTTTCCGGCCGCTGCCGTGCGGCTCGACGAACATGTGCTGGCCTCGCTCCGCTTGGCCTATCGGATACGCCCCCAGATCGAGCTCTACGCGCGGGTCGAGAACGGCTTAGGCGCCGCCTATCAGGACGTGGTCGGCTACAACACCAACGGACGAACGGTGCATGCGGGTCTTCGCGTCGCTCTTGGCCGCTAGCCTCGCGCTCGCCTCGGCTCGCGCCGAGACCGCGCCGCGGCGGGTGGCGTCGCTCAACCTGTGCACGGACGAGCTGCTGCTGCTGCTCGCCGCGCCCGGTCAGATCGCTTCGGTCACCCATCTCGCCCAGCAGGAGGCGGAGACGGTCTTGTGGCGCCAGGCGCGGCGCTACGCCCGCAACGACGGCAGCCTGCTCTCGGTGATGGCGGCGCGGCCCGACCTCGTCGTCACCATGGGCGGTGGCGCGCGCGATCGCTCGCGCATCGCCGCCCGGCTCGGCATCGCCACGCTCGATCTTCCCTTCGCGACCAGCCTCGCCGAGGTCGCCGCCAATATCAGGCGGCTGGCGGCCGCGCTCGACCGCCGGCGGGCCGGGGCGGCGCTGATCGACCGGATGAACGCCCTGATCCGGGCCAGGCCGCCGGCGCCGCGGGACGCGATCTGGCTCGGCGGCGGCGGGCGCACCTTGCCGGCGGGCGGGCTCGAAGCGCAATGGATGGCGCTGGCGGGCCTCAGGCAGCGGGCGATGCGGGGAGACCGAGTCTCGCTGGAGACCCTGCTCGCGCAGCCTCCCGCCATCCTCCTGCGCAGCGACTACCGGCAGGACCAGGTTTCGAACCGCGAGCGCTGGCTCGCCCATCCGGCGGCGCGGCGCGCGCAGCGGGGACGGACGATCATTACCGACGGCCGCCGCTGGACCTGCATGGGCCCCCTGCTGATCGACGAGATCGAGTGGCTGCGGCGCGAGATCGGGCGATGACGGCCCGGGTCGCCCTGCCGCTGGGTCTCGGCCTCACATTGTTCTTCGGCGCCGCTTTGATGCTGCCGCTCGCGCCGCTCCAGGCCTTGTTCGAACAGGATGCCGGCCTCGCTTTTTTGGTGCTGACCGAGCTGCGCCTGCCCCGCGCTTTGCTGGCGCTCGTCTACGGCGCGACACTGGGTGCGTCGGGAGCGGCGATCCAGGCCCTGTTCGCCAACCCGCTCGCCTCGCCCGATCTGACCGGCACGACCAGCGGCGCGGCTTTGGGCGCGGTCGTCACCGCCTATCTGTTCGGGTTCGCCGCGCCGGTCGCCTTGGCGATCGGCTCGGTTGCGGGCGCCTTGCTCGCGCTGGGCCTGCTGCTCGCGCTCGCCGGGCCAAGGGCCGAGACCGCGACCCTGCTGCTTGCGGGCCTCGCGATCAGCGCGCTGGCCGGGGCGCTGACCACGCTGGCGCTGGCGCTCGCCCCCTCTCCCTTCGCCTTCTACGATGCCTATGACTGGCTGATGGGCTCGCTGATCGACCGCAGCCTCGATCAGGCAGCCTTCGCCGCTCTGCCGTCGCTGCTCGTCATCGCGCTGCTGCTCAGATACGCCCCGGCGCTCGACCGATTGGCGCTCGGGGAGGAGGTGGCCCAGTCGCTCGGCCATGACGTGGCGCGGCTGCGGGCCCTGGTGGTCTGCCTGACCGCGTTGGGCGTCGGCGCCTGCGTCGCGATCTGCGGCGCGATCGGCTTCATCGGCCTGATCGCGCCGATCTTCGCACGGCGGCTGACGCGCGGCCATCCCGGCCGGGCGATCCTGCCCGCGGCGATGATCGGCGCGCTGCTGCTGCTCGCCGCCGATCTTGCCGTGCGGCTCGCGCCGCTTGGCCGGACCTTGCCGATCGGCGTTGTCACCGCCCTGATCGGCGCGCCGTTCTTCCTGTGGCTGGTCGCGCATATGCGCTGGCGGTTGCGGCCATGATCCTCGAGGCGTCCAACCTCTCGCTGCCCGGGCGGCTGTTCGACGTCTCGATCGGGATCGCCGCGGGCGAGATCGTCTGCCTGGTCGGACCCAATGGCAGCGGCAAGACCAGCCTGCTCCATGCCTTGGTCGGGATCGGCCGCCCGACGGGCACCGTCCGGGTGACGGGAGCGGACCCCTGGGGCCTGAGCCCCGCGCGGCGCCCGGGGGTCCTAACTTATCTGCCGGCGGCGCGCGAGCTGCCCTGGCCTCTGCTCGCGCGCGACCTGATCGCGCTCGGCGGCGGCGACGCCGATTTCGCGGCGCTCGCGCTCGCGCCCCTGCTCGACCGGCGGGTCGATACGCTGTCGACCGGCGAGCGCAGCCGGGTGCTGATCGCCCGGGCGCTGGCGCCGCGCCCAGCCCTGCTGCTGCTCGACGAGCCCACCGCCAATCTCGATCCGCTCTGGCAGATCCGGCTGATGGAACTGGTCCGCACCGAGTTGGAGGGGGCGGAGCGGGCCGCCCTGATCGCGATCCACGACCTCGACGCCGCGCTCCGCTACGCCGATCGAATCCTGGTAATGAACGAAGGAAAGATTGCCGCCCAGGGCCTCGACGGGCCGCATGTCGCGGAGATTTTCGGGATCGAGCGCGGGGAGGATGGCGGCTGGCGCCAAGTCACCCCGCCGGCGGATCCAGGATCATCGCGGTGAAATCCGCCTGGGTGGCGACCCTGTCTCCGACGAAGGCCTTGCCGGTGAACTTCCAAACCGGCCCGCGCTTTTGAAGCAGCACGCATTCGAGGCGCAGCAGCACGCCGGGCTCGACCGGCACGCGGAACTTCGCATTCTCGATCGACATGAAATAGACGAGCTTGCCCGATTGGGCCTGGCCGAGCGATTCGACCGCGAGCACGCCCGCGGCCTGCGCCAGCGCCTCGATGATCATCACTCCGGGCATGATCGGGCGTCCCGGGAAATGGCCCTGGAAGAACAGCTCGTTCATCGTCACCGCCTTGGTGGCGACGATCCTCCGGTCGAGTTCCATCTCGTCGACGCGGTCGACGAGCAGCATTGGGTAACGGTGCGGCAGGCTTTGCATCACCCGCCTGACATCGAACGGGACCCCGGCCGAAGCCGGGGTCGCGTCGTTGGTGCCGTCAGCCACTAGCGGCCCTGCGGGCGCGGACGGTTCGGCTGCGGCTGGGCGGGCGGCCGGGTCCCGGCGGGCGGCTGGGCGCCGGCCGGAGCCTGGGTCGGCGCGTTGACGTTGAGCGGCGCCGTATTCTGGTTGACGATGGCAAGCACCGCCGGGGTGATGTCGAGCGCCGGGGCGGCGTCGATCACCGAGCCGCGATCGACGACCAAAGTGGCGCCGCGCTGCTGCATGACCGTGGTGATCGCCGGCCGGAGGCGCTGGGCGATCTGCTGACGGACGAACGCGATGTTGCGCTGGATCCGCTCGCGGCCGACACCGATCTCGCGCTCGGCATTCTGCTGCCTCTGCTGATACCCCTGCAGACGGGCGGCCAGCGCGGCGTCGGGCTGGCCGCCAGCCGGGATCGCGTTGACCAGAGGCTGGAGCGCCTGGGTCTCGGTCTGGATCTCCTGTTGCAGCGCCTGGACGCGCGCCTGGAGCGCGTTGCCCTGGGTCTGGAGCTGGGCATTGGCAGCGGTGCAGGCGGTGCACGTCTCGGCGATCTGCTCGATATTCACGACCGCGATGACGGGCGCGGGAAGCTGCTGCGCCCGCAACATGGCGGGGGCTGCGAGCGTGAGCGCGGCGACGGCCGAGCCCAGCAGGAGTGTCTTGGTTTTCATCAGAATGCGGTCCCTACGTTGAAGCTGAAAAGTTTGGTGTCGTCGCCCGGCTCGCTGAGCAGGGCGCGTGCGATGTCGATGCGGAACGGCCCGAAAGGCGAATTCCAGTTGACCCCGAAGCCGATCGAAAGCCGGGGGCTTGGCGTATTGCCGAGGAAGGTCTCGCGGAACGGCGCGGTGCGGGCGCCGGCGCTCAGGGTCGTGCCCGTGGGGCAGGCGCCGACGCGCGGCTCGAGCGGCGTGATCACGCCGGAAGTGTCGTTGGTGCACTGGGCAAGCGCCAGCGGGTCGCCGGGCTGGATATTGAACAGGCCCGGCGTGCGGACGCCGAACACGGCGCCGGCGTCGATATAGATTGACGGCCTCAGGCCGAGCTCGCGGACGCTGGCGCCGAGCGGAATCTCGAGCTCGGCGCGGAAGATGTAATAGGCCCGGCCGCCGATCGCGTCGTCCGTGATCGTGTTGGGATCGTCGTTGAGGCGGACGTTCGAATAGGTGTTGGTCGCGGCATCGTAGTCGTAAAGATATTGCTGGCGCTGGATGCGGGGCCCGACGCCGCGAATGTCGAAGCCGCGAATTTGCGGGTTGCCGAGGAAGAAGCGGTCGGTCAGCCGGACCGGATCGACGTTCGGCGCACCGTTCTCGAAGCTGTGGATATAGCCGCCCTCGGCGGTCAGCGAGAAGACGAAGCCGCCGAGCACGGTCCAATATTTGGAGGCGCTGAGGCGCGAGCGCAGGTAGCGCACTTCGCCGCCGAGGCCGGCAAAGTCCACGCTCAGCACGAAACGCTCGCCCTGGCTCGGGCGGAGGCGGTTGTTGAGCGTGTCCCAGACCACGGAGGCGCCGATCGAGGAGGTCAGGCGGTTGCCGAGCACGTCGCACAGATAGCGGCCGGCGATCAGCGGATCGCACTGGCTCGGCAGCGGCCCGGTGCCGTCCGGATCCGAGAAGTAGATGTCCGGGTTGAGGCCGATCTCGTCATAGTTGAGCCCGTAGCGCAGGGCGAGCGACAGCCTTTCGGTGATCGGCACGCCGGCGCGGATCTGTCCGCCGGTCGTGGTCTGCTCGTAGGTGGTTGTGCGGTCGTTGCCGAAGAAGTTGAAGCTGTTGAGGTCGCGCCGGAAGATGTCGAAGCCGATCGCGATGTTGCGGTCGAACAGATAGGGCTCGGTGAAACCCAGCTCGACCGACTTGGAATAGCTGGAATAATTGACCGAGGCCCGCACCTCCTGGCCGCGGCCGAGGAAGTTGCGCTGCTGCACCGAAAGGTTGACCAGGAAGCGTTCGAGGCTGGAGAAGCCGGCGGAAAGCTGGACCTGGCCGGTCGCCCGCTCTTCGACCTCGACTCCCAGGATGACTCGGTCGGGCGCCGAGCCCTGGGTCTGCTGGATCTCCAGATTCTCCTGGAAGAAGCCCAGGGACTGGATGCGGTCGCGCGAGCGGCGGACGCGGACGTTGTTGAACGGGTCCCCCTCGGCCAGCCGGAATTCGCGGCGGATGACCTTGTCGCGCGTGGTGGTGTTGCCCGAAATGTCGATCCGCTCGACATAGACGCGCGGCGCCTCGGCGACGCGGAACGTGACCCCCATGGTCAGGGCTTCGCGGTTGCGGTTGATGGTCGGGCGCACGTCGGCGAAGGCGTAGCCGAACAGGCCGGCCAGCTCGTTCAGGCGGGTAATCGTGTCCTCGACCTGCTGGGCGTTGTAATATTGGCCGGCCCGCATCGGCAGATTGGCGCTCAGCTGCTCGGGGCTGAAATCGCGAATGTCGCTCTCGACATTGACCACGCCGAACCGGTAGCGCTGCCCCTCCTCGACCACGTAGGTGATGATGAAGTCGCGCCGGTCGGGCGTCAGCTCGGCAACCGCCGAGACGACGCGGAAATCCGCATAGCCCTGGGTGAGGTAGAATTGCCTCAATTTCTGCTGGTCGAAGGCGAGCCGGTCGGGATCGTAGGTGTCGCGCGAGCTGAAGATATTGTACCAGACGTGTTCGCGGGTCGCCATTTCGGAGATCAGCCGGCCGTCGTTGAAATTCTCGTTGCCGATGATGTTGATGCGGCGAACGCGCGATTTGGGGCCCTCGTTGATCTCGAACACCACATCGACGCGATTCTGGTCGAGCTGGACGATCTGCGGCTCGACGCTGGCGGCGTAGCGGCCCTGGCGGCGATAGAGCTCGATGATCCGGGCGACGTCGGCGCGGGCGCGCGAGCGGGTGAATATCTGGCGCGGCGCGAGGCGGATTTCCGGAGTGATCTTGTCGTTCTTGATGCGCCGATTGCCCTCGAGGATGATGCGGTTGATCACCGGATTCTCGCGGATCTGGATGACGAGGTTTCCGGTATCGGCGCCGGCTATGGTGACGTCGGCGAAAAGGTCGGTGGCAAGCAGGTCCCTGAGCGTCGTGTCGAGCCGCTCATTGTCATAAGGTTCGCCGGGGCGCAGCGCGGTGTAGGAAAGCACCGTCTCCGGCTCGATCCGCTGGTTTCCGGTCACCGTCAGCGACAGGATGGTGCGCTGGGGCTGGACCTGGGCCTGGGGCGCGGCCGGCGGTGGAGCTGGCTGGACCTGGGCGGAGGCCGGAGCGGCGAGGCCGCCAAGCATCGTCCCCACCAGGAGGGCGGCGCAATATCTACGACCTTTGGGAAAAACTCTGTTGCGCGTCACGCGTCCGCCTTCACTCTACGGCCGGAGCATCGCCCGGACCTCATAATCCCTGTTTGGCGCCTGCCCTGCCCGAACATGGTCACCCGATCAAGCCGCCAAGCTTCTCAAAGAGGCCAAAAGAGGCCAGGTCGTTCAACGTGACGAATATCATCAGCGCCAGCAGCGCCGCGAGCCCGGTTCGGAACGCCCATTCCTGGGTCTGGGGCCTAAGCGGCTTACGCCTCACTCCCTCGATTGCATAGAACAGCAAATGCCCGCCATCCAGGAGAGGGATTGGCAAGAGGTTGATGAATCCCAGATTAATTGACACGACCGTCATCAGCCAGAAGAAGTTGAGCCAGCCCAGGCTCGCCTGCTGGCCGGACACTTCGGCGATCTTCAAGGGCCCGCCCAGCTCCGAGAGCGAGCGGCGTCCGGTGATCACCTGGCCGAGCGCGGTCATCATCGTCCGCACGGATTCGACCGTCTGGCCGATCGCGGCCCCGGGGAGCTGGGCAGCCGATAGCGTGGAAAACTCGCGCCGGCCGCCCATGTTGATGCCCAGCCGGCCGATCCGTGCCTCGTTGCCGAATTGGTTGCGATCGATATGCGCGGCAGGCGTCGCCCTGACCTCGACATTGCGGCCGCCGCGAGCGACGGTGAAGGTCATCGGCTCCTCGGGCCGGAGCGCGATGTAGGTCTGCAGGTCGGCGAACGTCGCGATGCCACGCCCGTCGATCGAGACCACCCTGTCGCCCGCCCGGAAGCCGGCGGCCTGCGCGACGCTGCCGCGCTCGAAGGAGCCGATCGTCGGCGGCGAGGTCGGATAGCCGATGACCGCGAAGATGATCATGAAGGCGATGATCGCGAACAGGAAATTGGTGGCGGGCCCGGCAAGGACGATGAGAAAGCGCTGCCACACCTTCTTGGACTGGAAGGTCTTGGCGCGCTCCTCGGGCGGAAGCGACAGCCATTCGTCGGTCGGCGCCGAGGCCGGGTTCATGTCTCCGGCGAACTTGACGTAACCGCCGAGCGGCAGCCAGCCGACCTTCCAGCGCGTGCCCCTCTTGTCGGTCCAGCCGGCAATCTCGCGGCCGAAGCCGATCGAGAAGGCGTCCGCCTTCACTCCGAACCAGCGGCCGACGAAATAATGGCCGAGCTCGTGGATGAAGATGAGCGGGCCGATCACCAGCAGGAAGGCGAGGATCGTGAACAGGAAGCCGGGATTGCTCAAGCGTGGATCTTTCCTGTCAGCGCGGCGGCCACCTTGCGGGCCTCCCGGTCGATCTCCAGCACCGCGTCGATCGACGTCGGCGCGGGCGGGTCATAGCGGGCCAGCACGTCGCCGACCAGAGGCGCGATATCGAGGAATCCGATGCGGCTTTCAAGGAAAGAAGCGACTCCTATCTCGTTGGCGGCGTTGAGGATGGCGGGCTTGGCGCCGCCCGCGACCAGCGCCGCCCGGGCGAGGCCCAAAGCCGGGAAGCGGCCAGGATCGGGCGCTTCGAAGTTGAGCGCGCCGATCGCCACCAGGTCGAGCCGCTGGCACGGTGTCTCCATCCGCTCGGGCCAGGCCAGGGTGTAAGCGATCGGCACCCGCATGTCGGGCGCTCCCAATTGGGCCAGCACCGAGCCGTCCACATATTCGACGAGACTATGGATCACCGATTGCGGATGGACGACGATTTCCAGTGCGTCCGCGCCGACCGGGAACAGGTGATAGGCCTCGATCAGCTCCAGCCCCTTGTTCATCAGGGTCGCGCAATCGACCGAGATCTTGGCGCCCATCGACCAATTGGGGTGGGCGACGGCCTGCTCGGGCGTGGCGGCGCGCATCCGCTCGATCGGCCAGTCGCGGAACGGGCCGCCGCTGGCGGTGAGGATGATCCGCCTCACGCTTTCGGGCCGGGCACGGTCGAAGCATTGGAAGATCGCATTATGCTCGGAATCGACCGGCAGCAGGGTGGCGCCGCTCGCGGCGGCCGCCTCGGCCATGAGCGGGCCCGCCGAGACCAGCGCCTCCTTGTTGGCGAGCGCCACGGTGCGGCCGCCCTTCAAGGCGCGCATCACCGGCTTCAGCCCCGCCGTGCCGACGATCGCGGCCATCGTCCAGTCGGCACCCGAGGCGGCGGCGTCGGCGATCGCGCCCTCCCCCCCCGCACTCTCGATCCCGGTGCCGGCGAGCGCCTGAACGAGGTCGGCATGGAGAGCGGCGTCGCCGATCACCGCCAGCCGCGGGCGGAAGCGCCGCGCCAGCTCGGCGAGCCCGGCGACGTCGCGATGCGCGGTCAGCGCGACGATCTCGAATCGGTCGCGCTCGCGTCCGACCAGATCGAGCGTGGAGCGCCCGACCGATCCGGTGGCGCCCAGGATGGTGATGGTTCGGCTCATCTCAGCCGGCGCTGCCGGGCGGCATCAGCATGACCGTGGCCGTGTCCGGCACCTCGATCGGCACCGGCGGGCTCCACAGCCCGCTCAGCAACACGATCATGGTCGCGACCGAAACCGCGAGCAGCCCGTCCAGGCGGTCGAGCACGCCGCCGTGACCCGGCAGCAGGGCGCCGCTGTCCTTGACCCCGGCCCGGCGCTTCTCCCAGCTTTCGTAGAGATCCCCGAGCTGCGCGATCAGCCCCATCGCCGCCCCGGCCCAGGGGAAAGGCGTGTCGAGGCCGAAATAGCGGGCGGTCAGCCAGCCGAACAAGGCAGCGCCCGCCATGCCGCCAATCAGGCCGGCCCAGGTCTTGTTGGGGCTGATCCTGGGGGCGAGCTTCGGCCCGCCGATCCCGCGCCCGGCGAAATAGGCGAAGATGTCGGTCGCCCAGGTCACGATCAATACCCAGAAGACCAGGCCGACCGCGACCTCGGAGGCCCAGCTCACCACCAGCAGGGCGAAGCAGGGAATGCCGATATAGACGAGCCCCCAGCCGAGCACGGGCCGGCGGGCGGCGGCCGCGATGAGCAGGCCCGCGCCGGCGATGATCGCAAAGGCCCAGAGCGCGGGATAGGCATCCTCGGTCGCGATCCAGAGCAAATCGTCCGATTCGAGATCGGGGAGCGAGTTCGGATAATAATATTCGATTCCGCCGAGGAGCAGCACTGCAATCAGCACCGCTCCGGCCCAGGACCAGTTGCGGTCCACTTGGTGCATCTGCGCCCATTCGATCATCATGATCGCGGCGGCGATCGCGACGAGGAGCCGGAACGGCCAGCCGCCGAACCAGGTGAACAGGCACGCCACCGCGATCATCGCCACGCCCATCGCGAATCGGGTGGTGAGGTCGGATTGCGGGGCCGGCGGGGGCTGTGGCGCCTCGGTCATAGGCCTCCGTAGCGCCGCTCGCGCCGTGCATAATCGGCCAGCGCTTCATTGAGCGCGGCGCCGTCGAAATCCGGCCAGAGCGTGTCGGTGAACAGCAATTCCGCATAGGCCGCCTGCCATAGCAGGAAGTTCGAAAGGCGCTGCTCGCCCGAGGTCCGGATCAACAGGTCGAGCGGCGGCAGATCGTGCGTGTCGAGCGCGCGCTCGATCGCCGCCTCGTCGATCTCGCCCGCTTCGGCCGCGGTCCGCGCCGCGCGGACCAGCTCCGCGCGCGCGCCGTAATTGAGCGCGATCGCCAGAGTCATCCGGCTGTTGCCCGCCGTCCGATCGACCGCCTTGTCGACCATCCTGGCGACATCCTTTTCGAACGCATTGTGATCGCCCAGGATCTTGAGGCGGACGCCTTCCTTGTGGAGGCTGTTCAGCTCGCGCTGGATGTAGAAGCGCAGCAGGCCGGTCAGGTCGCTGATCTCCTGCGCCGGCCGCCGCCAATTCTCCGAGGAGAAAGCGTAGAGAGTGAGGCATTGCACCCCGGCCTGGCCGGCGGCGCGCAGCACCTTGCGGGCGGCCTCCGCGCCGGCGCGATGGCCGGCGGCGCGCGGAAGGCCGCGCGCCTTCGCCCAGCGGCCATTGCCGTCCATGATGATGGCGACGTGGCGGGGCACGGAGGCGATGTCCGGTCCAGTCGTTGCGGGATCTGCCTGCAACTCCTTCACCATGCTCCGTTCGGGCTGAGCCTGTCGAAGCCCTCCCCTTCCTTTCCGCACCAAAGATAAGGACGGCCCTTCGACAAACTCAGGGCGAGCGGGTGGGTAGGCTCGTGCCCTTCGCGAGCGTGCCGACCTCTGGCCGCCATAGCCGTCACTTCTGCAGGATTTCCCTGTCCTTGTGGGCGAGCACCTCGTCGATCTCCTTGATCGCGTCGTCGGTCAGCTTCTGCACCTCGACGCCGAGGCGCTTGTGCTCGTCCTCGCTGATCTCGTGCTTCTTCTCGTCGGTCTTCAGCGAATCCATGCCGTCGCGGCGGACGTTGCGGACCGCGATCCGGGCTTTTTCCGCATATTGGTGGGCGAGCTTGGCCAGCTCCTTGCGGCGGTCCTCGGTAAGGTCCGGGATCGGCAGGCGGATATTCTGACCGTCGGTGACCGGATTGATGCCGAGCCCGGCATTGCGGATCGCCTTCTCCACCAGCCCGACATTGGAGCGGTCCCAGACCTGCACCGAAAGCAGCCGCGGCTCCGGGGCGGAGACGGTCGCGACCTGGTTCAAGGCCATGTTGGCGCCATAGACCTCGACCTGGATCGGATCGAGCAGGGTCGTCGAGGCGCGGCCAGTGCGCAGGCCGCCGAGATCGTGCCGCAGCGCCTCGACCGCGCCGTGCATGCGGCGCTGGATATCGCCCTTCTCATAGGCCGGCATCTCGTCCCCTCCTTTTCAGTTCTGCACGATCGTGGCGGTGCCGCCGCCGCCGAGCACGCGGGCGAGATTGCCCTGCTCGCGGACGTTGAACACGACGATCGGGATGTTGTTGTCGCGGCAGAGCGCCACGGCCGTTGCGTCCATCACCTTCAGATTGTCCGAGAGGACCTTGTTGAAAGTGACTGTTTCATAACGCTTAGCATCCGCCACCTGCTTGGGATCGGCATCGTAGACGCCATCGACGCTGGTCCCCTTGAACAGAGCGTCGCAGCCCATTTCGGCGGCGCGGAGCGCGGCGGCGGTGTCGGTGGTGAAGAAGGGATTGCCCGTGCCCGCGGCGAAGATCACCACCCTGCCCTTCTCCATGTGGCGCACGGCGCGGCGGCGGATATAGGGTTCGGAGACGGTGGCCATCGGGATCGCCGACTGGACTCGGGTGTCGACGCCGACCTTCTCCAGCGCGTTCTGCAAGGCGAGCGCGTTCATCACCGTCGCAAGCATGCCCATATAATCGGCGCTGGCCCGGTCGAAGCCCTTGGCGGCGCCGGCGAGGCCTCGGAAGATGTTGCCGCCGCCGACCACCAGGCAGATGGTGTGACCGCTCTCGACCGCCGCCTTCATCTCTTCGGCAAGACCTTCGACGGCGTTAGGATCGATGCCGAATTGCCCCTCCCCCATCAGCGCTTCGCCGGAGAGCTTGAGCAGAATGCGGTTGAATCGCGGGCGCGTCATGAAGCTCCCCAGGGTCGTTCGGGCGCGAAATGCAGGGTGGCGCGCACCTTAATCGGCGCGCGCCACCCTGCCAAGGCGATTAGGCAACCGGCTCGGGCTTCTGGGTGCCCGCCGCCGCGGCGACTTCGGCGGCGAAGTCGCTTTCCTTCTTCTCGATGCCCTCGCCCAGCTGGAAGCGGGCATAGGCCTTGAGCACGACCGGCGCGCCGAGATCCTTGCCAGCCTGGGCGACGACGTCCTCGATCCGGGTCTTGTTGTCGATCACGAAGAGCTGCGACAGCAAGGCATTCTCCTTGCGGAACTTGGCCATCGCGCCGTCGACCATCTTCTCGACGATCTCCGCCGGCTTGCCGGTCTCGGCCGCTTTCTCCCTCGCGATGGCGCGCTCGCGCTCCACCAAAGCCGGATCGAGCGCCTCGCCGGTCAGCGCCAGCGGGTTGGCCGCGGCGATGTGCATGGCGAGCTGCTTGCCGAGCGCCTCGAGCGCGGCGCTGTCGCCGGCGCTCTCCAGCGCGACCAGCACGCCGATCTTGCCGAGGCCGGGCACGACGGCGTTATGGACGTAGGAAACGATCACGCCCTGCTCCACCTGGAGCAAGACGCCCCGGCGGATCGACTGATTCTCGCCGATCGTCGCGATATTGGCGTTGAGCTTTTCCTCGACGGTGCCGCCGCCCGGCCAGCAGGCGTCCTTGAGCGCCTCGATGTCGCTGCCCGTGCCGAGCGTGATCGCCGCGGCGGTGCGAACGAAATCCTGGAACTGCTCGTTCCTGGAGACGAAATCGGTCTCTGAATTGATCTCGATCATCGCGCCCTTGCGCCCGTCGACCGTGACGCCGACCAGGCCTTCGGCGGCAGTGCGGCCGGCCTTCTTGGCGGCGGCGGCGAGGCCCTTGGTCCTGAGCCAGTCGATGGCGGCTTCCATGTCGCCCTGGGTCTCGCCCAGCGCCTTCTTGCAATCCATCATGCCGGCGCCGGTGCGCTCGCGCAATTCCTTCACAGTCGCGGCCGTGATCTCAGCCATGTCTTCTATCCTTTTGAATTGGTTCGTTCCCCGGCGAAGGCCGGGGTCCAGCTTCGAGCGCCGGACTGGACCCCGGCCTTCGCCGGGGAACAGCCTTCGTCTCGCCTACGCCTCGGCGAGCACCGCTTCGGCGGGCGGCTCATCCTGAGCGCCGATATCCTCGCCCCGCGCGGCGGCGCCGCCCTGCTTGCCGCCCAGCACCGCATCGGCGATCGCATCGCAATAGAGGCGGATCGCGCGGCTGGCATCGTCGTTTCCGGGGACCGGAAAGGCGATGCCCTGCGGGCTCACGTTGGAATCGAGCACGGCGACGACCGGGATGCCGAGCACATTGGCCTCCTTGATCGCGAGCTCCTCCTTGTTGGCGTCGACCACGAACATGACGTCGGGAATGCCGCCCATGTCGCGGATCCCGCCCAAAGAGAGTTCGAGCTTGTCGCGCTCGCGGGTGAGCTGGAGCACTTCCTTCTTGGTGAGGCCCGCAGTGTCCCCGGCAAGCTGCTCCTCGAGGCTCTTGAAGCGCTTGATCGAGTTGGAGATCGTCTTCCAGTTGGTGAGCATTCCGCCCAGCCAGCGATGGTTGACGAAATGCTGGCCGGAGCGGCGCGCCGCCTCGGCAATCGGCTCCTGCGCCTGGCGCTTGGTGCCGACGTAAAGGACCTTGCCGCCCGCGGCGACGGTCTGCCGGACGAAATCGAGCGCGCGCGCGAACAGCGGCACGGTCTGGCTGAGGTCGATGATGTGGACGCCGTTCCGCTCGCCGAAGATGTACGGCTTCATCTTGGGGTTCCAGCGGTGGGTCTGGTGGCCGAAATGCGCTCCGGCCTCGAGCAATTGCTGCATGGAGACGTCGTTGGACGCCATGATAGTTTCTCCTTCCGGTTATGCCTCTGCAGGGCCGAGAACCCGCCGTCGCTTCAGCTAAGGCGGGCACCGGTATGATGGCCCTGCATGTGGGATGAGCGCGCAGATAGAGGCGCCGGCCGCGGAAATCAAGCGGCCGTGCCGTGCGGCGCGCTCAGGTCCCGCGGCAGAAGATGAGATCGTAGGGAATGGCGTCGCGGCCGGCCAGCGTCCGGCCCCGGTCGAGCACGCCATCGCGCAGCCTGTGCAGCGTCCTGGTCCGGCAATTATAGGCCTGGGCGATGCCCGGGGTGCGATCGTCCGGATAGACTCGGTTGCCGAGCGGGGCGCTGGCCTCGAAATGGACCAGGTCGCCGTCGCGCCGGACGGTGTCGCGGTCGACCCACTGTCCGCCCCGGCCGAGCTGGTAGTCGAGCGTCACCCAATTCTTTGCCCCGGCGGGCACGGCGATGCCGCTCAACGCGAGCGCCAGGAGCAGCAGCGGGGTTGGTTTCACATTCAACTCCCTTTTCAGCGCCCTGCTATCATGTCGCGGATCACAGATCATTGAAATTGCGTGCAATTGCATGCGACGTCGACAGATATCCTCGGTTCGACACACTTCAGGCTCGTTCTGTCGCTTGACACGGGAACGAAAAGGGAACAATGTCTCCCTCCAGGGACCTTATTCGCCCCCCGGGAATTGGGCTGTGGATAAATCAGGGGACAAGCTGTGACTCATCTTCTCTCGATCATCTTCTTCTTCGGCTTGCTCGCCGCTCTGGCGACCATATTGGAGTTCACGCTGAAAACGAATTGGACGGCTATCGTCGCCGCTTTGCGGGGCGTTCCGGCTCAACCTCGCCGGTCGCGCCCGGAGCGGATGGTGCCGCCGCGGCAGCGTGGCGCCGCTGCCGTTTGACCCGCGCGTAGCTCGTCATGCTCAGCGGGATCAACGCAAGGTAGACAAGCACGATCACGCTGAGCGTCTCCCAGGGCGCGGTGAACAGCGCCCCGCCGATGAGGGCGACCAGCGCGATCGCTTCCAGCCTGACGCTGCGCCTGAGCCGCAGCGAGCCCAGTGACCAGGTAGCGACGCTCGAAATCAGCAGGAAAGCGCAAAAGGCCGCCCAGGGCGCGGCCAGGCGATAGTCGCGCAACCATTCCCATTGCCGGTCGCTGGCCAGCCAGAGCAGGATCGGCAGCAGCATCAGCCCGGCCCCGGCCGGCGCGGGCACGCCGGTCAGGAAGCCTGCCGATTTGTGGGGCTGCTCCTCGGCGTCGATGTGAGCGTTGAAGCGGGCGAGCCGCAGCGCCATGCAGACCGCGAAGGCAAGAGCGAACACCCAACCCAGGCGCGGCCACTCCTTGAGCACCCACAAATGGAGGATCACCGCCGGCGAGACGCCGAAGGCGATCACGTCGGAGAGCGAGTCGAGTTCGGCGCCGAACCTGGTCTGCGCGCGCAGCAGCCGGGCAATGCGCCCGTCGAGCCCGTCGAGCACGGCGGCGACGCCGATGCAGGCGAGCGCGGCGCCCCACTCGCCGGCTATGGCGAAGCGGATGCCGGAGAGGCCGGAGCAGAGCGCCAGCGCGGTGACCGCGTTGGGCGCAACCGCGCGCAGCGGGATGCCGCGCCGCGGCTCGCGCCGCCTTTCCTCCCTCATTGGGCGATGCCTTCGATCAGCTCGGAAACGCCGATCCGCCCGACGATGGTCTCGCCGGCGATGGTGCGCTGGCCGAGCAGAACCTGCGACGAGGTCCCGGCGGGCAGGTAGACGTCGACCCGGCTGCCGAAGCGGATCAGGCCGATGCGCTGCCCGGCGACGACGCGGTCGCCCGCCTTGATCCAGGGCACGATCCGCCGCGCGACCAGCCCGGCGATCTGGGTGAAGGCGAGGAGCGTTCCATCCTCGCCCTCGACCAATATGTGCTGGCGCTCATTGTCCTCGCTCGCTTTGTCGAGATCGGCGTTGAGGAACTTGCCGGCGATGTAGCAGACCTTGAGGATCGTGCCGGTGATCGGCGTGCGATTGATGTGCACGTCGAACACGCTCATGAAGATCGAGACGCGGACCACCGGCTCCTCGGCGAGGCCGCCTTCCCCCCACAGCTCGCGCGGCGGCGGCACGTTGGTGATCATGGTGACGAGGCCGTCGGCGGGCGCGACGATCAGCCCCTCCCCCACCGGGGTGGTCCGCACCGGATCGCGGAAGAAGGCGGCGATGCCGAAGCTCAAGGCAAAGGCCGCATAGCCGAGCCAGTCCCAGTCCAGCACCCACCAGAACAGGGCAGCCACGGCGAGCGCGACGACGACGAACTTGCGCCCTTCGGGATGGACGGAGGGCCAGCGCCACTGGACGTTGGTGGTGACCAGGTCCGGTTTTTCGAGGGAAGGCATCCGCAGCCCTTTAGGCGGTGCGGCGGAGCGAAACAACCGGAAGGCCAGCGGTTGACAGCGTGCCGCCACCGCTTAGGACGGCCCGCAACCGCAAAACTCAGGACAGAAAGCGCAGCGCTTCATGGCGAAGATCAAGGTGAAGAACCCCGTCGTCGAGCTGGACGGCGACGAGATGACCCGGATCATCTGGCAGTGGATCCGCGAACGGCTGATCCTGCCCTATTTGGACGTCGATCTCCTCTATTACGACCTCTCGGTCGAGAAGCGCGACGAGACCGACGACAAGATCACCGTCGACGCGGCCAACGCGATCAAAGAGCATGGCGTCGGCGTCAAATGCGCGACGATCACGCCGGACGAGGCGCGGGTGAAGGAGTTCGGCCTCAAGAAGATGTGGAAATCGCCGAACGGGACGATCCGCAACATATTGGGCGGCACCATCTTCCGCGAGCCGATCGTGATCGAGAACGTGCCCAGGCTGATCCCGGGCTGGACCGACCCGATCGTCGTCGGCCGCCACGCCTTCGCCGACCAGTATAAGGCGACCGATTTCCTCGTCCCCGGCCCCGGCAAGCTGACCATGAAATGGCAGGGCGCGGACGGCCAGGTGATCGAGCATGAAGTGTTCGATTATCCCGCCGCCGGCGTCGCCATGGGCATGTACAATCTCGACGCTTCGATCCGCGATTTCGCTTATGCCTCGCTCAATTTCGGGCTGGGCCGCGGCTGGCCTGTCTACCTCTCGACCAAGAACACCATCCTCAAGGCCTATGACGGCCGCTTCAAGGACATCTTCCAGGAGATTTACGAGGCCGAGTTCGAGGAGCGGTTCAAGGCCGCGGGCATCGTCTACGAGCATCGCCTGATCGACGACATGGTGGCGAGCGCGCTCAAATGGAGCGGCAAGTTCGTCTGGGCCTGCAAGAATTATGACGGCGACGTCCAGTCCGACCAGGTCGCCCAGGGCTTCGGCTCGCTGGGGTTGATGACCTCGATCCTGATGACGCCCGACGGCAAGACCGTGGAGGCCGAGGCCGCGCACGGCACCGTCACCCGCCATTACCGCATGCACCAGCAGGGCAAGGCGACCTCGACCAACCCGATCGCGTCGATCTTCGCTTGGACCGGCGGTCTAAAATATCGCGGCAAGTTTGACGACACGCCCGAAGTAACGCGGTTCGCCGAAACCCTTGAGCGTGTCTGCGTCGAGACGGTCGAAAGCGGCAAGATGACCAAGGACCTCGCCATCCTGGTCGGCCCTGACCAGGCGTGGATGACCACCGAGCAGTTCTTCGAGGCGATCCGCGAGAATCTCGAAGCGGCTATGGAGCTCGCGCCGGAGACGGAGCCTCAGGCGACCTAACCCGCTCGCGGCGAATGCCGAGGCCGATGAAGCGGCCGGGGATTCGGCGCAGCAGCGGGAACCGGTTGAGCAGCCGCACAATCCGCGGCGCTTGCGTGAGTGGAGGCCCAGGCACCAGCAACCGCCCGATCACCCGGTTCTGCGCGGTGACCTGGGCCGCCTGGATCGCCCGGGTCGGGAACATCCGCCGCTACTGCACCTTGCCGAGACGTCCATCGACCGGCTCGTGGCGC